>NZ_JAAZWB010000087.1 GCF_012524115.1 Bacillus sp. RO1 | reverse complement strand
TGTCTGGTAATGATGGCGAAGAGGTCACACCCGTTCCCATACCGAACACGGAAGTTAAGCTCTTCAGCGCCGATGGTAGTTGGGGGATCTCCCCCTGTGAGAGTAGGACGTTGCCAGGCAAATTTATAAGAAACCAGTGCTTATTAGATTAGGCGCTGGTTTTTTGTGTTTTCTTTTTGTGGAAAATGGTGGCGGAACAAGTCTTTAAACAATCCCCCTAGATTTTCCAACTGCGTTCCTCTATACTAAATACTCTAAACATAGAACGTATATAAAAGGAGGGGAAATAATAATGCAACGTATAATGGTCATTGGGGTATCGGCAGGAGCAGGGAAATCCACGTTTGCTAGCAGGCTAGGAAAAGCTTTAGACGTAAAAGTATTTCATCTGGATGCGTACTTTTGGAAACCAGGATGGGTGCAGGCAAGCATGGAAGAGTTTACGCAATCGCAACATGAAATGATAATAAATCATAGCTCTTGGATCGTTGAGGGGAACTATACAGCCACTTTTGACATTAGAGCTGAAAAGGCAGACACCATCATCTATTTGGAGCTTCCGTTAAGGGTTTGTTTGTATAGGGTAATAAAGAGATGGCTGACTAACCTTGGGAATAAGCGTCCTGATCTTGGCGGGGAGTGTACGGAGAGGATGGAGTGGGGGTTCCTTAAGTTTATTATCACGACTTACCGCGCAAGGAAAAAAGCGATGAAGTCCCGTTTGGATTACTATCAGGAGGACAAGTTTGTAGTGAGGCTGAAGGGGAAAAGGGCAATTGAATATTTTTTACAAGAGATAGAAAAACAAAAGAGTAGCTCGGCTTCCTAATATAAGGACCGATGGCTACTCTTTTTTAGAACTGTTCAAATCTCTTAAAATTAAAGGTTGCCATTAGGACGAAGAGTAGGGAAAGGCAAAGTGTAGACGCAATAACGAGCAGGCCATTTTCAAGAAGTTCCCCATGCGTAAGAATGGCAGTTGCATGTTCTCTTAGCTTGGCTGGACTCCATTCCATAAATTTGGTGAAGAGTCCTGTGGTTACAGTCAACAGTGCAAGAAACGATACGCTGACACCGGCGATGCCTCCTGAGGTGCGGATTAAAGTTCCTGCAAAAATGGTTACAGAGATAATCAATACGATCCATAAGCTATAGACGCCAAGGCTTGCGAGCATAATGTCCCAATCTACTTGGTTGAATAGTAGATTTGTATAGTACCATGTTAGTACGTAGCTGAGTAGCAGGGATGTTAGAGCAATGATGAGTTGTGCTGTCCATTTGCTTAGGATGTACTGAATTGGCTGGACAGGACGAGCCATGACAAGAGTGAGGGTGCCGGTTTGGCGTTCGTTTGATATGGCACTCATCGTAGCTAGCACAAATAGAAGCGTGGCAATGGTGCCGTATTGTCCGAGTGTGCCGGCCAGAACCTCTTCTCCAGAGGGAGTTGGGATTTCAATGACAGCACCTTCTGGCAGGTTACCGGCTGATTCGATGATTTGTGGCATATAGTAGCTGGTTAATGGTTGGGATATGCCGATGATCATGATGACAATAGGTAGCCAAATCCATTTTCCGTTGCGCATGTTTTCTTGCATTTCTTTTATAAAAAGAGTGGCGAAGTTTTTCATCGGTTCATCACCTTCATATATGCGTCTTCCAGGGAATCTTGCACCTTTTCATAGTGTGATAGGGTGAGCTGGTTATCTAGTATTTTTGATAAAAAAGTCTTGCTGCGGTAAGTCATTTCGTTTACATAGATGGTAGCAGTGTGTGTGTCTGTGTAGTCGATAGATTTTATGCTTGGGATGCCATCTAATTGTCCAGTGAGTGGCTCTTCTGTTTTTATTTTTACAGCAGAAGTGGTGTGTTCGGACCTTAATGCTGCTAGGCTGCCGTCCCACTTGATTTGGCCGTCTTTTAGCATAATGACGGTGTCGCAAACCTGTTCTGCATCATGTAGGACATGGGTGGAAAATAGGATGGTCATGCGGTTTTTTAGCTTGGTGAGGATCTTTAGGACATCACGTCTACCATCTGGGTCAAGGGCGGAAACCGGCTCGTCAAGAATGAGGAGCTCCGGGTCGTGCAATAAGGCTTGCGCAAGTCCCAGGCGTTGTTTCATTCCACCGGAGAAACCGCCTATCCGTTTGTTTTTCACATCTTTTAAGCTGACAAATTCGAGTGTTTCATCAATTTTAGATTTAAGTTTAGCCTTTGGGATGTGTGAAAGGTTGCCTGCAAACTGCAAATATTCTTTTGGTGTCATCCAGGAAAAAAAGGAAGGGTGCTGGGGCAAGAATCCGATTTGGTGTCGATAGTCCTTCCCATTGCTTTGAGTAACTTGGATTGTACCAGCTGACGGTGTAAGAAGCCCCGCAAGCATTTGCAGGGTCGTCGTTTTTCCGGCTCCATTTGGACCGAGTAGTGCTACACAGCTTCCTTTATCTATGTGAAAAGAAATACCTTTGACGGCTTGGTGTTGCTTAAATGTTTTTGTTAAGTTATTGATTTTGAGTAACATACCGGTCGCTCCCTAGTCGTTTTTTCGGCCGATAACAAAATAAAGGATAGGGCCGATAGTAGTGATGAAAAGTATGATGAGAGCCCAGGCCCATTTCGGTCCATTCGTTTGTTCTTGACGGCTAAGGCTGATTAAGGCCGTGATAATCAAAATAAGTTGCAAAACGATTAGTGGTGCAGCAAGTGACCAGTTGATGTTTTCCATTAAAATCCTCTCCTCTTTTGTTTCTTGTTATGTGGGTAGAACACGAATAGCAGATAGAACAGGGTAGGCAGTGGAAATTGAATTAATCCCCAGATTCCCCAGAACCATGCGTAACTGCCTTTCTTCTTAGCGTCAATGAATAGCAGGATGCTTTGTGTCAGTAGAACAGGAATGAGCCATGGCAGAATGGTGTATAGTTGGTCCAGTTTTTCTGGCGTCATGACAAGATGCTTCCTTCCTGTTTAGTTTTATTTTTTTGCAGGAAGTAGAAAATGATTGGTGCTAGGACGAATGCTGACACTTGAATGACGATAAATAGCATGGGTGCTTGAAGCAAGGCTGCTGTAAAGGCTGTTAAAAGGATAAGCGCGGTGATGATGAAAATACTGAGCTCCTTTTGGAAGGCTTTACGTTTTGCTGACCTTGCTAGATGAAGTTGTTCCTGAATTTGATGAGTTGTAGGGATGGGAGGTGACCCTAATTCATCTAGTTGCTGCCAGTCTTTGTGAAGTTTTGTTAGAAGTTCCTTTTCTCTCTTATCCTGTTGACTCATCGTCATGGTCCCACTCCTTTCTTAGCATACTAATTCCATTGTGGACTCTTGATTTAACGGTTCCTGTTTTGATGCCAAGCATCGTGCCAATTTCCTCATAGGTGTAGCCGTAATAATGTCTCAGTAAAATCGGTGTTCTTGTTTCTGGAGGCAGCTGATTGAAGTCTGAGAACGTATCGCTCCAATCCATTCCGTTTGACTTTGAGCGGAAGGTGAGCTGTCTGGATAGAACATGCAGGAGCCGGTTAGCTTTTTTCTTCTCGCGCTCTCGTTTCCGGATGGAATCGATGTAGAGCCTTGAGGCAATCGAGATCATCCAGGTTGAAAATTTCCCTTCTCCTTTGAAGGAGGCGAGATTGGTGTAGCACTTCATCATCGTTTCCTGGGCCAAGTCGTTGCTCGTTTCTTCGTTCAGTGTTAGTTTGAGCAAGTATTTATAAAGAAAAGAATAGTGCTTCTGAAATAGCTGCGTGAAGGCATCGTCGTCGCCTGTAATTGCCTCTTGTATCAGATAAATGTCTTCTTCGTGCTCCAAATCGATGCCTCCTTTATTAACGGTTTTCGTACGTTCAACCATAAGACGCTACGAATTCATAAACCGTTCATTTTATTTTTAATGTTTTTTCGAGGATACCCATTCACTTACTAAACTTACCTAATAACCATATAAAAAACCCCTTCTAGGTGAAGGGGGGAAAGGTGGAATTGCTAACTTATATAGTATTCGACGTCGGAATGGAAATTCCTAGAGGGGTCTGACCCCTTATTTTTATTTTTTTATTTCTCCTTGTTCCCCCCGCCCCTCACATAGATCTGGCGTTTGGTGTCGCTTATGATGTGGCGATGGAGTTGGATGAGGAGGAGGCCGTTTTCGTAGGTGGCGTCTACTTTGTCGTCACGGACTGGGAATGGGAGTTCGAAGGTGCGTTGAAATTCGCCTTGTGCGATCCCTTCTTCAATGAGTTCGTAGCCTTGAATGTTGAGGTTAATTTGCCCTTTTACTTCAAGTTGCTGCGGGCGAACAAACAATTGTACCTGTTCTGGGTTCACAAGGCCTGGAAGGCACATAACGCAGAGCAGCTCGTTCTCTTTTTTGTAAAGGTTGGTCTGGGTCTGCATGTTTTCAAAGTATGGCTCAAACCCGTTCCAGAACTCGTCTCCGAAGAATTGGTCCCACTGTTTGCGCCAGTCTCCCATGTTTTTGAATTGATTAAATGGCATCATCGGCAATCACGCTTCCTTTCTACTTCTCTTTGCCGATATAATATGCAATTTTAAGTGGGTAAGTGCCTATGAGTCACCCTAAGTCTGAGTCTGTATGTAATCTGTTTGTCGATTTTCTCTTAAACACAGATGAGGAAAATCATGGTATATTTTAAAATGGAGGTGTTTAATCATGTCAAAAAACAATACATGGATTTTTAACAAAAACACAAAGGGACAAACAACGTAATAGCAAGTGACGACTAACGTTTAAAACCGTGTTGTTGCTTGCTGGGAAAGTAGGTAACAATGAACATATTGGAAACAAAGAATGTGTATTACACCATGCATATAATTATTTCGCTTGCGAGCTCGATTATGTTTACCACGTATGCGATCTATTATATTGAAGAATTAGGATTGAATCCTTTACAGCTAATATTGATTGGAACGGCCATAGAGTTGACGGTTATTGTGTTCGAAAGTGTAACTGGAGTGGTGGCTGACACCTACAGCAGGAGATTATCGATTATTATCGCGACATTCATCTTAGGGGCTGCCTTTATTTTTGAGGGGAGTATTCCTTACATGAACGGCAGTATGTTAGTTGCAGGCGTGTTGTCTGCGTTTGTACTATTACTCATTGGAGAGTTCATCCGCGGAATCGGAGAGACGTTCCTTAGTGGAGCGGACCAGGCATGGCTGACGGATGAAGTAGGGGAAGAGGCGGTTGCGAAAATATTTGTCCGTACGAACCAACTCCGGCTTATTGCGAGCCTTATCGGGATAATGATTAGTGTAGCACTTGCAAGCATTGCACTAAATCTTCCTTATCTGGCAGGAGGTTCGCTTTACATTTTGCTTGGCATCTTCCTGTGCATTTATATGAAGGAAAAGAATTTCGAGAGAGTGGAACATGCTGATGTGAATCCGTTGAAAGCTATGTCCGGCACGTTTATTTCTGGTGTATCTTTTATCAAAAACAAGCCGGTACTAATTATGCTGTTAGTGGTGACGATATTTATCGGTGCAACATCTGAGGGATTTGATCGCCTATGGGAAGCGCATCTGCTGGAAGCATTCACTTTTCCAAGCATCGGTTCACTGGATGTGGTTGTTTGGTTCGGTGTCATTCAGTTTGTGGGAACGTTGATTAGCATAGGAGCGATGGAATGGTACCAGCGCAGATTTGATGTGAATCACCCAAAGGTAATCAGATACAGTTTGTTTTACTTTACGATTGGGCAGGTTATCTTTCTGGTTCTCTTTGCGGTAACACCATCCTTCTATCTGGCCATTGGTTGTTTCTGGGTGTTAGGCATCATTGGATCCATCAGCGCACCAATGTATCAAGCGTGGCTGAACCAACAACTAGAAAGCAAATCCCGTGCCACTGTTTTATCTATCATGGGCCAAGGCAACGCGGTTGGGCAAGGATTTGGTGGACCATTCGTTGGCGTCATTGCCACCAGATACTACATTCGCACAGCGCTAGTTCTTAGCGCCATGCTGTTGCTTCCGGAAGTTATTTTATATGGTAAAGTGATGAAGAGATAAAGAGGGGTCTGACCCTCACTCCGTTAAAGCGCTAAAAACCCCGCCTCATAAAAAAGGCGGGGTTTTACTTATCTTAGTTATGTTGCTTAGTCCTTCTTCTCCACATTCACCGGCTTCGTAACGTTGGTGAATTTTTCGTCTTTGAATGATTTCATGAGCGAGAAGACCATGAGAATCATGATGATGGCGAATGGGAAAGCGGCAATGATGGAGGCGGTTTGAAGTGCTTTGAGTCCACCCGTCCATAATAGAATTGCTGCTGCTGCCGATTGGATAAGCCCCCACACAAACTTGATGGAGTTTGGTGGATGCAGGCTGCCGTTGGTTGTTTGCATGCCAAGTACAAAGGTTGCTGAATCTGCTGAAGTGATGAAGAAGGTGCAGATCAGGAAGATGGCAAGCCCAGACATTATCATGCCAAGCGGATAGTTTTGCAAGACAGAGAACAGGGCAACTTCCATGCCAGACTCTGTAATGACACTATACACCGGGATCCCTTCAAAATACTCCAGGAATATCGCAGATCCTCCGAATACGGAGAACCATAGTCCACCGAATATAGTTGGAACCAATAAGACTCCAAGTAAGAACTCACGAATTGTACGACCACGCGAAATGCGGGCGATGAAGGTACCCACAAATGGTGCCCAAGCGATCCACCATGCCCAGTAGAAAATGGTCCAATCCTGTACCCATGAATTATCCGCGTCAAACGGGAACAAACGGAAGCTCATGGATGGAAGGTTTTGAAGGTAGCTTCCAACGGTTGTAGTAAACAGATCCATAATGAAATTGGTTGGACCTGCGAACAGCAAGAACACCATTAATGAAATCGCGAGTACGACATTCAGGTTACTCAAGTATTTGATTCCCTTGTTCAACCCTGTTTGTGCCGACAACATAAACAATACCGTCACCACTGCAATCACAATCAGTTGAGTCGTGATATTGTTTGTGATAGCCGGGGTTACGCTCGCAAGGCCGCCACTGATTTGGATGGCTCCCAGCCCCAAGGATGTAGCAACCCCAAAGATTGTAGCAAAAACGGCAATAAAGTTAATGAAAGTCCCTAGGTGCCCATCAACCCGTTCTCCCAGAATCGGTCGTAAGATGGAGCTGATAACCCCAGGTGAGCCTTTTCTAAACTGGAAATATGCTAATGCAAGCGCGATGACAGAATAGATGGCCCAAGGATGCAGTCCCCAATGGAAAAATGAATAGCGCATTGCTACCCTGGCCGCTTCAGCAGTCTCCCCTTCTCCGGTCGGTGGGGCGAAAAAATGATACATCGGTTCTGAAGCACCCCAAAATACTAATCCGATACCCATCCCGGCACTAAATAACATCGCAAACCATGTTATGTAATTGTATTCCGGTTCATCCGTATCTTTTCCGAGTTTAATACGGCCAAATTTAGTGAATATAAGAATAATGCTGAATAACAAAAATCCTGTTGCAGTCAATAGATAAAACCAACCGAACTTATCTACAATAAAACCTTGTACAGCTTCTGTTACAGGCTTTAGAGCGGCGTCACCCAACATGCTTGCGGGAATCACGCCCCAAATGATGAATAAGACAGCAACTATAATAGAAACAATAAATACAGGTGTTGCTTTCTTCATGATTTTTTCACTCCTTTTATAATGTCACATCACTTCTTTCATAAATTAAGTATTTGTTACAAAAACGGCAGCTATACCATCCTACCACTTCTGGGTCTTTAGTCCAATTAATTTACCTTAAGTGTTTACAGGTTATAGCAGGTTCCATTAGAATTAGTTACTAGATTTGTCATCTGGGAGGCAGGTATCTTGCTTGAAAATAGTTTAGTTATGGTAGCAATCATCATCATTATCAATATTGTCTACGTATCATTTTTTACGATACGAATGATTTTGACTTTAAAGGGGCAGCGTTACTTGGCTGCGGGAATCAGCATGGTAGAGGTTGTTATTTATGTGGTCGGTTTAGGCCTTGTACTGGACAACTTGAATGAAATCCAAAACTTGGCTGCCTACGCACTGGGATATGGTGTTGGAGTCATTGTCGGAATGAAAATTGAAGAGAAGCTGGCGCTTGGATACACCACTGTAAATGTCATTACGAAGGAGTATGACAAGGATCTGCCAAAGCTTTTGCGTGAAAAAGGGTATGGTGTGACCAACTGGCAGGCAAATGGGCTTGAAGGCGACCGAATGGCCATGCAAATTTTAACGCCTCGAAAATACGAAGTGAGCTTGTATCATGCCATTAAAGAGCATGACCCTAAGGCATTCATCATTGCCTACGAACCAAAAACCATTCACGGTGGTTTCTGGGTAAAAGCTGTAAAGGAAAGGAAAATTAAAGAATGGGTAAGACGCCGAGAAAACGAAAGTTCGAAGTAATGGAAAATGAGACGATCAGTGAATGCCTCGACCGAATGGCAAAGGAAGGCTACATGCCTTCACGCCGGATGGAAGAGCCCATTTTTCAAGAGACAGTAAAAAATGGACACAAAGAAGTGCAACCAATTGGAAGAAAAATAGTATTTGAAGGCAAATTAATCGAAAAATAACACCAAAATACGAACATTAATCGACAAACAAACCACATTGTTCATGATTTCCATTGACATTAACGAAAATTGACGGTAAGATAAACGTAGATGAAAACGAATTAAAAACAAATAATGAAACCTCATATAATTTTGGGAATATGGCCCATAAGTCTCTACCCGACCGCCACATTGGTCGGACTATGAGGGGAAGTTAACACCATCTATGTTTTTCATGGCGACTAAGTTTGTTTACCTATGCTAATGAAAGCCCAGATGGACTGCTTTCCCTCCTAAAACAGGGACAGTCCATCTGGGCTTTTCTGTTTCTAAAAGTTTCTGTTAAACGCCGCTGTTGCTTTCCGCAAAAGGCTTCGCTTTCCGCGGGGCGACCTTGAGCCTCCTCGGCAAGCCTGCGGGGTCTCAACATTGTCGCTACTCCCCCGCTGGAGTCTTCGCCTTTTGCTCCAAGAAACAGCTAGGTATTATAGAATCCACCATGTTGACTGAAGTGCAAGGTGTGAGACTCCTAAGGGAGATAGCGGTAGCTTGAGACCCCTGAAGCGGTGTGAGGAGGCTCAAGCACACGCCCCGCGGAAAGCGAACACCTGGAACGAAAGGAAACAGGGAGTCAAACAGACAACCATTCAAATCAAAAAGGGAGGCAACAAAATGAACGCTATAGTTGGAGTGATCATGGGAAGTACTTCCGATTGGGAAACAATGAAACACGCATGTGACATGCTTGACGAACTACATATACCTTACGAAAAGAAAGTCGTATCCGCACACCGCACACCAGACCTCATGTTCACCTACGCAGAACAAGCAAGAGAACGAGGCCTAAAAGTCATCATCGCCGGAGCGGGAGGAGCAGCACACCTACCTGGAATGGTAGCAGCGAAAACGACGCTCCCAGTAATCGGCGTACCGGTTCAATCCAAAGCGCTTAACGGCTTGGACTCCTTGCTATCCATCGTCCAGATGCCAGGCGGCGTACCGGTTGCTACAGTTGCCATCGGAAAAGCTGGCGCGACAAACGCAGGGCTCCTTGCAGCACAGATGATTGGCGTTTATGACAGTATTACGGCAGAACGCCTTCAAGCACGAAGAGACGCAACAGAACAACAAGTGATAGAAAGTAGTGATCAGCTTGTTTAAACAGATCGTACCACCAGCAACCATCGGAATCATCGGCGGCGGACAGCTCGGTAGGATGATGGCCCTATCAGCAAAGGCAATGGGCTTTAAAATCGCAGTTCTTGACCCAACACCAGATTCTCCATGCGGACAGGTCGCAGACATTGAAATCACCGCAGCATTCAGTGATATGGAAGCGATCAAAAAACTCGCATTGCTATCCGATGTCGTCACGTATGAATTTGAAAACATCGATTACGAAGCATTGACTTGGCTAGAAGAGAACGCTTACTTGCCACAGGGCAGCGAAGTGTTGAAAGTCACCCAGCACCGGGGAACCGAAAAAAGAGCGATTGAAGCAGCGGGGCTTCAGGTTGCACCTTTTATGGAAGTAACGACAAAAGCAGAGCTTCATGGAGCCATCCAGAAAATCGGTTATCCAAGTGTGCTGAAAACATGCCGCTTCGGTTATGACGGCAAAGGGCAGGTAGTGTTGAAGGACGAAGCAGCTCTCGAACAGGCTGCAAAACTTTTAGATCATGGCGAATGTGTCCTGGAAAAATGGATTCCTTTTGTAAAAGAAATCTCGGTTGTAGTAGCACGAAGCACAACAGGCGAAATCAAAGCATTCCCTGTCGGTGAAAACGAACATAGAGAAAATATATTATATAAAACAATCGCACCAGCAAGGGTAGATCAGATTCTAGAGATGAACGCCATACAAAGTGCCATGACATTAGCAAGGCACTTCAATCTTATCGGGACTCTGGCAGTGGAAATGTTTGTCCTTGAAGATGGTACCTTCTATATAAATGAACTGGCACCAAGACCGCATAACTCCGGACACTATACGATGGATGCATGCGAGACCTCACAATTCGAGCAGCACATCAGAGCAGTGACAGGGATGCCTCTTGGCAAAACGACCTTATGGAAGCAAGCAGTAATGGTTAATCTATTAGGGGAGCATGTGGACGCGGCAATTGAACACATTCCACATTATGAAAATGCAAAGCTTCATTTATATGGCAAGCACGAGAAAAAAGAGAAACGAAAAATGGGACATATCAATATTTTAGCTGATACAATAGAACAGGCTTTGGAGCAAGAGGCTTCCTGGCAGATTTGGAACACAGTTGAACGGAGGATTTTAACATGATTGAACGTTATACAAGACCCGAGATGGGCGCGATTTGGACAGAAGAAAACCGATTTCAGGCTTGGCTTGAAGTAGAAATCCTAGCTTGTGAAGCATGGGCAGAGCTTGGGGATATCCCGAAAGAAGACGTAAAGGTACTTCGCGAAAAAGCATCCTTCGATATTGAGCGCATTAAAGAAATCGAAGCGGAAACTCGTCATGATGTGGTCGCTTTTACAAGAGCGGTATCTGAAACACTTGGAGACGAGAAAAAGTGGGTGCATTACGGCTTAACTTCCACAGATGTAGTCGACACAGCACTTTCCTACCAGTTGAAGCAAGCAAATCAGATCTTACTTGCTGACATCGAACGCTTTGTTTCTATTTTAAAAGAAAAAGCGCAAGAGCATAAATACACGGTCATGATGGGCCGTACACACGGTGTGCACGCAGAGCCAACAACATTTGGTTTAAAGCTTGCCCTGTGGTACGAGGAAATGAAACGTAACCTTGAGCGTTTCAAGCAAGCCGCAGAAGGCATCGAGTTCGGAAAAATCTCCGGTGCGGTTGGAACTTACGCCAATATCAATCCGTTTGTAGAAGAGTATGTGTGTGAAAAGTTAGGCCTGCAACGCGCGCCAATCTCCACACAAACTTTACAACGTGACCGTCATGCTCATTACTTAAGCACACTAGCGTTGATCGCAACTTCTATTGAAAAGTTCGCAGTAGAAGTTCGCGGACTACAAAAGAGTGAAACACGCGAAGTGGAAGAGTTCTTCGCAAAAGGTCAAAAAGGATCTTCTGCAATGCCACACAAACGTAACCCAATCGGTTCGGAAAACATGACAGGCCTTGCACGTGTGATCCGCGGGTACATGATGACAGCTTACGAGAATGTGCCACTTTGGCATGAGCGCGATATCTCGCATTCTTCTGCAGAGCGCATTATTTTACCTGACAGCACGATTGCTTTGAACTACATGATGAACCGTTTTGGCAACATCATCAAAAACTTGACGGTGTTCCCGGAAAACATGAAGCGTAATATGGACCGCACTTTGGGTCTTATCTACTCCCAACGCGTACTGCTTGCGTTAATCGACACTGGCATGTCCCGTGAAGAAGCGTATGACACGGTTCAGCCAAAAGCGATGGAAGCTTGGGAAAAGCAAGTACACTTCCGCGAGTTGGTGGAAGGTGAAGAGAAAATCACTTCTCGTCTAACGCCGGCACAGATCGAGGACTGCTTCGACTACAACTATCACCTGCAGCATGTAGATACTATTTTCGACCGACTAGGGCTATAAAAGATAAATTGGTGGAGCACCGCTATTGCTTTCCGCAAAAGGCTTCGCTTTCCGCGGGGCGACCTTGAGCCTCCTCGGCAAGCCTGCGGGGTCTCAACATTGTCGCTACTCCCCCGCTGGAGTCTACGCCTTTTGCTCCAAGCAACAGCTAGGTTGTCTCTTGATTTCAACTAATCTAATTGCATAAAATGTTTTCCCCTGTTCATTGGAGTGGAAGGCACGAGACTCCTGCGGAAAGTAGCGGTAGGTTGAGACCCCGCAACGAAGTGAGGAGGCTCAAGCACCGCCCCGCGGAAAGCGAGTGCCTGCAACGGAAATGAACAGGGAGTTAACGCAAAAACCCATCTCTCTTTTAATAGGAGGCAAACCCATGACCTTGCAAAAGCAGGAACTATTATACGAAGGCAAAGCAAAACTGGTTTACTCAACAACCGACGAAAACATCGTCTGGATCCAATATAAAAACTCCGCCACCGCCTTCAACGGCGAAAAAAAAGCCGACATTACAGGCAAAGGCCGTTTGAATAACGAGATTACTAGCTTACTATTTTCCATGCTCACCGAAGCCGGAATCGAAAACCACTTCATCGAGCGCAAGTCCGAAACAGAACAGCTTGTGAAAAAAGTCGACATCATTCCACTTGAAGTCGTGGTACGTAACATCACCGCCGGCAGCATGGCAAAGCGCCTTGGCATCGAAGAAGGACTAAAAATGGAGAAACCAATCGTTGAGTTTTACTATAAAGATGACTCACTAGGTGATCCGCTCATCACAGAAGATCATGTTCAACTTTTAAAGCTTGCAACACCAGCAGAAGTGGACATTTTGAAGCATGTAGCGCGTAAGGTCAACGCGGTATTATCGGAATTTTTCGGAAACAAAGGTTTGAGATTGGTAGATTTCAAGCTGGAATTTGGTAAAACGAATGACGGGCGAATCATCTTGGCTGATGAGGTGTCACCGGACACATGCCGTCTGTGGGATAAGGAAACGAATGAGAAACTTGATAAAGATGTGTTCCGCAGAAATCTTGGTAGCCTGACAGATGCATACGAAAAAATACTAGCACGTATCGGAGGAGAGCAGCATGTATAAAGTGAAGGTATTCGTAACGTTAAGAGAGAGCGTTTTAGATCCACAAGGAACAGCAGTGAAAAATTCGCTTCATAGTCTTTCTTATAAAGAGGTCGAGGAAGTTCGTATCGGAAAATTTTTAGAATTGACGATTGCAAAATCTGACCGTGACCTAGACGTGCTTGTAAAGGAAATGTGCGAACGTTTATTGGCAAATACAGTGATTGAAGACTTCCGTTATGAGGTGGAGGAGGTTGTTGGATCGTGAAATTTGCAGTCATTGTGTTTCCGGGCTCCAACTGTGATGTAGATATGTACCATGCCATCAAAGACGAGCTTGGGGAAGAAGTCGAGTATGTGTGGCATGATGCAACGAACCTAGAGGAGTATGACGGAATTTTACTACCAGGTGGATTTTCATATGGAGATTACCTAAGATCTGGCGCAATTGCACGCTTTTCCAATGTCATGCTAGAAGTACAAAAAGCAGCAGAAGCTGGGAAGCCAATCTTGGGCGTATGTAACGGATTTCAAATTTTGCTGGAATCAGGTCTTCTTCCAGGGGCGATGAGAAGGAATAAAAACTTGAAGTTTATGTGCCGTCCGGTGGAATTAAAAGTGGAGAATAACAAAACGATGTTCACGTCGGGATACGAAAAAGATGAGATCATCACCATCCCCATAGCGCATGGGGAAGGAAATTACTATTGTGATGAGAAAACTTTAGGGGAATTAGTAAGCAATGGGCAAATTGCTTTTTCCTATAATGGTGACAATCCAAATGGTAGTCTACATGATATTGCAGGAATTGTAAATGAAAAAGGAAATGTACTTGGTATGATGCCACACCCTGAAAGAGCGGTTTCTGAGCTGTTAGGCAGTGCAGATGGCCTTAAACTCTTTCAATCTATCGTTCGTAATTGGAGGGAATCACATGTCGTTACTTCTTGAGCCAAATCCAGAGATGATCAAAGCGGAAGGCATTTACCGTGAAATGGGACTGAGCGATGAAGAGTTCCTAATGGTAGAAAAAATTCTTGGGCGTTTGCCAAACTACACGGAAACCGGGTTATTCTCGGTAATGTGGTCGGAGCATTGCAGCTACAAGAACTCCAAGCCGGTATTGCGCAAGTTCCCGACAGATGGGCCTAAAGTATTGCAAGGTCCTGGGGAAGGTGCAGGTATTGTGGACATCGGAGACAATCAGGCAGTGGTGTTCAAAATTGAAAGTCATAATCACCCGTCTGCCATCGAGCCATATCAAGGTGCGGCAACAGGTGTCGGCGGGATCATCCGCGATGTCTTTTCCATGGGCGCACGTCCGATTGCGTTATTGAATTCTTTGCGCTTTGGGGAACTAACATCTCCACGTGTGAAATATTTGTTTGAAGAAGTGGTGGCAGGAATCGCAGGCTACGGAAACTGTGTGGGTATCCCGACAGTTGGCGGCGAGATCCAGTTCGACCCGGCCTATGATGGCAATCCACTTGTGAATGCAATGTGTGTGGGTCTGATCAATCATGAAGATATTAAAAAAGGGCAGGCAAAAGGTGTCGGTAATACGGTCATGTACGTTGGGGCAAAAACGGGACGCGACGGGATCCACGGGGCAACTTTTGCATCGGAAGAGCTTTCTGAAGCATCCGAAGAGAAACGCCCAGCGGTTCAAGTTGGCGATCCTTTTATGGAAAAATTATTATTGGAAGCTTGCTTGGAGATCGTGAAATGGGACGGTCTTGTAGGGATCCAAGACATGGGAGCGGCTGGATTAACTAGTTCTTCTGCGGAGATGGCATCAAAGGCAGGCTCCGGAATTGAAATGAATCTTGACCTTGTGCCACAGCGTGAAACAGGTATGACTGGTTATGAAATGATGCTTTCTGAATCCCAAGAGCGCATGCTGATTGTGGTGGAAGCTGGACGTGAGCATGAGGCACACGAAATCGTTTCAAAATATGGCTTAGAAGCTGTAGCTATTGGAAAAGTGACGGATGACAAAAAACTGCGCCTTGTTCACAAAGGTGAAGTGATTGCAGATGTACCGGTGGATGCGCTTGCTGAAGAAGCTCCTGTATACCATAAGCCATCAAGTGAACCTGCGTATTACCGTGAGTTCCAGGAGATGGAGGTAGCGGTGCCGGAAGTAGCCGACTATGAGGAAACGTTAGTATCTTTATTAAAGCAACCGACCATCGCAAGCAAAGAGTGGGTTTATGATCAGTATGACTACCAAGTACGTACGAATACAGTGGTGGTGCCTGGTTCTGACGCGGCAGTTGTTCGTATCCGTGGAACGGAAAAAGCATTGGCGATGACAACCGATTGTAACTCCCGTTATCTATATCTAGATCCAGAAGTCGGCGGGATGATCGCTGTGGCAGAAGCGGCACGTAACATCGTGTGCTCTGGTGCGAAGCCATTAGCAATCACAGACTGCCTGAATTTTGGTAACCCTGAAAAGCCGGAGATCTTCTGGCAAATCGAAAAAGCGACAGACGGCATGAGTGAAGCTTGCCGCAAGTTAGAGTCGCCAGTAATCGGTGGAAATGTATCTTTATATAACGAAACAAACGGTGTGGCTGTTTACCCAACGCCAGTTGTCGGCATGGTTGGATTGATTGATGATTTGAAGCATGTTACGACTCAGGAATTCAAGAACGAAGGCGACCTGATTTATGTGATTGGGGAAACGGCTTCTGAGTTTGGTGGAAGTGAGCTGCAAAAGCTTACGTATGGCAAGATCTTTGGTAAGGCGCCTGGAATTGATTTAGATGTGGAAGCTAGACGTCAGGATGAACTATTGGCGGCAATTCGCGCTGGATTAGTTGCATCTGCACATGATGTAGCAGAAGGTGGAGTAGGTGTTGCTTTGGCAGAAAGTGCAATGGGTGCTCGTGGTTTGGGAGCGGCAGTGACGCTTACTGGAGATATGACATCTGCACTGTTCAGTGAAACGCAATCTCGTTTTGTTGTAACGGTTCGTCCGGAAAATCAAGAGGCATTTGAAGCAGCGGTGGCGGATGCTAGCTTTGTAGGAACTGTCACTGCAACTGGTAATCTTCATATTGAATCGGCATCCCGTGAAGTTGCGATCCATATGTCTGTGGACGACCTTCGTGATGCTTGGAAAGGAGCTATTCCATGCTTGCTGAATTAAAGGGCTTGAATGAGGAATGTGGGGTGTTCGGGATTTGGGGACATCCCGAGGCATCCCAGATTACCTATTACGGTTTGCATAGCCTGCAGCACCGTGGCCAAGAAGGCGCAGGGATTGTTTCAACTGATGGGGAGAAGCTTGTAGCGGTAAAAGGGGAAGGCCTTGTGAACGAAGTGTTCGGTAATGGTAGATTGCAAGAACTTGGTGCCGGAAAAGCTGCTATTGGCCATGTCCGTTATGCAACGGCAGGGGGCGGCGGTTATGAGAATGTACAGCCTCTATTGTTTCACTCTCAATCTGGCAGTCTTGCACTTGCCCACAATGGAAATCTCGTAAATGCTAATGCGCTAAAGCATCAGCTTGAGACGATGGGGAGTATTTTACAAACAACGTCCGATACGGAAGTTTTGGCTCATCTTATTAAAAGAAGTGGCTACACGCTATTAAAGGATCGTGTGAAAAATGCGTTGTCGATGCTAAAGGGTGCATATGCCTTTTTAATCATGACTGAGACGGAAATGATGGTTGCGCTTGACCCGAACGGTTTGCGTCCACTGTCACTTGGTAAGCTGAACGATGCCTATGTCGTGGCGTCCGAAACCTGTGCGTTTGATGTAGTGGGTGCAGAATTCATCCGCGATATCGAGCCTGGGGAATTGTTGATTATCGACAATGGCGGCTTGCATTCCGAGCGATTTACGATGCATACCCAACGTGCGATGTGCAGCATGGAGTACATTTATTTTTCCAGACCTGACAGCAATATTGATGGCATCAATGTGCATACAGCAAGGAAAAGTCTTGGCAAGCAGCTGGCGATGGAGTCAGGTGTAGAGGCAGATGTGGTTACGGGGGTACCGGATTCCAGTATTTCAGCAGCAATTGGTTATGCGGAACTTTCAGGTATTCCATATGAACTCGGCTTGATCAAAAATAGATATGTAGGCCGTACGTTTATCCAGCCTTCCCAGTCATTGCGTGAGCAGGGTGTGAAGATGAAGCTTTCTCCTGTTCGCGGGGTCGTGGAAGGCAAGCGTGTCGTGATGGTCGATGATTCGATCGTCCGCGGAACGACGAGCAGAAGGATTGTAAGAATGCTTCGAGAAGCAGGTGCGACTGAGGTGCATGTGCGCATCAGTTCACCTCCGATCAAGAATCCTTGTTTTTACGGAATTGATACTTCTACACACGAAGAGTTGATTGCCTCTTCTCATTCTGTGGAGGAAATGCGTGAGATCATTGGGGCAGATTCCCTAGCGTTTTTAAGTCCTGGTGGTATGGTCGAAGCGATTGATCGCCCATTTGACGGGGAGACTCGTGGGCAGTGTATGGCGTGCTTTAGCGGCAAGTATCCGACGGAGATTTTTCCGGACACGGTGCTGCCGCATGAGAAGTGCTAGGCTTGGTGACTTGTTGAAGGGCTGATTTTTTGGAAAAGTTACAATAACGGTGAAAAAAGTCACAATCAACATGGAAAAAGTCACAATCAGCGTTGAAAAAGTTACAATAACACCAAAAATAGTTACAATCCACTGTGAAAACTGTGGGAAGCAGGGTTGAGTCACCCTAGAACTATTGAGAAACCAAACATTAACTACTTTTTAAAAAAGCTTAAAAAAAAGCGGCGGGATTTTAAAGATTCGTCGCTTTTCCATTGGAAGGGAGACACAACACATATGGCAAATGCATACAAGCAAGCGGGTGTAGATATAGAAGCGGGCTATGAAGCGGTGACGCGTATGAAAAAGCATGTGGCTAGAACGATGAGGCCAGAGGTGATGGGAGGCCTGGGCGGATTTGGAGGCCTGTTTGACCTATCGGCAGTAAATGTTAAAAATCCGGTGCTCGTTTCCGGGACAGATGGAGTCGGGACAAAACTGATGCTTGCTTTCCAGCTCGACAAACATGACACCATTGGGGTGGATGCAGTTGCGATGTGTGTGAACGATGTTGTCGTGCAAGGCGCAGAGCCGCTATATTTTCTAGATTATATTGCATGCGGTAAAGCAGTGCCGGAGCGTATTGAGAGTATTGTAAAAGGAATCGCGGACGGCTGCGAGCAGGCAGGTTGCGCATTAGTAGGCGGGGAAACAGCGGAAATGCCTGGTATGTATGACGATACAGAGTATGATTTGGCAGGATTTACAGTAGGAGTGGTAGAGAAAGAGCGTTTAATCAATGGCTCCAAAATTGAACCTGGCAACGTATTGATCGGACTGAGCTCAAGCGGTATCCACAGCAACGGATACTCATTAGTACGTAAGATTGTGTTTGAAAAAGGCAAGCTGGACCTTGATAAAAAGTACGATGGCTTTGACGGTACACTTGGCGAAGAGCTGCTCACGCCTACAAAAATCTATGTAAAACCAATCCTTGAAGTCCTAAAAAAATACGACATCAACGGAATGGCTCATATTACCGGTGGCGGATTTATTGAAAATATCCCACGGATGCTCCCAGAAGGCATGCAAGCTGAGGTGGACTATGGCACTTGGCCGATCCCACCGATTTTTGATCTTTTACAGGAAGTTGGCGAGCTAGATCGCAAGGAAATGTTCAATATCTTCAACATGGGAATTGGCATGGTGCTTGCCATAAACGAAGAGATCCTACCAGAAGTGGTGCAGATTCTTGAAGCTAACGGGGAGAAAGCTTACTTGATTGGCCGTGTAAAAGAAGGGGAGGGTATCACGTTTGGCGGAGGAGAAATCCGATGACAACAAGAATCGCCATCTTTGCATCAGGGAGCGGGTCCAATTTTCAGGCGATAACGGATGCATGTCAAAAAGGCTTGCTCGATGCCACGCCTGCTTTGCTTGTCTGTGACAAGCCCGATGCCTATGTAGTCGAACGTGCAACTGCAGCGGACATTCCCTATTTCGCATTTGCGCCTAAAAGCTATAAAACGAAAGAGGAATTTGAAGAGCATATCCTTCTGGAGTTAAAAAGATATGAAGTAGATTTTATTGTGTTGGCAGGCTATATGCGTCTTATTGGACCGACGCTGCTTAACGCTTTTAAAGGGAAAATCGTTAACATCCATCCTTCTATATTACCAGCGTTTCCAGGCCTGGATGCGGTAGGTCAAGCGCTCGAGTACGGTGTGAAACTAACAGGAGTGACCATTCATTTTGTCGATGAAGGTATGGACACGGGACCAATTATTGCACAACAAGCAATTGAAATTGGCCAGGATGATACGCGAGAAACAGTAGAGAAAAAAATTCATGAGGTAGAACATTCATTTTACCCAAAAACCTTACAACAACTTTTTTCAATCAAAGGAGAGGCAACGATACGATGAGAGCATTAGTTAGTGTTTCAAATAAAGAGGGCATTGTCCCATTTGTACAACAATTAGTGGACCTAGGTGTGGAGGTTATCTCTACCGGCGGCACAAAAAAAGTATTGCAGGATAATGGTGTGAAGGTAATTGGAATTTCGGAAGTAACAGGCTTCCCTGAAATACTTGATGGACGTGTAAAAACCTTACACCCGATCATCCATGGTGGATTATTGGCGATGCGTGACAACGAAAGTCACCAAGCGCAGCTAGAGGAGCACGGAATAACTCCGATCGATTTGGTTGTGGTGAACCTTTACCCATTTAAAGAAACGATCTCAAAAGCAGATTCCACGTTTGAAGATGCCATTGAAAACATCGATATCGGCGGCCCGACAATGCTTCGTTCAGCAGCAAAGAATCATAAGGATGTTGCAGTTTTGGTGGACCCTACAGACTATGAGGGTGTAATTGCTGAATTAAAAGAAAGCGGGAAAGTGGAGGTGGCAACACGCCGTCGCCTTGCAGCAAAAGTATTCCGCCATACAGCAGCCTATGATGCGATGATTTCCAACTATTTAACGGAAGCAGTAGAAGAGAAGCATCCGGAATCATTGACCGTTACGTTTGAGAAAAAACAAGGCTTGCGTTACGGAGAAAACCCGCATCAACAAGCAGCATTCTACCAAGCACCATTAGCGTCCGAATTTTCGATTGCATCAGCTGAACAGCTTCACGGAAAAGAATTATCCTACAACAATATCAATGATGCTGATGCAGCATTGCAGATCGTTAAAGAATTCAAAGACCCTGCAGTAGTTGCAGTCAAGCATATGAACCCTTGTGGCGTGGGAACCGGTGCAACTACGGTGGAAGCCTACCGTCGTGCATATGAAGCAGATCCTGTTTCGATTTTCGGAGGCATCATCGCCTTCAATACAGAAGTGGACAAAGAAACGGCAGAACTTTTACATGAGTTGTTTTTGGAGATTGTCATTGCACCGTCCTTTAGTGAGGATGCTTTGGCTGTACTAAAGCAGAAAAAGAATATCAGATTGTTATTGGTAGATATGAACGGGGCAGGCGTGATGCAATCCCGTATGGTATCCGTTCGCGGAGGTCTTCTGGTGCAAGATGAGGATCAAGCAGGTTTTGAAGAAGCGACTATCACGGTTCCAACGAAGCGCGAACCGACTGAGCAAGAGTGGGCAGACCTGAAGCTTGCATGGAAGGTAGTGAAGCATGTGAAATCCAATGCCATCGTACTTGCCAAAGAAGGTCAGACTGTCGGCGTTGGTGCAGGACAGATGAACCGTGTTGGTGCAGCGAAAATTGCCATTGAGCAAGCTGGCGAAAAAGCAGTAGGCTCCGCACTAGGCTCAGACGCTTTCTTCCCAATGAACGACACAGTCGAAGCAGCAGCAAAAGCCGGTGTAACAGCCATCATCCAACCAGGCGGCTCCATCAAAGATGAAGATTCCATCAAAAAAGCCGACGAATACGGAATTGCGATGGTATTTACGGGAATGAGACATTTTAAGCATTGATAGCATGTGTTCATAAGTATTGATACCGTTAATATTCATTGATTACCCAACTATCCCCTGTTGACTGAAGTGTAAGGTGTGAGACTCCGGCGGGAGGTAACGGTAGACTTGAGACCCCACAGCGCAGCGAGGAGGCTCAAGCACCGCCCCGCGGAAAGCGTACACCTGGAACGGAAGGGAAACAGGGAGTTAGCGAATAAATATCCCTCAACACGTCAGGAGGAAAACCCATGAAAGTATTGGTAATTGGAAAAGGCGGCCGCGAACACGCCATCGCCTGGAAATTCGCACAAAGCCCATCCGTAACAGAAGTATTTATCGCACCAGGAAACATCGGTATGGAAACAGTCGGAAATCTAGTTCCGATCCAAGAATCAGACACGGACTCCTTAATAAATTTTGCAAAAGAAAACCAAATCGACCTTACCATGGTGGGCCCGGAAGTACCTTTACTAAACGGAATAGTCGACGCATTCCAAGCTGCAGGACTTCAAGTATTCGGACCAACCAAGGCTGCGGCTCTCATTGAGGGAAGCAAAGGCTTTGCCAAGGACCTGATGAAAAAATACGGCATCCCGACAGCTGGCTATGAAACGTTCACAGATTACGAAGAAGCAAGAACGTACATCGAAGGCAAGGGCGCACCGATTGTTCTGAAAGCTGACGGATTGGCAGCTGGAAAAGGTGTGGTTGTTGCCATGACGGATGAAGAGGCGTTTAATGCGGTGCATGAAATGATGGCGGAGTCAAAATTTGGAGCTGCATCCTCTAAACTTGTAATTGAAGAATTCCTTGAAGGAGAAGAGTTCTCTTTTATGGCATTCGTCAACGGTGAGAAAGTATATCCAATGGTGATTGCACAAGATCATAAACGTGCGTTTGACGGGGACAAGGGACCAAACACAGGTGGCATGGGAGCGTACTCTCCAGTGCCGCAAATCCCAAATTCCGTTGTGGAAGAGGCGTTGGAAACGGTACTGCTTCCAACTGCAAAAGCGATGGTAAACGAAGGACGCCCATTTGTAGGCATTTTATATGCAGGTTTGATTTTAACCAAGCAAGGTCCAAAGGTGATTGAATTTAATGCACGCTTTGGTGATCCAGAAACGCAAGTCGTGTTACCAAGACTTGAATCAGATTTGGCGGAAGTGTTGACAGGGGTCCTACGCGGGGATGATGCGCTGGAGCTTAAATGGTCGAATGAATCTGTAGTTGGTGTTGTAATGGCATCCAAAGGCTATCCAGAAGCGTATGAAAATGGTGCCGTTATTGAAGGTGCGGATCAAGTTGGTGAAGGTTTGGTTTTTCATGCCGGCACAGAAGCTCGAGATGGAAAGCTTATAACAAACGGCGGCCGCGTGCTGCTAGTGGCTGCACAAAGCGACAGCTTAGAGCAAGCACAGAAAAAAGTGTACGAAGAGTTGCGCAAAATAACATGCGATAATCTTTTCTATCGCAAGGACATTGCCCACAAAGCTATTGCGTCCGGCGTTTCTTCTTAACAAAAACATACAAAATAGCAACAATCCCACCAATAATAGTGGCTAACACAAACGACATATCCGTTAAATACTCAAGCATTTTTCATACCTCCTTATATTGTTCGATGTGAGTGACGAAAACCCTTTGGGGGTCTGACCCCCAAAGGTGTTTTTTTATCGTTTTTATCGTTTTTCACCATCTTCCCCTCATGAAGGGTTGTAAGAGTCGGCTCCGCCGTCGGTGTTTGCTTTGGCTTCGAAGTCGTCGAAGTCGAAGTTGTAGTGGTTGTTTTCGCTATTGTGGTCGTTGCGGTATTCTTGGAAGCGCTCGAAGCCTGCTGTTAGCGGGCAGTAGCGCAGAATGCCTTCCGCGATTTTCATGCCTGCAAGGAGTGCGACAAGTTTATAGGAATCGCGGTTTGGACGTCGAACCATTTTGCTTGTAATCCACGCCAATGTAGCAAATCCTGCTGTGATGCGAATCATCGCATTGATGATGCTGATATTTGGTCTTACTTTCATCATAATCCCTCCAAAGTATAAATTTTCTTCAGTTAAAGCGCTAAATTGCATTAATTTTCACATAATTATCAAGAACGGTGATGCAAGCAAAACTCTGTTGTGGTAACATGGTAAAAAGAGGTTATATCAAAATAATATTCACTAAATGAATCATACAGATGTGACAAAGATAAAATCTCACAAAGAGTGGGTGATAAATAATGCATGAACAAGCATATAGATGGAAAAACAAAAAAATACGAGAACAGGTTGCCGTTATTGATGGAAAACAGGCACCAACCTTGGTTCTGACTAATGCAACATACTTAAATGTTCAATTAAAAGCGTGGATGACCGCAAATATTTGGATCCACGAAGATCGAATTGTCTATGTAGGAGATCAGCTCCCTACAAACACTGAGAACACAGAAATGGTTAATTGTGAATCATACTACTTGGTTCCAGGTTACATTGAACCGCATGTTCATCCGTTTCAACTTTATAATCCCCTGTCGTTTGCGCAATATGCATCTAAATTAGGAACAACGACCTTCGTTAATGACAACTTGATGCTTACTTTGCAGATGACAAAAAAGAAAGCGTTTTCTTTTATAGAAGAAATGAACAAAACTGCTGCGACTATGTATTGGTGGTGCAGATTTGATGCGCAGACGGAGATAAAAAATGAGGACGAAATTTTCTCGACTCCAAATATGAAAAGCTGGCTAGATCACCCTCTTGTTATGCAGGGCGGGGAATTGACAAGTTGGCCGAAATTAATGGCGGGGGACGATTTAATTTTACATTGGGTCCAAGAGGCGAATGCACGCAAAAAACCAGTGGAAGGGCATTTTCCTGGTGCTTCGGAAAAGACATTGACGAAAATGCAGCTGCTCGGCATTCACAGTGACCATGAGGCGATGAATGGAGCGGATGTGATTAAACGAATTTCTCAAGGGTATCATGCTTCCTTGCGTTATTCCTCAATCAGACCGGACCTACCATTAATTTTAGAAGAGCTTGAAGCTTCAGGTGTTCATTACTATGATCAAACCTTCTTCAACACAGACGGCTCCACACCGAGCTTTTATGAAAGCGGTGTCATAGACCGGACCATCGCCATTGCTTTAGACAAAGGAGTGCCGGCAATAGAGGCATACCGGATGGCCTCTTATAATGCAGCAAGACACTTTTCTATGGATAAGTTGCACGGAAGCATTGCACCAGGACGGATAGCAAACATCAACTTCCTAAAGGCAAAAGAAGAGCCAACCCCCGTTTCCGTCCTTTCCAAAGGCCTGTGGGTCACAAGGGACAATGAGCAGGTCAAGGACGTTTTCCCTACCCAAAATTGGTCGGCGCTCGGCCTAGAGCCGATGAAACTCGGTTGGGATTTAAGCATGGATGATTTACAATTTTCCATGGCGCTTGGGATGGAAATGGTCAACGAAGTAATCATTAAGCCATATACTATCTCAGTGGATGTGTCAGGTGACAGCCTGTCGACATCTCATGATCAGTCGTACCTTATGCTAATTGACCGTAAAGGAAAATGGCGCGTGAACACGATTCTCAAAGGGTTCGGGACACATGTTCAAGGATTTGCGAGTTCTTATTCCAATACAGGTGATATCGTTTTGATAGGGAAAGACAAGACCGCGATGCTAAAGGCCTTCCAACATATGAAAGATCTAGGAGGGGGAATGGTGTTGGTGGAAGGTGGAGAAGTCATTTGCGACATCCCATTACCGCTTTCAGGTGGATTATCAGATTGTAGCATGGAAGACCTGATGAAGCAGGAAACAGAACTGCGAAATCAGTTGTTTGAAAGAGGCTACAGTTTCAATGATCCCATCTATACATTATTATTTTTATCATCTACACATCTTCCCTATATTAGAATAACACCTAGAGGAATATACGATGTGATGAATAAAACGGTACTCTTTCCGTCAATAATGCGTTAAAATATAAAAGTATGTAAAATTACTAAAGGTTGTGTTTATGTTAGGATGAGTAGGAATAAGATGTTGGTATTGGCAAGTCTTATGCTGATGTTGGCAGGCTGTCAATCCAACGATAAAAAAAACGTTGAAACTAGTCAAGAGCAAAGTGAAGAGACTACAGAAGTAGCGATAGAAGAGGAAGAACAAGTCGCGACAGAGGTATCTGAACTGACGGAGCAAGCACCGTTAACTGGAGAAATGGTGGAGGAGAAAGTAGATGCCCGTCCGGTTGCGGTAATGGTGAATAATGATATAAAAGCTAGACCACAGTCTGGTTTGCATAAGGCCGATGTTGTTTATGAAGTGCTGGCAGAAGGCGACATTACCAGGCTCCTTGCCATATTTCACAGTGAAATGCCTGAAACAGTCGGTCCTGTCAGAAGTTCAAGAGCCTATTTTGTAGACCTGGCAAAAGCCTATGACGCCTTGTATGTATTTCATGGTTGGAGTCCTGGTGCCAAAGAGAAGATACAAGCAGGAGAGGTAGATGGAATAAACGGTCTGACCTATGACGGAACACTTTTTAAACGAGCAAGTTTCCGGAAGGCGCCGCATAATTCATACATCAGCTCTGAAAATATCCAAAAAGGCGCAGAGCAGCTAAATTATGAGACACAAGCGGAGGTCGCATCTTTTACATTTTTGAAAAAAGGGCAAATCAATCCTCATGAAGCCACCGCTTTAGAGCAAGTGAAAATCGAATACTCATCCAGGCAGGCAACACATGTTGAATATAGATATGATGCTGAGAGAAAAGCATACGTCCGTTATAGCGGCGGCGTGAAACACACAGACCTTGAAACAAAGGAAGAGATTATTGCACATAATGTGTTCCTTGTAGAAGCGGCTCATCTTGTGGTAGATAAACAAGGTAGACGGGACATCGATATAACCTCAGGCGGCAACGGGGTGCTCATCCAACATGGAGAGCGTTTCGATGTGGAATGGAAATCGGTGGACGGCAAGATCCTTCCCTACAAAAACGGGGAACAGGTTCCACTTGTCCCGGGTAAAACGTGGATTCAGATTATTCCAGATTTAAATAAGGTCATATACTAGTCTTAATAAGCAAAGGAGAAATAAAACATGCAAATCAATAAACTACGCGGAAAAGAACTGGATCAACTTTTTGAATCTATTCTTTCTTTAAAAGACATGGAAGAGTGCTATCGATTTTTCGATGACCTCTGTACCATCAATGAAATTCAATCTTTAGCCCAGCGCCTAGAAGTGGCAAGAATGCTGAGAGAAGGTTTCACGTATCATAAAATCGAGACAGAAACTGGTGCAAGTACGGCGACCATCTCCCGTGTGAAGCGTTGCTTGAATTACGGTAACGATGCTTACGAGATGGCATTGGAGCGTATTGCAGAAGAAAAGACAGAAGAAGTGTAAAGAGTTTTAAGGTGGCCCGCTGCGCTGGATTGCAGCGGGCCACTTTTTTGGATTGGCCACCATTCTATATGCCCGAATGGTTGAGAAGACTCGATGAAAAGTCTAATAGGGGAGTTCTATACGCCCGAACAGTGAGGAAATCCGCATAAAAAGTCTAAAAGAACGGTTCTATACGCCCGAACGGTGAGGAAACCCGCATGAAAAGTCTAATAGAAAGGTTCCATACGCCAGAACGGTATGAAAAATCATTATAAATATAAACTACACTCTCCACTGATCAAACAACAAATAACCGCCTCTTATTAAGAAGCGGTTCCACCCAAAAGCAAAGTCCCTTAACAAACCGTGCATCACCTAAAAAACGTATCCTGGTTTGGTTTTACTTGATCGACTGATTGAGAGTGCGAAGCAGAGTGAGCCGATCTCCTTCTTTTTTTTCCAAAGTGGTCCACAAGAGCACCAAACACCAAAAGAATAGCGAAGCCAATAACAAACCATAGCCGCATAGGCATGTTGGACACCTCCTTATCACATCATATTTTGAAGCGACTTCGATATGCATCCATCTATTAAAAAACAACTATTTTCCTAAGTGCGACTAAAGATGTTAGTTATGTAATTCCCCGCTACGCATAACAAATAACAGCACAAAGGAAAAAAACTTTTGGGCAACCTAAATAGGTCGTAACTTCCAGTCCACAATCTCCGTTTCTCTTTTTCGTATTAGCTGGGATTTTGCTATAATAGGGGAATGGAAAATTAGAATGGGGGACGTTTGCAGTGTTAATGGAAATACGTGAGTGGAAGCACGTTTTTAAATTGGATCCAAATAAAGAGATATCGGACGAAGATTTAGAGCTTGTGTGCGAATCCGGTACCGATGCAATTTTAGTCGGCGGTACGGACGGAGTCACACTCGACAATGTGCTGAGCCTGATGAGCAGGGTGAGAAGATATTCGTTGCCATGTGCATTGGAGGTTTCCACCATAGAATCGGTCACACCGGGATTTGATTTTTATTTTATCCCTAGTGTGTTGAACAGCAGAAAGACAGAATGGGTCACGGACCTTCATATAGAGGCACTGAAAGAGTACGGCGACATCATGAACTGGGAGGAGATCGTGGCAGAAGGGTACTGTATCCTGAATGCCGACTGTAAGGCTGCCAGGTTAACGGAAGCCAAAACAGATCTCGACAAAGAAGATGTCATCGCTTATGCAAGACTAGCAGAGAAAATGTTTAATCTGCCTATCTTTTACTTAGAATATAGTGGTACGTACGGGGACGTGGAAATGGTCCAAGCGGCCAAACAAACTCTCGAAAAAACGCAACTATTTTACGGAGGCGGCATCTCCACAGCAGAACGCGCTAAAGAAATGGCTGCATACGCCGATACCGTCGTAGTAGGAAACGCCGTGTATGATAACTTAAAAGAAGCACTAAAAACAGTTGAGGCTGTGAAAAATATATAGTAATCCTAGCTGTTGATTGGAGCACAGGGCGAAGACTCCTAAGGCAGATAGCGGTAGGTTGAGACCCCTGAAGCGTTGTGAGGAGGCTCACGTCAGCCCCTAGGAAAGCGAAGCCATTTGCGGAGATCAACAGCGGTGGATGCAAAGATTCTAAAATTAATAGTAATTCACTACACATTTTAGTATGATAGAAAATAAGAACATATGTTTGTTGGGACGGTGAAAAAATATGCAATATTTAAGTCAGAGGCTTCTTGAAGGACTGAACCCCATGCAAAAAGAAGCCGTGAAAAAAACGGACGGACCCTTACTCATCATGGCCGGAGCGGGAAGTGGAAAAACGAAGGTGTTGACGCATCGAATCGCCTACCTGATGGCCGAAAAACAGGTTGCGCCTTGGAATATCCTTGCGATTACCTTTACAAACAAAGCGGCGCGCGAAATGAAAGAGCGTGTGGAAAAGCTGCTAGGACCGGCTGCAGAAGACATCTGGATCTCCACATTCCACTCCATGTGCGTGCGAATCCTGCGCCGTGACATTGACCGCATCGGAATTAACCGCAATTTTACCATTCTTGATACGACCGACCAGCTATCTGTTATCAAGAATATTTTAAAGGACCGCAATATCGATCCGAAAAAGTTTGAACCAAGAACCATCCTTGGTACCATCAGCTCTGCCAAAAATGAACTGATGAATCCAGAACAATATGCCAAACAGCCACTCGGTCCTTATGAGCAGCAAGTAGCGGAAATCTATACCGACTACCAAAAGAGGCTGAAAAAGAACCAGGCACTGGATTTTGATGATCTAATCATGACGACCATCCATCTCTTTAAACGTGTACCGGAAGTGCTTGAATACTATCAACGCAAGTTCCAGTATATCCACGTTGACGAGTATCAGGATACGAACAGAGCGCAATATACGTTGGTAAACCTTTTGGCTGATCGCCTGAAAAACCTTTGTGTGGTAGGGGATTCTGATCAGTCCATCTATCGCTGGCGTGGAGCGGATATCGCCAATATCCTTTCTTTTGAAAAAGACTATCCAAACGCAGAAGTCGTGCTCCTTGAGCAAAATTATCGCTCTACCAAACGTATTCTAGAAGCGGCAAACAGAGTGATAGAAAACAATATCGGCCGTAAAAAGAAGAACCTTTGGACGGAAAACGACGAAGGACAAAAAATCATCCATTACCAAGCGGATTCGGAGAAATCGGAAGCACAGTTTGTAGTAGGCAAAATGCGTGAACTAATGCGACAGGACCCAACACGCACGCTTGGTGACTTTGCGATTCTTTACCGTACAAACGCCCAATCCCGTGTGATGGAGGAAATGCTCCTCATGTCTAATATCAACTACACGATTGTCGGCGGGACCAAGTTCTACGACAGAAAAGAAATCAAGGATATCTTGGCGTATCTTCGCCTTATTGCCAATCCAGACGACGACATCAGCTTGCAGCGAATTGTGAATGTACCAAAACGTGGCATCGGGGCAACAACCGTTGATAAGATCGCCAATTACGCGGCACAGCATGATATTTCCATATACACGGCGCTGGGAGAAGTGGACCTGATTGGCGTCAGCGGAAGAGCTACTTCTCAATTGAAAGAGTTCCGCGCGCTGATTGAAGGCTATGTACAAATGCAAGAGTATATCTCTGTAACGGAACTTGTGGAAGAGGTTCTTGAAAAGTCAGGCTATCGTGAAATGCTGAAAGCCGACAAAACGATTGAATCCCAAAGCAGACTGGAAAACATCGATGAGTTTCTATCTGTTACGAAGAACTTTGAAGAAAAATATGATGATAAGAGCTTGGTTGCCTTCCTTACAGACCTTGCGCTTGTTGCTGATATTGATAAATTGGACGAGGAAGATCCAGCCCAGCAGGAAGGTGTTATTTTAATGACACTTCATGCTGCAAAAGGACTTGAGTTCCCGGTTGTATTCCTGATTGGAATGGAGGAAGGGGTATTCCCTCACAGCCGTTCACTGTTTGAAGAAGCGGAAATGGAAGAGGAACGCCGCCTGGCTTACGTTGGAATTACGCGTGCCGAGCAGCAATTGTTTATCACGAACGCCCAGATGCGTACGTTATTTGGTCGTACAAACATTAATCCACCTTCTCGTTTTATAAAAGAAATTCCGGAAGAGTTACTAGAAAGCGAAGAAAACAAAGAAGCTTCATCCCGTCCAACGCCATTTGGTGGCCGCGGGTCAAGTTTTGGAGGCGGTTCTACTTCCCCGTTTGGTGGGGGATCAGTAGCAGGTAGAGGAAGAGCTGCAACTCCAGCTTCGCAAACCGCACGTCGTACCACCGCACCATCCCGAGGGCTTACTGCAACGGGTGGAGAAAGCTTGGACTGGATGGTAGGAGACAAAGCAGAACATAAAAAATGGGGAGTCGGCACTGTTGTCAGCGTAAAGGGTGATGGAGACAGCAAGGAACTCGATATCGCATTCCCAAGCCCAACAGGAATCAAACGCCTATTAGCAAAATTTGCCCCTGTGACGAAGGTTCAACAATAGATGATAACCGCCAAATTAGAAAGGACGACATTGCATGGAAAGAGAACAAGCTGAAAAACGGGTTCGCGAGCTGCATGATGTGCTGAACCAATATAACTATGAATATCATGTACTGGACAAACCGTCCGTTTCAGATGCCGAATATGACTCTCTTTTACAAGAGCTATTAACGCTAGAAAAGGAGCATCCAGAACTGCAAACGGAGGACTCTCCGACTCAGCGTGTTGGAGGGAATATTCTTGAGATGTTCAACAAGGTCGAGCATCGTACCCCGATGCTTAGTCTGGGCAATGCCTTTAACGAAGACGACTTGCGTGATTTCGATCGCCGAGTCAAGCAGGCTGTCGGCGATGATGTGACCTATGTATGCGAGTTGAAAATTGACGGTCTGGCTGTGTCCCTGCGCTATGAGGACGGGCTGTTTGTTCTTGGCGCGACCCGTGGAGATGGGACTACGGGTGAGGACATCACCATGAATCTCAAAACGATCAAATCAATCCCCTTGCGCTTAAAAGAACTGGTGACGATGGAAGTTCGCGGGGAAGCGTACATGCCGAAGAATTCTTTTGAAAAGCTAAATGCGGCAAAAATGGAGCGCGAAGAAGAGCCATTTGCCAACCCACGTAATGCGGCGGCGGGATCCCTTCGTCAGCTTGATCCAAAAATTGCTGCATCCCGTAACTTGTCCGTATACGTGTACAGCCTTGCAGATGCAGGAGAAGCAGGTGTGGATTCCCACAGTCAGGGCTTAGATTACCTGGATAAACTAGGGTTTAAGACGAATACGGAGCGAAAAGTGTGCACGTCTATCGAAGAAGTTTTGGAATATGTCACAGCTTGGCACACAAAACGCCCGGATCTGTCGTATGATATAGACGGTATCGTAATTAAAGTGGACAACACCGAGCATCAGGAACAGCTTGGTTTTACCGCAAAAAGTCCAAGATGGGCGATTGCGTACAAGTTCCCTGCAGAAGAAGTCACGACTAAGCTTCTTGACATCGAGCTGAATATCGGCCGAACAGGTGTGGTTACACCAACGGCGATCCTTGAACCTGTGCGTGTAGCAGGGACGACGGTCCAAAGAGCTTCCTTACATAATGAAGACCTCATCCGTGAAAAGGACATTAAGCTTGGCGATACCGTTATCGTGAAAAAAGCCGGAGATATCATCCCCGAAGTGGTGAATGTACTTGTAGAGCAGAGAACCGGTGAAGAACGTGATTTCACCATGCCGACTCACTGTCCGGAATGTGAGAGCGAGCTTGTCCGCATTGAAGGGGAAGTGGCCTTGCGCTGCATTAACCCGAAATGTCCGGCACAGATTCGTGAGGGATTGATTCACTTTGTATCCCGTAATGCCATGAATATTGATGGTCTTGGCGAAAAGGTAATTGCTCAACTTTTCCGCGAGAACTTGATTGAAGACGTGGCAGATCTTTATAAATTAACAAAAGAGCAGCTTCTGGAGCTGGAGCGGATGGGTGAGAAGTCTGCGGATAACCTGATTTCTGCAATAGAGAAAACAAAAGACAACTCGTTAGAGCGCCTTCTGTTTGGACTTGGAATCCGATTAGTCGGAGCGAAAGCAGCTAAAACACTGGCACAAGAATTTGATCATATGGATCGTCTTGCAAGCTTGACGAAAGAAGAGCTGACGGCGATTCACGAAATTGGTGACAAGATGGCGGATTCCATTGTGACTTATTTTGAACAGCCGGAAGTGGAAGAACTGCTCTCTGAGCTAAAAGAACTTGGTGTCAACATGGCTTATAAAGGACCAAAACCTGTAAGCGCGGAAGATGTGGATTCATATTTTGCAGGAAAAACGATTGTCCTGACAGGAAAGCTGGAAGAAATGTCTCGAAATGATGCGAAAGCAGCCATTGAACAGCTGGGCGGAAAAGTGACGGGTAGCGTCAGCAAGAACACCCACCTTGTTATTGCAGGAGAAGAGGCTGGATCAAAGCTTACAAAAGCCCAGGAACTTGGAATAGAAGTTTGGAACGAAGCACAAATGCTAAAGGAAATACAATCATAAGAGGTGTTGGAAGTGAAAAGGTTTTTGTCGTTGCTCCTTGTTGTTTCTCTTTTTGCCACCGGATGTGTGCCAGGCTTCGAGAAGCAGGAAGAAGTGGTACAAGATCCAGCGCAGCAGGAAAACACGGAACAAGCTATTGTTCCTAGATATAAAATATCAGATGACTATTATCAAACAATCCTTCCTTACAAGCCAGGGGAAACCCGCGGCCAAATCGCCCCGCGCCTAAACAGCCGGGTCGATGTGGAAGAATTGGAAACCGGATTGATGAGAATGGCCCAGGAGGTATTTCCTTCAGACAGTTATTTGTATCAGGAAGGGCAGTATATAAAGAGGGATACGATTAAAAGCTGGCTGGGACGAGTTGACCCAGAAGATAAGGATACTACCGGGTTGAACCCCCCGTTGATTCGGGGAGTCGATACGGAAGATACAAACGAAAAAAGTCCAATCTACCTTGCGCATATCCAGGAACAAAACTATCTTGTCCGTAAGGGAGAAGATCAGGTGGAACTAGGCGGGGTTTCCATTGGGATTGCCTTGAACTCTGTCCATTATTATAATTTAACAGATGAAGAAGGCGGCTATCCGAGGGAATATGTGATTCCAGATGACGAACTTGAAGCTGAAGGGAAAAAAATAGGCGAAGAAGTTATCAGAAGAGTACGTGGCATGGAAGGACTTGAGAATGTTCCAATCATCATTGGATTGTATAAACAAAGTCCCGCGAATTCCGTTGTCCCAGGAAGCTTTATCGCAAAAGCAAATGTCGCATCAGGAAATAATTCCGTTGGTAAATGGGAAGAAATAAACGAAGAATATCACCTTTTCCCAAATAGTGATACTACCGAATTATATCGTGATGACGCAGTACGATTTGAGAATTTCAAGCTGGATATTGACGACTATTTTCCTAATCATACAGGTGTGATAGGAACAGGCTATTACCGTGATGGGGAACTCCAACAGCTTTCCATTGAAGTGAATATGGAGTTTAACGGAAAAGCCGAGTTGATTGGCTTCACTCAGTATGTAACTGGACTAGTGGTGGAACACTTCCCGAATTATATCAATCTACAAGTATCCATTTCTTCCATCAGTGGAGAGGAAGCGTTGATTGTAAGGGATGCAGGTTCGGAAAAACCGTTTGTTCATATCTATTAATTATTGGAGACCTACTATTCTTTATGGAATAGTGGGTTTTTTGTGCTATGAATGGAGATACGAGGATTGATTGTAACCATTTTTGTGGTTATTGAGACTTTTTCAATGGTTATTGTAACTATTTTTGTAGTTATTGTAACTTTTTCAAGGATTATTGTAACTTTTGCAAAAAAGTGCTCAAAGAATTACCCTTCCCACATCTGATGCACCATTCCAACGTCTCCAAATTTTTCTTCCGATTAGAATAAAAACAATATTTGAAAGACTAGTAATGATAGGGTAGAATGAGAATTGTATGCAAGCGCTTTAGAATGCAAAGGAGGGCGAATGTAATGGTATTACCTTACAAACATGAACCATTTACTGATTTCACTAATGAGGAAAACAAACAAGCTTATCTTGAAGGCTTGAAACTAGTGGACTCTTATTTAGGACAAGATTACGACTTAGTTATTGGTGGAGAGCGTGTTACGACGGAAGATAAAATCGTATCCGTGAACCCTGCAAATAAAGAAGAGGTTATTGGTCGTGTGTCAAAGGCAGATCGTGACTTGGCTGAGAAGGCGATGCAAGTTGCAGACGAAACGTTCAAAACGTGGCGTAAAGTGAAGCCAGAAGTAAGAGCAGACATCTTGTTCCGTGCGGCAGCAATCATTCGCCGTCGTAAGCACGAATTCTCTGCACTCTTAACAAAAGAAGCAGGAAAGCCTTGGAATGAAGCAGATGCAGATACTGCTGAAGCAATTGATTTCCTTGAGTACTATGCGCGTCAAATGCTTAAACTAAAAGACGGTATGCCTTTAGAAAGCCGCGTTGGCGAATACAACCGTTATAACTATATTCCACTAGGTGTAGGTGTCATCATCTCTCCTTGGAACTTCCCATTTGCAATCATGGCTGGTACTGCAGTAGCGGCGATTGTAACGGGTAACACAGTACTATTGAAGCCTGCATCTACAACTCCGGTTGTTGCAGCTAAATTTGTAGAAGTAATGGAAGAGGCTGGACTTCCTGCTGGCGTACTTAACTTCGTACCAGGTAGCGGCGCGGAAGTAGGGGACTACCTAGTAGACCACCCACGCACTCGCTTCATCTCGTTCACTGGATCTCGTGACGTTGGTTTACGAATCTATGAGCGTGCTTCTAAAGTGAACCCTGGCCAAATTTGGCTGAAGCGTGTTATCGCTGAAATGGGTGGAAAAGATACGATTGTGGTAGACAGCGAGGGCGACCTTGAGTTAGCAGCACAATCCATCGTAAAATCTGCATTCGGTTTCTCCGGTCAAAAATGTTCTGCGTGCTCCCGTGCGGTAATCGTGGAAGATGTGTATGATCAAGTATTAAACCGTGCAGTAGAATTAACAAAAGAATTGACAGTTGGCGACCCAACAGAAAACCACTACATGGGACCTGTTATCGATCAAGCTGCATTTGATAAAGTAATGAAATATGTTGGAATTGGAAAAGAAGAAGGACGCATCCTTGCTGGTGGAGAAGGAGACAACTCCAAAGGATTCTTCGTTCAGCCGACAATCGTTGCTGACGTGGATCCAGAAGCTCGCCTGATGAAAGAGGAAATCTTCGGACCGGTTGTAGCATTTGCAAAAGCAAAAGACTACAATCATGCGCTTGAGATTGCCAACAACACAGAATACGGCTTGACTGGAGCGGTTATCACAAACAACCGCGACAAAATTGAGCAGGCTCGCGAAGACTTCCACGTAGGTAACCTATACTTCAACCGTGGATGTACAGGTGCAATCGTTGGATACCAACCATTCGGTGGATTCAACATGTCTGGAACAGACTCCAAAGCGGGCGGTCCTGACTACCTATTGCTTCACTTGCAAGCAAAAACAACTTCTGAAACGTTGTAATAATTATAATAGAAGGAAGCTGATGCCTAGTTGGGTGTCAGCTTCTTTTTTTGGTGGAGGAGTGGGGCGTACCATAGAAAACACTTTGGCACGAACTCGGCTGGTTTTGGCACGAACTCGCATTATTTTGGCACGAATTTACCCCATTTTGGCATCAACTCTCACTGTTTCGGCACGAACTCGATCTAGTTCTCCTTAAGCTCCACCAAATATAAGCTAAAACAACCGAACATCCAAACTTTATTGCTACTTTTTTACATATTTTCCACGTGAACCTTTCATACTAACAAATGTGTTCAAAAATAGTATGAAAAGGAGATATAAAATGAAGAAATTCCTTAGTATTTTAACGGTGTTGCTGTTTGTTTTAGGTGGAATGAGCAATATGGCTGCTGCAAATGCGATTACAGGCAGCAAAGAGGATGCACAAGTCCGTATTCTCCATGCATCCCCTGACGCGCCGGCTGTGGACGTCTATGTAGATGGAAATGTCGCGGTTGAAGGTGCGAAGTTTAAAGACGCTACAGATTACTTAATGCTTCCGGCAGGCCCACACAAAGTAGAGATCTTTCCTGCGGGGAAAAAAGATCAACCAGTTATTGCTCAGCAGCTTGAAGTAGAAGGTGGCAAAGCATACACGGTAGCAGCTGTTAATAAGCTTGCGAACCTTGAGATGATTGCGGTGGAGGATACTAGAAAAGCCCCTAAAGGAAAAGCGTTCACGCGTGTCGGTCACCTATCGCCTGATGCTCCACAAGTGGATGTAGGAGTAATTGATGGGGATACAGTATTCAGTGAACTTTCTTTTAAAGACATTTCCGTATATCAGGAACTTGAGCCTGGAACGTACGATTTGGAAATCAGAACACCTGATAAAAAACAAGTTCTAGACCTCTCTGGAACAAAGCTTGAAAAAGATACCGTGTACAGTGTGTTTGCAGTGAATACAGCAGACAAATTAGAGGTTATTGTGTTGGTGGATAACGAAAAGTAAATGAAAAGAGAACCCGTCCAAGTGAACGGGTTCTCTTTTGTATAAATTAATCTTCTTTATTCGTTTCAGTTTCCATTGTTTCTTCCATTTCCGTAAAGCCTTCACGTACTTTTTTACGTGGGAAGTTTGTAATATAACTTACAACAATTACGGCAATCGTACTTAGGATGAACCCTGGAATAATTTCATATAAGAACGCGGTTAGCGGTTCCCCGTTGATGGTAAATGGACCATAGATCCATAATAGTACGGTGATGGTACCCACTAGCATACCTGCAAGCGCACCCCAACGGTTCATACGTTTCCAGTAAAGACTTAGGATAACCACTGGACCAAATGCTGCACCAAATCCTGCCCATGCGTTACCAACCAGGTTAAGGATGGTGTCATTAGGTGTTAAGGATAGTGCAATCGCTACTAGTGCAACGATAAGAACGGAGATACGTCCAATTAAAACAAGTTCTTTATCAGATGCTTCACGGCGCAAGAACGTTTTATAAAAGTCTTCAGTCAGCGCACTGGATGTAACAAGTAGCTGAGAAGAAATCGTACTCATGATAGCAGCTAAGATTGCTGCAAGTAAGAATCCACTGATTAGTGGGTGGAACAAGAATTGGGAGAACACAATAAAGATTGTTTCTGCATCAGCCAATTCCATTCCTGTACGGTTCACATATGCAATCCCTACAAGTCCTGTAGCCATCGCACCAATGATGGAAACGATCATCCAGCTCATTCCGATACGACGAGCAGCTTTGAAATCACGGATGGACTTAATCGCCATAAATCGAACGATGATGTGAGGTTGACCAAAGTAACCTAGTCCCCAAGCAAGTAAAGAAATAATTCCTAGGACAGTTGTTCCTTTAAAGAAATCAAGGTATGTCGGGTCGATGGAACGTACTTCATCAAGTGTGACACCAACACCGCCTAAATCCGTAAATGCAACTATAGGCACAAGCACTAGGGCAAGAAGCATGATGACACCTTGTACAAAGTCAGTTAAACTAACTGCCAAGAATCCTCCGAACAATGTATAAGCCACTACTACACCAGCCGTTACGAATAAACCAGTTTTGTAGTCTAACCCAAATGCACTATCAAATAGTGTACCACCAGAAACTAAACCAGAGGATGTATAGAGAGTGAAGAAAATGATGATAACAATCGCTGATACGAAGCGTAAAATACGAGTTCCATCATAAAAACGGTTCTCAAAGAAATCTGGGATTGTAATGGAGTCATTCGCAGTTTCTGTATAAATCCTTAAACGAGGTGCAACGACCAAATAGTTTACATATGCTCCAATTGTAAGACCAATGGCAATCCACATACTGGATACACCGGTAGCATACATGGCACCCGGTAGACCCATTAGCATCCATCCACTCATATCAGATGCCCCGGCAGATAATGCTGTAACTCCAGGTCCTAATTGACGGCCACCAAGCATATAGCCTGAAATATCGTCTGTAGATGTTTTATAGGCATATAAACCTATTCCTAGCATGGCAATGAAATAAAGTGCTAGGGAAATAAATACTCCTGTTTCCACAATATCAACTCCTGAATTCTCTTTAGTTTTCTTTGTACATCAGCAATTTCGGCGCCCCAAATTGCTCTCATAACGGTTACGAGTATTTAAGCTAACAAAGTATTTCCCTTAATTCAAGCGATTGAAACCTTTTTCAATAGGAAGAAAAACACGCTACCCCTTGATACAATGGGCATACCTCCTAATCGTAAAAAAATAAAGTAAAACTATTCAGAATTATCAAACGCGTAATATTGCTGTAATATTTGCTACCATATTTGCCCTCACTCTTCCCAGAATGCCCACTTATTTTCCCCCGAAAAACACGAAACATACTTCCTGCCATAAAACCTTTAGAGAGGGGGGAGAGGAGGGTTTCTTTAGCGCTCTAACGCATTGAGGGTCAGACCCCTCTTTACTCCACTAAAGAAATATCATGCCAATATCCCGTGAGAATTGCTTGTGGGGGTTAAAGTTTAGTATGATAGGGGTATTGTGCAAGTTCGATTTTTGGTGGAGGTGAAAGAGGATGTCACGTATTTCGGAGGATCAGGTGAAGCATGTGGCGCATTTGGCCCGTCTTGCGATCAGCGAGGAGGAGGCAGTTATGTTCACAAGTCAATTAGATGCAATTATTTCATTCGCAGAGAAGCTGAATGAATTAGATACAGAAGATGTTCAACCAACTTCTCATGTTCTACATATGAAGAATGTCATGAGGGAAGATGTGGCGAAAGAAGGCCTGCCGGTGGATGAGGTATTGAAAAATGCCCCAGACCACAAAAACGGCCAGATTCGCGTACCAAGCATTATTGAATAGGAAAGAGTAAGGAGGGAACCCCCATGTCATTGTTTGATAAAAAGCTATCGGAATTACATAGCCTTTTACATAAAAAAGAAATCAGCGTATCTGACCTCGTTGATACATCGTACAAACGCATCAACGAAGTCGATGATAAGGTACAAGCATTCCTGACCCTAGATGAAGAGAATGCCCGTAAATATGCAAAAGTCCTCGACCAAGCGTTAGGACTAGAAAAAGAACATGGCCTATTATTTGGCCTTCCAGTTGGAATTAAGGACAATATCGTCACAAAAGGCATCCGCACGACAGCTGCGAGTAAAATACTTGGTGACTTCAACCCAATCTACAATGCAACCGTTGTAGAAAAATTGAACCAAGCTGAAACCGTCACGATCGGTAAAATAAATATGGACGAGTTTGCCATGGGATCCTCCAATGAAAACTCTGCCTTTGCTGCAACGAAAAACCCTTGGGACCTTGAGCGTGTTCCCGGTGGATCAAGCGGTGGATCTGCAGCGGCTGTAGCGGCAGGGGAAGTATTTTTCTCCTTAGGTTCTGATACCGGTGGATCAATCCGTCAACCTGCAGCTTTTTGCGGAGTTGTCGGCCTAAAACCTACTTATGGCCGTGTTTCCCGTTATGGTTTAATCGCTTTTGCTTCATCCCTTGACCAAATCGGTCCAATCACGCGTACAGTAGAAGACAATGCCTACCTTTTACAAGCGATCTCTGGACTGGATCCAATGGATTCCACGTCTGCAAACGCCGACGTACCGGACTTCCTTTCCAGCCTGACAGGAGATATCAAAGGGCTGAAAATAGGTGTGCCAAAAGAGTATCTGGCAGAAGGCGTTAGCGAAGAGGTACGCCAATCTGTTAAAGATGCATTGAAAGTATTAGAGGGGCTAGGAGCAACATGGGAAGAAGTTTCCCTGCCGCACTCCCAATACGCTTTAGCAACGTACTATCTATTGTCATCATCAGAAGCATCGGCAAACCTTGCGCGTTTTGACGGCGTTCGGTATGGCTACCGCACAGACAATGCGAAGAACCTAATCGACATGTACAAGCAGACGCGCAGTGAAGGCTTCGGACCTGAAGTGAAGCGCCGAATCATGCTTGGAACTTACGCGTTGAGCGCAGGTCACTATGATGCTTATTATGTAAAAGCTCAAAAGGTTCGTACGCTAATAAAGCAGGATTTTGAAGACGTTTTTGAAAAATATGACGTCATCATCGGACCTACTACGCCGACTCCGGCCTTTAAAGTGGGAGAAAACACGAAGGATCCACTTACGATGTATGCAAATGATATCCTGACTATCCCAGTGAACCTTGCAGGCGTACCAGGAATCTCTGTTCCAGCAGGCTTTGTGGACGGACTACCAGTAGGCTTGCAGATCATCGGAAATCATTTTGACGAGGGCACTATCTATCGCGTTGCCCATGCATTCGAGCAGGCAACCGACCATCATAAAAAGAAGCCACAGCTGTAAGGGGTGAAAAATAGATATGAATTTTGAAACGATTATTGGCCTTGAAGTACACGTAGAATTAAAAACAAAATCTAAAATTTTCTCGGCAAGTCCGAACGAATTTGGCGCAGAACCGAACTCCAATACGAGTGTCGTGGAACTTGGCTATCCGGGAACCTTGCCTGTACTGAACAAACAGGCGGTGGAATACGCGATGAAGGCTGCAATGGCCCTGAACTGTGAAGTGGCAACCGACACCAAATTCGACCGCAAAAACTACTTTTATCCGGACAACCCGAAGGCATATCAGATTTCTCAACATGACAAGCCAATCGGCGAGAACGGCTGGATTGATATTGAAGTGAACGGAGAGAAAAAGCGCATTGGTATCACGCGCCTTCACTTGGAAGAGGATGCAGGTAAATTGATGCACACAGGCGACGGCTATTCCCTTGTCGACTATAACCGCCAAGGTACACCGCTTGTGGAAATCGTATCGGAACCTGATATCCGCACGCCGGAAGAGGCGTATGCTTACCTGGAAAAACTAAAGTCCATCATCCAATACACGGGCGTTTCTGATTGTAAAATGGAAGAAGGATCTTTGCGTTGTGATGCGAATATTTCCCTGCGTCCAGTCGGCCAAAAGGAATTTGGTACAAAAGCTGAACTGAAAAACCTGAACTCCTTCAACTTTGTCCAAAAAGGACTGGAGCATGAAGTCGTTCGCCAAGAGCAAGTTCTTTTATCTGGCGGAGTGATCGAACAGGAAACACGCCGTTATGACGAAGCGACGAAGAAGACGATTCTGATGCGTGTAAAAGAAGGATCCGATGACTACCGTTACTTCCCTGAGCCGGATCTTGTCGCACTTCACATTGATGATGACTGGAAAGAGCGCGTTCGCGCAGACATCCCGACTCTTCCAGACGAGCGCAAAAAGCGTTACGTCGAAGAGCTTGGACTACCTGCTTACGACGCTCAAGTCCTGACCATCACTAAAGAAATGTCCGATTTCTTTGATGGAACTGTTGAAGCAGGAGCAGACGCGAAGCTTGCGTCCAACTGGCTGATGGGCGAGGTTTCTGCTTACCTGAACGCTGAAAATAAAGAGCTTGATGATACAGCACTGACTCCAGAAGGACTCGCAGGCATGATTAAACTTCTTGAAAAGGGCACGATTTCATCAAAAATTGCCAAGAAAGTTTTCAAAGAACTAATTGAAAACGGCGGCTATGCAGAGAAAATCGTAAAAGAAAAAGGCCTTGTCCAAATTTCGGACGAAGGGACCCTTCGTAAAATGGTCGGGGAAACATTGGATGCAAATCCGAAATCCGTACAGGACTACAAAGAAGGTACAGAACGTGCCATCGGCTTCCTTGTCGGCCAGATCATGAAAGCCTCCAAAGGCCAGGCAAACCCTCAAATGGTGAACAAGATTTTGATTGAGGAAATTAAGAAGCGATAATGTTGATAAGTAAACCCCAACGCAGGATGTTGGGGTTGTTTTTTTATTTGAGGGAAGTAGGGGTGGTATGGGTTGAGTCGTGTTGTATTGTGTCGAATGGCATTTATCCGGCCTGATTTGGCCAATAAAATGAAAATGTGGACAATAAATCTAAACTTTGGACAATAAAATCTAAAAATGGACAATAATTTCAAATTCCGGACAATAAACTAGCCAAAGCTTTACGCCACCCATTCCAACACCCCTAAATTCACGCAAGTACCACTGCAAAATCAATTTCCAACACAAAAAAGAGCGCCAACAAAGCGCTCCACATAACCTTTCCCTTTTAAAACTCCCGCACATCTCCCAAATATTCTTCCAACGTAATTCCTTTCGCATAAATCTCACCAGCAATATCCACACCAACATACCTGAAGTGCCACGGTTCGAACGCATAACCCGTAATATTCGTTTTCCCTTTCGGATAGCGCAAAATAAATCCGTAGTGGTGGGCATTTTCCGCAAGCCACCTGCCCTCAGCTGTCCCTTCCAATGCCTCCACTAACTCAAGCCCCACACTCTTAGCGGTAATATCCATCGCAAGTCCTGTCTGATGCTCGCTTGTTCCAGGCAGCGCCACATAGAGGACCGCCTGCTCATATCCGAATGTGGCTACCTCATTTTTAAAAATAGCAGCTTGTGTTTCATAAGAACGGAAGCCGGACCGCGCATAAAGTTCGATGCCTTCCCCTTTTGCGACATTGAACATGATCTCAAGCGACTCAGCTGCCTCTGCGCGCAGCTTGGAACGGTCGCTGTTTTCATCACCAAAAGAAAACGGTACATTTGGCTTAATTAAATCCCCAGGACGATACCCTTCCGGCAGCGACCAGAATTTATTGACCATCACATTCATCGCGCCAGGGTTGGCCACGACAGGAATCGCTTCGGGTTCAGAAACCTCATCAGGTTCGGAAACCTCTTCTGGGTCAGCTGGCTCCTCTTCCGTCGGAGGAGCTTCGGCTTCTTCCGGTTCTTCCGGTGCGACAACCACCTCACTACCGTCCTCTTCTTTTTCAAAAAAAGCCTTCCATGCCGCATCGTCCACCACTGCCACTTCCGGCACAGTCGACTTGCCTGCATGAGAGCTCCCTAACAATGGTTCTTTTTCTTCTAATAAACTATCGAAACTGCTGCAACCCACCAGCAAGCCCAATCCCATCGTGCAGATAATTCCTTTTTTTAGCATAAGTGATAGTTTTCCCCTTTTATATGGTTTATGATGTAATAGGTAAAAGTTTGTAAATTCCTACTATTAGTTTACACCTATCATCATCCAAGAAAAAGGTAGAAAAATAGAAATGTTTTTGAAACCTTTAGGAGAAATGACCCGTATATAATAGCGGAAGGAAATTTTGGAAGAAGGATTAGGGTCCAAAGGTGATTGCCTTCAATACAACAGGAAAGGAAACGATGGCTTATGACGTTGTTTGGATTGGACATGATGACGCTCTACTTTTGGTGCCTCATCATCTTTGGCGCCTTGACGCTGATCTACGTATTATTGTCAGATGTGGTAGACGGGATATTTGATGTGTTACCTATTGATCCAGCTCTTATCTTTTCATTTTTTACTGTGTTTGGAGCAACAGGCTATCTAGTTGAAAAATACTCGCCGCTATCAGGTTTTCTGGTGTTGGCCATTGCCGCCGTCCTCGCACTTCTACTAGTCATACTGCTTCACATCTTTGTCTTTGTACCAATCAAGTCCGCCGATTCCTCACTCGGTTACACAGACGATGACTTAAAAGGAAAGCTTGCACGAGTTATCATCTCGGTCCCGAAAGATGGGTTTGGGGAAGTGGTACTAAGCATCGGGGGAAGCACCGTTTCACGTTCCGCACAGAGCTTTGAAAACGAGGAAATCCCTTATGATACGGAAGTCCTGATCATTGATGTCCAAACCGGAGTGGTTTCTGTCACTCCATACGAAAAGGTTTTAGAAAACTATAATAAATAGGGGGAAGAGAAAATGGGTGAAATGTTTATCATTATTGGTGCCGTCGTTGCGCTAATTTTCGTACTGATTGTCGTGTTCATCGCGCGCTACAAAACAGTCGGTCCAGACGAAGCCTTAATCATCACAGGTAGCTACCTGGGCGGGAAAAATGTCCACACGGACGAAGCCGGAAACAAAATCAAGATTGTACGAGGTGGCGGTGCGTTCATCGTGCCGGTATTCCAACAATCTGAACCATTAAGCTTGCTATCTATTAAACTAGACGTAAAAACGCCAGAAGTTTACACAGAGCAAGGTGTTCCTGTGATGGCGGACGGTACCGCGATCATCAAGATCGGCAATTCCATCGGCGACATCGCTACTGCTGCCGAGCAATTTTTAGGAAAAAGAAAAGAGGACCTGGAAAACGAAGCGCGAGAAGTATTGGAAGGTCACCTTCGTTCCATCTTAGGTTCCATGACAGTAGAAGAAATCTACAAAAACCGTGAAAAGTTCTCTCAAGAAGTACAACGTGTGGCATCTCAGGATTTAGCGAAAATGGGATTGATTATCGTTTCCTTCACGATTCGTGATATCCGTGACAGCAACGGTTACTTAGAATCTCTTGGTAAACCACGTATCGCGCAAGTAAAGCGTGACGCAGACATTGCTACTGCAGAGGCAGACAAAGAAACACGTATCAAGCGTGCAGAAGCAGCAAAAGACGCACAACGCGCAGAGCTTGAGCGTGCGACGGAAATTGCGGAAGCGGAAAAAACGAACCAAATGAAGGTTGCCGAATACCGCCGCGAGCAAGACATTGCAAAAGCCCGTGCCGACCAAGCGTATCACCTCGAAGAAGCGCGTGCGAAGCAGGAAGTAACCGAGCAACAGATGCAGATCAAAATCATCGAGCGTCAAAAGCAGATCGAGCTTGAGGAAAAAGAGATCCTGCGTCGTGAGCGTCAATACGATTCTGAGGTTAAGAAAAAAGCCGATGCAGACCGTTACTCTGTTGAGCAGGCTGCAGCAGCTGATAAAGCAAAACAAATGGCAGAAGCAGATGCAAACAAATACCGCATCGAAGCAATGGCCAAAGCAGAGGCAGAAAAAGTCCGTATCGACGGTCTTGCGATTGCCGATGCCCAAAGAGCGCAAGGGGAATCCGAAGCAGAAGTTATCCGCCTGAAAGGTCTTGCAGAAGCAGAAGCGAAAGAAAAGATTGCAGAAGCATTCGAACAGTTCGGTCAAGCGGCTATCCTCGACATGATCATCAAAATGCTTCCTGAATATGCGAAGCAAGTTGCAGCTCCACTTGGCAACATCGATAAGATTACGGTTGTGGACACTGGCGGAAGCGGTGAAAATGGCGGCGCCAACAAAGTGACTGGCTACGCAACAAACCTGATGTCTACTCTTCAAGAATCCTTAAAGGCGTCATCTGGAATTGATGTAAAAGAACTGATTGAAAACTTCTCCGGCAAAGCGAACGTGCGTCACAGCATCGACAGCCTGACGAACGAAATCGCTACTTCAAAAAAGAGCGAAGAGAAGAAAACAGAAGAATAATTAAGAGCTTGGTGCCCTCACCTGCAGCTGCTACTTTTGAGAAGTGGCGGTGCGGGTGGGGGTTTTGTTTAGGGGAGGATGCCAACCTCATTTCTCAAAATTTTCATTTTAATTGCATATCCACACCCGAATAGGCTAATATGTTATCAGTAGTGGGTTACAGGTTCACTACTTAGTGGTATTGGTAAATATAACTAACTTATATAACAACATACAGAGATAGACAACACATAGATATAAAAGAGGGCTTAGTTAAATATACGTTTAGGATGATGGGAAATGAAACGAGCTAGGGTGATATACAATCCAACATCTGGTCGAGAGCTTTTCAAAAAGCATCTGCCTGAAGTGTTGGTAAGATTAGAGAAAGCCGGCTATGAAACATCCTGCCATGCAACAACTGGTCATGGAGATGCGACAGAAGCTGCCAGGCTGGCTGTGGAACGCAAGTATGACCTTGTGGTGGCAGCTGGCGGAGACGGAACAATAAACGAAGTGGTCAACGGGCTGGCAGAACAGGAATACCGACCACAGCTTGGCATTATTCCAGTGGGTACGACGAACGACTTTGCCAGAGCACTTGACCTGCCGCGTGATGACATTTTAGGTTGTGTCGATGTTATCGCAGAAGGCGTTCCAATGCCAGTGGATATTGGAAAAGCAAATGATCAGTACTTCATGAATATTGCTGGTGGCGGAAAAATGACCGAGCTGTCCTATGAAGTACCAATCAAAATGAAAACAATGCTTGGCCAGCTTGCCTACTACCTAAAAGGAATTGAGATGCTTCCATCTATTCGCCCGACAAACGTAACGATTGAATACGATGGAAAAATCTTTGAAGGCGAGATCATGCTGTTCTTAGTTTCCTTATCGAATTCGGTAGGCGGGTTTGAAAAGCTTGCGCCAGATTCCTGCATGAACGACGGCATGTTTGATATGATCATTCTTAAAAAAGCAAATATTGCAGACTTCATCCGTATTGCTTCCATGGCACTGCGTGGAGACCATGTCAAGGATCCGTTGGTTATCTATACAAAAGCCAACAGGGTAAAAGTAAACACACAAGAAAAGATGCAACTAAATCTAGACGGCGAATACGGTGGTCTGCTTCCAGGAGAATTCGTCAACCTATATCGTCACCTTGAAGTACTGGTAACCGAAAAGCGCAAGAAAATCGAAATGGCAAAATGCGAATAGAAATAAGCAGCGGTGAGTGATGCCGCTGCTTATTTTTTTGGATTTCTTCCAATAGGAATCTCGCATCATTTTTACATTATTGCAACACGTTCAAGGAAAAATATGTTAATGTTTAGTAAAATGGGAACGCCAAACAGGAGGGGTTAGTATGAAGGATAGTATGTGTGAGGGGATTTTTTCAATAGTAGGTTTTATGAGGAATAAACGCGGTGTTAGTTTTAAAAGGCTAGCTGTTTTGTGTTGCCTCACCATTGTATTAACCGGCTGTAACATGTTCGCTCAAACTGAACCAGACCCTGAATTCACCATTTCCTCAACTTCCGTTGGCATGGGTGGGAATGAGTATGAAACAGTTCAATATGTCCGCTACTCCATGATTCTTACGTATAATGATAGATTGAAAATAGTAAAAGATACAGTAGAACCCTTACTTGCCGGATGGTTAGAGGAGCGTATGCTCGACCATGAAATCGAAATGGCGGAGGAAATAGGCGACGGGCAATTTAAGCTGGAAGGGAAAGTGACGTTTGATCCTGAAGAATTAACAAAAATGGAATTGGCGAATCTTGAAAAACAAGAAGAAACCATCCAAGGGGTTCTCTTTGAAACCACCTCAGGCGATTCCTATCAAGCGGTCATCATTGATTCCGAAACCAAGCTTAAAAAAATTGGGGAATGAGCAGCTGACTAGGACCAACCTCCCAAAAATAAAAAAATCTAAAAAAACAGTCAATAACTTTGTTGACAATTCATATAAGTATGGTAGGATTAATTTTAACAAAAACACAACTTAAATTGACGCTTATCTAGAGCGGCTGAGGGACTGGCCCGTTGAAGCCCGGCAACCTGCGAACAGCAAGGTGCCAATTCCAGCAAAATGGATACCCATTTTGGAAGATAAGGTGCACTTACATATATGCGCCTTTTCCATAATGGGAGAGGCGTTTTTTATGTGATGAAACGGAGGCGAACCAACTGGCAAACTCGGAATGGGAAGAAGTTGTTACCCACTTGGAAAGAATGCTGCAATCAATCAAATTTGGATCTATCACCCTAGTCGTACAGGATGGGAAAGTCATTCAGATAGAAAAAAATGAGAAGGTTCGCCTTCAGAAAAAATAGATTGGAGTACAGGGCGCAGACTCCACCGGGAGGAAACGCTTAGGGGAGACCCCGGAGGCTTGCCGAGGACGCTCCACAAGCGCCCCAAGGAAAGCGAAAGCAGGTACGGAAATCAACAGCGTGTTTAATAGAAATTAATAATAAACACTCGCTGACCAGACAAACTGGAGGCGGTCTTTTTACATGATGCTTGGCTTGGAACTACCAGCCAGCACTTGTAAAAGGGCTGCCTTTTTTCATTGGAAAAGAAAGGAGCAATAACAGTATGAACCAGAAAATAACGTATGAAAACTGGAAGGAGACCTCGTCCATCTTCGAGGTTGATGATGACTCAAAAGGGGCGACCGCGGTATTGAAATGGGCGTTTGGAACTTATGAATCCGATGAAATCATCTATGCCTCAAGCTTTGGGGCAGAGGCAGTGGTTTTAATCGACCTCATTCAAAAGGTAAAGCCCGATGCGAAAATTGTATTTTTAGATACCGATCTGCATTTTCCAGAAACCTATCAGGTCATTAAGGAGATAGAAAGTAGATACCCAACTTTGCAGATTGAAAAGAAGAAACCAGCGCTAACCTTGGATGAACAAGCCGTGGCACATGGCACCGCCCTTTGGAAAAGGGACCCCGGCCAATGCTGCCAAATTCGCAAGGTTGAACCATTAAGAGAAGCACTCACGCCAAAAAAGGCATGGATTTCTGGGCTTAGGAGGGAGCAGTCACCAACACGTGCCAGCACAAACTTCCTCAACCGGGATGATAAATTCCAAAATATTAAAATCTGCCCTCTCATTCATTGGACATGGGAGGATGTGTGGGACTATATCCGGACCCGGGGACTTCCCTATAACGAGCTTCATGATCAAGGGTATCCGAGCATCGGCTGCTTTCCCTGTACACAGGCAGTTGGCACAGACGGTGATTCCCGAGCTGGCCGTTGGGCGGGTAGCGGGAAGACGGAGTGTGGCCTGCATACAAACTAAGAGTGGCTGTGAGATGAAGGAGGAAAAAGCATGTTAGTGACAATGGCCGTTATCGTTGGTCTATTCTTCGCCATGAATATTGGGGCGAGCGGTGCGGCGGCATCCATGGGAATTGCGTATGGATCAGGAGTGGTCAAAAGGAATGTGGCCTTAGTGCTATGCGGAATTGCGGTGTTCTTTGGGGCATGGCTTGGCGGCGGAGAGGTCGTTAAGACGATGGGAAGTGGCATTGTCCCACAGAGTACCTTTACGGTTACCATTGCATTGATTGTGATTGCATCAGCGGCCCTGTCTTTATTTTTAGCAAATGTATTCGGAATCCCGCTTTCCACTAGTGAAGTGACGGTCGGCTCGGTCGTTGGCGCGGGAATTGTCTATCAATCTGTGTTTGTCGGAAAGCTCGCCTGGATCGTTTTGTTTTGGCTGCTGACACCGGTTCTGGCGTTTATATTAGCAATTGGGGCGACCTGGGTGTTGAAAAATAAAGTCATAGATCATTGGGTAAAATCATCACGGGCAGTTCGGGTATTGTCCGTGCTGGTTGTGGTGATGGGTGTGTTTGAAGCATTTTCAGCAGGGATGAACAATGTCGCAAATGCAGTGGGACCGCTTGTAGGAGCAGGCATCATGAGCACTGGACAGGGAATCCTCTGGGGAGGACTATTTGTTGCTTTAGGCGCGATATTACTTGGTCAACGTGTCATGGAAACGAACGGCAAGAAGATTACAAAGCTGCGCCTGGAGGAAGGGTGTGTGATTTCGGGGACAGGGGCAGGGATTGTGACAGTCGCTTCTGTGTTTGGTATACCAGTCCCCCTGACTCAGATTACGACGTCATCGATTATCGGGATTGGCTATGTGAAGCAGGGCAGGTCTGTTTTGAAAAAAGATATTGTCGTGCAGCTTCTGGTTGTGTGGGTGGTATCGCCGGTGCTATCGATGGTGCTATCCTACACGCTGATTCAGCTGTTGATTGAGCAGAATGTGTATCCGGTGATTGCGATGATCGGCGTGCTGGTTTCGGTGTTTGGAGTGAAGTTTTTGATGCAGCGAACTGGTGGATCAGGAGCTGGCTCTGGTGCGGCGGCGGTTTCGGGAGGGAGTAAGGAATGATGGATGATTTTGGAATAGGAGTTTAGGATTTTGGTTGCGAAGCGTGGTCTGGCTGAGAGATATGGGGTCACAGAGAGCAAATGTCCGAAGTTTTTGCGAAAGTGACCATAGATTTGCCAAAGTTGACCGAAGTTTCGCTTAAAATGACCGAAGATTTCGTCAAATTGTCCGAACCAATTTTCCAAATGACCGAACCCCCAGTCAAAAGTAACCGAAGCATTCTAACAGTTGACCGAACAGCACCTAAATTAGCTGTAAATTTGTCCGAACATGCCCGAAGTTTGACCGAACGATTTCAAATCACCAAAAAATCATAGATTTCTAACCAAAAATCCACAAAAAAGAGAGGGAAACAAACAATGACCTTACCTAAACCACACGGCGGCACACTAGTGCAAGCCTATCAACCAAACTATGACACTGCAAACATAACAAAAGAAATTCAAATCGACGCCATCGCCCTAAGCGATCTGGAACTCATAGGAGTTGGCCTTTTTAGTCCGCTAACAGGATTCCTCACTAAATCCGACTACGAATCTGTCGTAGAAAATCTGCGACTGGCAAACGGCATCGTCTGGTCTGTCCCGGTCACACTGCCGGTTACAAAAGAAGTGGCAAGCACCTTACAACAAGGAGAAACCTATAAGCTGACCCACCACCAAACCACATATGGAATTATTACCGTTTCCGAATGGTATGAGCCAGACCTCCAAAAAGAGGCCCGCGAAGTCTACAAAACGGAAGAACTCGCACACCCCGGGGTCAAACGACTATTCGAAAGGGGCGACATCTACGTCGCGGGGGAAGTAATCCTTACACAAAAACCAAACAAAGGTGTAGCCCAAGACGTATGGCTTGAACCCAAGCAAACTCGCGAACTTTTCGAGCAAAAAGGCTGGAAAACGGTCGTCGGCTTTCAAACGAGAAATCCAGTCCACCGTGCTCATGAATATATCCAAAAAGCGGCGCTTGAAACGGTAGATGGGCTTTTCCTCAACCCACTCGTAGGCGAGACAAAATCGGACGATATTCCTGCGGATGTCAGGCTTAAAAGCTACCGTGTACTCCTAGAAAACTACTATCCAACAGACCGTGTCCAGCTGGCAGTTTACCCGGCGGCCATGCGTTATGCAGGTCCAAGAGAAGCCATTTTTCATGCCGTCGCCAGGAAAAATTTCGGCTGCACCCATTTTATAGTAGGGCGGGATCATGCGGGAGTTGGTGACTATTACGGTACTTACGATGCGCAGCATATTTTCCATCAGTTCACAGAGGAAGAGCTTGGCATTAAGCCATTATTTTTTGAGCATAGTTTTTACTGTAATAAATGCGAGGGTATGGCCTCGGATAAAACGTGTCCACATCCATCAACAGACAGAGTCATATTATCAGGCACGAAGGTAAGGGAGCTGCTGAGAGCAGGGGAGCTTCCGCCGTCCACCTTCAGTCGAAAAGAGGTCATCGAGGTCTTGATCGATGGGCTAAAACAAGAGAAAACAGCTGCCGTATAAAGGAGGAAATGAAAAATGAGTTCTAAAGCCACCAACATCACCTGGCACGAACAGGCCATCACAAAAGAGGAGCGCCGTGCTCAGAACGGGCATGGCAGTTGTGTCCTCTGGTTCACCGGCCTATCGGGATCCGGTAAATCGACCATCGCTAATGCAGTATCCACAGAATTATATCGCCAAAGCATTAACGAGTATGTATTGGACGGAGACAATGTCCGCCATGGACTTAACAAAGATTTAGGATTTTCAGATGCGGACCGCAACGAAAACATTCGTCGCATTGGGGAAGTGGCAAAGCTTTTCGTGGACAGCGGCAAGATTGTGACGACCGCATTCATCTCTCCCTTCCAAGTAGACCGGGATCAGGTGAGAAAACTGTTTGAAAGGGGAGAGTTCATTGAAGTATTTGTGGACTGCCCGTTGGAGGAATGTGAAAAAAGAGATCCGAAACAACTGTATGCGAAGGCGAGACGCGGGGAAATCAAGGATTTTACCGGTATTGATTCACCGTACGAAAAGCCGCCACAAGCAGAAATCACTATCGCATCCGGCACACAGACCGTGGAAGAAGCCGTCAACACGATACTCCAATACTTAAGAAACCAAAAAATTATTTAAAGGGGGTTCCACTTATGGCATATGTAAAACACTGGGCCGATAACGAAAAAATCAACAAGACGGAAAAAGCAAAACTGGAGAAGGATGGTCTTCGAATTCTCGATGACATCCCGCATTACGCGAAAAATGGATTCGACTCCATTCCTAAGGAGCAATGGGACTTGTTTAAATGGGCAGGCCTTTATCTGCAGCGTCCAAAAGAGGATGGTTATTTTATGATGAGGGTCAATGTTCCGTCCGGCATTCTCACCAAGCCGCAGGTGGAAGCATTGGCAGGCATCGCGCGGGATTATGGCCGTGGTGTTTTTGATATCACCACAAGGCAGGCAATCCAATTCCATTGGTTGGAGATAGAGCAAATTCCGGACATTTTCGATCGTCTTGAAGCTGTGGGACTTTCCAGTGCAGGAGCATGCGGAGATATCACCCGTACCATTGTCGGCAACCCGATTGCGGGCCTTGATCCTGACGAGCTTTTTGACACAACGGCGATTGTAAAAGAGGTCTATGATTTCTTCCAGAAGAATGAGGACTTCTCTAACCTGCCGCGAAAATACAAGATGTCCATCAGTGCCAATACGAAGAATGCATCGAATGCGGAAATCAACTGTGTTTCTTTTACACCGGCTACAAAAACGATAGATGGTGTCTCGAAAAGTGGCTTCCACCTAAAGGTCGGGGGCGGACTCTCCTCCAGACCGTTTCTAGCAGAAACCATCGATGTGTTTGTAGAACCGGAAAGAACGCTTGAAGTTGCGATTGCGGTAACCACCATATTCCGTGATTTTGGCTATCGAGAGAAGCGCCACCTTGCACGCTTGAAGTTTTTAGTAGCCGATTGGGGGCCGGAAAAGTTCAAGGAGAAGCTGCTAGAATACACGGGGCCGCTACCTTCCAAAGGCGACGAGCCAAAAGAAGAATGGAATGCTGGTTACTTTTACGGGATTCATGATCAAAAGCAGGAGGGCTTAAAGTTCCTCGGCTTCAACGTACCGGTTGGACGCTTGGATGCGGAAGAAGTGTTCGAGCTTGCGAGAATTTCAGGAAAGTATGGAAACGGGGAGATCAGAACCTGTAACTCTCAGAATCTCATCATTCCGAACATTCCGGCTGAAAACGTGGAGCCGCTGTTAAAAGAGCCAATATTCAAACGCATCTCCATCAACCCGAACTCCTTTCTCGGGCATGCGGTTTCCTGCACTGGTATCGAGTATTGCAACCTGGCATTGGTGGAAACGAAGGAACGCATGCGACTTATTGCAGAAGAACTTGATCAGCGCATCAGCTTGGACGTACCCATCCGCACTCATATGGTCGGCTGCCCCAATTCCTGCGGTCAGCGTCAAATTGCCGACATCGGCCTGCAGGGGATGAAAATGCGCAATGAGCAAAAAGAGATGGTGGAAGCATATGAGATCTATGTTGGCGGTACCTTGAACAAAGGCGGCAAGTTCAATGAAAAGCTGAAGGGGAAAGTGGCGGCAGAGGAATTGACGGATGTCCTGGAGGAGCTATTAATCTACTTCCGCGACCAGAAAACAAAAGGAGAATCCTTCTTTGATTTTGTTGGACGCGTGGGAGTTTCCACCTTGCAAGGCGTACTAGATACTATTTTAGGAAAAGAAACCGATGGCGTATCTGTATAGATTTGACGTGACCATAGAGGCCAAGGAAATTGTATCCGTCATCTTTGCAGAGAACGATGAAGCAGCTTTTGAACACCTTGATGTGGAACTTGAAAAGTTTTATCTGAAGGAGCCTGAGGTCAAAGAAGTTATTTTACGAGAGAAAAAGCGCCTTGGAAAAAAGAGTGGCTATATTTTAGATCCAGAGGAGAAAGGGTGGTAGCGCATGACCGGAAAAGTATATTTGGTGGGAGCGGGTCCCGGGGATCCCGAATTGATTACAGTGAAGGGGTTGCGCCTACTCGAGCAGGCGGATGTCATCCTCTATGACCGCCTGGTGAACCCTGAACTACTAAACTATGCAAAAAAAGAGGCGCAGCTTGTCTACTGCGGAAAGCTGCCCCATTACCATACGATGAAGCAGGAAACGATTAATCATTTTCTCGTAAAATATGCGAAAAAAGGCTTGCAGGTCGTGCGCTTGAAAGGAGGAGACCCGTTCGTGTTCGGCCGTGGCGGCGAGGAGGCAGAAGAATGCTTCAAACAGGATGTCCCTTTTGAAGTCATACCGGGGATAACTGCTGGAATCGGAGCGGCTGCCTACGCCGGCATTCCTGTTACCCACCGGACCTTAAGCAAAAGTTTCGCATTCGTCACAGGACACCAGGCAGGTGACAAGGAAGCGGAGCATCAGTGGGCAAATCTTGCGCATGCCGTGGATACAATCTGTGTGTACATGGGGGTTTCGCAGCTTCCCAATATACTTAAGCGGCTACAGGAAAATGGGAAGTCTTCTAAAACTCCGATTGCCCTTGTCCACTGGGGAACGCTGAAGGAACAGCGGACCGTCGTTGGCACACTTGCCAACATTGAGCGAAAAGTGAAGGATGCCAACATCTCCAATCCGAGCATGATTGTGATCGGGGAAGTGGTGAAGCTGCATGAGAAGTTACACTGGTTCGAAGAGGAAGTCGCGCCACACTTGCCGGTAGTGTACGGATAGAAGGGAGCGGGTTTTGTGACGAAAGCCATTTTGTATGTAGGGCATGGAACGCGGTCGAAAAAAGGCGCTCGGGAAGCGAAAGAATTCTTGGGGCGGGTCATTGCTAGAGTGGATACACATGCACCAATCCAGGAAATCAGTTTTCTGGAATTGACCGAACCATACATCCCAGAAGGATTCGAGCGCTGTGTGGCAAAAGGTGCAACCGAAATCACCGTCGTTCCTATCTTTCTTTTAACAGCAGGACATATAAAAGAGGATATTCCAGAAGCGCTAGAGCCACTTCGAGTGAAATATCCGCAGGTCAGCGTAGAGATTGCCCCTGCTTTTGGGGTGCAGGAGCGGATTGTAGAAGCAATTAGTGAATTGGTGAGGTCGGCGGTTGGGATGGTGGATGCTACCGATTCTGTTTTGCTGGTTGGGAGGGGGAGTAGTGATCCCGCTATTCATAAGGCTTTTGCGGAGATAAAAACTGGGCTTGCTGAGAAATTAGGCATTTCACAAGTGATTGTCTGTTATTTGGCGGCTACCACGCCATTGTTTGCCGAGGGTGTGGAGAGGATGAGTTTGGAGGCAGATGGCAGAGTTCTAGTGGTGCCATATCTATTGTTCGCGGGCTTGTTGTTAAGTGAAGTCGAGCGCGAAGTTCGGAAAAGGCAACGGTCCGGAGAGGATATTTTGTTAATAGAGCCGTTAAGCCGCCATGAGGTAATTCAGGATATTGTGGTGGAGCGGGCTACTGTTACAGGAAAGGAGGAAGAGAGCGTTGCAACCGTTGATCATTGATTTGAAGGGAAAGAAGGTAGTCATAGCGGGTGGCGGAAGGATTGCCGCTCGGAAAGCAAAGGTACTGGATGCCGAGCAGGCGGATATTTCGTTTATTGCGCCAGAATTTTCCGAGGAGGTACGGGAGTTGTCAGCCTTGAGAGGCTATCGGTTAATCGAGCGGGGAGCGGAGGCAGATGATTTTGCAGAAGCGTTTTTAGCAATCTTAGCGACGAACAACAGAGAGGTCAACGCTGCATTGGTTCGCTCGTTGCATGAGTCACAGCTCGTTTGCGTGGTAGACGAGTCAGGGGAAGGGAACGTCACATTCCCGGCAACGGTCAGGCGCGGAAATTTGCAGATCGCGGTAACCTCCAACGGATCTAGTCCTAAATTGACCCGTAAGTTGAAAAGAGAGCTGGAGGAACAGTTTGATTTTAGCTGGATTTCCTATACAGAGTTTCTGGCAGAATATCGGGAGGTGGTGAAGCGGCTACCGTTGTCTTTTGAAGAAAAGGGGGAGCTGTTGTGGGAGATACTGGAGGATAGGTATCGGTTGGATGAAGAGGCTAGGGGGGAGAAAGTAGAGGAGTTGTTGCGGTTAAAAGGAAGGTTGATATCATAGCAGTTGGTGAAAAGCGGCCGTACTTGTCGGATTGTACGGTCGTTTTTTTTTGTGTTGGGAGAAGTTTAAAAATCAAGAAATAATCTAATACTAGTAAAATAATAGATTGACAAATTTTCCAACAAACCTATATAATCTTCTCAATATCAAACGTCGAAGAGGACTAGTAAAATGATTTTGTCTATCCAAGAGAGGGTGCCGAGTGGTGAGAGGCAGCCATAGATAAGCATTTGAACCTGCCTCAGAGTTCTGCATCAGAAACGGTGCAGCGGTTCAAAACCGTTACCATGAAAGAGAGTGAAGCTTTGCTTTGAATGAGGGTGGTACCGCCAGAAATGGTCCCTTATTTAGAGCAGGGCTTTTTTTATTTAGCTGAAAAATGGGTTTGGCATCAACTTGGGGTGTTTTGGCACGAACTTGCCTCGTTTTGGCACCAACTTAGGCCATTTTCGCACGAACTCACTTGATTTCGGCACGAACTTTTCAAAAAGGCGGTCTTATTTACATGCATAATCCCATAATTTTATGAAAACCAGCAAATTTTGAACCGTTCACTTAGATAAACCGACATATATACTATAAAATCTCATAAATACTTCTCAAAAAGGAGCAAACCAACATGTCTAATAAAAATTTCGTAGAAAAAATCACCAACATGGACGAAGATTTCGCGCAGTGGTACACAGATGTTGTCACCAAGGCAGAACTTGTCGACTACTCCAGCGTCCGTGGCAGCATGATCATTCGTCCATACGGATACGCACTTTGGGAAAACATCAAAGACGCGCTCGACAAACGGATCAAAGAAACCGGCCACGAGAATGTTTACATGCCACTTTTCATACCGGAGAGTCTCCTCCAAAAAGAAAAAGACCACATCGAAGGCTTCGCACCGGAAGTAGCATGGGTCACCCATGGCGGCGACGAAAAGCTACAGGAACGCTTAGTTGTCCGTCCAACATCTGAAGTACTTTTCGGTGAGCACTACAAAAACATCATCCATTCTTACCGGGACCTGCCGAAGCTTTACAACCAATGGGCAAACGTCGTTCGTTGGGAAAAGACAACCAGGCCGTTCCTAAGAACGCTCGAATTCCTCTGGCAGGAAGGACATACGTGTCACGAAACAGACGAACAGGCACATGAAGAAACGGTGAAAATGCTTAACGTCTACGCAGAAATATGTGAGAACATCCTAGCCATCCCTGTTATCAAAGGTCAGAAGACGGAAAAAGAAAAATTCGCAGGAGCAAAATACACCTACACAATCGAAAGCCTGATGCACGACGGGAAAGCATTGCAGTCCGCCACTTCCCATCATCTGGGCGATGGTTTTGCCAAAGCTTTCGGTATTCAATTCCTCAACCGTGAAGGCAAGCAGGAATACGTGCAGCAAACATCTTGGGGCTTCACGACCCGTATTATTGGAGCGATGATTATGGTTCATGGAGATGACCGAGGACTTGTCGTTCCTCCAAGAATTGCACCAGCGCAAGTGATGATTGTCCCAATCGCTCAGCACAAAGAGGGCGTGCTGGATTTTGCCTATGATTTAAAAGAAAAGCTGGCTAAAACCATTCGCGTTGGAATTGACGCGAGCGACAAGAAGCCTGGCTGGAAATTCAATGAGTATGAAATGAAGGGGATTCCACTTAGACTGGAAGCTGGTCCACGTGATATTGAACAGCAACAAGTAGTCCTTGTCCGCCGTGACACTGGGGAAAAATTGATAACGTCAATAGATGGACTAGAAGCAAAAATTCAAGAAGTCCTCGAAGACATCCAGAAAAACCTTTTAGAAAAAGCACGTTCCCATCGCGAATCCAAAACGAGCGTAGCGACGACTTTCGATGAATTCAAAGAGCAAATCGAACAAAAAGGCGGCTTCATCAAGGCTATGTGGTGTGGAGATCAAGCGTGTGAAGATAAGATAAAAGAGGAGACGAGCGCCACTTCCCGCTGTATGCCTTTCGAACAGGAACAAGTTGCCGAATCTTGTGTATGTTGCGGAAATGAAGCCAAACATATGGTATATTGGGCTAAGGCATACTAGATCGATTTTTAAGGGGAGAAAGCCATGCAACTGGAAAAATTCATCGACCGTAGAAAGACGCATTCTGTCAAATGGTTTATCGAAGATCAAGACATCATTCCACTTTGTATTGCAGATATGGATTTTCAGGTTTCCGAGGAGATTGTCAGTGCCATCAGCCAAAAAGCGACACACGGTATTTATGGATACAGCACGTTTTGTGCAAGATACTATGACGCTGTTGAATATTGGTGGAAAACGCAGTACGACTGGGAGTTGAAGCAGGAATGGATTTCGTTCAGTCCGGGAATCATTCCTGGAATGAACCTTTTACTAAAGGCGTTAACGAAACCAGGTGATGCGGTAATCGTGCAGGATCCTGTCTATTATCCTTTCTTTTCTACCATACAAACACAAGGCTGTACCATCTTGCATAATTCCCTCCTCTATTCCGAGGACGGCTATAAAATGAATTTTGAGGATTTTGAAGAAAAAGCGGCGCAGCCTAACACAAAGGTATTTATCCTCTGCAGTCCTCACAATCCAGTGGGCAGAGTGTGGACACAAGAAGAGTTGCGGCGGATTGGGGAGATTTGTGAAAAGCATGGAGTGATTGTCATCTCAGACGAAATGCATGGTGACCTCACTTATCCGGGATATAAGCATATTCCGTTTGCTAAGGTGCATCCTGACCATCTGGATTTTTCCATCACCTGTGCGGCACCTAGCAAAACATTTAACATTGCCGGAATGCAAAGCTCTATTTTCATCATTCCGAACAAAGACATTAAAGAGAAATATGAAACATTATTAACTGGTTTCGGGCTGATGCGGCCTAACGCTTTCGCCGTAGAAGGTACCATTGCTGCCTACTACAAAGGCTTGCCGTGGCTGCAAGAAGTGAAAGAATACTTGAACGCTAATTTAGAGTATGTCTGCAGCTACTTGAAAGAGCATATTCCTTCTATAAAAGTAGTTAAACCAGAGGCAACTCATCTAATTTGGTTGGACTGCAGAGAACTGGGAATTCCTGCAGAAGAACTGCATGCTTTCTTTTTAGAAAAAGCGGGAGTCCGCCTAGACGAAGGAATGAAATTTGGCGCAGGGGGACAAGGGTTTGAACGGATAAATATCGCTTGTCCTCGTGAGGTCCTAACGGAGGCGCTATTGAGAATTAAGGCTGCTATAAGAGAAATGGAAACCTGCTGACACAAATTTGTGTGCAGGTTTTTTCTTGTGGTTTGAAAGTACTCTGAAAGTGGATATGAAGACGTTAGTGGCCGGGAATTCGAGTGAGAGAGGTCTTCATTGGCGTTATGAAGACGTTAGTGGCCGGGAGTTTGAGTGAGAGAGGTCTTCATTGAGGTTATGAAGACGTTAGTGGCCGGGAATACGAGTGAGAGAAGTCTTCATTGAGGTTATGAAGACGTTAGTGGCCGGGAATACGAGTGAGAGAAGTCTTCATTGAGGATATGAAGACGTTAGTGGCCGGGAATACGAGTGAGAGAAGTCTTCATTGAGGATATGAAGACGTTAGTCGCCGGGGATTTGAGTGAGAGAAGTCTTCATTGAGGTTATGAAGACGTTAGTGGCCGGGAATTTGAGTGAGAGAGGTCTTCATTGAGGTTATGAAGACGTTAGTGGCAGGGGATTCGAGTGAGAGAGGTCTTCATTGAGGTTATGAAGACGTTAGTGGCAGGGGATTCGAGTGAGAGAGGTCTTCATTGAGGTTATGAAGACGTTAGTGGCCGGGGATTCGAGTGAGAGAGGTCTTCATTGAGGTTATGAAGACGTTAGTCGCCGGGGATTCGAGTGAGAGAGGTCTTCATTGAGGTTATGAAGACGTTAGTGGCCGGGGATTTGAGTGAGAGAAGTCTTCATTGAGGATATGAAGACGTTAGTGGCCGGGGATTCGAGTGAGAGAGGTCTTCATTGAATAAGGAGAGAGGCATACCTTTTAATAGGGTATGTCTTTTTTGATTTTCTGAATTTTTTTTTTGTAAACTAAAACTATTTCTATATCAATTCCGAATATATAAGTGTACGTACAATTCCAGTCTGGAAGTGGAAGAATTGAAAATGAACGAAAAACAGCTAAGAAAATGGATAAAGCAGGTTCAGAAGAGAGGCGATGAACATGCGGCTAATGAGCTCATCTCGCTATTTTATCCATCTATATATGCATATGTGTATAAGCAAACCCAACAAAAAGAACTGTCCATGGATCTAACACAGGAGATTTTCATTCACATGCTTCAGTCTATTGGGGGATATGAAGGAAAAAAGGCCTCTTTTCAAACATGGCTTTATAAAATAGCAACCTACAAAATCATTGATTATTTTCGTTCTCGCCACTATCGGTATGATCGGAGTTCGGAATCACTGGCTGAAATGGAAGTTGTTGAAAAAGTGGATTTCACCGTTGAACTGGAATTTAAGGAAGAGGTGGAGAAGGTAGCATCCTTGATTAATGAGATGGAAGTTAGATCACAGGATATTCTGAGGCTGAAGCTATTTGCAGAGCAGACTTTTGCAGAAATAGCAGCAACCCTAGGTTCACCTGAAGCCACGGTGAAAACGAAATATTATGCAGCAATTAGAAAAATAAAAAGGAGAATGGAAGGGATGCAGTATGGAGAGAGAAAGGTTCAAAATTGAGTATCCTACTGAAGTGGAAATGAAGGGACAGATAGAGTCCATCATAAAAAAAGGACTACAAAAGAAGCAATCCTTCCCAGCATTTTTACATGAGATGTACCGTCATATAGGATGGCGTTATGTATTTCGGGATGCTACAGAGGTATCGTTTCTTACCGTAATCATGATGAGTCTCCTAGTTTTTGTTTTATATGGTTTCAATGGAAATGCCATGAACACACAACTTTACTCGTTGATTTTTACCTTATCCCCTATGTTCTATTTTGTTATTGCTAGTACCTTGTTGGTACATGCTCGAATGAAACCTGCATTTGAACTGGAAATGACTTTTAAGTATCACGTGTTTCAGTTGGCTGCGTTTCGCATGTTGGTTTTCAGTGTTATAGGATTAGGATTAAACGTTGTGCTCATGACAATTATCTCAGAGATGTTTTCATCGATACATATTATGGAAGCTCTAATGCTTTCACTCTGTTCCTTAAGCATATTTGGCAGTATCCATTTATATTCGATGCAAAAGAGAAAAGGCAAGCTCGTCAGTTATGTTTGGTTCTCGGCATGGATTGTCGGAAATGGCACACTAGTTATGTTTGATAGCATCGCATATTCCTTATTTTTAAGTAGTGTACCGGTGTATGTCTATGCCATTCTGATAACCTTGAGCGTTTATTTTTATATAAGAAATTTAAAAAGATTAATAACATTCCGCAATGTAGAAGGAGTTCTTTAGTATGCTGATTGTTGAAAATGTATCAAAAAACTTTGGAAAGTTTGAGGCATTAAAGAAAGTGAACCTTGAATTTAAAAATGGCGTATACGGTTTGCTTGCACCAAATGGAGCTGGTAAGACAACGCTTATAAAGATGTTGACGACATTATTATTCCCTAGCAGTGGAGCCATTCTTTACGAAGGTAAGGATATTATCAAGATGGACGAGGACTATCGTGGCCTGCTTGGCTATCTGCCACAGGAATTCGGCTATTATAAAAACTACACGCCGACAGCTTACCTACTGTATATTGCGGCATTAAAGGGGATGGAGAGAGGTGTAGCAAAAGAACGGATTAAAGAGCTTTTACAGCTTGTTGCGCTGGAAGAAGTGGCAGATAAAAAAATGAAAAAATTCTCCGGAGGGATGATTCAACGGGTTGGTATTGCACAAGCAATGTTAAACGACCCTAAAATCCTGATTTTAGATGAACCGACAGCTGGGCTAGATCCAAAAGAAAGAGTAAGATTCCGAAATCTGCTCACTAATCTTGGACGTGACCGCATCGTTATTCTTTCCACCCATATCGTTTCAGATGTAGAATCCATCGCAAATGAAATTATTATGATAAAAGATAAGAAAGTTTTACTTCAGGGAATGGTATCAGATATTTGCAACAGGTTGAACGGTAAGGTGTACGAGACAAAAATGGAATTCAATAAGGTAGGTGATTTTCGTAAAAAACACCATACCCTATCAGAAAAACAGGAAGGTGGAAAGATGCAGGTAAGGTTTTTGACAGAGGAACTCGCACAACCTGAATGGCGGCAGGTGCATCCAAATCTTGAGGATGTCTTCCTTCATGTGTACCAGGATGAAGCATTGGGATGAGTATCAAAACCTTTGAGTTTAAAAAACTAATAAGCTCTCCAATCATTTGGACGTTACTATTGCTATTTATGGTTTTTAACGTGTTTATTATCCTCCAGCATTCTTCAATGAGTGAGGATATGAAGAGAATACAACCGATTATCGAAAAGTACGGTACATTGATGGACGAAGAGAACAGGGAGGCAATGAAACAAGATTACGAGATTGAACTGGCGGAATGGAACAAGCTTATAGCACGGCATGGAGAAGAGCCGTTTGAAAAGGCAAGTAACATCTATTCTTCAGAACGGTTTTCTATGGAGGATTCCAACTTATTTACAATGGAGGAACTGGAAAGCATTAAACAGCTTGCAGAACTGGAGTCCTACCTAGTGTCTGCTGAGGAAATAGATCAAGAGTATAATGAAATGGACATGGGGAAAGTCGGAGAAGGGCAAATTAAGATGTTCGGTTTGACAGGAATGGCTGCAGATAAAGTATTAAGAGATTATAAGGTACTGAGCGAGCGTGTGGTGGAATTAGTGGAAAATAAGGAGCACCTCCATCTCTTTTTTTCAGGAAAAGAATATGCCACACATTCCATACTGTTCCAAGAGCTGTTCCTTCCAATCTCTTTTCAGCTAACTATTCTTACGGTGCTGATCACGGCATTTATCGTGAACTTTGAGTTTGAACAGCAGACAGCCCTTATTATGTATGCCGCCAAACGTGGGAGAAAGCTGATTTGGGACAAATTAATTGTCGCATTAGGAATGACCTTCCTCACTTTTATTCTCCTAATGACCGTTACCCTAGGAATCTACTTTTGGGTATTTGATTATAGCGGTCTTTGGAATGTTCCAATTAGTTCAGGATTTTTAACCGAAAACAATAATGTTCCATTTATCAGCTGGGGAAAAATTAAGTTTGGGCAATTCTTGGCAATTGCTAGCAGTCTGTTATTAATCCTACAAATCCTATTTTGTCTCCTTGGGTTCTGTCTGTCCGTTTGGATCAAGAATACATACATGGCCTTCACTGTATTTGCCATCATTTTTGGCGTCGGCCTTATGTTGCCCAACATGATGCCAAGGGACGGGATGGTAATTTTTTATACCCATTATACGCCTTTTATTTTGTTGATGGGCTTGAAAAAAACGTTCATGGCAAGAAGTCCATTTACCATGACCCCCTACTTTGAAGTGGTTACGTTAATTTTGTGGTTTTCATGCCTTTGTTTTCTGGCATGGTTATGCATAAGGCAGTTTAAGCATCAGAATATATAGATGGGAAGCGAAATGATGAGAATATTTTTAGAAGAATGGAAGAAGCTTTTTACTTGGCAGTTTGCCATTTTGCTTGTGCTCGTAAGTTTAATTTTCTATGAATTGTTCATCGTTTTTGAGTTTAAATACTTTCCGAACGGAAGACCAATATTGGATACTTTTATGGTGACACAGGAAATGTTGGAGAACTATGGAGAGGGAATGGACGAAGAGGAGTTTAGAGACTTTCAACAACGGTTTGAAGACAGAGAGGCACTCCTTCATAATTATCTAGAGGAAGATGAAAAGGCGGTTGTGGCTGACTTAACGAGTTATGAAGCACTCTATCGATCTGAGATTGACAACGAAGTAGCACAGGATTTAAGAGAAAAAGTGGGAGTGGAGAAGGAAGATTTGATTTATGACATCCAAGCAAGGGAGTCCATTATCTCTTCTTATGAAGACCGAAAAGAGATGGGAATCTCTTATTTTGAAACTAGCTCAAATCCCGCACTACTAGAACGAATAGAGCAACTGCGTGAAAATGGATCGGCTGAAAATATCTTTTCTTACATCGTCTTTGAAAATTACGATTTCTTAATTAAAGATGTTGCCATTCTCTCCTTTTTGAGTATCATGCTATTCATTATGCCACTCTATTTAAAGGATAGAAAAAGCAAGGTAATTCACTTGCAGTACGCTACTAAAAAAGGGCGATCGTTATTTCGTACTAAACTCGCGGCAGCGGTAACTGGAGGTATCTTGGTCATAACAGCACAACTAATTCTATTTTTCAGTCTTTATGCAACAAATGATACCCATATGTTTCTGTCACAAAATATCAACTCATTTTTCAATTTCGTTATGTTATCGTGGTTTGACTTGACATTCTTGCAATACATTATTTTGACGGTGGTCGCTATCTACATACTGGGAATAGCTTTAATAGTAGTCTGTGCTTGGATTTCAAACATCTCTCCTAATTATATGACAAGTGTCGGGATGCATGTCCCGCTCGCTTATGTAGCTTTTGGTGTGGGGACCACTTATCTACTGAGGCATGTGACAACCCTTGAGTTGCCGAAGTACACATTCTTAATAGGACTGGCATTGGTGCTGCTTATAAGTTCATCAGTAGTCTTTTGGAGTGTTAAACGAGAGAAAAGGAAAGATATTTTGGCGTAGTTTGAACCGGAGTGGAAGGCTAAAAGTTTTGTTAGCCTTCCTATAATTCGTGTCGATGCGTGTCGAATGGACTTTATCCAACCCCAAATGGCTAATAAAACGAAAAAGTCGCTAATAAATTTAAAAGTTGGCTAATAAATCTTCAAATTGGACAATATATCGTCAGTAAAATAGAAGCCTAGTAATTTTGGCGATCCCCCAAAAAAGAAACCACCCAAACTGTCCCCAGTAAAATCAAAATCACCACCCTTCACAAACTCTTAACCAAAACCACACTCACCCAATGTATCTTTTTACGTTTTAATTTCCTTTAATAGGGTAAAGAGTAATATTTTCAACTAATTCACCCAGAAAGAGGAGGACTCCCCCATATGACAAAAGCACTTTTCTTAAACTGTTCACTCAAATCTTCAAGCGAAGAATCAAATACAGAAGCTCTAATGAAAGAGGTCATTACCCATTTCAACAACGAAAACGTAGAGTCCGAAATTGTGAGGATAGCAGATTACAATATCAGATTTGGCGTTAGTGAAGATGAAGGCTACGGGGACGAGTGGCCGGAAGTGTTCAACAAGGTGATGCGTGCGGATATCGTCATCATCGGTACGCCGCTGTGGCTTGGTGAGAAGAGCAGTGTCGCGACTATGGTGATGGAGCGGCTTTATGGCGGAAGTGGACTAACGAACGACAAAGGTCAATATATTTACTATAACAAGGTGGGAGGTGTGGTTATAACAGGTAACGAAGATGGCGCGAAGCATGCGGCTGCATCTATTTTATATGGACTAACGCATATCGGCTTCACGATTCCGCCGAATGTGGATACATACTGGGTTGGCGAAGCAGGTCCAGGATCATCGTATATCGAAGCGGAGGGACATAAGAATGATTTCACAATGGAGCACGCTAAAATTATGGCATATAACCTAGTGCATTTTTCGAAAATGCTTCAAAACAATCCCATCCCTGCAAAGGGAAATGTAGTTGAACAAAGCTAGAATCCAATAAAAGGAGCTGTATCCATGGAAACACAAACACACCAAATCAAATCTATTTCCCAACGATTTATGAATGTGCGTGACCTCACCATGAAGCTTGTTCAACCATTAGAGACAGAAGATTTCATCATTCAGTCACACCCGGATGTCAGTCCGCCAAAATGGCATCTGGCCCACACGACCTGGTTCTTTGAGCGCTTTGTCCTTAAAGAGTATTTCGAGAACTACCGGGAATTCCATCCAATATACGACTTTCTTTTCAATTCCTATTACGAGACTGTTGGTCCATTTCAGCCAAGGCATCAACGCGGCGTCCTCTCTAGACCAAGCATTCAAGACATTTTCCAATACCGTAGTTTTATCGATAATTATATCGTGGACCTGCTCGAGCAACAGGAGGAGACCAAATCCGAACAGACTGACAAAATCCATAGCCTCATAGAAATTGGCATGCAGCATGAACAGCAGCACCAAGAGCTTATCTTAATGGATGTAAAATACAACTTTTTTGTTAACCCGTTACACCCAGTCTATAAGGAATCCCAATCGACTACACCATTCAAAAAAAGAGAATCAACTTTTCACACTTATGATGGCGGTCTCGTTGAAATCGGGCATAACGGTGATGGTTTTGCTTTTGACAATGAAAGCCCGAATCATAAAGTTTGGCTGGAGCCATTTAAGCTCGCAGATCATCCTGTCACGAACGGTGAGTACCTGGAGTTTATTGAAGCAGGCGGTTATCAGAAGCCTTATTACTGGCTCTCCGACGGCTGGAATACGGTGAAAAAGAACGACTGGCAGGCTCCACTTTATTGGAGCAAGGACGATGAGGGCGAATGGTCCATTTTTACGCTCGCAGGCAAGAAGAAACTCAATCCCCATGAGCCTGTTGTCCATGTCAGCTTCTATGAAGCGGATGCCTTCAGCAGGTGGAAGGGGAAGCGTCTTCCTACAGAATCGGAATGGGAGCATGCAGCAAGGGATCTTGAGATAAAGGGGAATACGATGGACACAGGCAACTATCATCCGGCACCCTTCAATCAAGCAGTCAGTTCCAAAATGTTTGGCGATGTATGGGAGTGGACGGCAAGCGCCTACTCGCCATATCCGGGCAGCAAGCCGCTTGAAGGGGCACTTGGGGAATACAATGCCAAATTCATGTGCAACCAGATGGTGCTGCGCGGGGGATCCTGTGCCACACCGCAGGACCATATCCGAAACACCTACCGCAACTTCTTTCCAGCGGACAAACGCTGGCAGTTCAGCGGATTCCGATTGGCGGAGGATGCACTATGAGATTATTAGAAAATAATATTCAAAGCTACGATTTTTATATAGAAAAAGAAAACATGCGCGAGGAAATCGTAAAGGGGCTCTCTGCTACAGTCAAAACCATTTCCTCTAAATACTTATATGATCATCGGGGTTCAGAGTTATTTGAGATGATAACGGAGCTTGAGGAGTATTATCCGACGCGGACGGAAATGAAGATTTTCAACGAAAAGATACAAGAAATTACAATGGCTGTTGGTGATGTTCACACATTGATTGAGTATGGCAGTGGAAGTAGCAACAAAATTAAGGCGCTGCTACACAATTTCGCGAGTCTTAAAGAATATGTGCCTATTGATATCTCTCGGGACTTTCTTTTCCAATCAAGCCTAGAACTCGCGATGCAATTCCCTCATATCACGATAAAGGCGGTTTGTGGGGACTATACAGGTCCACTTACCCTGCCATTAGAACCGAAAGGCAAAAAGGTGATCTTTTTCCCTGGGTCTACCATCGGAAACTTCGAGCCGGTGGAGGTGCAGAATTTTCTGATGAAGTCCGCGAAGCTTTTAGATGAAGGGGACGGCTTCCTTATTGGTGTTGATATAAAAAAGGACATTGACACATTGGAAAAAGCCTATGATGATGGGAAAGGCATTACGGCTGCATTCAACCTTAACCTTCTGACTAGAATGAATAGGGAGCTTGGGGCAAATTTTAACGAGGAACAATTCGAACACCTTGCCTACTATAACGAGAAAAAAGGCAGGATTGAAATGCACCTAGAAAGTCAATGCGATCAGCAGGTGCTCATTGGAAACTATGAATTCTCCTTCCGAGAAGGTGAAACCATTCACACGGAAAACTCCTACAAATATTCCATTGACCAGTTCCAGACGCTGGCATTGGAGTGCGGTTTTAAGCCAAGCAAGGTGTGGACGGATGATGCGGAGAAGTTCAGTGTTCATTATTTAGAAAAATAAACAAAAAACAGTGCCAAATGTTGTATCGGCACTGTTTTTTTAGAATTAATTTTGTGGTGCTCTCGGATTGTCATTCACAGACCAGCCTTCATAAAGACCGATATCGTCAAATGCTCCCAAGAACGCGTTATACTCGTCACTGCCCTCGCCATAAAGGTCAATCGCAGATTGTAAAATTGCTTCGCGGAACTCTGCAAAGGAAGCGTCATAGTGGAGGTAATCATACGCGCGGTACCAAGTGTCCGCAACCACTGTTCTGCCCATGCCGTACTCTTCCGCTACAAGGTAGGAGGAGTGCTGAAGGATCGTACAGTTGATGTGCACGCCACCATTATCCAAGTTTGCAGGCAGGTAGTAATACTCATCCATGTGAGCCGGGTAGCGACCTTCGCCGTCAATACTGTAAGGCCAGTAAACAACACCTGTCGGGAACTTACCTGGGTCTTCGTTGCTTCGAAGGGCCGTTCTTCCGTTTGCTAACCATTCTTCACCCATGATATCTTCGCCGATATCCCAGTTGCTATCGTCCACTAGTGCTGCAAAAGTATCAGAGTAAGCTTCATTAATGGCACCAGTTTCAAAGCGGTAGCGAAGTCCTCCATTGTAATGCGTGATACCGTGAACCATTTCGTGCGCTGTTACATCAAGAGCAGCAAGCGGAACGAATTGTTTTCCATCGCCATCTCCGTAAGTCATCATTGCAATTCCGTTACTCCAGAAGGCATTGTTGTATTCTTTCCAAAAGTGAACGCGGGAGTTGATTGCCATACCGTTCCCATCTAGAGAGTTGCGACCATGCTCATTTAAGAAGTAATCGTACACGATACGGGAGTTGGAGTGAGCGTCCACTGCAGGACCTTGTCCTACTGTTTCCCATGTGCTGCTGTCTCCACTGTACTCTACATCTTTCCAAGAAGCATTCTTGTTAGAGTATAACCACATTTGATTGGACGTATTTTTCATATTATAAGTGAAGATTCTATCCATATCTGGAGTAGTGTAATCCGCAAGGTAGAATTGCGTTCCCTGGCCGCTGCCAGGAACATTTCCATGTGCAAGATTCAACAGCTTGGTCAATCCAGTCGTACCTAAGCCAGAACCACGCGCCGGCTTTAATTTTCCAGCATTCTCAACGGCTTTCGGATTTGGTCCCTGCTCTACTTTTAAAGCAGAAGATCCTTCTACATTGTTGGTTCCAATGATGTCTTCAAAGAAACCAAATCCAGTCATGGCGTTATATTGGTCTAGCACTTTTCCAGTGTGGGCATCCACATATACAAACCAGTTACCAGCTTCGCCTTCAAAAAATTCAATATTTACTCGGTAAGCAAGATGGTATTCGTCTTCAAGTGGGTAGATTACTAGCTCAGAAGATTCAACCGGGACTTCAGCAGGAGCATCAACTGCTGCTTTTGCCTCTATTACCGCTTTGTCGGCTTGGATGGAAGGTGTGGTGTTGATTTCTAAGGAGTCTAAATTCGTATCGAAGTTTCCATTTACGGTCGTAATTTCATTATCTTTGTTAAAATGCACATTTAATTCATTTCGATCAACCGGAACGCCATTTTTCGTTTGTTGCAGGCGAACGTGTGTCATTCCCAGGTCATCGGTTGTTGCTCTAACTTCCTTGAGGTCCTTCTCAGGATTGTTCATGTGGAAAAAGTCTTTGTGTTTACCAAGGAACTTCTTCGCGTTTTTCGCATCTGCTTTTGGTTGCTTTTCAGAAAGGATTCCAGCTACAAAGGAAGGTGGCCCTTGTTTGCCTTGCGTGTCTACAATTCTTACTTTTCCCTTACTTTTGAATTCTTGTAACGAGCTCGCCGCGTTTGACGATGGTCCGCCGGAGAAAAGACCAGCGAAGATAAGGAATACTACTGCAGCTAAAATAAAGATTTTCTTCAAATAAACCCATCCCTTCTAGATATTTAGTGTTACGAAAATATCGGATTCCGACATTTCGACAAGTTTATCTTAATGGAATGGTGAGATTTGGTAAACAGACTATTCAGACTATTTTTGAGGTCAGTGGAACTTGAATGAGGATAAATCGATAGGATGTGACAGGATTTGCTATGACTTAAGATGCGGTAACGTGTTAAAGTATCTGGGATATTTCCCCTATTTTTTAGAGTGGGGAGTTTTGAGTGATTAGTAAAAAATTGGTTAAATGATAGTTTAGGAGTATGGACAGCGGCAGAAATATGTATATAATAGGAAAATATTACTTGGGATTTCTATTTTAAGAGGGGGGGTTAATAGAGATGGAAAAATGTTTAGAAACAGCTAGGCTATTTTTACGTCGACTGGAGTTGGGGGATGCCGACCGTGTTGAGGAGCTGGCAAGTGACTATGAACTTGCAAAAACCACGCTCAACGTGCCTCATCCATATCCTGAGGGTTCTGCTGCGGACTTCATTCGTAGCATGTGGGCAGCAGAGGAGAAAGAGTTAGTGGCATTTGCGGTAGTGGAAAAAGAGAGTGAAAGTCTAATAGGAATCATTAATATTAAACAGACGATTGCTTATAAACGAGGCGAGCTCGGATATTGGATAGGCCGTCCGTACTGGGGGAAAGGTTATGGGACAGAGGCGGCACGAGCGATGGTTGCATATGGATTTGTAACGCTGGGATTAAACAAGGTGTTTGCCGGTGCATTCGCTGATAACCCGGGTTCTTGGCGCATCATGGAAAAAGTAGGCATGAAGCACGAAGGGACCTGGCGCCAACATGCAATGCGGGACGGGAGGTTTGTGGACCTCGCTTATTATGGGCTGCTGCGGGAGGAGTATGAGAGGGAAGAGTAGTCTATCTACCTGGTAATTAAAGGTGGATTCGGCATAATATATAATTCGGCACGAACTTGGGTGGTTTTGGCACGAACTCTGTGGATTACCGCACGAACTCGGGCCGTTTTGGCACGAAATTTGTGAATTAATGCATCAACTCAGCGAATCGTCGCTCAACATTTATACATTCCATTTAAAAAAGCGACAGTCCCCACCCTGACTGTCGCTTTCTCCCTATAAATCTATACTCCAGCCACCAAAACCTCCACCCCAACAGCCTTGAGCTCATCCACTTTCTCCTTATCTGTCTCCTCATCCGTAATTACCACATCCAACTTTCCAATAGGGTACATGCCGGCAAACATCTCCTGACCTACCTTCGTATGCTCAAACATGGCGACCAGTTTTTTCGAATTATCATAAACCGTCTTATAAAATATTGCCACTTCCGGCGTTGCGGTGCTCAATCCTTTTCTAGAAAGGGCCCCAGCCGTTGCAAAACATAGATCAACTGTAAACTGTCGCACAAATTCATTGGCCAAAGCATCTGTAATATTGCCGGAACTTTTTACATTCCCGCCAATTAAAAATGTCGAGATGTTATCAGACCCGCGCAAAGCGTACGCGACTTCAAGTGAGTTGGTCAGCACGGTGAATGGAATATCCTTTGGTAGATACTTAAGCAGCACATAGTGAATCGAAGCTCCACCGATAAAAACTGTTTGATTTGCTTTTACATAGCCTGCAGCCATTTTTGCAATGGCATTCTGGTGTACCGTGCCGTCCCCATAACGCTCGGCTGGAGGGCGTGGAATAGTCCGAACGGATGCTACCGGGATTGCACCACCGTGTGTGCGTTTCAATAATCCCTGTTCTTCCATAATGGATAGGTCTCGGCGGATGGAATCAATGGACATATTGAATTGATCAGCTAAATCCTTGGCAAGCACTCTTCCGTCCTGTTCTAAAACCTTCAATATTTCTCCCCGTCTTTCATCTGTAAACAAAATCATCACCCCAATGTTTAGTTTCAACTTCTTTCCTATTATTTCATGTTTATTCCATTTTTGTCAATAATAAATTTCGTGTTTATGCATTTTTATTCTGTTTTTTGATTGTAAAAGGATAAAACATGCAAAGAGTCGAAAAGTATAGAAGGAAGATTTTGAAAGAAAAGGTGATAGAAATGTACAAGATTCCGGAAAGCGTACAAAAGGTTTTAGACCTTTATATAGATAAGTGCAATAAAGAGTTACCAGGATTGTTAGATGGATTGTACCTTCATGGATCTATTGCTATAGATGCTTACCTAGAAGGGCAAAGTGACATTGATTTTGTTGCGGTGACTAGCCGGAAGCTGACAAATGACGATGCAGCTATTTTAAAAGAGATCCATTGGAATCTTGCAGAAACATGCAAAAAGCCGCAGCTGGACGGCATTTACGTGCAATTGTCGAACCAAGTTGAAGAAAGCTATTTTTACAACGAAGGAACGTTTGGAAAAGCCGTGCACGATAGCCCTGTTACCTGGTGGCTCCTCAAAAACAATGGGATAACGATTTTGGGACCCAAAGCCAAAGACCTCCCCATTCACGTAACAACAGAAGATCTCACAGACTATGTACGGAAAAACATGAACGAATACTGGGTGACAAGAGTAAAGAGCATGGAAAAGATAAAAGAACAGTTAATGACTTACCCGGTTGAACACATTGAAACCGAAATGGAATGGACAGTGCTTGGGCTGCTGCGCCAATATTACACATTGAGCGAGCGTAGTATCATCTCTAAGTTAGCTGCAGGGGAATATGGACTGAGTCAACTTGAACCGAAATGGCATGACCTCATACGAGAGGCGATTAATATTAGGAAAGGCAATTCAGAAAGAATCTTTGCTACAAATGAAGAAAGAGTGAATGCCACCATCCATTTTGCTAAAGAGCTGATTAGCTCATGTAAGGAAAAAAGAGTGGTTATCCTAGAAGGTTATCGACCAAAACATTTAGAAGAACTATTAAAATATGAGCTTACTGAAAGTCAGTTAACATTCACTTCACATCCCAAAGTGGCTTTATTAACTTGTGAAACAGATAAGGGAAGGCATCCTGTAGTTATTTTAGAAAAAGTGAAGACTGCAGGTTTTTTCGTTCTTTATCAAGGGGAGGAACTTCCAAGCTATACGGACAATCCTAATGCCATTCTATTACGGGCTTACTCGGTTGCTGTTCCTTTTCAAGGAAGGGGTATTGCAGGTAAATCACTAGAGCTGCTACCTGAATATGTGGAACGAAATTTCCCTCGTGTGGATGAGGTGGTTTTGGCAGTAAACGTACGAAATGAAGCGGCACAACGGGTGTATTTGAGAGCGGGATTCAAAGACAGTGGAAGAAGAGTAATGGGGCGAATGGGAGAGCAGTATGTGTATCGAATAAGAGTAAGAGAAGAGGTAATGCAATGAAGCATGCGCTTGTAGTTGGTGGAACAGGGATGCTTTCCGAGGTTTGCATGTGGTTAGGCTCTCAAAACTATCACGTTTCTGTCATTGGAAGAAATACGGAGAAAATGAGCCGCCTTATAGAGCAAGTAGATAAGGGTAAAATAACCTCTCTGCTTGTAGATTATAACCAAGCGAATCTATTAGACATTCATCTAAAACAGACAATTCATGAAAATGGTCCAATTACACTTGTGGTTGCATGGGTTCATACCGGTGGAGAACAAGGGTTAGCGAAAATTATAGAAACTGTTGCGCAGCCAAGTGAATCATGGGAGTTGTACCACGTTCTTGGAAGTAGGGCAAAGCTGTCACAGGTGAAAAGGGATCTCTACATTCCAGGGAATTGCAATTATCTTCAAGTCCAACTGGGCTTCAAGCTAGAAGAGGACCGAGGAAGATGGCTAAACAACCATGAAATTGCTGATGGAGTTATTAAAGCCATTCAACGTAAGGCCCCAACCTCTCTAGTTGGAGTGTTGGAACCAGCGAATTTGCGACCATGAAGGAGAATGCATATGACTTATCAAGAAGCATTAACCCAATACATTCAAGCAACAAATACCCACAATTTCGATAATGTAGAAAAAATACTCCACTCCCATGTGGTCTATTGGTTCACCAATAAAACCTGCACATCCATGGAAGAAATCCGTGCCTTTTTCGAAAACGCTTGGGACACCATCAAAGAGGAAGTTTACTCGGCAAAGGATGTGCATTGGATTGCGGTGGATGAGCACACTGCCACTTGCCTCTATACCTTTCATTACGAAGGGATCTTAAATGGGGAGTTCATTTCGGGCAGCGGACGTGCGACCAATGTTTTTGTTAAAGAAAAGGAAGAATGGAAGTTGATTCACGAGCATTTGAGCCGATAAATAAAAAAACATACAAATCCTTTAGGAGGAAACCAACATGTTCATACATAAAATTGACAAAGAACTATCTTTGAAACTAGCAGAGGAGAAAGATGCGGAGCGACTATTTGAGCTAACTGACAACTCCAGGGAGTATCTGCGCGAGTGGCTGCCATGGCTCGATTTTACAAAAAAAGTGGAGGACTCTAGGAATTTTATAAAAGGAACGAGACAAGGCTATGCGGAAAATAAATCGATGACCACGATGATTCTTTATAAAGGGGAGATTGTTGGTGCGGCAAGCTACAACACCCTTGACTGGACGAACAAAGTGGCATATATCGGGTACTGGCTGGACAAGGATTATCAAGGGAATGGCATTATGACGAGGGTTGCGGGAGCGTTGACGGACTATGCCATCACAGAACTTGGAATGAACCGGGTCGATATCCGTGCGGCGGTGGAAAATATGAAAAGCAGGTCTATTCCAGAAAGACTCGGATTTACGCTGGAAGGGAAGATCCGTCAAGCGGAATGGCTCTATGACCATCAAGTCGACCATGCGGTGTACGGAATGCTAGCGGAAGATTGGAAAAAACGAAAAGCTGGAGGAATGTAAGCTGAAGCGGAAATATTTGTGGTGGGGGTCAGGGGGGATCATTTTGGTCCTGCTCCTGTCTTTTGTTTTTTTGGGGTCGCCTTTGGGGCTTTGGACGAACAAACAGGCATTTGAAGTCTATCTGGAAGAAAAGTATGGGAAGGATTTTGTGATTGAGGAGATCTCGTTTGATTTTTTCAATACGAGAAAATATAACGCTTATGCCTATGCAAAAGACGAACCAGATCTTTTGTTTTATGTGGGGCAGAATCGGTATACAGGGGAGACGGAAGATGGGTACACTTCTGAAATTTGGGGTGCTGCGGCAAAAGAAGAAATAGGTCCATTGATCGAAAAGGCTTTTCCCGATAACTTCAATTACGGAGTGGATATCCTTCCTCATGAAAATTACAAGGAAGTGTACCCAATTCCTGACTACAAAGAATACACAACGGTTCAAGTGGGCATATCCTTAGATCAGATAAGAGTGGACACTTCGAACAACGAGAAGGAAATCGAACGCGCCTTTTTTCTTTTACAAGCACTAAAAGAAAAAGGAGTTCCCCTCCATCATTTTGGCATCAGCTATAAGAACCGGACTCTTCAACTGCAGGAGGAGGATATCCCAAAGATCAATAGCTTGGAGGATTTGGAAGAGTATTTAGTGTTATATCGACGATAAAAGTGTAATGGGGGAAAAGAAATATGTCTTTTCATATATGGGAAGGTGCAGCGGTACACTTGCGACCGATTCAGCCTACTGATTGGGAGAAATTCCACCAAGACGGAATGGATTCTGAGATTGCCAGATTAAATGATGCCATCTATGGGCCAAGAACGCAAGATGGCACCAAGAAATGGACGGAGCGAGAATCAGAAAAAGGTTGGGATGGCCATAACTTTAGGCTTGCGATTCAGAATTCAGACGGTGAGCTTGTTGGTAGTATCAGCACAAATAATTGCGACCCTCAAAATGGCACGTTTAACTACGGCGTCAGTATTTTTCGTGAACACTGGAAGAAAGGGTATGCGAGTGATGCCATTAGGATTGTTCTTCGCTACTTTTTTGGCGAACTAAGGTATCAGAAGGTAAATGCCCACGTATATGCTTTTAACGAGGGTTCCATTAAGCTGCATGAACGTCTTGGATTCGTGGAGGAGGGACGACTGCGGAATATGGTGTACACGGACGGAAAATACCATGATGTGTTGTTGTTCGGTCTGATTTACGAAGAATTTATGGGGAGGAGCGGTTTCCATGAGTGGACTTTTCAAAAGAATTGATACCGTATTTCTAGAGGTTACTGACATGCCTAGGTCCATCAATTGGTACACTGAGGTACTCGGCTTTTCTGTTAGGTGGCATGACGAAGAAAACGGATATGCGGCTATAGAGATAGGGGAGACACCTATGACACTTGTGGGAGCGGGAAGTGTGACACCAGCCTCCCATTGTTTATTGAACTTCTATTCTTCTGATATTAATGCTGCACATCAGAAACTGAGGGAGAACGGTGCTTTGGTAGAGGATGTTATAGATTACGGGGCGGTTCTGTCGTTTGAATTTAAGGATCCGGACGGGCATATTTTAGGGGTATGTTATTTTGAGGAATAAAACAGCTGGTTTTTTTGAGAATGAAGGCGGTGGGAAGTAATGTACTTTGGACTAGACACCTTACGGGATATAACAGACATAGAAGAGTGGAAACAAGCATATACAGCAGCGATAGAGCAGTTGGACCTGTTGTATCAGGAAGAAGGTCGCCTGTATTATTCAACGTATGCGGAAGGAATTCAAAGTGAGAGACTGCGAGAAATAATTAGTATTAAGCATAGTCTCATGGCAAATGTATCAATCGCAATGGAACTGGCCCGCAAGACAAAAACTTTTGAAAAAGATCCAATCTGGAAACGACGATTGGAAGTCTTTTTGTTCAAAATGAGGCAGGAGTCATTGGATAGTCAGGGTGAATTGGTAGCCTTGCAACAGAAGCTTCAATCTGAACTTCTAGAAAGCTCATTTACTGTGGAAGGAAAAGAATATAACCTTGGTTCCGTTCATTCCACTATCATGGAGAATCCGGATCGTGAGCTTCGTAAAAGACTTTTTGAGGAAGCGAAGAAAGTTGGTGCGAGAAACGAAGCCCTGTTTAGAGAGCTTGTTCAAACCCGAAACAAACTAGCAATGGAACTTGGATACCAGAACTATTATCATTTCCGGTGCAGCCTTCAAGAAATGGACATGGATGGCTATATGGTTGAAATGCGAGAGCTATTAAAGAATGCTCGACATCGTTCAGAATACTGGGATAAACGGATTAGAGAAAAATTCGGTTATAAGGATTTACACCATTATGATCAGTATTTTGCGGCATTTAATTATCAGGAAAGCTCAAAGGCAGGTTTGTTTAAAGCAGAACGAATCAAGGAAGTGTTTACTGGGGCCTTGAATAGTTTTGGATTGTCAGTGGATGATTTACCTTTAAGGGTGGAATGTTTGGAGATCCCATATGGTGGCTTCTGTATCAACATTCACCCAACTGATATCAAGCTAGTGATAAATAAGCGTGATGCCTATTCGGTTTATGTATCTGGCCTTCATGAATTAGGACATGCGATTGACGGGGTGTATAGCTCTTATCAGTACCCGGAGCTTTACCGTTTTTATTCTTCCATCGCAGCAGAGGGTGTTGCAGAGTTGTTTCAAACCATTGCGACGGATAAAAAATTTTTGTTAGAACATTTTAAACTGGACGAAACCACGGTGAATCAGTTATTGGAACAAAAAGAACTAATGGATATAAAAATGGTGAAAATGAATTTCTTTTATAGTTTAGTAGAGTACGAACTTTATACTAATCCTGAACGCGATATGCAAGTAATTGCAGACGAGTGTTATAAAGATGTATTTGGTGCAGAGGGAGAGGCATTCCATCCTGCGAGTGAAATGTTTTACATGGAGAACCCGGCATTTTTCCAGGATTATAATTTTGCACTTGCAATCAGGGAGATGATCTTACATACATTCAAGATAAACAGCCCTTATGGGAAGAGAGAGGTTTTCCGGGAGCTTGTGGAAAAATATATGGAACCAAACCAGTTATATACATGGCAGGAGCGGGTGAGTCGACTTTGTGGCGAGGAGTTCACGTTTCGTTATTTGAAGAGAGCTCTTGGAAAGGGGGAAATGAAATGAGCAAGCTGTTTAATAGAATAGATACGGTATTCCTTGAGGTAACTGATATGGAGAAATCGATTGGATGGTACACAGATGTACTCGGTTTTTCGGTCAGGTGGCATGATGTGGAGAACGGCTATGCAGCAATCGAGATGGGGGAGACACCACTGACACTTGTGGGGGCGGAGGAAGTGACACCAGGATCCCATTGTTTATTGAACTTTTATTCTGCGGACATTAATGCTGCACATCAGAAACTGGTGGAGAGTGGTGTTCAGGTAGAAGATGTGATGGATTACGGGACAGTTCTGTCGTTCGAATTTAAGGATCCGGACGGGCATATTCTCGGAGTTTGCTATTTTGAGGAGGAGCCGGTGACGAGGGAGGATAATTAAGTAGTAGAGGATCCTTTCGTCGTGGTCATAGTGGGGACATGAAATCATAAAAATGGATATATTATTTTTACAATGGATATATAGGCCTTTACGATGGATATTGTCTTTTTACAATTGATATATTGGTTTTACAATGGATAAAACGAATTTACAATGGATATTCACTTTTTCACGATTCAATCAGTTGGAGCGGGTCCTGAAAAATAATCTGTTACCTTAAAATCAAACCTAGTTACCCAAAACCACTTCCAAAAAAGACATCAAGATAGAAGCCTTTCCACTTACCTGAAAGGCTTCTTGCTCATTTTACTCTCTTAATCAGAAACTCGACTCTCTCCTCATACCCTTCATCAAGCGAGGACAACTTGGGAATCGCGATCCCGTTCAGTAACTGCTTTCCTCTGTTAAAGATGTAGTAATCCTTGGTTTCTATCATTTTCGAACGGTTGTCAAAGTGGAATTTTGCATCACCTGCAAGGAAGAAATCATCCCCCTCCTGGTACTGCACAACCATCTCCTCATCCCAAATGGGCCTCCTAACTAAAATGACTCCCGCAAAAAAAGTGATGACCTTTATTAAAAGGAACGCAATCACCAACGGAACAAGAAATGCCATAACGGCGGACATGACAAATATTTCAGTAGGTACCTCACCGTACATCTTAAGCAAATCAAGAAAGGAATAAATGCTAAAAATTAAAGCCCCTACATAAAAAAGGATTCTCCCGAAGCGCCAAGGTTTATAATGATTAACCAGTGCAGATAAAGCGTGTCTTGTGACTTCGTATTTGAATTGTATGTGGCGCATGGTATGCTCCTCCGTTTTCGTCATGATTATTATCTTACCACTGTAAAGCTGGAGGGAAACATTTTTTCATAACCCATTTACATTTGTTTCCTATATAATATAATTATATTCAAATGAACATTTGAATGTTTTTGAGGGAGGATGGCAGAATGGAGTCATATGAGGTTGTTATTATTGGGGCAGGTCAAGCGGGACTATCAATGGGTTATTACTTAAAAAAAGAAGGGCTTCCATTTGTTATCCTGGACGGCAGTGAAAAGGTAGGAGATTCTTGGCGAAAAAGGTATCAATCCCTGGTTTTATTCACGCCGCGCAGATACAACTCTCTTCCTGGATTGCCACTGTCAGGGGAGCCAGAGGGATTTCCCGCAAAAGATGAAATAGCCGAATATTTCCTGCAGTATGCAAGTCATTTTAAGCTTCCTGTAAAAAGTAACGTACAAGTTCAATCGCTAACTAAAAAGAATGAAACATTTCATATGATCACCAATCAAGGAGAATTCACTGCAGGAACGGTGATTGTGGCTACAGGCTCCTTTCAAAAACCATACATACCTCAAGTTGTCGAATCACCAGATAATCAGCCTTTTCAGCTTCACTCCTCACGATACAATTCACCACAGGATATTATGGGAGATTCCGTCCTGGTGGTGGGTGGGGGCAATTCAGGTGCTCAAATTGCAGTGGAATTAGCGGGAGAGAAACAGGTCACGATTGCTGTCAGTCATCGTTTTAAATTTTTGCCTCTCAGGATTTTGGGCAGAAGCATTTTTAATTGGCTGGAGACTTTGGGGCTGTTATTTGCAGGGGTAGATACTTCTAAAGGTAAGTGGTTTCGAAAACAACCGGATCCCATTTTTGGAAAAGAGCTAAAAGCATACCTGAACAGAGGAAAAGTAAAACTGAAACCGCGTGTCATCAAGGTTTTTGGAAGCACAGTTACCTTTTCTGATGATACCCACCAGGACTTTGATAGTATCATATGGTCCACAGGATTCATTCCCGCCTATGACTGGATCAATATAGAAGGAGTCCTTGGTGCAGATGGCAAGCCGAATCATAAAAGGGGAATCACGAAAGTCAGAGGGTTGTACTTTTTAGGCCTGCCATGGCAATACACAAGGGGTTCTGGGTTGCTTTATGGAGTGGGAAGAGATGCAGAATATTTGATGGAGAATCTGTCAAAAAAATAGTTTTATAACATTAAAAAAAGCATAGCCAATCCACACTAGGATCAGCTATGCTCCACCACCTTATCCTCAAACTGTCCCCAATTCGTCACCTTCTCCAATACAATCGAAAGCAACACACCCATGATTAATCCATTCGCTAAGAACGGTTGCAAGAGCACTGGCAACGGACCGAACACAGCCGGCGAAGTATTCATCAAGCACACTCCCAATAATACAGGCGCGGCCAAACGGAAAATGGTATCCGAATTAAAAACAGCGCCTCGCAAACTGCCATACGCGGTCCCGAACAACTGGAGGTAAGCCACAAACAGCACCGCATTCCCGACAGTCATTGGCATCGTCACTAAGAACGATGTCAACGGTGGCACCAGCCCGATGGCGGCAAGCATGAGGCCCCCTATGAAAAACGGTTTCCTGTCTAATATCCTCGTACTCTGTAAGAATCCAATCGTCGAGGTAAAAGGCGTATATGGGACGAGCCCGAACAAGGACGCAATCACAGAAAACAATCCGGTAAAAAAGAAAGAATTCCTGAATTGACCAGGCTTGGGGGTCTCTCCATACAGGTCTGCTGCAGCCTGGACGGAGGCAATCGTGTTACTCATATTCAGCACCCCGGCGAAAAATGCAACCGCAATAATACCGTATTCAAGGTTCGGGGCACCAAGGGGGAACAGATCAAATGCAAAAGCCGCAGCTGGCGCCTCCTGCCCACCACCCGGGAACAGCAGGACATACATAATCCATCCAACAACAATCCCAATGAGAATTGCGAAATTCCCGATTACCCTTGGTGCCTTAATTTTCAACATACTTACGAAAATAACAAGAACAACTGAAAGGATGCTGACAGGCACATTCATCACGCCATCCTCTGTCACACCAAGCATCCCTTGGAAAAATACCATCATCAATTGGAAGGTTAATAGGAAAAGGTACACCGTCATGACCATCGGTGTGAAAATCCTAGGCAGTACAGATGTCCATCCAAAGACTGCAAGTAACATTGTAAAGCCACCAGCAAGCAGCAGTCCTGTCGCAACTCCCCCACCAATTTCCGTAAAACTCATCCCTAACGAAGAAGCAGTGAGTCCGAGATTCAGCATCACGCCCCACAATAAACCAGAGTGGCCCTCCAATAGCGGGTAGCGGTGACCCATCCATCCTTGGAAGATGCATGCCAGCCCAGTGAAGAGGAGGGAGGCACTCAGCATCATCCGGCTCGCTTCCGGTGACACATCAAAAGCGGACCCGACCGATAGCGGAACCACAACCGTATTGGCGAAAATGAAAAAGAGCCATTGTATGGAAGAAAACATCGTAAACGATGAGAGTAATTTATTCATAGAAGTTCCTTTCTTAGTTGCATTTGTTGTTCAGCGTGTGCATAAAAATGTTGATTCACATGGACCCTAGTTCCTTCAGAAGTTGATGTTGCATCTATAAGTAAAGCAATTATCACTATTAAGTTAAGTATAATCAGAATCAGAATCGCTCTCATTCTATTCTCCTGCCTCTCTCCAAATATATGGTATCATATGTAAAACCATATGGATGATATTTGTTTTGTTGTGAAATCATATGAAAAACATATAGGAGATGAAATCTGGATGGATATTCGGCAATTGCGCTATTTTACCGTCATTGCAGAAGAGAAGAATATTTCACAAGCTGCTCGGAAATTACATATGTCCCAGCCCCCATTAAGCCAACAGTTAAAGCTGATGGAGGAGGAATTAGGAGTAGGATTAGTTCACCGTGAAGGAAAGAAGCTCCGGCTGACAGAAGCGGGAGAAAAGCTCTATCACCATGCTGTACAAATCACCAAATTGATGGAAGAGGGCATGGAGGAAGTGAAGGAAGTAGGAGTAGGGTTAAAGGGCTCTTTAAAAATAGGGGTGAACACTCTTTCAGAAATGTCGCTATCCAATTTGCTATTCGCATTTAAAGAAAAGTATCCTATGGTAACCTATGAAATCCATCAAAATGAGTCAGGACATCTATTTGAGCTCCTGCGTGAGCGAGCCATAGACTTGGCGGTCATTCGTTTTCCCGTTCAGTCAGATGAATTTGCCCATTTTATGCTTAAGAGGGAACCGTTCTATTTTGTCAGCCGAGAAGCTTGGAGTGAATCATTGACATTAGAAAAGATTGCTGGCCAATCGCTGGTTCTGCCAAGCACCAAGGGGCAAGGGTTGTATGATTATACGCTTCAGTCTTTTGCACAAAGAGGGTATGAACCAAATATTGTGTGTGCAAGTTCAGATTTAACCCTGCTCGCTCGTCTCGTCCAACAAGGTTTTGGAGCAACCTTGATTCCAGAAAGTGCGATGCCCATTTTTTCTGGTGCAAAAGTTCACTCGTATCTGGTGGAGGATGAGGATCTGTCCTCCCAATATGGGGTTGCCTGGATGAAAAAATACTATTTATCGAAGGTGGCAACCAGATTTCTGGAGATGTATAAGGAAATCACTCGAAACCCTCTGGGAAGTTGATGTATAATAGAACAAGTTACATCTTTTAATTTCTGAAAGAGAGTGAATATATATGGGTCGTAAATGGAACAACATTAAGGAAAAAAAGGCGGCAAAGGATCAGAATACGAGTAGAGTCTATTCTAAATTTGCCCTTGAAATTTATGTAGCAGCAAAGCAGGGCGAGCCAGATCCAGAATCCAACATGGCGTTAAAATTCGTGCTTGAACGTGCGAAAACATATAACGTACCACGTAACATCATCGACCGCGCAATCGACAAAGCAAAAGGTGGCGGGGAAGAAAGCTATAACGAGCTTCGTTACGAAGGGTTCGGACCAAACGGATCGATGGTAATTGTGGACACGTTGACAAACAACGTAAACCGTACAGCTTCCGAGGTACGTGCAGCATTCGGAAAAAATGGCGGAAATATGGGTGTAAGTGGATCTGTTGCTTACATGTTCGACGCAACAGCAGTCTTTGCATTCGAAGGGAAAACGTCCGACGAAGTGCTTGAAGTATTGATGGAAGCAGACCTTGACGTACGCGACATCATGGAAGAAGAGGAAACAGTGATTGTCTACGCAGAGCCAGATCAATTCCATGCCGTGCAAACAGCGCTGAAGGGTGCAGGAGTAGAAGAATTCTCCGTGGCCGAGTTGACGATGCTAGCACAAAACGAAGTAGAGCTTCCAGGAGATGCGCAAGAGCAGTTCGAAAAGCTGATCGATGCATTGGAAGACTGCGACGACGTGCAACGTGTGTACCATAATGTAGATTTAGGTGAATAAGTTAATTTTGGGGGCAGGCTTCTATCTTTAGGGATGGGGGCCTGTTTTTGTAAAATAGCATTCTCAAAAGTTAATTTGAGATTTTTGCGTGGAACCGTTGAGGCGCAAGAGGTTAGTTTTTTCTTGAACAAACGATTGTTTAAAAATTGCTATGCTAGTATAAGAGGGCCATTCTCTTGCTAGGAGGTGGTATTTTTATGAAATTGTGCAGCGCTGTATGCTTGAATGGGAATTAGTCGAAAAACGAGGGGAATTAGTCAAAAAAATGATCGAATTAGTCAAAAAACCTTCTCAAATAATCGAAAAAACAGTTCAATTTATCAAGAATCCATCTATTACCACAACAAAACCCATATCACACAAAAAAATGAAACTAAAACCCTATCAAAAACGTAAATTACTTAATTACCTAACGCAAAGGAGCCTTTACTTATGACAACTTCTACCCCAACCACCATCCAAGGAACCAAAATCCAACTGAAAAAGCTTATTATTTCAGATTTGCCGCTACTTTACCACCTGATGTACGGCGACCCCAACCCAGAATATAAAAAGTGGGACGCCCCATACTTCCCACTCGAAATGATCGACGAGGAAACATACATCTCCAAAATGACCCAACAACTAAACGAAGGCCGAGACTCTATTTTTCTGATTCAAACCAATACAGGTGAGCCCCAAACCATCGGCAGTGTCACATACTACTGGGAGCACGAACCGTCCAATTGGCTTGAAATGGGTATCATCATCTACCTTCCCGAATTTTGGAACGGCGGCTACGGAACCGAGGCCATCAAACTATGGACTGACTACCTTTTCCAAACAAAACCGCAAATCCCGAGAGTCGGATACACAACGTGGTCCGGCAACCATCGCATGGTGAAAGTTGGCACCAAACTAAACTTCACGCAGGAAGCCCGCATCCGTAACGTTCGTACCTATCAAGGTAAACTGTACGATTCCATCCGCATGGGGATGTTGCGCGAGGAGTGGGAGCAATCCAAACAAAGGTCCAAACCCCAAAATACCTAAAACGGAGGAAACTAACCAACCATGCAAACATACATCGAACTTACCAAAGAAACCGAACATCACCTTGTACAATTGCTAACAACAGAAACCTGGCCTTATCATGGAACTGAAAATCCAGCAGAGGAAGCCATCCAAGCTTCCATTCAACAAGGCAACTACACAAATGAAGGCACAAAGACCTTCCTCATTCAAGCCGAAAACCAAACCGTCATTGGCATGTTCCGACTTTTTGACCTGGAGGACCCAACCTGCCTTTTCGACCTAAGACTTAAACAACATGCCAGAGGTCAAAAGCGGGGCGCACATGCAGTAAAATGGCTCACTACATTTGCATTCACGAACTACCCGCACCTCGTCCGAATAGAAGGCCACACCCGGCATGATAACCTGGCGATGCGCAAAACCTTCCACAATAGTGGGTACGTCAAAGAAGCCTACCACCGAAGTGCCTGGCCTCAGAACGATAAGCTATTTGATTCCGTTGGCTATGCTATCATCCGCACAGATTGGGAGGAGAATATAACAACGCCAATTGAAGACCAAATTCCGTTCTAACAATACTTTAATCTTTTAGACAACGAGGCGTGTTCTCTTCCGACAGCAACCGAATGGCATATCCAATATTGGAAACATCCAAATAAATATTACTGTCCTCGCCGAGGTAAACAGCCCGAACCTGCATCTTGCACCATAGCATGCCGAAGATAGCGTTGATCTGCCCAGGCACACCAGAAATACTATCAAGAAGTTGAATCACCTGATTTTCCCTGTAACGAACACCAACCCGCTTCATTACTTTTCGAACCGCGCGAATGTCTCGTTCGCGCTCTTCGACAGATGTACCGACAACCATTCGAATAAAATTGAATTTCTTCCCCGCAAGCGTCTGGAAATAGCCGTTAACATTCACACTTTCCTCAGCTAGTCCATTTAGAATACGGCTCAGATCCGGATCACTCACGGTAAAGGTGAATTGTGTCCTAATATTGAAATTTAGACATGCGTTTTCCATCCCGATTCACTCCCATAAAAGAATCATTCCTATAGGATATGAAAATTGGCTTGGCATGCTTGGACTTTTCCCTATGCAGCCTTTCTGTCTTTCCACCATTTAAACAAAGAGAAGACAAGGACAATGATAATTGTAGAAACAATGACAATGAACTTATTAGGCTGCGCTGTTCCCCCCGATACACTCTGGGCATACGCAAATGGAGGTAAAACTAGTAATGAAACCCCTAATATAAAAAGACTGATCGCTTTTTTCATAGCATAAATCTCCCCTTTTTTATTATATCGAGTTCCTTGTCCACTCTTTTAGCAGATGTTGTAAAATTAATGAATAAGATATTTTTTTGCTTAATAGATTATATGAAAAACAAATGGAGGTATGTACCATGAAATTTTATATGAAGGAAGCAATGGAGATACTTGAACGAACACCCAAAACACTAGAGCATTTATTAGTGGGTCTTTCACCAAGCTGGTTGACCTGCAACGAGGGGGAAGGGACCTGGAATGCTAAAGAAGTCATCGACCATTTGATTGAAGGGGAAAAAGTAAACTGGATTCCGCGTCTCCGGTTTATTTTGCAAGAGGGCGAAAGCAAGCCATTTCCGGAGTTTGATAGGTTCGCACATTTACATGCATATGCGGTTGGGACAGTAGAGCAGAAACTGCAAGAATTTAAAAAGCTTCGGAAAGAAAACCTACAAACACTAACACAACTTTTTGACCCGACTAAACATATGGAGCTAAAAGGTATCCACCCAGCCCTCGGGGAAGTGAAAGTGCGAGAATTGATTTCCACATGGGTAGTTCATGATCTTACTCATATTACCCAGCTAACCCGTGTCATCGCGAAAAGATATAAAGAGGATGTAGGGCCGTGGAAGGAATATTTAGGGATAATACGAAACTAACAAACGGAAGGCGTCACTGTTAAGTGGATGCTTCCGTTAAGCAATGGGGGATCAAATTGAACATTTTTAACATCATCAAAAACAAACAGGAATATTGGCTTGTAGATCAAATTAAAAGAGAAGATGTACCAACAGAATCGTACATAAGGGAATTAGTAGATATCTTAGAAGAATGGAAACGTCTAGAGATTGGTTTTTTGTCGCTACTAATGGATGAACAATTTGAAAGCTGGCTGCTTGAGAAAAAGTTCAGCAAGATCTCAAGTATCGTGGAGTACACAAGGAAACTGGAGGGTTTGACTGTAACGAACGACCAAATAACCTGGCATTCCCTTGCAGAAGATTTAATCGATGACCTTCAATATGCGGAACTATATGAGCTTTGCCGTTCGGGAAGTGCTAACAAGAATACAAAGCAACCAATAGCCCAGGTAATGCGTTCATTAAAGAGTGAATTGGGACCTGAATGGCACAAGCATTGTTATTATTTTATAAAAGATGGAGCTTTTGCTGGAATAAGTATCTCTCATATTGAAATGGGAACGGAAGATGAAGGAAGATTATTTTATTTCGGAGTAGTGCCAGCCTTAAGAGGTCAGGGAATTGGACAGCGTATTCACCAAATCAGTATGGAGTTACTCAAAAAATTCCACGCCACTTATTATGTCGGCAGCACCGATGTGAACAATACCAACATGATAAAGATTTTTGAGAAAAATGGTTGCGAGCTTCGTGATAGGAAAGGTATCTATAAGTTAGTCAGGTGAATTATATCATATGAGAGTATATGAAATGTGCAAATCTAAGCGGTATGAACGTGATTTCTGCCTTCAAGCAAATTAGAGGTAAAGAAAACATTTTTTTGTTAAGGTTATTTTGAAAAGATTATAAGGAGGTAAGATAAGGATGTCTACATTGCTCGAAGAAATTAAAGCTTATAAAGAGGTATTTAAACAAAAGGCTCCCGAGGAAAAGCAGCGTTTAATGGCGCAAGCAACAAAAGAATTAGAGGAGTCCGGAGTGGCACAGGGGCTAAAAGAGGGAGAGAGAGTACCGGATTTTACCCTTCCTGACGCAACTGGCAAATTGGTGTCCTTTAAGGAAGAGCTGAAAAAAGGACCAGTTATCCTAACATTCTATCGTGGCGGATGGTGCCCATACTGCAATCTTGAATTAAAAGCCTATCAGCGAGAATTAGACTCTATCAAAAACGCTGGAGCAACTTTAATCGCAATCAGTCCTCAGACACCGGATGCTTCCCTGTCTACAAAGGAAAAGAATGAACTTGAATTCTTGGTTCTTAGTGATGAAGGCAATCAAGTAGCTAAACAATTTAACTTGGTTTTTAAAATGCCGGATTATTTAGTAGAGATATATAAAGGTTCAGGCCTAATCGTTCCGGACCATAATGGAAATGATGATTGGGAACTACCAAAACCAGCTACATTTGTTATTGATCAGTCAGGTAACATTGTATTTGCAGATGTGGATTCTGACTATACAAAACGTGTAGAACCAGGTAAAGTTATTGATATCTTAAAGAATATCTAAAAAATAATACGCAATAATGGCTTGAGTGACTATACTCAGGCCATTTTTTTATGAAATATTATGGACCAAGCAGCCTTTTACTAGCATATACGAATAACGTTTGAAGAAAGCCCCTTAATAAAAATATTCTAACACCGATATAAAAGGCGTGGAATCAAACTCGATAAAGGCAAACCTGTAGTAATATAGGGACGCAAAGCTATAGGGACTCAAGGAGTCAGCCAGCTGCCGAAAATGAATAATTTGTCATTCTATTTTCTATCGTCTGATTCTAAAAAAATTTAGGAGGAACTTTCATGAAAAGAAGAGTGATTATTCCAGTTTTATTTTCAAGTTTTCTAGCATTCGGAACTACTGCTTCAGCAGCAACGGAGGATGTGGAGGGAGGTATTACCCCAGATCACGTCTTGTATTCGGTAGATCAAATCCTGGAGGAGCTGCAGCTGTTCATTACAGTGAAAGATACAAAGGAATTAGAGCTATTGTTGAACTTTGCTAAAGAACGTATGGCAGAAGCAAAGGAAATGAATGCAGAAGAGAAAGAAGAGTTCATAAATGAAACAGTGAAGGACTACATAGATAAACTTGAGTTAGCGGAAGAGATTCTATCAGAACTGTTCTTGAATGAAGAGATGGAAGAGGAAGAGTTGAATGAGCTTCACCATGAAATGGAAGAAGCTACAGAAGTTGATGAGGAATTAGAAGAAAAATTGGAAGACGAAACAAAGGAAGAATTAAAAGAAAGAACAGCAATCATTAAACAGCTGCCGACTATTGTAAAAGGCCTATCCGAAGAGAAAGTTACCGAACTAAGGGAACAGGGACTAGGCTTCGGTCAAATTGCACAAGTGTTTCTCCTCGCTGAAAAATCAGGAAAAACAGTAGAGGAAGTGGCGGCTTTATTTGCTGACGAAAATAAAGGCTTTGGGGAAATAGCAAAAGAATTGGGCTTCGACCCTTCGGAATTGAAAAAAGAAATAAAGAAAAAAGAGAAAGATTCAGAAGAAGATAGCGAAGATCATTCTCCAAAAGAAGATAGCGAAGAGAACGAAGAAACAGAAAATGAAGATATAGAAGAGGACAGTCAAACAGAAAATAAAGATGCGGAAGAGGACAGTGAAGAAAAAGCAACTGTTCCTAGCGTAAAAGAAAATAACAAAGCTGTAGACAAGAAAAAAGATAAAGAAGAGAATCGCAAGCGTGAGAAAGCGGAAGAGAAAGAAGAAGAGCGCAAGCGTGAGAAGGCAGAGGAAGAAAAAGAGCGCAAGCGTGAGATAGCAGAGGAAGAAGAAGAGCGTAAGCGTGAGAAGGCAGAGCAAGAAGAAGAACACAAGCGTGAGAGAGCGGAAGAGGAAGAAGAGCGCAAACGTGAGGAAGCGGAAGAGAAAGAAAAGCGCAAGCGTGAGAAATCTAAGGAAGATGACGAAGACGAAGACGAAAACGAAGATGAAGATGATGAAGACGACGACGACGACGACGATGACGATGATGAAGATGAAGACGATGACGATGACGATGACGAAGACTAAAGAAAAAGCTATAGAAGAATAGATTAAGGTAATCGTAATACTTCGTATCTATTTGTTGAGGCATTGATAGATGATCAATGCCTCTTGTCTTTTATTCTAGAATATTTACAGATAAATAATACTATCTTAACAAATATACGGTAAATCTCCTCTATACTAGTATAGTATTTATTTTAAATTTAAAAAAGGAGTTGTTAAGAATGAAAAGGTCTTTAAACCTATCATTGGTTTTTGCCCTCATATTCTCGTTTTTTGTCCCTATTTTTGAAAAGGAAGAGAACGTATATGCTACAACCACTAACAGCGTAGTGATAAATGAAATTGCTTGGATGGGAACGTCCTACAGTTACACCGATGAATGGATGGAATTACATAACAACACAAATGAGCCTATTGACTTAACAGGCTGGTCTTTAAATGCACAAGATGGGTCTCCTTCTATTAACTTAACGGGACAAATCCCTGCAAACGGATTCTTTTTGTTGGAAAAGACAGATGATGATTCTGTAGTAGGGGTAGCGGCTGACCTATTATTCAGCGGTTCACTTGGAAATAGCAATGAGATACTAGAGTTACGAGATGCTAATGGTGTTTTAGTAGATTCTGTCGATGCTTGGTATGGGGGGGATAACACATCCAAGGCTACGATGGAAAGAATAGACCCGAATGGTTCAGGAACGGTTGCTGGAAGTTGGGGAACGGCCACAGCAGTGTATGATGGGGGATATGGAACCCCTTCTAACAGCTCGACAGTAACTAGTGGTGGATCTAACGGGGGGACAACTGGTGGTAATATTTGCGGAGATACAACCGAGCATTTAAACAACGTATCAAGTGAACTATTTGCCATTAATGTCTACTTCAATAAATGTGCAATGACTGATTATGCCACAACAGGCAATGCTGCTAACTATAACGTAAACCTTGAAGATCGTTTAATTGAAAGGTTAAACCAAGCGACAACCAGTATTGATTTTGCTACTTATGAAATCAATTTACCGCGAGTGGTGGATACATTAATCAATAAAGCAGCACAAGGGGTAGAGGTACGCGTGCTTGCGGATGCGAAGGATGCTACAGACCCTCACTATGCGGAACGTTTTACTACCATGAGATTATATATAGAGGAAATGGTTAGGGGAAAAGATAATATCGTTGGTACAAATGACGATATTCACGTTTTCTCTGACTCTGCCATGTTAGCAGTAGAAGATACAACATTGAGAGAGAATCACGGATTACCTCCTGTTCCAAACGATTTCGCCTATGGCACGTACACCATTGGAAGCACAAGTCAAACTGGCTACTTATTTGTTGACGCTGAACAAAAGACAGATGGCACTTATTACTCCCCAAGTGTCCAAATGCACAATAAATTTGCTGTAGTAGATGATAAATGGGTATTTACAGGCAGTTGGAATTTCACGATCACTGGATTATATGGTTCGGAAGAGAATATGGCAAACGGTGTGTTGGGTGGAAATCAACAGCACGTAGTTGAACTTCATGCCCCTGAAGTTGCCAATGCCTATGAAACAGAGTTTAACGAAATGTGGGGAAGCAATACATTGACTCCTGATCCTATGGTCTCTAATTTTGGAACAGGAAAAACAGACAATACTCAACACTTGTTTAATGTCGGCGGAAAAACGGTAGAAGTTTATTTTTCTACCGGAGATGATGCACTTGGCCGTATGAGAGAATTAGTCAAAAATGAAGCAGACATCAACACCTATTTCACTATTTTCGCTTGGAGTGACCAAGGACTTGTAGACGAACTGAAAAATAAATATGAAGGTTCTTACAATGACTTAGAAGGAACGTTAACTGGATTCGATGTGAAAGGATTATTCGATTCTAGCTTCTGGAATCAATGGTGGAGTGCTAGTGTAGATATGACAGGCCGTACTGCTAGTCAAACAAGTGTGGATAATCCGAACACTCGTTGGGCTAATCCAGCACCAGTATATCAAGGTAATGAAGACCGAAAGCTTCACAGCAAAACGATGCTAATCGATGCAGATACAACAAGTGATCCAACGGTAGTAGTCGGTTCCACCAACTGGAGTAACAACGGAAATGATGTCAATGATGAAAACATGCTAATCATTCATGATACTGCAATAGTTAATCAATTTGTCCAAGAATTTAATGCACGTTACCTGAATGCGGGTGGAAGTTTAAACTAATAAATATTTTTCTAGAGCACGACCATGAAACGATGGTTGTGCTTTTTTATGTGCGCATCGTGAAACTTTTTTGCTAAACCTCCGTATAATTACTAAACATCCCCAGCAAATTACAGGAGGTTAATGATGAGAAAATTTTTATGGTATTTTGTCTGGACTGTGGTTATCGGGTTTATATACTATGCAGGCTCTAGGTATGAGCTATATTTACTGAATAAAGCGCAAATGAACTATAATTTTTGGCCGCAAGTGATATTTGCAACGTTATTCCCAATCTTGATCGGAATACTCCTGCGCTTGCCCAAATTATTAAAAGAGATAAAACAGGAAAAAACATGGTCAGTGAATTGGATGAAACTACTTGCGGTTGGAATTCCTACTCTTTATGTATCTTTTATTCCTGTTCTTTTACTATCTAACCTAATTATGTACATTCCGTTTGTGATGGACATCATACATTTAGATCTTTCCACCTTAGCTGGGTTGGTTTTTGGATACGTGTTGTTGGATAGTTTGAAAGAGGATTAATTAGATTTTTATATTTATGAAGACCTCACAAACTGGAAAAACGGATGGATGAAGTCTTCATCGGTGTTATGAAGACTTCACAGGAAAGAAAAACGGGTGGGTGAGGTCTTCATCGGTGTTATGAAGACTTCACAGGCAAGAAAAACAGCGAGGCTAGGTCTTCATCAGTGTTATGAAGACTTCACAGGCAAGAAAAACAGCGAGGCCAGGTCTTCATCGGTGTTATGAAGACTTCACAGGCAAGAAAAACGGGTGGGAGAGGTCTTCATCGGTGTTATGAAGACTTCACAGGCAAGAAAAACGGGTGGGTGAGGTCTTCATCGGTGTTATGAAGACTTCACAGGCAAGAAAAACGGGTGGGCCAGCTCTTCATCAGTGTTATGAAGACCTCTCAGGCAAGAAAAACAGCGAGGCCAGGTCTTCATCGGTGTTATGAAGACTTCACAGGCAAGAAAAACAGATGGGTGAAGTCTTCATCGGTGTTATGAAGACCTCACAGGCAAGAAAAACAGCGAGGCCAGGTCTTCATCAGTGTTATGAAGACCTCTCAGGCAAGAAAAACGGAGTGGAGAGGTCTTCATCGGTCCTCTAGCAGGAAAAAATGAAGAGGAAATGTCTTCATCAGGATTTTAGAAATTTAAGAAGGTGTTTGCTGCATAAAGTTGAATGAACAATGTATACGGTTAAAGCAAGCATTGGAGGTTTATGATATTGGTTAAGAGGTGGAAGAACTCTTCAAAAAAATAATTTTGAGGAGGAAAAACGGAATGGAAATTAAGTTTAGAATAGATAAAAATATTAATCTTGTACAATTAGAGAAGCTATATAACAATGTAGGGTGGTATGCATATACCAAGGATTTAGAGGTCCTTCAACAAGCAATCTATCAGTCATTGGAAGTTATTTCTGCATGGAATGGGAACGAATTAGTGGGATTGATTCGTGTAGTTGGGGACGGGTTAACCATTATCTATATTCAAGACATTCTGGTATTGAATACTTATCATAATCAAGGAATTGCTACTCAATTAGTGCAAGAGATTCTAGAGAAATACAAACATGTTCGGCAAAAAGTTCTATTAACAGATGAAGCCCCTGATGTAAGGCATTTTTATGAGAAAAACGGCTTCGAATCATGTGACAAGGGAACCTTAGTGGCGTTTGCCAAGTTTCATTAAATATTTACAAAATCTTTCTGGCGCTATTCAAGAAATATGGATAGCGCTAGATTTTTATGATTCAGGAGAGTGGTTACTTGAATAATCTTTTCGAGCAAATGAAGACAGGTAATATACAGCAAATGAAGGCATATGCAGCTATTAATGAATTAAAGATCTTAGAAGATTTGAACAATTATAACCCAGTCCTATGTGGAACCTTCCCTATTAATATTGATATCAAGGGATCTGATTTAGACATTATCATGGAAGTAACGGAATTAGATTCTTTTGCAAGCAAATTACATGCTCTTTACGCTGATAAAGAAAATTTCTCTTTGATAAGAAAAACAATCCGTGGGAAAGAAGTCGTGAAAGCAAACTTTACTTTTCATGATTTCGAGTTTGAATTGTTCGGTCAAGCTCAGCCTGTCCATAAGCAGTTTGCATACCTGCATATGAAAATTGAATATGAATTGTTGCGAAGAAATCCAGAGTTAAGAGAAAAAGTGATTAGCCTAAAAAAGCTAGGATATAAAACGGAACCGGTATTTTGTAAGCTCTTGGACATCAGTGGAGATCCCTATGAAGGCCTTATCTTGTACGGTGTGGAAGAAGGAATTGTGCAGGTATAGGGATGTAAGTGTTTTTAGAAGAAATCTGCCAAACTTAATGGAAAAGGTGAAAACATGTTAGATAAAATCAAAACAGTACCGGAGAAAAAGTCATTCTTTATAGGATTAACCTTAGTGCTAATCACTCCATTATTATTTCTATTATCAGATTCATTTCCTGAAATACCCAATTGGATAGTGATTTCTATAGGAGCTTTCATCAGCTTTTTTTCTATTGCATTTATTTTGAATGCAGCGGATAAAAGACATTCACGTTTGGGTAAGAGGTAATCAGGAGTAACAAGGAGGGAGCTTATTTGGCAGAGTAAAAGATTATTCTATTGAACCCTATGCAATCCCAAAGAAGAAATAACAAAATCGGTTCAATATGCCTTAGAGAAAATGGAGAACCGCCACTCTGCATCCGTTTATTCTACTTAAAGATTAACTTTATTCCGCTGCCCATTATTAATAATTCTGTTGTTAGGTACAGAGGGAATATGGAGGGTGGTATCCATACTGTTGGCGGTTAGTTCAATCACAGGGCGGTTCTGCGGGATAGATGACACATCCCAAATCATTCCATTAAAATAGTTGAATTGACCGCTAACCTTCAAAACTTTTGTTGTAATGGATGTAGGCTGAATTTGGAGATCTTTAAATTGATTCCCACTAATTTCATTTGGAACTGTTGAGCTGCTGGACATGGTGATCATTTCAATACAATCATCAAGTGACACGCTAAGAAATCGGTTCGCATTGATCCAGGCAAACCCAGAAGATGGACGGCTGGCAACCAATTTTATACCAATTCTCATTCCGGCAATTTTGATATTTTCAAAATTAACAAAAGAAATTTCATGTCCTGCACCGCCGGAAAATAGTGATAAGCCGATACCTTTGTGACTACTGTGCCAGTTGACAATATTTATATCTCTTATTTGTGTTCGATGCCATGTATTGTAATATTTATATTTACCATTTAAATAAATAACCTCTGAATTAAAAGCCGGGTCATCTATTGCAATATAAGCCCCTTCCAGAGAGGCGTTTTTTTGTATTTCCAATACCCTGAAATTCCCCTTTACAATAAATCGCGTTCCATAATCAAACAGTAATTTGACGCCTTGCATAATAATGATGGGTTTTGTAATTAAATAATCTTTATTCCCCAACTTAACAGTCTTTCCTTTTTTGGTTCTCGCATAGTCAATGGCAGCTTGAATTTTTATGGAGTCATTCGCACCACTGAAATTTTCTACATAGATGTCTTCATTCATCATTTGTCCCTCTTTCCCTTTGTATAGCATCACACCAAGAAGATACAAAGCAATTAAAACACTAAGTGTAATGCTTGTACTATCTTATTCTTGAAAACTACAAAGAGTGAAAAAAATAGATATATGCTGATACTCATTTTTAAACGGCATTGTTCCTGTATATTCTGCCTCGAGCATAATTTTATTGGATTCACTTGAATCCCTAGTCATGACTTTTTTGAGGTTGTATTTTAAATAGTAGATAACATTTAAATGTCGGCTTGAGAAAAAAAGTTTTGTAAAACTATTTCTAATGAACAGGAAATCTGTTACTATACTTGTAAGTTGTTGTTCTTAATAATGAACTATAAATGGTGGGTTTTATACAGTTTGTTATAGGTAAAAGTAGATGATTTAAAGGAGCTGGGGAAGATTCCATGAAAAAACACTTGTTCATTATAGAAAACGAAACTTTGTCATCTTCTTCATACCTCATGGTTAAGAGGTTATGTGAAACGGTTTGTCGTACTATCAAGCCTGGATTGACTAGTTGAACTCCCAAAGAATAGGGGTTTCTTCCTCGATAATAAAATCCTTTTTGTAATTTTTAAAGTCGTAATAACATGTGAATGCCAGGTAATATTAGGAGGGATATAAATGGACGTGATGTATATTACTGCGAGACCACCGTACCCGCCACATAAAGGGGACCAGTTAATTGCTTGGGAGCAAATCAAACAATTGAAAGCAAATGGTTGCCATGTTCACCTGCTTACCTTCGTAAAGTCAAAGAAAGAAGGGGAGTTCATTAGGGAAAAACTTGCTCCTCACTGTAAAGAAGTCATCTTATTTACTGTCCATCCACTACAAAATCTGCTCCGATCATTAAAAACAATTTTTAACTTTAAACCAATTCAAGTCAACCTATATTTTCACCCCAAAATAAAAGAAAGCATGATGGATATTTATAAAAGGATTAACCCAGCAATTATTCACATGCAGACTGCTAGGATTGCCGAATATTTTATCCATACCAATGCCCCGAAATGTATCGATATGATTGATGCTTTGTCACTCAATATGGAACGTCGTGCTAAAAATGAGAGTGCTTGGCTAAAGCCATTATTTCTGCTGGAGTCACGACTGATGAAACGATATGAGAAAGTGATATTAGAAAAATTTGAACAGGCAATGATTGTATCTGAAAGTGATAAAAAAACCTTAAATAACAACAAAATTATCGTAAATCCAAATGGAACTTTCATCACAAAACAGCATCTGTCCCACTATCCTACCATCACAAAGGAAAAAATCATCCTCTTTCACGGAAACATGCAATACTATCCAAATGTCGAAGCTGTGGTTGATTTTGTTAAAGATGTTTGGCCACACATTCATCGTGCCTACCCGGAGTACAAATTTTATATTGTAGGAAAGGATCCAGTTAAGAAAGTGACAGCTTTGCATGGTAAAGAAAATGTAGTTGTTACTGGGTTTGTTGAAGATATATGCAGTCAGTTACTACAGGCGCAGATAGGTATTTATCCAATGAAATCAGGTACAGGAATGCAAAATAAAATTTTGGAGGCGATGGCGTGCGGACTTCCGACCATCGCTTCCCCAATAGCTTTGCAAGGGATTGCTGGAAGGCGGGGAGATGAGCTGATTTGTACAGGAAATGTTAAAGAAATGCTTGCAGCTGTTAAAGACCTCATTGAAAGCCCCGAATTACAAAAACACTATGCTAGTAAAGGCCAAGCTTTTGTCCATAACCATTACTCGTGGGAAGAGAACTGTTTAAGACTAATGAGAACCTGGAAGGGTACCGTTGTTCAAGGAAACCCTGAAATATCGGAAAAAGTGCTCGTTCAATAGGGAAAGAGGGTGTTTACATGCGTGTAGTATTGTTATCAGGAGGATCAGGGAAGCGGCTTTGGCCGCTTTCCAACGATGCAAGGTCCAAACAATTTCTTAAAGTCCTTAAAAATGAAAATGGAATTATGGAATCAATGGTCCAACGTGTCTGGCGGCAACTTAGAAAATTTAATCTGACTGATAAAGCGATTGTCGCAACGAGCAGTTCACAAGTGGAAATGCTCTATAACCAGCTTGGTTCTAATATTCCTGTGGTGGTCGAACCAGAGCGGAAGGATACGTTTCCTGCAATCGCATTAACAGCCGTATATCTTTATTCGGTGGAAGGATGCGATTTAGATGAAGTCATAGGAGTGCTGCCTGTTGATCCATTTGTCGAAGATTACTTTTTTGAAAACATACAGGAGCTCGAAAGTGGTCTGCAAAAGAGTGGGGCAGATCTAGCCCTTCTAGGTGTAACGCCAACCTACCCGTCTGAAAAGTATGGGTATATTGTTCCTGGAAGTAAAACTCATGGAGATTTTATTAAGGTAAGCAAGTTTTGTGAAAAACCGAATGAGACAACAGCAAAGAAGCTGATTCATCAACAGGCACTTTGGAATTGTGGAGTATTTAGTTTTCGACTGGAATATATTATTCAACTGCTCAAACGTAAAAATATCCCTACCCAGTACGATGCCCTTCAAAAGTATTATAGTCAGCTCCAACCCAACAGCTTTGATTATGAAGTAGTCGAGAAGGCGAGCAACATCATAGCAATTCCGTATTCAGGCTACTGGAAAGATCTTGGTACATGGAATACCTTGACTGATGAAATGGAAACCCCGGTAATTGGAAGTGGAGTCATTAGTAACGAGGTAAAGAACTCTTGTATCGTAAATGAATTGGAAATCCCAATCATATTGATTGGAGTGGAGGATATTGTGGTAGCTGCAAGCCCGGATGGGATGCTTGTGACGGATAAAAAGAGCAGTCACAAAATCAAGGAGTATGTTTCCCATTTTCAGGAGGGTCCAATGTATGAAGAATATTGGTGGGGATGGAGCAGAGTACTTGAGTATAGCAAAAAGGAAGAAGGGGCAGAAACCCTTACGGAAAAAATCCATTTGTCCGCTGGAGGGAATCTGTATGATCAGGGGAAAGGGAACCAGGAAGTGTGGACGGTAACCGAAGGCGAAGGAACACTGGTCCTGAATGATGAATTCACGAAAGTAAGCATTGGAAGCAGCGTAACGATTCCAGCTGGAATAAACTATTCCTGGAAGGCGAGCAGTGATATGAAATTCATTGTCATTAGGAGCGGAGAACATCTAATGAAGCACCGAGGGAAAAAACGCAGGTTGGACGCGCCTTTGAAAAGATTAATGTATTCAAAGTATTCATAGACAGGGAAAAGATTTGAAAAAGTAGAATTTATTGTGACCACCGTACTCCCTGTGGCAAAAGTGGCGTTATCAATGGAATTATTTTGGAAAGAGGACTTCAATGTATGGCAACATCAAGTGGTAGATTACGTCTTTAATCGAAATAACGAATGTAAGCCCCCCCTTAAAAAGTCTGGAACCTCTAAGCGAGTAAATCGTATATCATATAAAGGGGTGGTCGCCATGATGAGGAAGTACCTCAATCCATTGAAAATTAGAAATGCGATTGTATGGATGTTGTTTGTTGCGGTTTTTTTCGGTTTTATAGGTGAATTTTTAGAAAGCGTTTGGTTGCTTTCTTTAACTATTATTCTTCTTTTAATATTTATTGTCGTATCTTTCATTTTCTGGAGATGCCCGAATTGTAAGAGGCGGCTTCCGCTAAGGTATGAGAAAGAAATCGAGCTATCCTATGCTTATGTATGTCCAAGGTGCGAGAAACGCTTTTTTGATGACGGGACGATGGAGTAGACATGATGAGGAACGTATATGTCATTTCTGGACCGTGCGGTGTTGGAAAATCGACCATTACAAAGGGACTTGCAAGGAAGCTATCGAAGACGGTACTGGTTGAGGGTGACTTGATTAGTGCTATGTTTGTGGGAGAAGTACAGCCGCCTTGGGATGAAAAGTTATCCATCGTCTGGCAGAACTTGAGCAACCTGACGAAGACCTATCTGCAGAATGGCTATGATGTAGTGATTGATTATGTGGTAGAGGAAGAATTGGAATGGTTTTGCCAGGAACTGGGCCAGACAGGATTGGAATTTACGCTTCATTATTATGTTCTGCGTGCTGACCCTGACGTGCTGGTAAAGAGGATAACCAAACGCGGAGACACCGAACTGATACCTCGCTCCTTGGAACTTCTTCAACAACTGGAAAATAAAAAAGAAAACGCTCCTCACCTCTATGACACTACTTATAAGGCTCCTAACGTTATCATAGATGAAATCCTTGACAGATCCTTTTCAAATTCTTACCATAAAGGAAAGAGATGTACGGAAGGGGAATCAAAAGCCTAACAATGTGGAATAACCTTTAATGAAAACGGAGCAATTGGATAGGGTCAGCAGTTCCGACTAAGGAATTAGTCTGTCCGTCCATCATTTCATTAAAGGGATACACATGTTGTGGAGATCGATTGCCCCACTAGAAACAGGTGCCTTTGGTGCACCTGTTTTTTTTATGGGAGAAAACATCTCTTTCGACCACACCTGAATATCCCCTAACACTAGGAGGGTGAATTTTATGAATAGAATCGCAGTCGTTACTGGCGCAAGCCGTTTACAAGGAATTGGAGCAGCGGTGTGCAGGGAGTTGGCAAGAGCGGGGCATCCTGTGTTTTTTACGTATTGGACACCTTATGATAAAGAAATGCCATGGGGCTCTGAAGCTGGTGAACCACAACTTTTAAAAGAAGAGTTGGAAGGATTCGGTGTTCCAGTGGGCTTGATGGAGCTTGACCTTACAAGTGTGGAAGCTGCTGATGTGTTGTTTCAACAAGTGAGAGAGGACCTTGGTGAGCCTAGTATTCTGGTAAATAACGCAGCCTACTCAACCAACGATGACTATAGCACGATAACAGCAGAAGCTCTGGATAGGCATTATCTCGTTAACATTCGGGCTACCACTCTATTAAGCAGCAGGTTTGCTCAGCGGTTCACCTTTGGGAGCGGCGGGCGGATTGTTAATCTCACATCGGGTCAATCCCGAGGACCGATGCCAGGCGAGCTTTCTTATGCAACGACTAAAGGGGCAATTGATGCTATGACCATTACGTTAGCGGCCGAGGTTGGCAAGCTTGGAATCACGGTCAATGCCATTAATCCAGGACCGACCGATACGGGGTGGATGACAGAGGAATTAAAGTCAGGTCTTTCTGGTATGTTCCCTTCCGGACGGGTAGGGTTGCCAAGTGACGTGGCGCGGACCATAAAGTTTCTTGTCAGTGAAGAAGCAGAATGGGTGACAGGACAGATTATTCACTCAGAAGGTGGGTTTAGGAGGTAAAGTTATGGGAGAGATGAGTGTTCGACTAGAGTTGGTGGGAAGTTCGGATCGATTGAGATTTCTGCCTTATTTGGTAATGGCGGATGAGAGCGAGAGCGTGGTGAAAGAGTATATTACAAATGGTCAAATGTTCGCGATTGTTGGTGGCGGTGGTTCGGTGGTAGGGGTAGCCTTGTTTGTGGAAGAGTCCGAGGATGTAATGGAGCTGAAAAATATAGCGTTAGATCCTGAGTTTCGCGGGCTTGGGCTAGGGAAACAGGTTATTAATCAAGCCTTTGAGATTTTTAAAAAGCAAGGTTTCCGCAAAATGATTGTTGGGACCTCCAACTCCAGTATCGCCAATCTTGCATTCTACCAGAAAGCAGGATTTAGGATGTCAGAAATAAGGAAGGGTTTCTTTTTGAAATATCCGGAACCAATCTTTGAGAATGGCATTCAGGCGGTGGATATGGTGATGTTTGAGCGGGTGTTGGATGAGAGTGTGGCTAAGTAAATTCTATATGCCTGTATTATATGGATGACAGTCAATGAGATTGGCACGTAAAATGCTCCAGACATCTGGAGCATTTTTTGTAAGTAAAAATGACAAATATCATACTTTAACATAATTTTCAAAAAATAATTGAGTATTTCTACCTATTTTGAAATAATTGGAGATAGAATGCTGTAGTAGCAAAAAGGAGGTAGGCTGATGTCCTGGAAGAGCTTTTTCATCATCACCATAATTCTCTACATCGTTTTATCCTTACCTAGTATTTTCAGCTTTGGATATGTAATCGATTGGGTACCAGAAGCAACTACTTTTCAAATGGTAAAGGGCTATGTGGTAGAAGGTTTGACTACGAATTTTCTTTTTAAGCTGCTTATCGCTGTCTTAGTGGGGGTGGTCGCAAGCTTGTATAGAAACAAAAGAAGCTTGGTTAAATCATAATATAGATGAAACCATTCAGGCAAACCGTCCGTCTAATCCGTGGAGGTGATATTGGTGAAAAAAGCTTTATTAATAACTATCCTTTCCTTGATCTTAGCCGGTTGTACTTCAACAGAGGACTCGGTCATCACAGAAACCACCGAAGAAGCATCCTGGGCATATGAATTTGTAAAAGTGAAGGAATCTTCCTATTTGATAACACGAGAAGAAGCGGATGAAAGCGCTAAGGGGGACTTGATTGGAGAAGTCCAACGAAATATTGTTGATTTGGATACAGCACAAAATTTAGAAGAACGTCATCTTGATAGCAATTCCCTCCCTCCTGGAACAGCCCTCTACAAACACACCAAGAACACCAACATTATCCTATATGAGTTAAGCGGTAAATATTTTATCGCGGAGAGAAGAGATTGAATGCAGGGAGTGTTCCAGCTGGCTGATTGGGTCTTTGCGGCCTTCTCGAGTATGTATGTTACTTTGCCGTCAATATACTAGACAAGGGATGGGGAAGGAACTTTAGTCATTTAGGGATGTGACAAAAAATGAAGAAAATTATTAAATACCATAGGTTGGTGCTTTTGTTAATTACTTTTACTTTGGTTGCAATTCTAAGTAACCCTAGCGAACGAGAGTACCTGGAGATGACAGGGGAGTCATTTTATGAAACCCTACCTGACGGGTTGGAAGTGGAAATCGAGCGCGTGAACTTTTTTCTCTTTTCCACCTACACGCCGATTGTCGGAAATGAGTACGGCATCACCCATCTCGGGGTCTACGGAAGTTTCTTTCAAATATCAGACGGACAATTTGACTATCCTGGGTGGCTGGAGTTGTTTAATTGAGACTTGGTACCAAGGTAGCACTCTTGGCGAGAGGGGGTAGTTTGTTAGGTTCTTTATTAATTGAGATAAGTACCAATAAAGAGGGGGGATGAACATTAAGAAATTCATTCTGTTGCTGGTTCTGGTGCTATTGATAACTTTGGGCAGGACTTATAGTGAGCCCTTCTCTACGCCCGAAACGAACATGCCAGAAGAAAAACGGTAATAGACAACCACCCCCTAAAAACCCCTTAGTATCGAACACCTCCAATAAAAGGATCAGCATGGAACTTTTTCCTAATCTGTTTCGTTTTATTACTGGAGGGATAACTCATGAATAGTACGGAGGTGTGAGGCTTGTATACCTATTCATCTTTTGAAATAGCTGGCTCGTTTGCGCTGTTAAGGCCAATTTTATATACGATATTAGCTGTATCCATCTTTTTGTTTATATTCATTGTAGTCCCAAAATTTAAAGCTACGATACAATCAACTTTTCTGGTGATGATAGTTTCCTTATTAAATATCTTAGTTGCCGGCTTGGTTATGTTCTTTAGTGCCATAGTGGCTGATGAACTTAACCTAGATGGGGATTCTGTTGGTATGATTCTGTTTATGTCCATTTTTGCGATCAGCGCATTAAATATGTTGCTTTACCTTATGAGAAATAGAAGCAAACAGAAAAAACAGACAACCAGATTCAACGTTTGGATCATGCAAAAATAAATGATGTATTTAGGCATGGAGATATCTGGATTAGGGAAAAGGATACTAAGGTACTAGAAAAGTAGTAGCGTGTTGTAGCTGAGGAGAGCTATAATGCAGAAAGAGTTTAAAAAATTATCTTCTAACATTCACTGAATTAGAATGGTAGGTGTAAAAAATGAATGAATCTGTTCCGCATTCCGAAACGGAAAAAATCAACAGTAATGCAGTGTTATCCTTAATTTTAGGAATTATTTCTATCATAAGTTGTGTCATTAGCTTTTTGAGCATGCTTTTTGCGGTTCCAGGGTTTGTCCTTGGTGTGATAAGTCTTAATGAGATTCACAAAACGGATCAATCAGGACGAGGATATGCCAAGGCGGGCATCGTATGTAGCCTCATTGGAATAATTCTGCCGCTTATCGTTATTCTCATTAGTTTGTTATTTTTTGAATCGACAGACTTCATCATGGAAGTCATATAAGGATAAAAAGGACAGCCCTTGTTTGGTAAGGGGGCTGTCCTTTTATTCATTCTAATATAGTGATTTTTAAACCAACGTTTGATTAAGAAAATATCGAAGCTATGGGGCTGTAGGGAGAAAACAATTTTTATGAAATTAACTTTTGAAAAAGGTGTAGTGATATAATTCATAAATCTGCCATCATTCATTACTAATCGACAAATTTCCCGGGAAACCTTTTTTCTAAAATAGATCTTTTTAAACAAACGTTTGTTAAATAAAATCTGAACCCCTTGAGTAGCAAGAGGTTCAGCGGAAAAATCGAAATTAACTTTTGAAAAAAGTATTCTAGGAAATCTTCATTTTCGTAATTAGGGAAAATGCACATCCATTTGTCGAAATTTATGGTGCTTGAAAACCATATATTGCTACAAAGAGTAATAGTGCCCACCCGCAAACACTAAGTGAATTTGCCGCAATCAGCCAACCCTTTGGCCACCCTTTTACTCTAAATAGAGTGACAAGTAATCCTGCAACACCAAAAGCAATGGGAATAAAGAGCGTTACTCTGTTGAACAAATCAACCATTGCTGAACCCCAAGAAGTAAGAAAGGCAACCAAAGGAATGGCTGACAAAAGAAACAAAAGAGAACCAAATATGGTGGCACGCATTTGCATAAACTCCCCCCTCATTCAATAAATTTATGCTGCTGGTAAAACAAAAACACCATTTTTTCACAGGGAATGGTGGGTCCTGGTACCTATCCCCTAAGCCCGCAATATCTTATCCATCGATTTCCCCTTAGCTAACTCATCAATCAGCTTATCTAAATAGCGGATTTCTCTCATGGTTGGTTCTTCAACTTCCTCTACTCGGACACCGCAAACGACCCCTTTAATCATGCTCCGTGCCGTGTTCATTTGGGGAGCTTCGGCAAAGAAGGTCTCAAAGTCTGTTTTATTTTCGATTAACGCTTCTAATTCCTCTTGGCTGTAGCCTGTTAACCAACGAATGATCTCATCAACTTCTGCTTTCGTCCGTCCTTTTTTCTCTGCCTTCGTAACGTAATGTGGGTAGACACTTGCAAAACTGGTCGTATAGATGCGGTGCTTTTTCATGATATATCCTCCCATAGAAATTCTTTCCTTTATTGTACCATGGAAAATTTAGAATGATGTACAAACCATTGTCAGTATATATTACATGTGATGCATAAAGAAGGGTGGAGATGTTTTGTTTTTTCATATGAAGGAATTACAATATGAAGCCAAGCCTGAAAAGCCAGATCCCATATTTGCGACAAGGCTGCAAGAAATATTGGGTGGGCAGTTCGGAGAGATTTCGGTTGCTGTTCAATATTTATTTCAAGGCTGGGGAACAAGGAGTCATGGGAAGTACAGGGATTTATTGATGGATACAGGAACGGAGGAACTCGCCCATGTTGAGATGCTTGCAACCATGATTGCGAGACTGCTTGATAATGCACCGGTGAAAGCTCAAGAAGAAGCGGCACAGAATCCTGTAATGGCAGCAATCATGGGAGGGATGAACCCGCAATACGCCATTGTTTCAGGTCTTTCAGCAATGCCAGTCAACAGCGTTGGTGTACCATGGAACGCTGGCTACGTAATTGCCAGTGGTAATCTGCTTGCCGATTTTAGGGCAAATTTAAACGCTGAAACACAAGGGCGTTTGCAGGCAGTCAGATTATATGAACAAACGACGGATTCAGGAGTAAGAGACATGCTGTCATTCCTGATTGCCAGGGATAGAATGCATCAAAATCAATGGTTGGCAGCGATTTACGAACTAGAAGCGCAGGAAGGAGTAATCGTACCAAGCACATTCCCTACCTCAAAGGAAAAATCGGAAGTCTCTCATACATTTATTGCATTATCAGAGGGAGAAGAGAGTAGCAAAGGCAATTGGGCGAGTGGCCCTGCCCCAGACGGATTAGCTAATTTTGAATACTTAAGCATGTCAGGGGCGTGGGGAGGAAAACCAAAGCTAAATCCTGCTCCTCCAGCCTTGCATAACACTCCGCCATCTGTAAAATAAAGAAGGAACGTTTCGATAACATGAGTGTGATCGAAACGTTCCTTTCTTTTTAACCTTTAGAAATCTCCACTATTCCCTCTTCCTTCAACCCAACCTCACCATGCTTGTTCAGCTTCACTTTTTCATCATCCTTCAGGTTGGTAAACACAATTGGTGTCATCAAGGAAGGTGCATTTTTACTAATGAAGTCCATATCGAATTTCAAAAGTTCTTGCCCCTTCGTAACAGTATCCCCTTGCGTAACGAGTGCTTCAAACCCTTCCCCTTTAAGATTCACTGTATCAATTCCTACGTGGATCAAAATTTCGTGTCCTACGTTCGATTCAATTCCAATCGCATGTTTGGTCGGGAACAGATTTACAATTTTACCGTCAACAGGGGAGACCACAAGTCCTTCTGAAGGTTCAATGGCAAAGCCGTCACCCATCATTTTTCCAGAGAAGACTTGATCTGGCACGTCATCAAGCGGTTTGATTTCCCCTTTGATAGGAGCGATAAATCCACCTTCTGTTGACTTGGTCTGCATCGCATCTGGATTGATTTCTTCAATTTGCTGCTCAACTTCCTTGTTTGTGTCTGTTTTAGCAGGACGAGGTGATTTACCGTCCATAATATCCTTAATCTGTGATTTTAACGTATCCGATTTAGGTCCGAAAATAGCTTGGATATTGTTGCCGACTTCTAGAACACCAGAGGCACCAAGTTTTTTCAAGCGAGCTTTGTCCACCATGGAAATCTCGTTTACCGATACGCGAAGCCTCGTAATACACGCATCCAAATGCGAGATGTTTTCTTTGCCACCCATCGCCTCTAGTACATCATGAGGAAGGTCGCCGGCAGTTGTCGGAGAGGCTCCATCTTCCTCCTCATCCACTTCCTCACGACCAGGAGTTGCAAGATTAAATTTTGTTATAGCAAAGCGGAATCCGAAATAGTAAATGACTGAAAATACAAGACCTACTGGAATAACTAGCCACCAAGCGGTTCTGTTTGGCACAATTCCGAACAGCAAGTAGTCGATGACCCCACCTGAGAACGTCATCCCAATTTTTACATCTAATATATGCATCACCATGAATGAAAGACCAGCGAATACGGTGTGAATCGCGAATAACACAGGTGCAACAAACAGGAACGAAAACTCAATGGGTTCTGTAATACCCGTTAAAAAAGAGGTAAGCGCAGCAGATGCCATGATTCCACCGACGACCTTCTTCTTTTCAGGTCGCGCCGTATGATATATAGCAAGTGCCGCGGCAGGTAATCCAAACATCATAAACGGGAACTTACCTGTCATAAACGTTCCGGCAGTAGGCTCGACACCATCTCGCAGCTGAGCAAAGAACATCGCCTGGTCCCCGCGGACAATATCACCAGCCTGATTGGTATAGGATCCAAACTCAAACCAAAACGGGGAGTAGAAAATATGATGCAGACCGAACGGAATTAGGGCCCTTTCAATTACACCAAAAATAAAGGCGGACAACGTTAAGTTTGTGTTGATCATACTTTCCGAAAGTGTGTTCAACCCACCTTGAATCGGCGGCCAAACAAAGGACATGACAATACCTAGCACAACGGCAGAGGCAGCTGTAACAATCGGAACGAATCGCTTGCCGGCAAAGAATCCAAGGTAAGAGGGCAACTCGATATTGTAATACTTATTGTACATGAAGGCCCCGAGGATACCGACAATTACCCCACCGAACACACCGCTCTGAAGCGTATTGATTCCCAGTACATTCGCATATGCTGGATCATCAAGCATCCCGTCATCTACGCCAAGCACCACACCCATCGTCGCATTCATGATAAGGTAACCAATAATTGCGGCAAGTGCTGCAACTCCCTCACCACCGGCAAGTCCAACTGCAACTCCAACGGCAAAGAGCACAGGGAGGTTACTAAAAACAATTCCTCCAGCAGCATCCATGACGCTCGCCACTAACTGGATCCAATCTGCTCCAAGGAACGGCATCAACTCCAGCAAATTTTCCTCTTTCAATGCAGCCCCAAGCGCAAGCAAGATCCCAGCCGCCGGTAGGAGTGCAACCGGAAGCATCAACGCTTTCCCGACCTTCTGCAACACACCAAATAATTTTTTCAAGGATAATACCTCCAATATATGTAGATTTCAAAGTGCTTTTAATTTCCCCTAAACAGGGATTTTTAAACAGCGGGTTGATGGGACTAATAGACCACAAACTTGTTTTGGCACGAACTTGGGTGGTTTTGGCACGAACTCGGATGGTTTTGGCACGAACTCGGATGGTTTTGGCACGAACTCCACGATGGCCCACTTCCTATGGTTAAAAATCTGTCATCTTAACGTATCTTCATATAGTTGACAATGCATCTGCTAACACTACTGTAGAAATTATTACCATCTTCCTACCTGTGTGGTACTATACAATTAAAGACGGAATATTCCTTCATTTAAAAGTAGGGAGATGGGAAAATGGAGTTATTTCAAAGTCAGTACGATTGGATTAAACGAACAAGGGAAACATTATTTCAGTATTGTGAAGGCATGGCACATGCCGATTATGTAAAAGAAATAGAGAGCTTCGGCGGGGACTCCATCCGAAGTCTTCACGTACATATTGGCACTTGCTATCATTTTTGGCTCGGTACCCATGGTCTTGGAAAATCAATCGAAAAAACAGAACCGAAAGACATCAAAACTGTTCAAGATATGAGAGCGCTTTTCCGGAAAACGGACGAGATAGTTGAGGAGTTTTTACTGAAGTATCAAGGTAACTGGGATCATACCATCCCATACACCTTTAAAAACGGTGAAACATCTGACTTCAGCACACTCTGGCTTTTTACGCACACCACCACTCATGAATTCCACCATAAAGGACAGATTGTTAAAATTGGTCGCCAGCTGGGATATACTCCGCCAGATACGGATCTCATCGCGCCGGAGGTAAAAGCATGTCAATCTTAACGAAATATCAATTGGAAATTGTGGAACAGTCTGAGATTGATGCCCTAGAAGATAGATTGCTCAGAGTTAGAGGCCAAAACGATAATGCCATGGGCGTGGAGCTGCAGCGGTTTGGGAATGCCGTGGCGTTTTCTGTTAAAAATATCCCGGGTCCATCGTTCAATACGGTGAAGGGAATTAGCGGAGAGAATGTAGAAGGTTTGGATGACATAGTAGAATTTTATTCAAATAGAGGCATTTCTCCTAGGTTTGAAGTGACACCAGGCAATGCTTCTATCGACCTTTTCCGAAAGCTCAATACAATGGGGTTTTTTCAGAGTGGCTTCCACACGGCTCTCTATCGTCCCTTATCTATTGAAGAAATATCGGACATGAGGGTAGACAGTGCTATTCATATTAAGGAAATCAGTCTCGCGAATTTTGATATCTTTGGTGAGTTATATACGAAAGGTTTCGGGATGCCCGCTGCATTCAAGGACTATGTGACCGCCAATAACAAGGTACTTGCAGAGAGCGACAATTGGACTTTTTATTTGGCTAGTGTAGGTGGTGAGCCAGCCGGTATCGCTGTCTTGTTAATTAAAAATGACGTGGCCACATTGGCTGCGTCGGCAACTGTACCTGAATTTAGAAATAAAGGTGTTCAAACAGCACTCATTCAAAAGCGCATGCAACAGGCTGCTGATGCAGGGTGCCGATATTTGGTTGGGCAAGCGGCTTTTGGTAGTGTGAGCCAAAAGAACATGGAACGAGCTGGATTGAAGATTGCCTATACAAATGCGGTTTGGGAGAAATTTTGACGGTAAAAGGGGTAAACGAATGAATACATTTATGTGGGGAATCCCCGTTATCATTACAGCTTGTTATTTAATAATAATGAGTATGGGTATCCGAAGGCTTAATAATGAAAAATACAAAATTGAAAAGAGAGCTTTATTGATTTTTACCTTTACAATTTTTATATCGACAATAATATTCTTTGTGCCAGGATCAGGTGCTCATAAAAATTTTGCTTTGGCTGGTCTTACCGTAGCAGGGTTTTTAGGAATTTTCTTAGCTTGGATAAGAGTAATTAAGTATATCAATCAACGACTATATGAAAAATCAGTAGGAGTATTGGAGAAATTCTTAAAAATAATAATTTGATTAGTTATGCTGCCTACAAATTCGCAGGGGGTCCCATATGAAGTATTCCGAACAAACTTTTATTGACCTACATAATGAGTTTATCCGTTGTTGGGATGAAGCCATGGCCAATGGTAAAACGGAAAAATTGGAAGCCTTTTACGATAAGGATTCTTATCACGTTGTGATATTTACTTCAGATGATGTAAAGCCGATGGAATTTGATTATGATCAATCAATTGCAGGTTTGAAGGAATCTGTAAAAGCTTTAATTGGAACAGAGAAAAGGTTTGATAATCGGGTGGTGCGAATGCAAGACCACGTTCGTGCGAGTGTATTTTACGAAATGGTTGTTATTCAAGGAAACGATGAAGTTACTCGTATTTTTACAATAGAAGGTTGGACACTAATAGACAATCAATGGAATGTTACAAGAGAGGTTAATAAAGTAATTAAGTAGAAGTGGGTTCAGGTTCCTGTCCCCACTCCCCCACTCCCCCACCATACATAATTTTTGTGTTCTAACGTCATCCTATTTTATGAAAAACTTATCATGTGCAAAAATCTTGAATTAAAGATTTTTTTCCATTAGCATGATAGCTAAGTTTAATTAGAAAGGATGATTATTTTGACATATAAGAATTTATTTTCTGAAACTAAAATTACGGGTAAAACATTTCATAATAGATTCATTGTTGCGCCAATGACAAGAATTAGTGCAGAGCAAGATGGTCGTGCCAATGAAACCATGAGCAAATATTATGAACGATACGCAAAAGGTGGATTTAGTGCAATTATCTCAGAAGGGATTTATCTGGACGAGAAATACAGTCAGGGCTATGACGACCAACCCGGACTTGTAAGAGAAGAACATGTACAAGCGTGGAAAAAAATAGTTGATCTTGTTCACAGCCATGATTCATTGATGATTGCTCAACTTATGCACGCCGGTGGTCAAAGTCAAGGTAATGCTTACACAAATGAAACAATAGCACCTTCTGACATTCCTCCTAAGGGTGAACAATTAGGTTTCTATGGTGGATCAGGTCCATTCCAGACACCGAGAGCAATGTCGGTACAAGATATCGAACAAGTAAAAGATGCATTTGTTCAAGGTGCCATGCGAGCGCATGAGGCTGGATTTGACGGAGTGGAGATCCATGGAGCGAATGGGTATTTATTGGATCAATTTTTGACAGATTATATGAATCATCGAGTCGACCAATATGGTGGTTCAAAAGAAAATCGCCTTCGAATTGTATTAGAAATCATTGAAGATATTCGAAAAGCAGTAGGCTCTGAGTTTATGGTTGGAATTCGTATCTCTCAAATCAAGGTAGCCGATCCAAATCATAAATGGGCTGAAGGAGAATACGAGGCAGAATACATTTTCTCTCAATTAGGAGAGAGTTCTTTAGACTATATTCATGTTACCGATGGAGATGCGACAGCACCTGCATTCGGGCAGAATACTAGAACGTTGGCTCAGGCTGCCAAAGAGTTTGGTAAACTTCCTGTTATTGCTAACGGGAAATTAGGTGATCCCGAAAAAGCGGAAAAAATAATAGAAGGACATCAGGCTGATTTAGTTTCCTTAGGGACAAGCGCCTTAGCTAATCCGGACCTTCCTAATAGAGTGAGAAAAGGAAGGGGTCTAAATGAGTTTGAATTCGAAAAAATTCTACTCCCTCAAGCAAAAGTAAAAGATTTAGAACTTCAAATGGAAATCATACAATAATATAGCAGAATGTAAAAAAAAAGGCCGAAGCGAAAAATTGCTTCAGGCCTTTTTACATGTAATAGGTTGTACGCATTCAAAAATTACAAAGAACGCAAAAATATTGCTAGAATTTTCCTCAACCTCCTACCTTCGACAACCTGTGGTGTAATTAAATAAAGTCATAAAAATGAATCATATTTTGTATTAATCCGTATCTTAGTTATAGAAAAAATGTTGAATTAGAAAAAAAGACTGAAAGAGTTCATTGGAGGATGAGTTTAAATGGAGTTCTTGCTATTCTTCGGGATTCATTTCTTTATCATGGGTTCGGCAGTAATGCTATTTAGTGTGATTGTTAGTTTTGTAGCAAAGAAAATACCTTTTTTTGTAACGGTCTTAGGGTGTATGTTATTAGGGGGCTTGTATGCAGTTGTGATCAGTTTTACTGAGATTTTATGGTTTGCGGCCGTGTTTAACGGTGTGCTTTCAGCTATAGCCGTAGGGTTAGTGAAATTAGGTGAGTATTTCGGGAAGGTGGCGGAAAAGATTGATGGCTGATATTGATGAATCCGCTAAACCGATCACTAAAAGGGGAGAGAATAATTGAAAAAGCCATTTTGGATGCCACTTTCAATCGCTTTAGGGTCTATGGTATTACTGTATTTCTGGGGGTTTTTAGCTGATATTAATTTTCTTATATTTAAAGTATCCCCTACATATTTTGAGATAGCACTTCTTCCCATAGGTGTTGGACTGATTTTTGGGGTTATTAGTGAGCGGATCATTAAGCTTAGAACTAAAAGTAAAATATAAGAATATGCGGTGGATTACTCATTCACTAGACGATCAAGACCTCTACCCCCGTAAAAAATGGAAGTAGAGGTCCTTGCTCTAGCAACAAACTGCACGAAGCTACACTTTTCGCACATCCATGCAAAATTGCGTCACCGTGCCTGTCCCCATTAGCCACTACCAAAGCGTGCTTTTCTTTGGTTTTACATTTTGGATGAAAATAAAAACAAGTACGCCTATGATGACTGCCATAGCACTGGATATATAGAGGCTTGTTAGTAGGTGGTGTTTCATGACCACAGACATAATTGGCGGACCTGCAGCAACCCCGATGAATCGAGAGGAACTATAAAGGGAGGAGATTGTCCCCTTTTCTTCCTTCTCAACATTTTCGGTAATTAAAGCATCAAGGGTGGGCAGCATAGCTCCAATGCTAATGCCAATAAAACTGGATATGGATAGCAACAAGAATATCTTTTCATTTTGATAGCCAACAAAAACGATGGATATGGCGATAACGCCAAGTGTGATCATCAGAATCTTTCTCATCAATTCAATATCTCCCTTGATCACTTTTCCAGTAATATAGGAAGAGGCGCACAGGGTGAACAAAGGGACCGCTAAATATAAGCCCTTTTTCACTCCGTGCAGGTCATGCGTTTTTTCCAGTATATCTGATAAATAAAATAATAGGCCAAATAGGATCAGCATGGCGTAAATTCCAATGATGAAAGTAGTATATAGCCATTTTCCTTCTTTTTGAAAAATCCTTTTTGTGTTTCGTATAAAGATGTTTAGTGCGAGTGGTTTATCTTTTTTCCTCGGAACTTTGATGAAAATAAGTACAAGCAGGATGGAAATCAGACTGAAAAAGGAAATAGAAAAGAAGGGAAGATACCATAGAACAGCAGCCAATAGCGATCCTAAAATAGGGCTAAGAACCTTTCCAAATGTATTGGAGGTTTCAATGATTCCCAAACAAGAGCTGGTTTTTTCATCATCGTCCTGATACAAGTCGCCAACTAGCGGCAAAATGATGGGAGTCGCCCCGGCTGCACCAACACCTTGGATAATTCGACCGATGATAATCCATGTGTAGGGATCGTCAATCTTCCAAGAAGCAAATCCCGAAATCAATCCTCCGATAAGTGCCAGCAATAAACTTGGCAAAATGATCATTTTCCTGCCGAACCGGTCAGATAAATAACCTGCAATAGGTATTAAGAAGATCGATGCAACAGAATAGGAAGTGATGATCATACTGGACTGGAAGGAGGAGATATCCAATTCTTTTTCGAGCAATGGCAAAACTGGAATAAGCATAGAATTGCCAAGTGTCATAATAAGAGGGATGGAAGCCATGCTAATTATGCACCAAGCACTGACTTGTCCGATTTTCTTGTTTGTCACCTCTACCCCTCCATCGTCATGTCTACGATTAATAAGTTCAACTGCTTAAAGCTTAAAAGAAAATCCATCAATGGAATCAATTCTTCCACGCCACCAAGTATGACTTTTGAAAGGAGATTGCGCGTTCGCAGAAATATACACAGCATCTTTCAAATGAATAAACGTAGCAATCAAATCCTGCTTTTTCTTTTCCTCTTCTTCTTGTCGCTCACTGATATAGGCTTCTTTAAGATCAGTGAATTTTTTATGTAGAACGCGCGACAGGGTACTATTTTCTACACCATCTGCAGATTGAATGATTCCCTCGTAATAAGTGTGGGGACCAACGAGCGTTCCTGCTACTACTGTTCCATTAATGTTTAACGTGATTCCAATTTCCACACCATCTTTATCTGTTAAATCAAGCAGCATTTGCATCACTGCATCATCGGTGGATACGTTTTCCTCTTTTTTTGCCAAGTTAACCCCTCACTTTTTGTTTCTTTATCCATTTTGTCACGCACACATAGTTAGTATAGGTAAAGAGGAAGAGGTTATTCTGGAAGTTTGTGCAAGTGGAGTTGCTCTTTTCTAAGTAAAATTAAAATCGTTTTTCTTGCCAATTAAAAATCCTTTACTAGGTAACAATAAAAACATTATTTAGTTAAAGGGGGATTAACATGTCTTTCATTTTCAATGAATCGATGCGGCCACATGCAAGCAGTGAGTATGATGTGCTGCGCAAGGTGATTCTGTGCAAACCTGAATATATGACCATCCGAGAGGTTATTAATGAAACACAGGAAAAGTTTAAGAATGAAGGCATTCATATTGAAATTGCCATGACGCAGCATAAGAAATTCGTTGAAACATTGGAGGAGCATGGAGTGGAAATTATCCTCCTGCCTGCAATGAAAATGTTCCCTGAGCAGGTTTTCACCCGAGATATTGGCTTCACGCTTGGTAATATCCTATTTGTTGCGGAAATGGCTAATAAAATAAGACAAGGGGAAGAAGATGTCTTAAAAAGCATGTTGGAGCAACAAGAAATTTCTTATTTAAATTTAAAGGGGGACATGATTGAAGGCGGAGATGTCATCATCAATGGCGAAACGGTGTATGTTGGTTTGAGCAACCGAACGAACGAGGAAGCAATTGAACATCTTCAAAGCATCCTGCCGCATTATGATGTAGTAAAGATGCCTTTTAAAGAAAAATACTTACACCTGGATTGTGTGTTCAACATCATTTCACCGACAGAAGCACTTTACTATCCAGAAGCTTTTACACAGCAAGAGATAGACATGCTCTCTTCTCGGTTTGAATTAATCGAAGTAACAGAAGAGGAACAGTTCACCCTTGGCACAAACGTACTCAACATTGGCAATAAGAAAATTTTTAGTCTGCCAGTTAACCCAAAAGTGAACAAAGAGCTCAAAAAGCGAGGATTTGAAGTGATTGAAGTTGATATTATGGAAATCATTAAATCAGGCGGATCCTTTCGTTGTTGCACGCTGCCCATACTTCGTGGGTAGAGGGGAGCTGGTGTTGCAGGGACAGGCACCTTGACCCACTTTTAATAGTAGCTCTCTGCGATACCCGCATCCAAAAATGGAAAATGAATTCTTCGTATAGTACGTGATAGTTATTCTCCTATCCACTATAATGAAAAGAGGAGGTGATAACATGGAAAAACAAATTCTTGAGCTGCTTATCGGCCTGGATACAGAAGTTAAAGGTATGAGAGGAGATGTAAATGATTTAAAATCGGAAACAACCAGCTTAAGGTCAGAGATGACAGGCATGAAGACCGAAATGAGAAGTATTAAAACTGAAATGGGTAACATGAAATCTGAAATAGGAAGCATGAAGACTGAAATGGGTAACATGAAATCTGAAATAGGAAATATGAAGACCGAAATGGGAGGCATGAAATCAGAAATAGGAAGCATGAAGACCGAAATGGGAGGCATGAAATTAGAAATAAGAAATATGAAGACCGAAATGGGAGGCATGAAATCAGAAATAGGAAGCATGAAGACCGAAATGGGAAGCATAAAGACTGAAGTAGGAAGCATAAAGACTGAAGTAGGAAGCATGAAAATTGGAATAGGAAGCATAAAGTTTGAAATAGTTAACATGAAGACAGAAATGCACGAACGTTTCAATACTGTTGAAGCAAAACTCGACGGTATTGGTGGACAGTTTGAATTAACAAATGAACTAAGAATGAACGATTTCGACTTCATTGACAACAAGGTAAATAGACTTGAAAAAGAAATCTTCATCATGAAAAGTAAAAGTAAAAGGTAGGGTGGCTCCTGCATAACCCCTATAAATTCCTCTAAGTGTTTACTTCCACCTTGAATACCTCACGAAAAAAACAATACTCAAAGTGAAAAGACGCTTCCCTCTCAGAAGGTAAGCGTCTTTTCCATTACCCTATTCATTCTTAAACGCTGTCAATTTGCTCTCAGCGGACTTTCGTTCCCGTTTTGGTGGCACTTGTTCGAAATACCCCAAATGCAAGAATCCTGCCACTTTTTCTCCAGGCTCTACACCCAAGATTCTATGAACTTTTGGATCGTATATATGAGGATTAGTTTTCCAGACAACGCCAAGCTTTTTCTCCCAGGCAAGCAGCTGGAAGTTCTGAATTAGTGAGCTGACCGCCCCGAAGTTCTCCTCCCATTGCTTTTGTCTCGGGTCTTCTTCCATTACAATGATTAGGAAGGCAGAGGGTTGACTGAAATAATTCCTTCTGTTTTCCTGCATCTCGGGCGGGAATGTTTTTACCAGCTTCTCTACAAATCCCTGCTTTTCACTTGAGGACACAAAAATAAACCTCCATGGCTCCCGTAGTCCATGGTTAGGTGCCCAGACAGCATCGTCCAGTAATTCTAGAACGGTTTCCTGAGTTACTTCTTTGTCTGTATATCCAGCTTTTATAGAACGTCGCTCGCGAATGGTTTGAGCTAAAGTTGATTTGTTCGTTTCCATGAGATTCATCCCCTCTTGAAGTTAATATATGAGTGTGATTATCATTCTCAATTACAGTATAGTCTATATCCTCTATTTATTCTATAACTATGACGTGGAAAGAAAAGATGTGTAGGTAAAAACTAAGATCCCTTTCTTCCTGAGTAACAAGGAAATAATTAACACTTTCACGTATAAACGAATCATGGTGCCTGTCCCTCTAACCCACCCCACCTTGTAATATTCTTTTAATTCTCCTGTAACAGATAATTCAAACCAGGTTTACTTTTACCCTTTACTCTGTTAACGAACACAACTTAGAAGGAGGAAACAGCATTGAAGAATGGCAGAAGGGAATTTGAAGCATACGATTCGTCTAAGAGAACTTTTTTGAAGTATTTTTTAGCAGGTTCAGCAGTGGTGGCATTGGAAACGACAGGGATTAGCAAATTGACTTCTTTTGTCTCCAATAAGGCGCTAGCAGCAGAAGGTGTGACGCCGTATAAAGGACTTCAAACTGTCGGGGAAGGATTTCCTCAATCCGTTGCTTCAGGTGACCCAACATCTAGTGGAATGATGTTGTGGACAAGAGTGGATCCTTCCTTAGAGGATGGGCTTTCAACAGAAGAAATTACCAGCAATATCATCTACTATTTAGAAAATACAACTGCCAACAATGATGAGTCTCTGGCAGAGGCAATTGAACAAGGGAAATTTGTCATGTTTGAGGTAAGTACAACAAAGGATTTTTCTAGTGTAGTGCTTAAAGGCTTCTCTCCTATCTGGAAGGATCACGATAATGTGGTTCGGATAGATTTGGATGGGCAACTTAAACCGGATCAAACATACTACTACCGTTTTATTACGAAAAAAGGCTATGTAAGTAAGACAGGGGCATGTAGGACCCTTCCTTTAGATAATAGTCAGGTTGCTTCTGCAAAGATAGGCTATGTTTCTTGCCAGGATTACACGAATGGATATTTTAATGCACTTGGTCATATGGCAGAAGAGGAAATGTTGTTCTTTTTGCATCTTGGAGATTACATCTATGAATCTGTTGGAGATGCGGCCTACCAAGGAAATTTGAAAGATAGACAAATTAAGCTTCCAAGTGGACAAGCGAAAGCTTTTACCAAAGAGGATTACCGCAAGCTTTATCAAACGTATCGTGGAGATAAAGACCTGCAAAAATTGCATGAGCGTCATGGCATGGTGGCTACTTGGGATGATCATGAGTTTGCCAATGACACGTATTATCCGGCAGTAGCACCGGACGATAATCCCGAGTCCGACCCGGCTAGGAGACTTATTGCCAATCAAGTCTGGTTTGAATACATGCCGGCACGTGTTCCTTATGACGGAACGAAGTCTTTTGAAGAGTCCATTAAAATATATCGAACTGTTACAATTGGTAACCTTGCAACGATTCTCTTAACAGATGAGCGTCTTTATCGAGATGCACACCCGTGCGGACAAGGTACATTAGATCGCTACATTTCAGGAGGATGTGAAGGCATTAACAATTCTGACCGATCCATGCTCGGAAGCACCCAGCGCGAATGGTTCTTGAATGAATTAAAGAATGCAGGCGGAACCTGGAAAATTTGGGGGAATGAAGTGCAAATCACCCAGTTGAAATTACTAAATCGCTACATGAATTTAGATGCATGGGATGGGTTTGCTTATGAAAGAGATGTTATTGCACAAACGGTCATGAACAATAAAATTGATAACTTTATAGCGCTCACAGGGGACTTCCATACTTTTGAAGCCTCTTACCTTCAATATAAATATGACAAAACGAGTGAAAAATACGGCGTAGAGTTAATGGTAGGTTCTGTAACGTCAAGCAACTTAAGAGAAACGCTCCGTAATGCATTAAACCAAGCACCAGACACGTCGGGACCAATTCCAATCGACGCTGCCTCAGAACTTATCGACATTGTAAAAGGCCGATTAAGCGGAGCAGCAACGATTACAGCTGAACTTTTATTTAAAGAAATTCAACAAATCGTCAAATTAGAGAATCCTTGGATTGAACTGTTTGACAGTACAACACACGGTTATGCATTGCTGGAATTGACTAACACCAAAGCTACTTGGACTGCTTATTCTGTGGACAACATTGAAACACCTAATGCTTCTAAATCACTTTTATGGCAATGTGAAGTACCAAACGGAGAAGCGAAAATCAATGTGACACAAGGACAAGGTTTAATCCAAAACTAATAAGGAGGACGAGCACATGCTACAAAACATTGGTATTCCTGGACTTATCATTATACTCGTAATTACCTTGCTTATTTTCGGACCGACCAAGCTTCCTGAGATCGGGCGCTCATTCGGCGTCACCCTGCGTGAATTTAAAAAGGGGACAAAAGATTTAATGAAGGATGACAACGAATCAGTAGATGCAGACAAAAAGGTAGAAGAGAAGACGTTGTAAATAAATGAGTGGGCTATCTCTTTCTATGGATAGCCCCTCTTTTTTAAAACAGACAAAGGAGGATGTTTTGTGGAACAGACTTTTTTTCTCACTCATATGGCAGAATTAAGAAAAAGGCTGCTTATGATCCTTTTTATATACGTTTCTATCTTTCTGGTCAGCTTTTTCCAAGTGGGAAAAGTTTACAAGTGGATTATGAAGGGTGTGGAAGTAGAATTAACGGTGCTCGGTCCATCCGAAATAATTTGGGTTTATTTTATGCTTGCCAGTATTTGCGCATTAGCAGCGGTCATTCCATTTGCGGCATATCAATTATGGGTTTTCATCAAGCCGGCTCTTAAGCATGACGAACGAAAGTCAACTGCCCTCTTTATACCTGTATTATTTCTCTTGTTTGTGGCAGGCTTATCATTTGGCTATTTTGTTGTGTTCCCAAAGGTCTTCGGTTTCGTAGTCGCTCTATCAGAAGGTATGTTCCAAACCATGTTCACCGCGGAAAAATACTTTCGCTTTTTGTTCCAGATTACCCTTCCCTTAGGACTAATATTTGAAATGCCGGCCATTGTCTGGTTTTTAACAAAGCTCGGCATCTTGACGCCGATGATGATGACAAAATATCGTAAATACGTGTACCTGGCAATGGTCATTATCTCCGCAATGATAACACCGCCAGACTTACTATCCCAAGTGTTTGTTCTTATTCCTTTAGTACTTTTATATGAATCTAGTATATTGTTATGTGGTTGGGTGTATAAATCAAAGGGAAGGGTACATCGACCCGAAAAAACAACAATCAGTTAGTATGCTGTGGCGTGAAAAATAAGAGGGACGATTCGTTTACTTCTTTGACAAGGGAGCAAAAGGATCGTCTTTTTTTATGAAAAATGAAACAAATTTCCATTCTGTTCGTAATGATAAATAGCAAAAGAAAGGGGACCCATTCATGTCAAAAAACATCTACATAATCAGGCATTGCGAAGCCAAAGGGCAACCTCCAGAATCACCCCTTACAGAAAAGGGAGGGAAGCAAGCGCAAGAGTTAGCAAGGTATTTCTCCAACACATCAATAGACCGCATCATCTCTAGCCCTTTTTTACGCGCTATCCAAACAATAGAACCGCTTGCTAAAGACAGGGAAATAAAAATAGAAAAAGAGGATCGCTTAGCAGAACGCACACTTAGTTCCGTAGATTTACCAGACTGGCTTGAAAAGTTGAAAGCAACCTATGAAGATTTAGACCTGAAATTCGAAGGCGGCGAATCAAGTAGAGAGGCAATGGATAGAATTGGCCAAGTTGTAGAAGAAGCTTATGAAACGGACGAGGAAAATATCGTTATCGTGACACATGGCAATATCATGTCCCTGCTAATTAGGCATTATCAACCTAGATTTGGATTTGAAGACTGGAAGAACCTTAGGAATCCGGATGTGTATAGGCTGAGCTGGGTTGAGGGGACAGGTACGGTGACCCGATGCGTCAATCCTTTTCTGTAGAAAGGTTGATGTAAATTGGATGTTTTGTTGGGTTTCACTCCACCTCTCCATTTATTCAATAAACGCTTCCAATTAGTCAATAAAATGCTTGAAGTATACGAAAAACCACTAAAAGTATTTAATTGAAAGGTAGAAGGGATATTGGTGGTGGGGTGGCCACCTGCCTTTCTTCTTATCCCCGCTCCAACACCTTCACAAGCATCCCATGAACCACTTCATGGTCCCGCAAATCATGCAGGCGATAGCCTTCACCAGGCAACGTGTACCACTCTTCGGCACCTACATAAGTAATCGCAAGCGACAGAACTCCATCTTCATCACAAGTAGTTCGCAGTTCAAGTTCGCCGCTGATGACACCAACTTCTGTAGTCATGACGCCGTGTGATGCAGTAAAAATAGAAGATAGCTTTTCCATAGGTAGGACTCCTCTCTTATATATAGAGGCTGCAAAGCACATAACCTGCAGCCTCGATAGATTTTTTAGTAGGAACAGCTGTTAAGCATCGTTTGCAATGCTGATTTTTCTGATGATTGAAGACTCAAGTCCCAGCGGTATTTCGTATTAATCCACCACTTTGCATATGCGCAGCGGGCTCCGGTACGAGGTGGTTGCCATGTAGATGGATCCTGGTCCCCTTTGGAGCGATTAACGCTTGCTGTTACGGCAATTAGCTGTGGTCCATTTAGGTCATTGGCAAAAGCACGTCGCTGGTCGGTTGTCCAGCTATTAGCGCCGGAACGCCAAGCCTCTGCCAACGGAACAACGTGATCAATGTCGATTTCAGATGGTGAGTATACTATAACGCCATCAAAATAACTATACCATTTTCCAGAGGAGACAGGACAGTTACCGCTGTAATAGTCGGCATCTCGTTGAAGGACAATTTGGCGAGTATCGCAGCCATTACCTTGGCTGCTCCAATGCGGGAAATGATCCCTTGAGTATCCTGTCATGGAGCCTTCCGATTTTACAGTCAACGAGTTTAATTGCGTTTGAGCTTGAGACTTGGACGGTGTTCCAGGGGGAAGTGCCGATACAGATTGCGGATCAAGCTGTAAAGCAGAGAACGACAAAATAAAGGCAAAAACAACCAACATGGACTTCTTCAGCATAGAAATGCCTCCTACTATAAAATTTTTATATTAAATACTCGTGGATGGACGAGAATCTAATAGACTATGTATCTACCAGAAATAATAATAATATAAAAAAGTGTCCTAATAAGTTAAAATATTGTAAATGTTAAGAAAAGGTACTGTTCTCCTGCTCCCTATGAACCATGAAGGGGGGATAAGCGACGAGGGGACAGGTCCGTTGACCCGGAATGAGGGGGGATTGGTCGGCTGAAACCATTTTGCTCTCAAATAGTAGAGTTGTAAATGTCGCCAAAGGCTGGTACATCTTTTTTCTAAACATCATTTCAAATCTTAATAGAAAAAAACCAGCCATATTAGACTGGTTCTATTCTTTCATCTTATCCCCGACAAATTGGACATCGGTTCCAACAATTATTTGCAGATTTGTTTGATTTACTTTTATGACCCCTTTGGCACCATGTTGCTTTAATGAATTTTCCTGCACTTTACTCATATCCCTGATTGTCAATCTGAGTCTGGTCGTGCAGTAGTCAACAGCAGCAATATTTTCCCTACCACCTATATCATCAATAAATTTACGAGCCATTACAGAATATTTATCTTCACCTGTTCCTTTTTCTTCTATAATATCCTCTTCATCTTCCCGACCTGGTGTTTTTAAATTAAAGGTCCTAATAAGAAAATAGAAAACAAAGAAATATACTGCGCCATAAGCTAAACCGATGATTAAAAGTAAAAACGGCTGCTGTGCTATCCCCCAATTTAGGAAAAAGTCAATGGCACCGGCAGAGAATCCAAAACCATGCTTTATATCCAATAAGTAAACAATAACCATGGAACTTGCTGTTAATAATGCATGTATGACGTATAAAAACGGAGCCAGGAACATGAAAGTAAACTCAATCGGCTCTGTAATACCAGTTAAAAATGATGTAAAGGCGATACCAATCAGCATTCCTGATACAGCTTTACGGCGGTGTTTTTTTGCTGTTGCAACCATCGCTAACGCTGCAGCAGGTAAACCGAACATCATGACAGGGAAGAAACCGGCCATAAAGATACCAGCTGTCGGGTCACCTGCAAAGAATCGATTTAAATCCCCAGTCGCACCATTATATTCTCCAAATACAAACCATACTAAACTATTGAGTACATGGTGCAACCCTATCGGAATGAGTAGGCGATTCAAGAATCCGAAGATACCAACACCGACTGCTCCTGCATCTATGATCCATTGGCCGATGTTGTTAATAAATTCTTGGATCGGTGCCCAAATGACTCCAAATATTCCAGCTAAGATTACCATTACAGTAGCGGTAATGATAGGAACAAATCGTCTACCTGCGAAAAAACCAAGCCAATCAGGCATTTTTATATCATGAAACCTGTTGTAAAGCAATCCTGCTACAACCCCTGATATTATCCCGCCTAGTACGGCCATATCAATATCTTCATTGATTGCTTGGGTGCCACTAACTAATACCAAGTATCCTATAGCAGCAGCCAATGCCGCAGATCCATTATTATCTTTGGCGAAACCAATCGCTATCCCAATAGCAAAAATAAGCGCAAGATTAGCAAATACTGCGTTCCCTGCGTTTGCAATAAATTCAATACCCAATAAGTCCTCTTGTCCAATTCTTAATAATATTGCTGCAGCAGGAAGCACAGCAATCGGCAACATTAGTGATTTCCCGATTCTTTGTAAAAAACCAATCATTTTTATCAATACTCCTTTATATTATGAAAGTGCTTGCAATGAAGTAATACTAGCACAACTTTCGTATAGTTGTCTATACCAATAAAATTGGGAATATCTTATACTTATGAGGAAACACATCAAGTAATATAGTTATAAGTGGTATATACAACTATACATTATTCTGTTAGAATTAACATACGATAATTGTGAAAGGAGACATCTATGAGTACTATCATAAATAGTTATGCCCTGCTTTCTGTCAATCTAATAAAAGAGAAAACAATTCAACAAAATGGATTTATCAAAGTTAAAGAAGGAAAAATTTTTGAAATAGGAGCCATGGATCAATACCAAAACACTGAAAATATCAAGGAAATTCGTTTTTCCTCCGATCTGTTTGCTTCCCCAGGTTTCATAGACATCCATATACACGGTTTAAACGGAGCTGACACAATGGATGCTTCTGAAGAATCCTTGAAAACAATGTGTGAAACACTGCCACAGGAAGGTACAACTAGCTTTTTAGCTACAACAATTACCCAAGAGCGATCTGATATTGAATCAGCCTTACGCACAGTAAATAACTATTTAAAAAAAGGTACGAATCAATCAATAGGCAGTGAATTACTTGGAATACATTTGGAAGGTCCATTTATATCCCCAAAACGCGCTGGCGCACAGCCATTGGAACATATTGTGAAGCCAGATATCCAACTTTTTGAAAGCTGGCAAGAGGAGTCCGGAAACCATATTAAAGTGGTTACCATGGCACCAGAGCAGCCAAACGGTGTAGAATTTGTCCATCATTTAACGAAAAATAAGATCATCACTTCCATTGGACACTCTGATGCTGTTTATCATGAGATGCTCGATGCTATGGAAGCAGGTGCAGAGCACGTTACACATTTTTACAACGGTATGCGAGGTAGCCATCATCGCGAACCAGGTGTTGTGGGTGCAGGTCTTGCCCATGAGGAGCTTTTAATCGAAATGATAGCTGACGGTATTCACGTTCACCCTGCTGTCGTAAAAGCAACCTATCTTGCAAAGGGACCAGATAGAATTCTGTTAATAACGGATTCCATGAGAGCAAAGTGGCTGGAGGATGGAGAATATGAATTGGGTGGACAAAAAGTCGCAGTGGCAAACAACACTGCACTACTTGAAAATGGCACACTTGCGGGTAGTGTTCTAAAAATGAATGAAGGCTTGAGAAATATGAAAGAATTCACAGGCTGTGCATTAGAGGAAGCCGTCAGAATGGCTTCAACCAACCCTGCTAAAAGGCTCAATGTTTGGGAAAGAAAAGGAAGTATCGAAGTTGGGAAAGATGCTGATATTGTAATCATGAATCAAAATTTTGAAGTGAAGATGACCTTTTGCAATGGTCAATTAGTTTATAAAGGAGAGTAGGCCTGATGGATATTATCACCGCTATTACCTATGACGACCTAAGTCAAATAGCTGCAGAAATCATTATTAAAAAAGTTAAAAAGAACCCAAACCTTGTAATAGGAATGGCAACAGGAAGCACACCAACAAAACTCTACGAATATTTGATAAAAGACTATAAGGAGAACAGTACCTCCTATGAAGGTATAACTACCTTTAATCTGGATGAATATGTTGGTTTAGATAAAAATGATGCGAACAGTTATTACGAATATATGAATAAAAACTTATTCAAACATATCAACATTAATAGAGAAAATACTCATATTCCGAACGGAAAAGCAGAAGATCTTGAAAAAGAATGCAGAAATTATGAACTGAAACTCCAAAACAAAGGTCCTGCAGATATCCAGATTTTAGGTTTGGGGGAAAATGGACATATTGGTTTCAATGAACCTGGAACCAGTTTTGACAGCAAAACTCATGTTGTGAAACTTACAGAATCGACTAGAAAAGCGAATGCCCGTTTTTTTGAAACAATGGAAAGTGTTCCACATCACGCTATCACAATGGGTATAAATTCCATTATGAATGCGAAAGAAATACTGCTATTAGTTTCTGGAAAGAACAAGGCAAAAGCTTATGACCAACTGATAAATGGCAGTGTTTCAGACTCATTTCCTGCATCTATCCTAAGAAAGCATCCTTGTGTTAAAATTATTGCAGACAATACGGTTCGTCAAAACTCTAGTATCATTGCTTGAAAGGAGATAAACAGGGTAAATGATTGATAAAAGTTCCCCCATACCATTTTATTACCAGCTAGAATCTTTCATTAAGGATCAAATTAACTCAGGTACTTTAGTTCCTGGAGAAACTATACCTTCAGAGAGAGAATATGCCAAAGCTTATGGAATAAGCAGAATGACCGTCAGGCAAGCCATTAATTCACTGGTAACCGAGGGGCTTCTCTATCGTAAAAAGGGAAGCGGCACTTTTGTAGCAAATAAAAAAATTGAACAGCCGCTTCAAGGGTTGACCTCTTTTACAGAGGATATGAAAAAACGGGGGATGAACCCCACAAGTGAATTGATCCATTTTGAAATAGTGCCAGCCTCCATTCATATAGCTGATGAACTTCATATTAAGGAACATGCACCTGTATATGAGATAAAAAGGATACGTTTGGCTGATGGTGAACCGATGGCACTTGAGACAAATTACCTCTCTGCCAATTTAGTAAAAGGACTAACGGAAGAAGTAGCAAACACTTCCCTTTATGCTTATATCGAAGAAAAGCTGAACCTTGAAATTGCCCATGCAGATCAAATGATTGAATCCATACAAGCTTCTAGTGAAGATGCCAAACTTTTAAAAATTAATAAAGATCATCCAATGTTATACATTAAGCGAAACACTTTTCTACAAGATGGGACTCCTCTAGAACTAGTAAAATCCCACTATAGGGGTGACAGATACAAATTCTACATCAAAATGAAGAGATTTGAATAGTAAGGGAGAGATATCATGGATACAAGTTATTTATCAGCTGTTCAACAGCTCCTGACAAAAGTGGAGGAAAAAAACAGTATTGAAATGGAGCAGTCATCCTCTCTCCTTGCTGACTGCTTTGGTAATGAAGGTATTCTACATGTTTTTGGATGCGGCCACTCCCACATGATCGCTGAAGAAGTATTTTATAGGGCAGGTGGAATTGTCCCAATTAGACCATTATTGGTGGAAAATCTCATGCTGCATAAGGGAGCGCTGCGTTCCTCTGATTTAGAGAAAGACCCCTTGTTCGCAAAAACCTTTCTACCCTCCCAACCATTCCAACCCAATGACGTTTTATTGGTTGTCTCCACATCTGGAAGAAATCCTGTTCCGATAGATGTTGCACAGTATGGGAAAAAGATGGGAATGAAAGTCATGACAATATCGTCCCATGCCTACCACACCCTTCCTTCTCGTCATTCTACGGATTTACATTTAGCGGCTGCAGCTGATATTGCACTTGATAATCTTATCCCTATAGGAGACGCCTTAATAACATTACATAATCATCATTCAACAAATAGGTTAGGGCCAGGGTCCACAATCATAAATGCAGCCATCCTGAATCAAATAATTGTGAATGCCGTTCAACTTCTTATTAAAAAAGGGATGAAGATTCCGATATTTAAAAGCGGGAATGTTGACGGTTCTGAGGAGCACAATAACGAATTGATAAATAAGTATGGCAAGAGAATTGAACTCTTCTGATGTAGTATTGCCCGCCTCTTCAGGTGCATAGAAAAAGAGCCTGCTGTCATGCTCAGGCTCTTTTCCATATAACAACTCAGAAAACTCACCCTATATCTCCAAGCGTACTAATCCCAAAGGCTTCTTTCTTTACTGAAGAAAAAAGCGAAGCTCCAACCGCTTCATTTTTTTGAGATAAACATCTGCGTCTAGTAAAGAAGCCGTAAGAGCCACCGAACGAAAAACCACCTAAAGTATACAAAAAACCATTTGAAATCGACGGCAATTCACATATTGTAAGTTGTGGGTGGGTCGCTGTACCCCTACAACCCACTAGGAGGATACCGATGCTGAAACGACGACACGGAGACCGCTCTGAATGGAAGCGAATTTTAAAAAGGGAATACTCACAGAAATTTTTGGATACAGATGCCTTTAGAGGGTATGTTACTTTAATTTATATACATAAAGTTATCAAGCCTTTAACTGTTAACTATGATGAAAAGAGTATTTGCATCGTCGATGATGGATATATGTGGCTTCAGCACTTTCCAAGCAATGAACATTACTCCTTAACGACCATGTTTGATGCGAGTGGCGAGGTCGTTCAATGGTATATCGATATCACGAATGAGAATGGAATAGAAAATAACCTTCCTTACACGGATGACCTGTTTTTAGACATTATTGTTCTTTCATCAGGAGAAGTAATCCAAAAAGATGCAGATGAGCTGGAGGAAGCATACACCAAAGGTACGATTAATCAGGCCCAATACCAGCTGGCATGGGCAGAAGCAAACAAAATTAATCAACAGATTGAAAATAATGACTTTGAGTTACTGGGGCTGACAAAATCCCACTTGAAGATTTTATTGGAGGAATAGATGTATATAACTATCAGGCAAGAAAGACAAGAAGATTATATAATCACAGAACATGTAGTGAAACGTCTTTTGAACAAGCAGAATACAGCGACCAAAAGGAACACTTCCTTGTACAGCGACTTAGAAGATCGGATGCATTTATACCTGAGCTGTCTTTAGTTGCGATAGATGAAAAGAAGGAGATAGTTGGCCATATTCTGTTGACTAAGATAAGAATAGTAAATCAGAGTGAAGAGAGTGCCTCTCTTGCTCTAGCTCCTGTTTCAGTTACCCCAGAGTATCAAAGAAAGGGAATTGGCAGTACCCTCATTCGTGAAGCTATTCAAAGAGCGTGTGAACTTGGGTATAAATCTATCATTGTCCTGGGTCATAAAGATTACTATCCTAATTTCGGCTTCAAAAGGGCGGATCTATGGGAAATTTCTGCACCATTTCCTGTGTCATCAGAATCTTTCATGGCACTTGAATTAAAAGAAGGAGCTCTTCAACATGTACATGGGACGGTTGTTTATCCGAAGGAATTTATGGAATAGAAAAAATCTATATTTAATACAAACTAAAGAGGTGTAAACCATGCTAACGAAAGAACAGCTTCAAGAAATTAAAGAACTCCAATCCGTATGTGAAAAAGAGGCCGGGTTCGATCTGAAACTGAATGAAGATATGCTTGAAACCCGCGATGAAAACAGCAAAGAAGACTTCTTTCATTATGAAGATGGGCAACTTGTTGGTTTTCTTGGGTGTTACGGGTTTGGGAATAAAATAGAGATGACTGGTATGGTTCATCCTGATTATCGTAGAAAAGGAATTTTTACAAAAATGTTTACTGAAGCAATGACAGAGGTGAAAAAGCGAGAGATCTCGACTGTTTTGCTAAATGCGCCTAGCTCCTCTCAAAGTGCGAAGGAGTTTCTAAAAAGTATCCCTTGTTCATTCGAAGTGGCTGAGTACCAAATGAAATGGGAAACAGGCGAATTAATGGATGATCCTGCTGTAAACATTAGACCATCTACTTCTCAAGAGGATTTTGATGCGGAAATTCAACTGGAAGTGGCCTGCTTTGGTTTTACAAAACAAGAAGCGCAGAGCTTTAATCAACGAATGAAAGAACTCAACTGCGAGGACATGTTTATCATAGAAGCGGAAGGTCGAACTGCAGGGAAAATCCGTGTATCCGAAACAAACGGGGAAGCGTGGATCTATGGTTTTGCTGTATTTCCAGAGCTACAAGGCAAAGGAATTGGACGGAAAGCTTTATCTAAAGTGGTGAAAATGAAGACAGAAAAAGGGCTGCCTGTCTTTTTGGAAGTAGAAGCGAGGAATGCACATGCGCTGAAACTCTATGAATCTTGTGGATTTAGGAGTTATCATTCGCAGGATTATTATAAGTACCAGGCGGAGTCTTTATAATTTGCTAGCCCTTAGGAGGAAAATCATGTTAAAACGACTCACCATCATTAGTCTTATAGCAGTCATCCTAGGAATATACGCATACAGTAGCAAGTTTTATTTACCGACTCTGCCAATAGAATCCGTAAGTAAAAAGGAAGTCGTGCAATCTATCAATGAAGCTTCAGACCCCATCGTGAAAATTGCAAATGAGGATGGGTATGATTGGTTTATTACACGAGCAGGTCCGGGAGAATACAGGGAACCCCTTAAAGAAATGATAGGTGACCATGGATGGGAGTTTGTGACCCAAGATGGCAGTGGGTACTTTTTTGAAAAAGGGGACGAGAAGTTGATCGTTACCACCAAAATGTGGACAGGAAATTATGTGATGGTGAAGGTGCCTCAAGGATGGGAAGAGTGATGGATTCTATTTTATAAATGGGCCAGTGTGCCTGTCCTCTCAGTCCCAAAAAGAAAGGAGGCCAACCAGTGGGAAAATTACTCTTCCTCTTTATCTTAGGAACAATTGGCATGACCCTACGCTTTTTAATTGTGGGAGAGTTTGAATGGAATCAGGTATTTATTCTATTTATATTTCCAATTGGAGCTTTCGTGGTTTGGTTTATACATAGATGGATGGTAAGCAGAGATGTTAACTATATTCCGTCAAATACGGATGAAACTTGGAATACGCACATGGGTGAACGGTATTCGACTGGCGTGAAACAACTTTATAAACGAAAGAAGAAAGTTGCGGTATACCGCCGCTTCTACCAACATCGTTGGCAGCATTGGGTCAATGAAGTGGTGGAAGGTGACGGTAATTGGTATATGAATCTTTCCTTTGAACTGGCTGTAGGGGGTAAAGTCGAATTTGTGGAGAAGCGAAGCAGTTTATTCAAAAATAACACCAATTGGATAATGGTGCGCGATGGCGAGCCGGTTGGAAAAGTGAAAACTGAATTCTCCATGAAGAATGCCGCAAAGCTTAAAGAAGCATTAACAGTAGAAATAGAAGATAAAGTGATATACTATCAATCTTTTGGAATCGGGTCGGCAACAGATGTGCTGATAGATGACCATGTGATTGCGAAAGGAATACGGTCTGAAGTGTTACGGTCGAAATACCACTTTGAATTAGTCGATGATGACTATACAAAACTGGAAGAGATATTAGTAATGGGTTTTATTTTATTTAATTATGTCCATAAACAGTAGGAGGGAGAATACAAATGACCAACACAAAACCAATCTTGAAAGACTTCCCATCTGAATTCACTACAGACAGACTCTTAATTAGAATGCCTTTGCCGGGAGACGGTCCTGCGGTACATGAGGCTATCAATCATTCTCTTCCTGAGCTGAAGCCGTGGATGATTTTCGCGCAACAAGAACAGAGAGTGGAGGATGTGGAAGCAAATATAAGGGAGAGCCATGCTCAGTTTTTACAACGAAAGGATCTAAGGCTCATGGTTTTCTTAAAAGAAACCGGTGAATTCGTGGCATCGTCGGGGTTGCATCGGATCGACTGGTCCATTCCGAAGTTTGAGATTGGCTATTGGATCGATTCCAGGCACAGTGGCAAGGGCTACATAACGGAAGCGGTGGAAGGAATCAGCCAGTTTGCATTTGAACAGCTGGGGGCCAATCGTGTGGAAATCCGCTGCGATTCTAAGAACGTGAAAAGCCGCGCGGTGGCTGAAAGAGCAGGATATACATTAGAGGGGATATTAGAAAACAGTGAGCGCGATGTAAACGGGGAATTGCGGGATACGTGTGTGTTTGCGAAAGTGAAATCCCAAGTCATTTAGGAGAGACAAGCGAGTAAAGAGCTTGTCTTTTTTTTGGGAGAAATGGGTCACGGTGTGCCTTTCCCTTCTGATCAAGAATATTAAATAATAATATATTTTTATTGAAAAACAATAAATAAAGTGGTAAATTCTATTTATAATGATGAAGCGAGGTGCTTTTGATGAAGCATGGTTCTACACTTTTTTTGAAAATAGCGGTATTTCTTATTGGGTCGCCGGTTTTTATTTTAAGTATAATTGGTTTGGTATCGTTGGTAAAAGATCCGGCAAATCCTGAATACGCGTATATTCTTTACCCAATTGTAACGGGGATGTTCTTGACCACAATCCCTTTTTATTTTGCATTGTATCAGGCGCTGAAGCTTTTGGGGTATATTGATAAAAACGACGCTTTCTCGCAATTTTCGGTGGAAGCATTGAAGAAAATCAAATTTTGTGCGATAACAATCAGTTGTGTGTATGTTGTCATCATGCCATTTATTTTTCTATTAGCAGATAAAGATGATGCGCCTGGAGCAATCATCATGGGCGCGGTTCCGATCTTTGCCTCTATCGTAATTGCCGTGTTCGCTGCGGTCCTTCAAAGGCTATTACAAGTAGCCATCGACATAAAATCCGAAAATGATTTAACAGTGTGAGGTGAAGACAATGGCTATAATCATAAATATTGATGTCATGTTGGCAAAAAGAAAAATGAGCGTCACCGAACTCTCTGAAAGAGTCGGAATAACCATGGCAAACCTCTCCATCCTCAAGAATGGCAAGGCCAAAGCCATCCGTTTCTCCACCCTCGAGGCAGTCTGCAAAGCTCTCGACTGCCAACCGGGAGACATATTGGAATATAGGCCCGAGGAGGAGTAGTTAATTTGGGGAGCATTCTGAGAATTATTACAATTCCGTTGGTTGTTGTGCACCTTTTAATAGCGTATTTTTGGATTTTCGACTGGGAGAAGTTAGTGACAGAAGTTGGTCGGATTAGTTGGGTCGGGTCTATTATTATAGGGATTGTGATTGTTATCATCAATCGAAAATCAATGACCACTGACCAGAAGGTAAGCAAAAGAATAGTCGCTGCAACTACTTTTATGACTATATTATTGGGGATATTTGCATTGATGATTGAGTTAATAACTAGTTCAATGCCTTAGCATTGAAATGTGGTTTGCGAATGGAGGTTTCTATCGCTTGAGCGGAGCGGTTGAAACCTCTTTTTTAGTGTGAAGTTGTAGAAGGTTGCCGTGGAAAGGTAGAAGGTCGTTTGGGAAATATAGAAGTAGACATGGGAAATGTAGAAGGTCGCCGGAAAAAGGTAGAAGGTGAAGGTTAAAAGGTAGAATACACGGAAACCAAAGAGTACATCTAAGGACCTTTTTATCAAAATCTAGAGGAAGCACTGCGAACCATCTTTCTTTGCGAAGTTGTAGAAGGTTTGGATAAAAAGGTAGAACATCGGTTGGGAAATGTAGAAGAAAACCTAGGAAATGTAGAAGCTCCCCTGAACAAGGTAGAAGGTGAAGCTAAAAAGGTAGAAGGGTGTTTCAGCAAAAAATAAACCCCAGCAGAAGTAACCCACCACCCTAACTGGCAAGCCCAACCTCCATATGGTACAATCGGAACAGCGATTTTAACGTGAAGGAAGAGAAATCAAATGACAGTACCTGTTCAAAAAAACGAATACTACGATGTCACCGTCCAGGGCTTAACGCATGACGGTGCCGGCGTAGCAAAAATAGATGGCTTTCCTATTTTCGTCCAAAATGCCCTACCGGATGAGCAAATCAAAGTCAAAATAATCAAAGTGAAAAAAGGCTACGCATTCGGTCGACTCGAGGAAATCCACAAGACAAGCCCTTATCGTGTCGATGCACCGTGCCCGATTTACAAGCAATGTGGAGGCTGTCAGCTTCAGCACCTTAGCTATGAAGGTCAGCTTGTCGCCAAGCAAAAGCAAGTCAAAGATGTCCTCGAACGCATTGGACACCTAAAAAACGTGCCGGTTCATCCTGTACTTGGCATGGACCACAACCCTTGGCGCTACCGAAACAAAGCGCAGGTTCCAATTGGGGAGCGCGAAGGCGGACTGATTGCAGGCTTCTACCAACAGCGCAGCCACGAAATCATCGATATGAAGGAATGTTTAATCCAGCAGGAAATTAACGACCACGTCGTTCAGACGGTCCGTGAAATCTGTGACAAGCATGGCGTGCGTGCTTATAACGAAAAAACTCACAAAGGCGTGCTCCGACATGTGATGGCCCGTTATGGATTAGTGACTGGCGAAGTGATGGTTGTGCTTATCACCCGCACTCCAGACATCCCAAACCGCAAAGCAATTGTGGAAGAAATAACAGCGGCCCTACCGGAAGTGAAATCCGTTGTGCAGAACGTAAACACCAAGAAAACGAACGTGATTTTCGGCGAGGAAACTCGTGTACTTTGGGGGAATGAATATATCTATGACTTCATTGGCGACATCAAGTTTGCCATATCCGCTAGGTCCTTCTACCAGGTCAACCCGGAGCAAACGAAAGTGCTGTATGAAAAAGCCCTGGAATATGCAGACTTAAGCGGTGAAGAGAGTGTCATAGACGCTTACTGTGGGATCGGGACCATCTCCTTGTTCCTGGCCCAAAAAGCGAAAAAAGTGTTCGGAGTCGAAATCGTCCCAGAAGCGATTGAGGATGCAAAACGCAACGCAGAGCTGAACGGAATTACCAATGCAGAATTCAAAGTTGGAGAAGCGGAAGTCGTTATCCCGAAATGGTATAAGGAAGGCAACACAGCCGATGTGTTAGTTGTGGATCCACCGCGCAAAGGCTGTGATGAAGCATTACTCCAAACCATTTTGGAAATGAAGCCGAAGAAGGTAGTATATGTATCCTGTAATCCGGCAACACTTGCGAGAGATTTAAGAGTGTTGGAGGATGGGGGATTTAAGACGGTTGAGGTGCAGCCGGTAGACATGTTCCCTCATACGGTACACGTTGAGGCTGTCGCATTAATGGAGTTAAATTAGATTGCGTCAAAAGCTATAACAACAGGCATTGGTTGAAGTTGATACAATCTTTACGCCCCTTGGTCCAATAGGATCAAGGGGTTTTTTCAAGTGGTGGTTCCTTGGTTCTGCCTTCGTTAAATAGTGAAAAGGGAACTGTCCCCAAAAAATTAACCAAAAATTTTTGCATCCTCCCAAAACCCTATCCCTCTAGGGGTTGACCTCCATAAAAAGTCCCGAAAACCGGACTAAAAAACCATTAAAATTATTAGAAAATTTGAAATATATCGTTAATCTATGTATAATGAATTTTAACAACAAAAACGGAAACGCATTTCCACCTAATGGAAACACGGGAAAGCGAAGCAGGAGTGATGGGATATCTTTGAAAAAAGGGTATTGAACACAGTTAATCAACGAGAACTTGTCGAACTAATAGAGAAAGATCGAAGGAACAATTTACAGTTCTACGAGTATTTGGAGTACTTACATAACGAAGACAAACGTTTTGGATTTTATGGGTATTATGACCACCACAAGCTAGTAGCCGTACAGTATTTTAGTCCATTGAATACTGGCATTTCCTTAATGGACAAACACTATCTTTCACTCCTCAAGCAACATCTAATTAAAACTTCATCCACTTATTTATATGGCAGAGCGGATATACTTTCATATCTGGGTGACATGCCAAATCGAAAAACGCATCCCTATTGTTACGGTTTTCTAAGTAGAACCAATCAATCACCTGTACCAACCAACTCAACGGTCAACCAGGCAACATTTGACCATATACCTGCCATTAAGGAATTTTATGCAGACAAGGACATTATGATTGAAGTTCCGGAGCGGCTGCCAAACATTATTAGAAATGGTTCGGCTTTTATCGTAAAAGAAGGAAGTAAGGTTGTTTCCATTGCAATGGCACATTCCGAAACCTCCCAATATGCCTTAATCGGTGGGATCTATACCGATAAGGATTCTCGTGGAAAAGGGTATGGATTGGCATGCACAAGGGCATTAGCGAATCATTTACATAAAAAACAGAAGACACCGTTTTTATTCTACGATGCCACACTTCCACATCTGCATTTGTTTTATGAAGCATTGGGATTCACCCATACGGATGATTATGTAATGTTGTATTAAAACTAGGCACTTTTCTGCACATTTATGTATTTAGAATATATAAAATATTAAGAAGGTTGTACTACTTATTCTGATAACAGAATAAATTTTTATAACAAAGAAACGGAAACGCGTTTCCACCAAGCGGAAACAAAAGCGCTAATTTCTTTATTGAAAGGAGGGATCAAAAACATGACACCATCTGTAGATAAAAAAACAGGCGTGCGGGCTGTAGACCGTGCACTTGATATTATTGAGACGTTCTCCTTAAGAGAACGCGAACTTACACTAGTAGACATTTCTAAAAAAACCGGACTGCCACTGACAACCGTTCACAGAAATGTCCAGTCGCTATTGGGGCGAGGATACTTGGAGCAGGATGAAATATCAGGAAAATTCCGCCCAGGGATGCAATTCGTTCGAATTGCAGGAATCCTTATCCAAGGGCTTGACCTGGTGCAAAAGGCGTCTCCTTATTTGCATAGACTGGCGAAAAAGACGGAAATGAACGTCAATTTAAGCATTTATGATGATGGAGAGGCGCTGTGCTTAGTCAACATAGAATCATTCCATAACTTCGGATTTGAAATTAAGGTCGGGCAAAAGCTACCCATTTATGCAGGTGCCTTGTCTAAATTAATCTTGGCTTATTTACCAGAAAGAGAGTTTGAGCGATTATCAGACACGTTCAAAACCTTTACGCCAATTACCATCTCGCAAAGGCAAGAATTGAAAAATGACATCGAGTCCATTCGTCAGCACGGTTATGCCAAGTCAGAAGGAGAGCTACAATTAGGCGCCGTTGCTTATGCTGCCCCGGTCTTTAACTACGAAGGCAAGCTTGAGGCGGGGATTGCCATTACTGGCCCTGAGCACTTTTTCAGCGAAGATAAACGACAAGCATACATTAAAACGTTGCTTCTTGCCGCAGAAGAAATCTCTAGGGACTTGGGCTATAAGAAAGTTTACTAGAAAGGAGACTTCCAGATGGAAAAAATTAAACCAAAACGTCTCCAGAAAGGAGATACGATTGGCATTGTTGCCCCCGCGAGTCCGCACTACAACCGGAGCGATATCACTCGCGGCATCGAGACGCTCGAGGAGTGGGGCTTCCGTGTCGTGGTCGGGAAAAATGTCCATAACAAGCACGAGTACTTAGCGGGAACGGACGAGGAGCGGGCTCATGATTTCAATGAGATGTTCCGGAATGATCAGGTTGATGCCGTCTTTGTCACACAGGGTGGATATGGCTCAGCACGAATGCTCAGGTACATAGATTTCGAGCTTGTGAGGAACAATCCGAAGATTTTTATTGGCTATAGTGACATCACATCCATCCACCTTGCGCTCCAAAAATATACAGGCTTGGTGTCCTTTCATGGGCCTGGGATGGCGGGTTTTAACTCGGAGGACCTGACCGACTATCGTAGGGAGTTCCTTTTTAAAGCTTTAATGGAAACGGATCCAATTGGGGAAATACGCAAAGCAAATGAGAAGAAGTGGATCAATCAGATTAACAAGGGGCAAGCAGAAGGAGAGCTGGTAGGAGGAAACCTGACGCTCGTCTGTGCTTCACTTGGCACCCCATATGAGATTGACACGAAAGGGAAGATTCTTTTCCTGGAAGAGGTATGGTCAGAACCGTGGAATATCGACCATATGTTCACACACCTACTTCATGCTGGCAAGCTACAGGAGGCTGCGGGAATTGTCATTGGCGAATGTACCTTGTGTGAGCCAAAGAAAATGGATCCGGGCTTCCACGTGACCTTTAGCTTGGAAGATATCTTATATGACTTTATTGAACCGTTAGGAATTCCAGCAATTCATGGACTTCCAATTGGCCATACCGCAGATCTCGCAACCTTGCCAATGGGCGTGAATGCGTATCTAGATGCAACGAACAAAAAGCTATTTGTAACAGAATCTGGTGTGAAGTAAGGCTCTTTTCGTATTAAGGGGGTTATTTTATGCGAAAGCAGCTTTTCTATAAAAAAATAGGGGGAAAAAGGATGAAAAAGCTTGGAAGTATATTATTAACGGTCATCTTGATGTTCAGTTACCTGGTACTACCAATGAGCAAGGCGAATGCGGAGGAGGCAGCCACCTTGAAAATTGGATGGACTGCAGAGGCAGATAGTCTGAGTCCGTTTCTGGCGTGGACGATTTCAGCTACTGAAATCTTTAAGTTAATCTATGATCCATTAGTTGCCTTTGATGATGATGTCGAGCCGGTTGGGAGATTGGCAAAAGATTGGCAGGTAAGTGATGATAATTTAACTTGGACGTTCAACCTGCAAGAGGGAGTCAAATGGCATGATGGGACGCCATTCACTTCTGCAGACGTAAAGTTCACCTATGAAACGTTACAAGAAAGCGGCTTAGGCTTATACGCTGGATACTTGGATGGAATCACCTCCATTGAAACGCCGGATGAGCTGACGGTCGTTATAAAAACAGAGGAACCGAAAGCGAATATGCTACAAAGCACGACGCCGATTTTACCAAAGCATATCTGGGAAGGAATCTCGATGGCCGACCTGGAAACATGGCCAAATGAAAACCCAATTGGAACGGGTGCTTTTAAGTTTAGTGAATTCAAGAAAGATGAGTTCATCAAGCTGGAAAAGAATCCAGACTACTTCTACAAACCAGCCAACATCGATAGCCTCGTATTCGTGCTTTATGCTAACACAGATACCTTGACGCAATCCTTAAAAATAGGCGAGATCGATGCAGCCATCAACATTGGAGCAAACCAAGTGAAAGTGCTGGATGCAGAGGAAAGCATGGAAGTGATTTCGGCGACCACACACGGATTTACGGAGCTTTCCATTAACACCTGGCCAGATGACAATTCAAAAGGAAATCCACTTCTTCGTGAAAAAGACATTCGTCATGCGATGAGCTATGCAATTGATAAACAGAAAATCATTGATGTTGCTTATGCCGGTCAAGCAGCACCTGGATCGACATTAATCCCACCAAGCCTAGATTTCTGGCACTACAAACCAGAAAACCTGCGTTCCTTTGATCCGGCAAAAGCAATGGAAATCTTGGATAATGCCGGATACAAGGACGAAGATGGCGATGGAATCAGAGAAGCAGATGGGGAGCCGCTAGAGTTTGAATTAATGGTTCGTTCGAAAACTTCTGAAGAGGTCCGCGCTGGGGAAATGATTAGCAGCATGCTAGAAGATGTGGGAATTGGTGTGAAGCTTGAAACAGTCGACGATGGACTTCTAGTTGACCGAATCTATGATAATGCCGATTTTGATATGTTCATCTGGGGCTGGGGAACAGACGCCGACCCAACTACGATCCTAAATGTCATGTCCTCAGAAGAGATAGGAAACTTAAGTGACTCTTACTATGCCAACGAAGCATACGACAAGCTACTGGCTAAACAAGAAACGATCATAGATAAAGAGGAAAGACAAACGGTCGTTCATGACATGCAGGAGATGTTATACGAGGATGCCCCATATATCATTCTTTTGTATGATAACGCCCTTCAAGCGGTAAATACCGACAAATGGGAAGGCTGGACAAAAGTAGCTGGGGTGTACTTCTATTCTTTCAATCACGAAAACTATTTAAATGTAAAACTAGCATCAGCTGGGGAAGTAGCTGCTGATACGGAGGATGGCACCGAAGCTACTGCATCGGACACTACGGAAAATGAAGAAGCAGCCGGTAACGCTGGAGCGATCATTGCCGTTGTCATTGTGGGAGCCGCGATTATGACTGGGATCTTCCTTGTAAAACGCAAGAAAAAAGATATGTCAATCGACGACGATATGTAAGAAAAATAAAGGGCAAAGTGCGAAGCTACTTTGCCCTTTGTTACAAAGGCGAAGGTGAAAACGATGAATAAATACTATCTAATGAAGAAACTCTTTCAGTCCATGGTGACAATTTTCCTCGTGTTAATCATTAATTTCTTTCTTTTTCGCGTCATGCCGGGAGACCCGTTAGCCATGATTGTGAGGAACCCGAATGCTTCCGAGGAAGCGATTGAAAAAATCAAAGTGTTATTTGGAGTCGACCAGCCCATGTATGTCCAGCTCTGGCTCTATTTTAAGCAGCTGGCCCAGGGCGATCTCGGAATGTCCTTTATGACCAAGGAGCCAGTCATTCAAGTCATTGGCGAAAAGCTGGTCCCAACGCTTTTACTGGTGGGATTATCAACAATCGTCGCAATCATAGCTGGTATGTTCATTGGGATTGTGGCGGCTTCTAAACGAGGGAAGAAAATTGATATTACCTCTTTAACCTTTTCTCTGATTACCTACGCGATGCCTACCTTTTGGCTTGGAATCATGCTGGTTGTCTTTTTTAGCGTCACACTGAATCTATTTCCAACAAGCGGAATGAGTACAGCAGGTGCGGTATTTGCCAATTCTTTTGAGAAGGCACTGGACGTGTCCAAGCATTTATTTTTACCAACCTTAACATTGGCCCTAGTCTTAATTGGGCAATTCGTTTTGATCATGCGTAATTCTTTACTTGAGGTTTTGACAGAGGATTATATCACCACCGCGAAAGCAAAAGGCTTCTCGGAGAAATTAATTATCAGAAGACATGCGCTGCCAAATGCGATGCTCCCCATGGTGACCATCATCGCGATCAACATCGGTTTTATGATTGCAGGCGCGATTCAAATTGAAACGGTATTTTCGTGGCCAGGCTTGGGACGCTTGATGTATGAAGCATTAAACAACAGAGACTACCCGTTACTGCAAGGGATTTTCCTGATTGTCAGTGTCTGTGTCGTGCTTGCCAATCTTTGTGCGGACATCATATATGGTTACCTGGATCCACGAATAAATAATAAAGCCTAGGGTGAAGGAAGATGAAACAAAAACATACCATTGCTGCAAAGAAAACAAAAGAATTTCTCGGAACATTTATCCGTAACAAAATGGGATACTCAGGAGCAATTATTCTCGGGTTCTTCGTGCTGATTGCGATCTTTGGCCCATTGTTAACGGACTATGATCCAAAGGAATACGGGGTAGCGGACGTGCTAAGCCCCCCTACCTGGGCCAACTTGCTCGGAACAGATGACCTTGGCAGAGATGTGTTGGGCGGCGTCATCTTAGGTGCCAGAATCTCAATCATGGTCGGATTCATCTCCACCTTAATTTCAATGTTTGTCGGAACTGTGGTCGGGATCGCTTCTGGCTATTATGGAAGAAAAGTAGATACCTTGTTAATGAGAATAACTGACGTGTTTTTGGTGCTACCTTGGTTGCCGCTTGCCCTCGTCTTAACAGCGATTCTTGGAGCAAGCCTCTGGAACATTATATTGGTCATTGGCTTAACGAGTTGGCCGGGAACAGCCCGTATTGTTCGCTCCCAGACCCTTTCAATCAAAGAAAGGCAGTTCATCGAGCGTGCCCGCTCCATCGGGGCCAATCACTTCTATATTATGAGAAAACATATTTTACCGAACGTATTTCCCTTGATTTTCGCCAACACCGTATTAGTTTCGGCTGTTGCAATTTTATCCGAAACAACCCTGAGCTTCTTAGGGATGGGAGATACAACACAGCCAAGCTGGGGCATGATGCTACATTATGCCTTTGAATCAGGGGCGGCAAGTCTTGGGGCGTACTGGTACTTGATGGCGCCAGGATTATGTGTCGTGCTGGTGGTACTTGGCTTTACCTTCATCGGGTATGCCTTTGATGAAATTTTGAACCCAAAGCTAAAAAGGAGATAGATGATGAGTCTTCTAGAAGTTAAAAACCTAAAAACCTATTTTCATACAAAAGACGGAATCGTCAAAGCAGTGGACGATGTTAGCTTCACGCTTGAAAAGGGGGAAGCGATTGGCCTCGTTGGCGAATCCGGCTGTGGGAAAACCACCACTGCCCTATCCATCACCAGCCTTCTTCCACAGGAAGGGGAGATCGCTGGCGGGGAGATCAACTTTAATGGAAAAAATTTAGCAGCGTTAAATGACAATCAAATTAGGCGCTATCGCTGGAATGAAATTGCGATTGCGTTTCAGGGAGCTATGAATGCCTTAAATCCTGTCAAAAAAATTGGTGAACAGCTTACGGATGTAATGATGTACCACAATAAATTGGATTACAAGGCAGCCAGAAAAAAAGCCAAGGGGCTTCTGGAATTAGTCGAAATCGATCCAGAGAGAATCGATCAATATCCTCATGAATTTAGTGGCGGAATGAAGCAACGGGTTATGATTGCCATGGCTCTTGCCTGCGATCCGAAAATATTAATAGGCGACGAGCCGACAACAGCGCTTGATGTCATGGTGCAAGCACAGATTTTGGAATTACTAGAAAAGCTGCGGGCAGAGCTTGGGATGTCGCTCATTCTCATTACTCATGACCTGTCGGTGATGGCGGAAACGTGTGACAAAGCCGTGGTGATGTATGCCGGGAAAATCGTGGAGACGGGAACGGTGGAAAACGTAATTAAGCACAGCTCTCACCCTTACACACAAAAGCTTGTCAAAGCGTTTCCAGATATTCACGGAAAACGGGAAATGACGGAATCAATTCCCGGATCTCCACCTAATTTAATCAACCCGCCAACAGGCTGCTATTTTCATCCGCGATGCGAGCATGCAACGGAGGAATGCAAGCGGACAACGCCAGCACTCAGAAAAATAGCCGAAGATCATTATGTCGCCTGTCACTTAAGGGGGGAGTAAAATGAATAGTCTCATTAAAACAAAGGATTTGCGCGTCCACTTCGATTTACAGACTGGCTTTTTAAAAGGGCTACTCTCAAAGGAAAAAAAACGCGTCAAAGCGGTGGACGGCATTGATATTGATATTAATAAAGGAGAGATCTTGTCGCTCGTTGGGGAGAGTGGCAGCGGGAAAACCACAACAGGAAAAGCAATTCTGCAATTGCTTGAGAATGTAGAAGGGGACATTACCTACGACGGCAAGCCGATCTTGCAAAAGGATAAGAAGCAGATTCAAGCATTCCGGCAAAAAGCCCAGATGATTTTCCAGGATCCATATGAGTCACTGAACTCCAAGTTTCTGATCATCGACATCGTGGCAGAGCCGTTAGAAATCAATGGTCTTATCAAAAATGAACAACAAAAAAAGGAAAAGGTCAAAGAGGCGTTAGAGTGGGCCGGATTAAGACCAGCAGAGCAGTATTTGTACCGTTATCCTCATGAACTAAGCGGTGGACAGCGCCAACGGGTGGTCATTGCCGCAGCCCTGATATTGAACCCGGAATTTATCGTGGCGGATGAACCGGTGTCGATGCTTGATGTTTCGGTCCGGGCCGATATTTTGCGACTAATGGTAAATCTCCGTGATGAAAAAGGCATTTCTTACTTGTTCATCACCCATGATATTTCGCTTGCCTGGTTGATTTCTGACCGGATCGCCATCATGTATTTAGGGAAAATCGTGGAGATTGGTGATGTTGATAAGGTGATTTCCGCAAGCCTCCATCCATACACGAAAGCATTGATCAATGTCATGCCAAAACCAACCGTGGCCGGTGAAAAACGGAAGCGGATGATTCTAAAAGGAGAAACACCGAACCCAAGCAATGTTCCAAGTGGATGCCGGTTCCATACAAGATGTCCTTTTGCCGAGCAAAAATGCAAAGTTGAGGAACCACCACTAGTGGAATACAGCGAGAATCATTTTGCAGCCTGTCATTTTGCAGAAGAGCTTAACTAAGGAGTGAATGTTTGTGTCAAAAGAACAAATAGATGCCATCCTAGAACGGGAAAAAGAAGGCTTAGTCGCATTAAGTACCTATATCCAGCAAAACCCGGAGCTAGGAGGAGAAGAGTATATATCCTCTAAAGCCTTATGTGATTACTTAGAGGAAAAAGGCTTCACGGTTCAACGAGGAGTGGGACCTTTTGATACCGCGTTTATTGCTAACAAGAAAAAAGGAGAAGGCGGACCCCATATTGCGTTCTGCGCAGAATACGATGCCCTGCCAGATGTAGGCCATGCGTGTGGGCACCATCTTATCGGTGTCGCCAGTGTCGCGGCCGGTTTGGCACTTGCACAGCTGGAGGCTGATGAGCCGTTCGAAGTGTCCGTAATTGGTACCCACGACGAAGAAGGCGTCGGTGGGAAAATCGATCTCATCAACGAAGGTGCCTTTAAAGGTGTGGATGTCGCGATGATGTTCCACCCAGGCTATTCTACGATTATTGATGTAAAATCATTGGCTTTTCACAGCTATGACTTCATCTTCCACGGAAAAAATGCGCACGCAGCTTCTGAGCCATGGGAAGGGAAGAATGCATTAGATGGTGTGATTCAGCTGTTTAACGGGGTGAGCGCCTTACGCCAACACATAAAACCAGATGTACGCATCCACGGCATCATTAAAGAAGGCGGGAAGGCAACGAACATCATCCCCCATCGCGCGGTGGCAGAATTCTGTGTTCGTTCCATTGATAATGACTATCTAGAGGAAATCTGTGCGCAAGTCTTGGACATTGCAAAAGGTGCCGCGCTCATGAGTGGAACAGAGGTAGAAATTAACGAAATTGGTCACCCTTATGCCGCGATGGTGAGCAATCAAACACTAGTAGGCCTGTACCAGGAAAGTCTCGATGAATTTGACTATGTCGATCTATCCAAGCATCACGAAGGAATGGGCTCAATCGATATGGGCAATGTGAGTCTGAACGTGCCATCGATCCACCCAGTTTTATCCTTAACGGACCAACTTGTTCCAGGCCACACAAAGGAATTTGCCGATATGTGTAATACTCCCCTCGCCTATGACACGATGCTGCTGGCCGGAAAAACAATGGCCCATACCTGCTGGAAGGTAATTCAAAGCAAGGAGCTGCAACAAAAAATAAAAGAAGAGTTCATGAAGTCAATGATGGGAGACAGAACACGAATCCCGAATTAAAAGTATGGGTAGTAAATCGGTAAAACAACGGCTCGATTAAACCAAAAATAATAACTGAAAATTAAAATAAAAAAACCATAAAAAGTTAAAACAATAAGGAAAGAAGGGTTTTATCTACATGACAAAAAAACATCTTTTTGGAGAAATGACGTGGCCAGAGGTAAAGGAAGCGGTAAAACAAGAACGAGTAGCGGTTGTCCCTGTGGCGATGATTGAGGAGCACGGTCACCACTTACCAATTGATACCGACCTTGTCCTAGCATCAGAGATCTGCTACCGCGCAGGTGCGAAATCACCGGAAAAGATGGTGATCATTCCACCTATCAACCATGGCTATGCCCCTCACCAAATGGACTTTCCAGGTGTCATTTCCATCAGTAGCGAAACGTTCATCAATTATGTGGTGGATGTCTGCAATAGCCTTGCACATCAAGGCTTTAAAAAAATCTTACTCATGAATGGGCATGGCAGTAATGTGTCACTCTTAAAAGTAGCCGCAAGACAGACAATGCTCCATTATCCAGACGTACAATGTACCTCCATCTCCCATTGGGACTTCGAGCCCGTCGTCCAGCTAACCGAACAAATCCGCGACTCCGAAAGCCCTGGAGGCATCAACCACGCTTGTGAGCTTGAAACCTCGATGTACCTCGCCGTCAAAGAAGACCTGGTCCAAATGGAGAAAGCAGTCCGCGACATCGACAAATACCAGATGTCCAAATACTTCTGGCTAGACCTCGTGGGAAAAGGAGAAGGAAGACCGGTTGTCATGGTCCCTCACTGGAGTTCTATTTCGGAAACGGGAACGTTGGGTGATCCGACACAGGCGACAAGGGAAAAAGGCGAGAAGTTAATGAGCGCGGCAGTAGAAGGATTAGTGGAGTTTGTGCAGATTTTTAAAGATAGAGAGGGGAATCACCCTAGGGTGAATCATCATTTGTGAGAGAGGAGAGGGCTGGCGTCCCTCCCATCGTTTAATCAGACATGCTTGCGTGGCTAGTGCGGACATCAAGTAGCGAGAGTGGTGGAGTCTTAATCTTAAAAATCCATTTAAACTTACGAATACTAAAAGCATCGGGCCGTCCCCGATGCTTTTAGTATGTAACCGGAAGAGTTTTAATAGGCTGCTGGTAACCAAAATGTAACCCAGCTACCGAAAAGTGCCTAATTGTCAGTGTTTCTGGAATCCGCTATCGTAAAGTTATCAATGAATAGGGGGATTTAATATGAATATTTTGATAGTCTATGCACACCCAGAGCCCACATCCTTAAATGGGAGCTTAAAGGATTTCGCCTGTAATCAGTTGGAAACGCAAGGACATGACGTGCGGGTATCTGATTTGTATGCCATGAGTTTTAAGGCGGTAGCGGATGGAAATGATTTTAGTGTAAGGAAAAACCCTAACCAATTAAACTATTTGATGGAACAAATGAATGCTTCCAAAGAAAAGTCTTTTTCACCAGACATCCTTTTGGAACAGGAAAAATTGGAGTGGGCAGACCTCATCATTTTCCAATATCCAATATGGTGGACAGAGACGCCGGCAATTTTGAAAGGGTGGTTTGACCGAGTGTTTGCTTTTGGATTTGCTTATGGTCCAGGGGCTTATGATAAAGGGAACTTGAGCGGGAAAAAGGCGTTGCTCTCTGTTACACATGGGGCGCCCAACTTAAATAACTACGGAGAATTTGGATTAAAGGGAAAACTGGAGGAAAGATTATTCAATATTCAGCATGAAAAATTATTTTTTAGCGGAATAGAAGTATTGGAACCATTTATCTTCCCTTCCTCAGCTTCTTTGGACGTTAGGAATGCCTACTTTGAAAAATATAAAAGCAGGCTACTTACTATTTTTGAAGAATCAACCATTCCGTTCCATCCCTTATCTCACTATCAGAACGGTCAGCTGGTGGAGGATTATCGCACGGATAATACGATGTAGCATGGTGTTGAAATAATAAAAATATGGTATTATTTCATTATTCTTTCTCTTTGGAGGATATATGGAAAATACGAATATTTGCCCAGTGGATTATGTTGTAGATTTAATTAGCGGAAAATGGAAGGTATTGATCATCTGGAATCTCAAATTTGGCAAGAAACGATTTGGCCAATTGCAAAGGATTCTTAGTGGCATCAGTAAAAAAGTATTGAGTCAGCATTTAAGAGAATTAGAGAACAGTGGACTTATCTTAAGAGAAGTCATTCCTTCTACACCTGTTCAAGTAGAATATTCCTTAACAGAAAGAGGTATAGAACTTTCTGGGATTCTGGAAGAAATCAATCAATTTGGAACTATATTATTAAAAAGGCCTTCATTATCTAAATAGCTCCTCTCACTACACATTTTATCAGCATGGATAATCCTCAGGAAAATACTATAAGGAGAATGTAAATGAGCGCAAATTTAAAAGACTTTGTACAAAATACATTGAAAGATATGGGGCATTTTGATAAAAAGAATACAGAGTGCATGAAAGAATTAGTAAGAGAAGCCATTTATTTTTATAAACTAAATTCTTATGAAGAAGACGAGGAAACAAATGAAGGTACAATGAAATATTTGTATATACACTCCATGATGGAGGAAAATCTTTTATCTAAAGTAGTGGGACTCTCCATGGGAATCGACAGGGGCTTTGATTTAGAAGAAGTATATCAAGGGTGTGTGATAAGAGAATATTAGGTAGAATTAATGATACACTACAGCACTTTTCTGAGTATAGGGGAGCCGCTGTAGTGTATTTTTTGTTGTCTTACCAATTATCCTTCTTAGAGCACCTCAATCTAGCTGGTTTCATATGTTACAGTAACTGGAAAGGAGGATGGAAATGTATTCTAAACAAGTGATGAAGATGGACTATTCTACAAATAGTATAAACACAGCAAAGTTTAAGTTTGTTTCTGAAAAAAATGACTTCACTCCAACATGTCATGTTGAAGGGAAGATTTATCAAGTTGGGATTGATTATGTAAATTTGGTCTTGGATAATAATGAAATAATCACCTTACTGACGGATCGGATTTCAAGGATTGTTTGGCTAGATCCCGATTGTACTGGTATCTGCAGGAAGTGTCACCATCATAAGTGTCGTTGTGTAAGATTTAACGGATGGCATGACGACTTTAAAAATGATAAACATTGTGAGGAATGTGGAGAAGATCATGACCATGAGCATGACGATTGTTTCCCTAAATGCACATGCTATTGTGACTTTGCTATCCCTTTTTGTGATGACAAGTTTGAATTAAGACTGGCTGGGTTAACTCATGGAGTAAACTGGGAGCTGTTTCGTCATATAGGGTGTAGAGTCAAGCTTGAGATTAATGCTGAAGGATAATGTGAAAAAGGAATTCCCCACTATCGGGGGATTCCTTTTCTAGTGTGGATGGTTAATGTGACATTCGAATAATCTATTCGTCAGTGCTTCCTGTTCGATTTCAATGGTAAGTATGTCACTGAAATTAATTCCTTGTTCTTTCCCATCAATACTTATTTCTATTCTTCGTTTATCAGTGGATAGCAAGGTTCCCTCGACTTCACGTTCCTCGTCTATCTTCTTTACATAGACTAAGCATCCAACGTAACTTTCAAGGAATAGCCATAGTTCAATGCCGTAAAAAAGGTTGAGCAAAAAAGGGCTTTTTGAAACAACTTCACTAAAATGGAGCGTGATACATCTTCTTAGGCATAAGGAGATATCAAGTAATTCTTGTTCTTCCATAAAGTTTTCATCATTTTCTAACTGATTAATCCATACAATTCTTTCGAAAGGGATTAGTAACAAATTTCCAACGTTGGTTTGTAAAATCAGGAAGTTAACTCCTGCATCCACTATTGCACCTTTTAATGGTGTAGTTTCTTCTTTTTCGCATGAAACAGTCACACTAACATAACTCATTCGAAGTCCTCGAAGGTATGCCTGAAAAGCTCTTAAGTTTTCTTCATCTCTTTCCAAACCAAGAGCTAACAGGAGTTGATTAGCCTCTTGAATACACTCCTGCAAATCTTCTAATTCCTCAGGTTGCAGGGAACTGTTTGGGGAAGGGAATTTAGGTTGGGGAATCCTGTCGGGACATTTATATGGTGTACAAAAAAGACTGTCATCGTGATCGGCTGGAACACAATCAGGACATGTCAACCGACTAGATTCCTTCCTTTTCCAGTCAGAATGATGCCAGTACTTTTGTGGTTTTGCACGCTTAATTGTAGCCACACTCCTTTTCTAGTATATAGACCTAGTATATGGGAGCGATAAAATTTGGAATGGGCGTTTATAACGGGAAATTTGAAATTCCAACCAGGAACCATGAAACCCATTGGGATTTCCACACCAGAAAATGTAAAATTTATTGAGGTGTGCATACAAGAAGAAAATTCTACATATTTGTAAAATATATGGGGCGAAATATGAGGTGAATGGTTGGTGATAGAACATCTAGGATTATTATTCTATGTAAATATCATGATTACATTATTAGCCTATCTCTACGTATTTAGGATACGAAAGCTTATTGGTTTTCAACTTGGCATGAACTTATCCACAATGCTAGGCGGATTTTTAGCCATCATTTCGGGTGTTGTATTAATCTATCAATTTCCATTGATGTATGTGTGGATTACCATTATTACGACTTTTATTGGCATGATTTTTGGAGCATTAATTGGCGGGTTATTTGATTATCAGACCCTTTTAACTGGTTATGTGAATGGCATGATGATGGGGATCATGGCACCAATGGTGGGAGCTGCAGCGAAGGGAGATCCTTTATTTCTTCTATTTTTAGAGGGTATCTTTGTTTTTTCTCTCCTTTTGTTCGTCTCATCCACTAGACAAACATAATGTAAGGCTGCTTTCTTTGAAAAGCCATCCTTGAGTAAAGAGGGAGTCAGATGACTTTTTTTCTTGTTGGCATGATTGTATTACATGTCTTGATTGTGGTAACCATTTATAAGATTCTGTATAGCAAAAGAAAACTATTTAGCGATCGTTTTGGCATGGTTATGGCCATGAGTTGCAGTGGTATCTTAAGTTTAGTGATGGCCATGTTGTTGCATTTTCTCCTACCAATTCAGCTTTCCTTCATCCTTTTTCTCTCTTCCGTAGTAGGAGGAACTATTGGGTTATTACTGGGTGCACTCGTTAACTTTCAATCTCTTTTATCCGGTTTTACACATGGAGTAGTTGGGAGCATTATGGGGACAATGTTGAGTGCTGTTATTCAAGATCCTTCGTTATGTAGTCTTCCACCCTCCTATACGATGAGTCTCGAGCAAAGTATCGTTACATTTAGCCTGTTCGTAACCAGTCTTGTAGTACTAACCATAAGTTTAGTTTATTACTCGCTACGAGTTTAGGAGGAATATTCCCAAACAGGAGATGGAGATGTGGAAAAAACCAACCAAGAAAACAAGAGAAAGATATTCTTAGACGATTATAGAAAAGATTTGATGGAAAAACGCCAACAAGAAATGGTGAAAGAAGATATTATTAATGAATTTAACGTGAAGAAGGGGCTTGGCAGTACATCTCCAACTACAGGAACAACAACGGAAGAAACTCGACTCTTAATGGAGTATATCGATCGTGCGAACATGTTTACTATTTCTAAGCATAATGAACTAAAGGGGAAAATGTTAACATACCGAAAATTCTTCAAGTCCAGAAGGAATCAACAGGTAGAAGTGTATTTTAAATGTGGCTCTATGTCCATCTATAAAGAGGGGAAGGTTAGTACTATTGGTCGTGATTTTGTTATGCTCACAAATTTAAGAGAAAGAATATGGATTCCCTATACGGTAATAAAGTCTGCAAATATTCCGTATGGGATACCTAATTACTCCAATACCCACCAGCACTTTATTTTTGATAACAATTTAAGAAAAAAACTGCTATATCAATTTGGAGAAACCGTCTCCAAGCGCGATTTATTAAAGCAACAGTTTTTTGAAGAATCACTTACTACCAATTTAGAAACATGGAAAGAAACATGGGTAGTTGTCTTTTTAGATGAAGGTTTAAAGAGGGTGGGCAAAATAAAGAAAATAAAAGAACAGCTCCTTCAGTTGGAATTTTTGGGGAAGTCGATGGAAATTCCAGTCAAGGAGATTCAATACATAGAGACGATAAGGGCTCTAACTGTCATTTCTGAAATATGGAAATCATTATCTATTACTAGAAGGACATAAGGGAGGTTCTATAAATGTCTCATGAAGACCATCAAATAAAAGAAAGCAAACAAACAGAAGAAAGTGGACAACAAAAAGTAAGGGAAGATCGATTGTTAAAGGAGTTAAAGGATTTAAAGGGAAAGGATATTCTCCTTGTGACAGAGTCTGACCAATTGAATCTTTTTGGTCAAACGTTTAGACCTGTCTTTACTGGAACCATATTCGATGTTCAACAAGGGCATATAACGCTGTATCCAGTTATCATAAAAATTGTGAATGCTCCATTCTTTGAATTTCCAACACCACTTAGCTTCCCACTAGAAAAAATTTCACATTTCACTCCAAACTTCGACCCAAGAGAACGCTTTCCATTAACGTAAATTCAATAACAAGGGGGATACTTATGACACATGCCGAGGATAAAAATCGGATTCATTTTCCTTCCATAAATGATCTTCATGATGAAGGAATAATTCAAGATTTCATAAATGGAATTGGAAAGAAAGTTTTTATTATGACACCTTCTTTTCCATTTGTTTTTATTGGAAAAATTGCGGAGGTAATTGAAGATTATGTGTTACTAGATACACAGGTAACAACAATAGGTGAATTAGAAAAACGAAATTGGTTTATTCATGTTCATAGCATTGAAGCTTACTATATAGAAACGAAAGGGTTACCAAGGATTCCTAAATTGATGGAAGATTTTTAACGAAGGGGGAAACGGATGAAAAGACTCTATCATGTCGTTGCCATCCCAATCAGAATTGTACTGAATAACTTTGGTGATTATGCTCCCGATGGAATGATGTATGTACTAAAAGAAAATGAAAAAAAGGTAAAAGAATTAGTCAAGAAAAATCCCTTTACCCCAGTAGATCTAGTAGAGCCGCTGTGTATACGAGCCAATAAAGGGGACACGGTGGAAATATTGTTTGAAAATCAAATTTGTTATGCTACTGGGATGCATTTTTTAGAAGCCGACTACAACGTATTAGACTCCGATGGTGCAAACGTGGGATATAACCCAAATACACTAGCTGAGCCGGGGAAAAAAATTCTCTATCAATTAACGGTAAATCATGAAGGTGTCTACTACTTCCATGACTTAGGGAACCCTGAGAGTGGGGATGAGGGGACCAATATTAATGGTTTATTCGGATGTTTATTTGTGCAACGCAGAGGTTCGTGGTGGACCGACCCTGTTACTGGAGGAACGATAAACAGCGGATTATATGCGGATGTTCATCACCCTTTTTCTCCATCCTTCAGGGAATATGCCTGGATATTTCATGATGAAATGTCAACTTTAGATATGACAGGGAACAAGCCGCTTGATCCTGTTACAAATCAAGAAAGAGAGTCAACACATGCAATTAACTATCGATATGAGCCGATTCAAAATCGAAGGAAACTGTTAGAGGAAGGGGTTGTTTGCCCTGATTGTGATGGAGAAGAAGTTCATCATGATTCATGGGTATTCGGTGACCCGGCCACTCCTATCCTGAGAGGCTATAAGGGAGATCCTGTAAAGATCCGATTGGTTCACGGTGGGGTCAAGGAAACACATGTTTTTCATTATCATGTACATCAGTGGTTTAAAGACACGAACAATACGGATTCAGATGTCATCGATTCGATAGCGGTAAGCCCACAAACATGGTATACCGTAGAGCCTCTTTATGGACTTGGTTCGCTGCAGGAGGCAATGGGGGATGTCATCGTTCATTGCCATCTCTACCCTCACTTTGCAGTAGGAATGTGGGGGATGAATCGAATCTTTGACACCCTTCAGGACGGAAGTCAATGCTATCCGAATGGCCTCCCAATTAAAGCATTGCAGCCATTGCCTGACAGGCCATGTCCACCAAAGCCGACAAAGGAACGTCCTGGTTTTCCAAATTTCATTCCAGGAAAAGTTGGCTGTAAGGCACCAAGGCCACCACTAGGCATTGTAGGTGGTCGGGACATGACGGAGCTAGAACGGAATGCAGCAGTCCCTTTTGCAAGACCTGGAGCTGTGTTTGCTGATCCTTGTGCCATTGTAGAAAACCCAGTTGTCCAAGAGTTTAATATTTCTCTCATTGAATGTCCATTAGTTTATAATCGTCAAGGCTGGAATGACCCTAAAGGGAGAATATACGTGCTTGATGAAGAGGTAGACGATGTATTATCAGGCAAGAAAGAACCAGAACCGTTAATCATTCATATGAATGCCGGAACGTGTATCCGTGTTAATTTTACAAACCGTCTTCCTGAAGTTGCCGGAGGAGATGCTTTCCAGTTAGTAACAAGAACCTATGAAACTGGCATTCATGTACACTTCGTAAAATTTGATGTGCTTGTCAGTGATGGATCAAATGTAGGGTGGAATTACGATTCCAGTGTCCTGTCTGGAGAGACGATCCGTTATGAATATTTTGCAGATGTAGAATTAAAAGCTTGGTTTTTCCATGACCACTTATTTGCCAACTATCATCAGCAGCATGGGGTGTTTGGTTCAGGAGTCATTCATGCCAGATTTTCAGAGGTTCTAGATTCCAAAACAGGAGAAGAGGTCATCAGTGGTGCTCAAGTAACCGTTACCCACCCATTAATTCCTGATTATCGTGATATCGCGTTGATGGTTCAGGACTTCTCCTTACTATATGATAAAAACGGGTGTCCATTAAATCCACCAAAATTTCCAGGATCAGATGATGACCCAGGTTTGTTTGGAGTGAACTATAAGAACGAACCATTACAATTCCGTTTAGGCAAGGATAAGGATCCTGCCTATTCGTTTAGCTCCTTTGTAAAAGGGGACCCGGTGACACCAATCCTCCATTGTTATGAGGGTGATCCGATAAGAGTAAGGTTATTACAAGGAGCACATGAGGAATCACATAGCTTTAATATACACGGACTTCGCTGGAAATCAGAACGCCCCGATGTGGAAACTAGCTTTAATGCTCAACAACATATCGGATTATCAGAATCGTTCACATTTGAAATGGAAGTACCAAGATCCGGGGATTACTTATGGACGTTTGAAACGGAGGAAGACTTATGGAATGGGTTGTGGGGACTAATACGAGCCTTTGATGAAGAAGTCGATTTCTTAATCCCGCTCCCAGACCGGGAGAATCCACCCAAACGAACACGGCCACTACCTGAATGTGATGGAAAACCACCAGCTCCAGCTAGAAAATTGGAACCGATTGGACCGAAAGATGCTCCAATAAAACGGTTTGATGTGGTGGCGTTTCATACACCGATTATATATAGCAAATGGGGAGAGAAAGATCCATTTGGTATTATTTTTGCCCTAAAAGAAGATATGGATGATATTTTATGTGGAAGGAAAAATCCAAAACCTTTAATACTAAGGGCAAATCAAGGCGATGTCGTGGAAGTGACACTGACTAGTTTCCTAAAGTTTGATCAATTCCCATTTCCAGATGGTATATGGCCATATCCACCTGTAAAGGAGCAGGCTTTTTATCCTCCTTCCATCAGGATATCGTTACACCCGCAATTGATTCAATATGATGTTAAAACTTCATCAGGGGAAACAGTAGGCTTCAATCCAGATCAAACGGTCGGACCTAGTGAAACGATTACGTATAAATGGTATGTCGATGTAGAAGTAGGCTCCTGCGGAATGTGGGATATGGCGGATATACGAAATCACCGTTCATTAGGGACTTTTGGGGCATTCATTGCCGAACCCCGAGGAACGCAATTCCTCCATCCCAAAACATTAAAGCCAGTCCTAACAGCAGATAACGTCGTTTTAGTGAATCCCTTCTTACCAGAAACGAGAGAATTTGTCTTAGTCATGTATGATGGAGCTCGATTAGTTGATAGGAAAGGAAAACTTATCGTAGATCCTGTAGATGGAATTATAGGGGGAGTTGACCCAGAAGAGGCAGAGGACTTAGTGGATACCTATGATAATGGGTCAAGAGGCTTTAATTATCGTACAGAACGATTAATTAATCGGTTCAATAAACATCCTGTCTTAAAGGATTTGTTCAGCTCAAAAGTGCATGGAGATCCATCTACGCCAGTTTTTGAAGCATATGCCGGAGAACCAATTACAATTCGATTAGTCAATCCTTCCGAGCGTAGGCGCAGCCATGGGTTTCACTTGCATGGACACTATTGGAACTTGGATGCGAAAGACCTCTCGTCAGAAATCCGTTCCTTGGAGGGGAGAATTGTAACTGGTTTTACGGGTGACTTTAAAATAAATTATGGTGCAGGAAGTTTTTATAACTTTCCAGGTGACTATATGTACCGTTCTGGAAATATTCGCTGGGATATCGAGCAAGGAATGTGGGGAATCCTTCGTGTTCACAAAAATAGACAAAAGAACTTACGGCCTATCAAAAAGGTCACCGGGAAAGATTATTAAGGTGTGGATCTAGATGACAAAAAAAGCAGGAGGGTTGTTTCTTTCCTTTACTGTCATTGGATTCTTAATGATATACTTTTTTTGGCCAAAATATGAAAAGCTTCCCGTCTTGGGGAGTGTATCCGACTTTCAATTACAAGATGTCCAAGGAAGTACGTATCAATTAAACAACAAAAAAGTAAAGATCGTGACCTTTTTTTATACCCGCTGTCCCGATATTTGCCCCATGACAATCGTGGACTTAACAAAGCTACAAGCCCAGCTTCAAAAAGAGGGAGTATTTGGTGAAAAGGTCGAGCTTGTAACTATCTCCCTTGATCCTGAACATGATACACCAGAAGCTATTTTAAAGTACTCGCAAGCTTTTAACACCGATCCTTCAGGATGGGAATGGTTAAGAGGGACAGAAGAAGAAACAAAAGAAATTGCAACCCGCTTTAACATGCAATACCAAAAGCTTGAAGGTGATTTCTTCTCCCACTCCATCACCATGTATCTTCTCGATGAAAAAAACCAGATACGGGCACTATATGACATGGCCAATGCCAATGACCCACTTGATACAACTCAAATACTAGGAGATATCTCAGTTTTGATACCAAGTGGTTTTCAGGGAAAGGCACCTTGACCCAGAACCCACATAAACAAAAGAAACAAGCCGAGAGCACCTACTGTTCTCGGCTTTCCTGCGCTTCATTTAGGCAAGAAAAACGACTCTACATTTTAAGTGTTGAGTCGTTTTTGTTTTTAATAAGAGGCGTAATATGGTATTTTTTAATTTATCCAATTTCTAGTGTTTGAAAATGAGTTGGTAAGCATGTTATAAAGTTATAAGTGTAAAATTTTTGAACGGGTTTGAGAAATGGCATTACTAATGAGAGGATTTGAGTTTGAAATGATAGATAATTTTTGGCGTGATTTACCGAAGCCGTTTTTTGTGTTGGCGCCGATGGAAGATGTGACAGATGTAGTTTTTCGCACGGTGGTAAGAAAAGCTGGGCGTCCGGATGTGTTCTTTACCGAGTTCACAAATTCGGATAGCTACTGTCATCCTGAGGGCAAGGACAGTGTGCGCGGGCGTTTACTTTTTACAGAGGAAGAACAGCCGATGGTGGCGCATATTTGGGGAGACAACCCTGAGTATTTCCGTCAGATGAGTATCGGGATGGCGGAGCTTGGTTTTAAAGGAATCGACATTAATATGGGTTGTCCTGTGCCGAATGTGGCGACAAGAGGGAAAGGGAGCGGCCTGATCCAGCGTCCAGATGTTGCGGCAGAATTGATCCAAGCAGCGAAAGCAGGCGGACTTCCTGTCAGCGTGAAAACGCGACTTGGCTTTACGGAAGTAGACGAGTGGAAGGAATGGTTGAAGCATATTCTAGAACAAGACATCGCGAACCTTTCTATTCATCTACGTACGCGAAAAGAAATGAGTGAAGTCGATGCGCATTGGGAGCTGATTCCGGAAATCAAGGAATTGCGTGACCGCATCGCGCCGGACACGCTGCTAACCATTAATGGAGATATTCCTGATCGTCAAGTTGGGCAGGAGCTTGCTGGAAAATATGGCATTGACGGTGTGATGATTGGAAGAGGTATCTTCAAAAATCCTTTTGCTTTTGAAAAAGAGCCGAAGGAACACACCAGCAAGGAGTATCTAGATCTCCTAAGGTTGCAACTGGACCTTCAAGATTATTATGCGGAAATAGTACCGCGCAACATGTCTAAGCTTCATCGCTTTTTCAAAATCTATGTCAAAGGCTTCCGTGGAGCCGGAGAACTGAGAAATCAACTCATGAACACGAAATCAACGGATGAAGTACGGGCGTTGCTGGATGCGTTTGAGAAAGAGAATGAGCTGTAGGGAACACCGTTATCTAATAAAAAATAGACAATGTGAAAAGCCGAGAATAGTTGCTATTCTCGGCTTTCTTGCGTCTGTTTACAAGGAGATGAGTGACGGGCCTATCCTTTCAACTCCCCCCATGAAACATATTCAACCCCTCCTCCGTAATATAAATATAGAAGTAACGGAGGGAGGAACCAACCGTCATGGATGTATCCTTATTTTTATTCATCATTCCATTATTATATTTACTGAGTTATGTGATTTTATTTTGGGTTTTCGTGGACGCCAAAGAAAAGCATGGAACCAACATTGGTTGCTTGTGGGCATTAATTGTATTCGCCACTGGTCCGCTAGGTTTAATCGCTTACCTGATTGTTCGAAATGCGGATTGATTGCAACTGCACATAGAAAATAATAGTGGCTGGAGGTACCTTTCCGCCTTACCCGAGGAATGGAGCTGAAATATGGGAAAATTAGATCCTGAAAAGCTTAGTCTGGATTTTAAACCTGGTGTGACAACGACAAATCCAATGATAGGACGAAAATATACATTGACGCACTCTGATAAAACAGCTGAGCTTTTTTTGACGGTAGGCTTACAATTTGCATATGACAAGATTACTAGTATAAGGGATGAGGTTTTAGCAGAATGGAAAATTTCTAGCTGGGGCATATTTCTTTATGTCTACGTTTATGTAGGAAATTATGGTCCTACAATAAACGCGATGCGGAATACTATCTTTAGACGCGAATTGCCATTGGCCCTTGAAGCGATCATCTATGGCGATGGTAAATTCTTTAAAGTACATCCCCAATTAATGAATTCCCCCATATGGATACAGTTTGATTCAACGGAACCTACCTACAACCGATTTGAGTACTGGGGTACTGTTATGGATTATCGGCTATAAGGCACCGCTTTCTCCACTATTTCCAACCAACAAAAAAGCCGAGAATACCAGCTATTCTCGGCTCTATTATGTGCTTGAACAAGAAAATGAGTCAGTGTGCCTGTCCCCTTAAACTCTCTTTCTGATCTAAATAATAACTCAAAAACGTCAGAAGACTCGCACCGACCGCAACAACACCGCCTACCCAAGTGACATGTATGAGGCCCACATTATGGTACACTACTCCCCCTAACGCTGAACCAAATGCGATGCCGACGTTACTTGCCACTGGCATGAGGGAAGCAGCCAGTCCTGTTGCTGTTGGTTGATAAATTTTGGCTAAATCAATCAGGTAAAGCTGGGTGGATGTAGTTAAAAGTATCGCCATCAACGACATCAATCCAATGTTGACAAGTCCCAGTCCAAAATGATTAATGGTCCAAAATAAGCTGATCAATACAGCTGCCTGTACAAGAAACACAAATCGAAGGCGACCGATTGCATTATGACTGGCTATTTTACCTGCCAGGATGTTACTGAAAATCGAAATGAAACCGTACACGAAAAGAATCAAGCTGATGGAATAGCTTGGTGCGCCCATTCCCTCCAGGATAGGAACAAGATAGGTGAAAACGACATAGGTCGCCCCAAATCCGAGCGCGGGAATGAAAAAGGCGATCAGAATTCGCGGGTTGGTCAGCAACGAGAACTGATCTTTGATTGAGCTTCGAACTTGGCTGAGCTTGCTTGGCAGGACGAAATAGGAAGCCAGGAACGCCAACACTCCCAGTATGGTCGTCAGCATGAAAGTGGAATTCCACCCAAACCAAGATGCCACGACCGTCCCGATTGGCACTCCGATGACGTTCGCAAGGGTAAAACCACCGAACACAAATGATATTGCAAGCCCACGCTTTGCTGGCGGCATCGTTTCACTTGCTACAATCATCGCCAAAGAAATCAGAACTCCTGTGACAATGGCCGTTAAAATCCGAAAGGCAAGCAGCATTGTGTAGGACGTGGAAATGGCGCATAAAGCATTAAATATAATGAACGCTCCAATCAACACCAACATCCATTTGCGTTTTGGAAAATGACTGGTTGCGGACATCACAATCGGCGTGGCGATGGCAAACGTAATGGCAAACGCAGAAACGAGTGTACCAGCTTTTGCATTAGACATATCAAGACTTGAGGAAATGTCCGTCAAGATCCCGACTATAACAAACTCGCTTGTACCAAGAACAAATGTTAATAATGAAAGGGTGAAAATGAGCAACCAATGTTGCCTCGTTAATTTCGCAGATTGCATAAATACCTCTTTTCTAAGCTGTATAGGCATGTGTAGGATGTAGATAAATAACCTAAATATCATAACATAAGGAATGGACTTTTAAGAAATTTTCTAGCATGAGAAAAAGCCGAGAATCTCTGCGATTCTCGGCTTTCTTGCGAATGGGTCGGCGTGCCTGTCCCCTCATCCCATGCAATCACTCTCCACAATGTCTACTAAAGCTTTCAACTGGCTCACACTAGTCTCCAAGGTTAAGGAATAATAGCGCATGGTTCCTTTTTGTTCCATCTGCACCAGTCGGTTGTCTTTTAGAATTTTTAAATGGTGAGAAATGGCCGGTCGAGAAAGGGAGGACGTGTTTGCAATTTCTCCAACACTAAGGCTTTCGTGTTCTGCCAATAGTAAAATGATATCCTGCCTGGCAGGGTCACTTAATGTGGTAAACAACGGAATACAGGACCGAAAAACATCTATTGCTTTTTGTGTCATGGCTGTAACCTCGTTTATGAGTATAGTTTAGTTTTCTTTCATGACAAGCTTCGCAACTTTAGCTGCCGTTCGCCTTGGTAAAAATTTGGCGGCCAAAGCCCCAACCTTATTAAATCCGCCCGTTATCACTACACCTTTTCCTTGCATTAAAGCATGATACCCTTGTTGTGCTACAACATCTGATGACATAGCATTGCTAAACATTTTCGTGTTCTCCACTTTCGCGACAGAGCTGAAGTTTGTTTTGGTTGCACCAGGGCATAGAGTGGTCACCGTGATGTTATCATCTTGTAACTCCTCAGCCAATGCTTCTGAAAAGGATAGAACATAAGCTTTTGTAGCATAGTAGACGGCCATGTTAGGTCCTGGTTGGAATGCTGCAGTACTTGCTACGTTTAATATTTTCCCGGATTTACTCTTTTTCAGATCTGGCAGCAAACGATACGTTAATTCGGTTAAGGAGGAAACATTGAGCTGAATCATATTTAATTGCTGCTCAATATTCAGGCTTTCAAAGGATCCCAATAATCCAAAACCAGCATTATTTACTAGTACATCCACTGAGATTTTCTGAGTTTTCATTTCATCCACTATTTCTTTGATTGCATCAGGCTTGCTTAAGTCCTTAGAAATTACTGTAACGTTAATGTTTGGAAAATCTCTCTTTATTTCTAGAAGCTTTTCTTCATTGCGTGCTATTACTACCAAGTTGTAGCCGTCATTCGCAAATAATTTTACAAAGTCCAATCCAAGTCCGCTAGATGCGCCTGTGATTACAGCTGTTTTCGTCATATATAAATTACCTTCCTTTTCGTTAAAGTATTTAAATGTTTAAGTGTTTAAACACATAATACAAAACACATTTTACTTCTGTCAATCATTTTTATATTTTTTCCTTAAAGCAATATTGTATTAATGTTTTTAGGTGGATCGTTTTTTCATGTAGTTGTCGGTGATCTTAACAAGGTGGGGAAGGAGGTTGTGGAAAATAAAAAAAGCCAAAATACATAGTATTCTCGGCTTTCCTGCGTATATAAACATAAAAATGGGTCGAGGTGCCTGTCCCCTCGACCCAAAAAAAACACTTGAATCCCCCACAAATTCATGGTAAATTCAAATAGATTGTATTGTATTATCTTTGATATGTATATAATTTTCCCTATTATAATCATACAATACAAACCGCCCCGAAGTCAACCCCCTAAATATCCATTTTCAAAAAAAGGAGTGTTTGCATGAGTAAGGAATTTCAGTTGGAGCAAAAACGTGTGGACGATGTGATGGAGACCATTACAGAGGAGATCGGGAAGCTGGAAAAGGAGACTTCCAGACGTAAGGATGAAGTCATTCATATTCGCAAACACTTTTGGGATGAAGTCAAGGTTAGTACAGATTCGTTTGATGATTATTTGGAAACGATCATTGGCTTGAGGCAGGAGGCACAAGCGTTGTCGGTGAGTCAGAGCTCGCATAGGCATGCCTCGAAACGGTTAAGTACGCTGCGCAAAATGCAGGAGATTCCTTATTTCGGCCGGATTGACTTTAAGGAGGACGGAACCTCGGAAGAAGAACAAATCTATATAGGAATCTCAGCCCTTATGGATCAGAGTGGGGAGGACTTTCTTATTTATGATTGGCGGGCTCCGATCTCGAGCGTCTACTATGATTACCAACCGGGTCGTGCAAAATATACAACTCCAGGTGGAGAAATAGAGGGGATTTTAGAAAAGAAGTGGCAGTATTTAATCCGAAATGGTCAGCTGGAATCCATGTTTGATACAAGTCTCACCATTGGGGATGAAATTTTACAAAAGGTACTAGGTAAAGCGACTGCAGATAACTATATGCATAATATCGTCGCCACCATTCAGCAAGAACAGAATCGGATTATCCGTCATGACAGCGGTAGACTCTTGATTGTTCACGGTGCGGCAGGTAGCTGGAAGACATCAGCAGCCCTGCAACGGATCGCTTATTTACTTTATAAATATAGAGAAAACCTGGATGCCGACCAAATACTTTTATTTTCCCCTAACTCCATGTTCAAGAGCTATGTCTCCAATGTCCTGCCTGAGCTTGGCGAGGAAAGCATGGAACAGGTTACCTTTCAAGAGTATCTCGATCACCGTCTTTCTAAAACGTTCCAGGTGGAAAACCCTTATGAACAGTTGGAATATGTATTGACCGAGAATGATTCACCTGGCTATAGCGCAAGGCTTGCAGGTATAAAATTTAAGGCGTCGCTTCGTTTTTACGATGCAATCCAATCTTATATAGAATCGTTAGCCACCGAAGGAATGACGTTTAAGGATATTACTTTTAGAGGGGAAACGATTGTAACGGCTCAGCAAATTTCGGATCGATTTTACCAGCATGAATCGTCCCTTCGCTTGTCCAACCGACTGGAAAATTTGAAGGATTGGCTGATCAAAGAGTTAACATTCATTCAGAAGACGGAAAGTGATAAAGCCTGGGTTCAAGAGGAGATGGAGCTTCTTAGTAACGAAGAATACCACGAAGCACGGGCGTTTTTGGCGAAAAAGAAAGGCTTTGAGAGGGAAGAAGTTGCGGATTATGAAGTGGATCCGAGGGCACTTGCGCGTTTGCTGGTACACAAGAAGATGAAGCCTTTGCGGCAACGGGTTCGAAGCTACCAATTTATCGATTTCAAAAGTCTATATCAGCAGATTTTTGCGGAGCCAGCTAGGATTGGACAGTGGCTAGAAGGGGAGCCGCCTGGAGAGTGGTCTGAGATCTGCCGGGGAACAATTGAAGCGCTGACGGCAGATAAACTGTGGTATGAGGATGCGACGCCGTTTTTACTTTTAAAAGAATTGATTCTTGGCTTTCAAATCAACAGTTCCATCAAGCATATTGTGGTGGACGAAGCGCAGGATTATTCTCCGTTTCAATTTGAGTTTATGAAGCGCCTTTTTCCCGCTGCCAGAATGACCGTCCTGGGTGACTTTAATCAGGCGATCTTTGCCCATGCAAGTGAAGCGGTTAACTTTGACGTGCTGGAAGGCCTTTATGGACCGGAGAAAACGGAGATCATTAATATTACGCGGAGTTACCGATCTACCCGACCGATTATCGAGTTTACGAAAAAGCTTGTTCCAAATGGTGATAAAATAATTCCGTTTGACCGAGATGGCGAGGAGCCGGTGGTGACGGAAGTGGAGAATTTTGAATGCTTGCATGCTAGTATCGCGGAGAGAGTGGAGGAGTTAAAGGCTCAGGGATATCAAAGCATTGCCATCATCTGCAAGTCGAGTGAAGAGAGTGGGAGGGCGTTTGAAGCACTTTCTCCAAGGGTTGATAATTTGAAGCTGTTGAAAATGAACTCGATGGAGTATGAACAAGGCGTGGTCATTGTGCCGTCTTACTTGTCCAAGGGTGTGGAGTTTGATGCTGTCATAGTTTATAATGCGTCAGATGAAGTGTATGGCGATGAGAGCTTGAGAAGGGTGTTTTATACAGCTTGTACTAGGGCTATGCATTATTTGGAAATCTGTAGTGTAGGCTCATTGACCCGTGTGTTCGTCAATGGATAGGAATTTTAATAGGGAGCCCAAATAGGACCATCCAATCTGGATGGTCCTTTGTTATTCTCGTAAAACTATCTTTTCTATAATGATGGAATTCTTCATATCTCATTATCTAATTCAGCTAACAGTTCAAACATTTCATCGTAATAACCATTTTCGAAAACTAATATTGATTCTACTCTGTCATTTAACATATATAAGCTAATACCCAATTTTTTTGATATATGGGTATCCGCAACTTCAATGACCGAACGATCAAGTTCCCTTAATGTCTCTAAGGCTTTTTCTTCTGTCATTTCTAGAAAGCAAATACCATTTATTTCGGGATTGCTCTTACCTACAAATTCAAAAGCATTACTTGTTAAACCATCTTCACTATAATAGACTAATAAGCCAGCATTCACATAATGTTCTGCTGGTTCATCTTCATCAGTCATGAAAGCTTTTGGTTCTTCTTTTATTACCTTCTGTATTTCGTCCTTCTTCATGTTTATCTTTAAAGGTCCAACCGATAAATACGGAATAATCTTCATCTAACCACCTCTATTGTTATTGTACCATTTCTTTTTTTCTATCTCTTTCTTGGCAAAAATGTACCTTGATGGACTTGGTTTTCTTTTTAACAGAATGGAATCAACTCAAGCACCACTTGATATACATATTGGCAGAAAAATCTTACAATTAATCTATCAAAAGCGAAGAGGTGATGGAAGTGTTTGATATGAAGAGGATTGGAGTGCAGATTGGCAATTGGCGCAAAACGAAAAAGCTGACCCAGATGAATTTGGCGGATCAGTTGGGGGTAAGTTATCAGGCGGTAAGTAATTGGGAGCGTGGCGAGACGATGCCAGATATTGCAAAGCTACCTGAACTTGCGACCATCTTAGAGGTAAGTATTGATGAACTATTGAATCATGAAAAAGGAAGTGCCCTGATTCAGCAGATTATAGCTGGGGAAGAGAAGGATTATATAGCTTCTGCTGAGGAGTTTTCCAATGTGGCACCTTTACTTGATTCAGAAAAAGCGGATGGAGTTTTTAAAAGTCTATCAGATACTCTCACCATGAAAGATTTGGCGACATTTGCCCCGTTTATCAGTCAAGATGTGCTTGATGAGTGTGCCAAAAAGAAATTCGAGGAAGAAGGAATAAAACCATTAGCAGGCATCGCTCCATTTGTAAGTCGTGAACTATTGGATGAATTCGCGGAAAAATCAGTGATGGAACAGGGGGTTAAATCCATCGGTCCGGTTGCTCCGTTCATAAGCCGAGACAAGCTGGGCCACTTTGCAGAAAGGGAGTATGAAGCACAAGGATTAAAACAAATAAGCGTAATTGCTCCTTTTTTAAAACAAGAAGTGCTAACTACATTGGCAAAGCAAAGTTTTGAAAAAGAGGGAATCCGGTCTATTGTACCGCTCTGCCCATTTATAGATAAAGAAGTGTTGAGTGAATTAGCTCTAAAGGCAATTTCAGAAAAAGGATTAAAAGAAATCATACCAGTCATGCCTTTTATTGATCAGGGAGTACTTAATGATTATGTGAAGGAAAGTGCCGGTGTGTAAAGTTTTCAGGGGATAGGGGGGAGTTCGGTGAATTCCCCCTTGTCGTGCGATCTACTTGGTGTCAGTCAGTTTCTGAATCGTGCCTCTAAACTTTACCGATTCCCTCTAAATTCCCCTATCCAATGCTCCTCTCAATTTAGGAATGCTAGTGGGTCGGCGTGCCTGTTCCCTTGACGACCTTAGTGACGAGAAAAAAGGAGTAGATAGGTCCTCATCGCCGTTATGAGGACCTCAGTGACGAAGAAAAATGAGGAGGTAGGTCCTCATCGGTGTGATGAAGACCTCTTTGACGAGGAAAAAAGAGGAGAGAGGTCCTCATGGGCGTGATGAAGACCTCAGTGACGAAGAAAGACGAGTAGAGAAGTCTTCATCCCCGATATGAAGACCTCAGTAATGAGGAAAAAGGAGGAGAGAAGTCCTCATGGGCGTGATGAAGACCTCAGTGACGAAGAAAAAGGAGAAGGTAGGTCCTCATCCCCGATATGAAGACCTCAGTGACGAGGAAAAGGGAGTAGAGAGGACCTCATCCTCGTTATGAAGACCTCAGTGACGGGGAAAAAGGAGTAGAGAGGACCTCATCCCCGTTATGAGGACCTCAGTGACGAGGAAAAAGGAGTAGAGAGGACCTCATCCCCGTGATGAGGACCTCAGTGACGAGGAAAAAGGAGTAGAGAGGACCTCATCCCCGTTATGAAGACCTCAGTGACGAGGAAAAAGGAAGAGAGAGGACCTCATTACCGTTATCGCCTGTCCCCTCGAACTCAGTGAAACTTTTCTTCTCCCAAGTCGTAAGTAGTAGTAGGAGGCGATAATATGCAACAAAAGATGTGGTCCTTGGTGAAAGCCTCATGAAATTCTATTGGCTGAAACAGTCCTTGGTAATTCTATTTCTTGTTTTATTTGCATTCATATCAAATTTCAATCTGGTTAACCCTTATTTGACTATGGAAAATCCATTTTTGAAACAACTGTTAGTCCTAGTGTCCGTTTCACTGATCTTGTTTGCGTGTAATCAATTGCTCTATAACCATGCAAAAATGAAAAAAGAATTCATGCAGCATCCGCTATGGGATAAAATGTTCATCATCATCCTAGTTTGGCTTATGATTTCATTTGTCCTGTTTATCGTGTTATTTTTCTTCAAGCCATTACAAGACTTACTCAGTCAACACGCATGGCTGATGTTTCTAGTTGTCTATTACTTTTTGTTTTTCACAAATCTCTTCATTCTGTCAATTGTACATAAAGTGATGGACTCATCAGTAAAAGTAGAGAAGAAACTCGTCATTACGTGGACCAGCTCAACTCTATTAATTGCGATAACTTTATTTGTATTACCGAGTATTTGAAGGGTTGGAGGGATAGGCCAAATAATAATGAATGCCTGTCCCCTCAGCTCTAAAATACGCTCTTAACATTCTCCCAACCATATACAACTTCCGTAAGCTTCTTTCCCGCAATTTGAACTTCAAGATCCTCAATTTTCTTGCCCCCCAGCGCTTCATAAAACAAACACGAAGCATTGTCTTTTAAAACAAGAACAACCATGGTGTTTAGTCCCATCCCTATGAGTTCGTCTATTATCGGTTGAACCAGTGCTTTTCCAATACCTTGCCCCTGATACTCCTTTAAAATATAGATGGCGTATAATTCCCCATCGAAACCAACATATTTACCACTTCGTTCTTTACCACCAGAAGAAAAACCAACTATTTCGCCTTCATTATTTTCGGCTACATATACACCCCCATTAGGAATGCTGTTTAACCATATTTGTTCCCGACTTTCATAAGTTAATTTGTTCAAATATTCATCTGGCACAATGTTGGCATATGTTGTTTTCCAACTCTCGACATGTACTTTAGCTATCCCTTTTGTATCTGATAAAATTGCTTTTCTGATTTTAATAGACTCTTTATCCATTTGCGAACCTCCATAATTCTAGTTGAAAAATTCCATATGTGTTTTCTCTTTTGCGTAATAATCCAATCTATCCTGTAGTGTCCCTGTATGGAATTCAAATTTATGACCATCTGGATCCGTAAAATAAATGGACTTTTTATCTCGTTCATCTCTTGGGCGACCTGATAAAATGTTCACATTCAATTTCCTTAGTTTCTCGTAGATTTCATCAAACGCTACTTCTTCAATGGAAAATGCAATGTGTGTATAAGATTGGTGTATTTCATTACGAGGTATATCTTCCTCTACATTAAGAGCTAGCCACATTCCATTTAAATCAAAGTATGCAGTGTTTCTGCCTTTTACCAACAATTTAGCATCAAATACTTCTTTATAAAATTTAATAGAAACTTCTAAATCAGAAACGGAAAATAAAAAATGATTGAGTCCCTTTAATTGCATGGTTTCACCTCTATGAAAATGATTCTGATAGTTCTTTGCTGGATATCAGTCTGTTCCTTCGGGCAAATTCTGTGCCTCGGCACTATGTACATTCTCGGCTATCCATATCAAATTCCTTTCTCAAGTCCCAGATTGTTTTACTAGCTTCTACGTTTTTTAGTCGGTTTAGTTTCACAATAGTCGTGAAATATTGGTAAAATAATACTCATTAATTAACGAAATACTAGCAATCTTAAAGAAGCTCTCAGGAAGGAATATGAAAATATCATGAAGAGGAAGAGAATATTGATAAAAAAACTATCCATTTACATAGGTCTCTTAGCTCTCTTAGCTCTCTTAGCTTCTTGTTCAGCGCAAAACTCAATGGTGGACCCAATGAGCGTAGAAGAAGTGGTAGAAGTATTAACGGAGCAAGGTTTTATATTAGAGAAAAATGAAGACTTATCAATTAAGAGTGTTTTCGCACAAGAATTAAATGGTGTTACACCTGAAGTGTACCTGCTAGAAGGTAACATGTTATCCTTATATGTTTTTCCTACTTCAAAAGAAAGAGCAGAGGGAATTGTAGAATTTGGAGAAAAAACCGCTACAATGAATTTGATAGACCACCAAATATATGGAATAAATAACATATTGGTGTTTTATGTGAGTGCAGATGAAAAATTGCAAGAGGATTTGTTTGAAGCATTAATTTTATTGGATAATCCAGAGTAAATAAAGAAGGAGGGGAAAAAATGACCGACCTCACAAAAGAAACCTACAACAAACTAGCTCAAACCTACCAAAAGGATACAGATGAAGGAAGCCCTTATAACGCTTACTACGAAAGACCGGCAATGATGGCTGCTTTACCTTCCGACCTGAAAGGTAAAAAAGTGCTGGACGCCGGTTGCTCGGCTGGCTGGTATAGTGCTCAATTGGTGCAGCGGGGTGCGGAGGTTACAGGAATTGACCTTAGTCCGGAAATGATAAAAGCGGCGAAGGAAAGGGTAGGCGAAGCAGCGACATTTCTTTGTCATGATCTCCAAAAGCCCCTGCCTTTCGAGGATAATTCCTTTGATGTGATTGCCAGCTCCCTTACACTTCACTATTTGAAGGATTGGACCTCGACATTCAAGGAATTTAGCCGTGTTTTGAAGGCAGGCGGGACCTTGTTATTTTCCGTTCATCATCCGTTTATGGACTATACGAGCTTCCAATGTAAAGATTACTTCGAGACACAACTGTTAACAGACACTTGGAAAAAGCCAACCATCACCATTGAGGTCAGCTTTTTCAGAAGGCCGATGGAGGATATCGTCAATCCAACTACTCAATTTTTCATGCTTGATAAACTGATGGAACCCAAACCGCTCGAGAAGATGAGAGAGATAAAAGAAGAGGCTTATCACTATCTCATGACAAGCCCACATTTTCTTATAGTAAAAGCAATGTCTAAAAAAATGCCCAGAGAATAGGATCTCTAGGCATTTTTGCATTTAACTAGGTGGATGGGGAGCCCCAGGTGGATTGTATGGTGGGGGAACTCTTAACCAACCTCTGGCTTTCATTAAATTTTTCAGTGGTGCAGCAAATTTCATTAAATTAACCTGAATGGAAAAAAACAAAAGCCCCACATCGGTTCGAACTGTTTTTGACATAGCTTGGGCACAGAAAGTTACGGAGGCCGCAACTTTTACAGAAATAAGATTGGCAATCTCATCATCGGTTAATCTAACACCTTCGGGAACAGCACTTGGTTCGGAGGCTGGTTTATTTGGATAAATAAGAGGCAATGGAACTCCTTCTTTAATGAGCAACTCCTCTATCCGTTTCGTATCAGCGAAACTACCTTTCAACGCCTCTTCTAAAACGGGCTTTAAGTCAGTGTCATTGGTAGTGTTGAGTGCAATCTGATAAAGGGTATGGGCTTCCTTAAAAGCTGTAAAAGCTGTCCAAAGATCCATTACTTCGCCAACATGTAAAGGGAATTTTGGCTCTTCATCTGTGAAATTTTTAATGATGGCTGCTATGGCTTCTATTGCGCTAGTCATTGTGAAACCTCCATATTCCGTTTACTTTTACTTGAAAAGTAGTTTCTCTAATCATTTAGTATGGGGTTTTATGTTAAATTTATTACATTTTTTGAATTTATAGGGAAAGGAGGAGAGGTCTGGACCCTTAAAAATCAAAGCGATTCTTAATAGACCTTGCGACATCCTCCGCGCTCATATTCGTATTATCAATCTTAATGTAATTCTCAAATGGTATTTCCCCATCCAATGAGTTCAACCGATGCTTCTCCAGCGTCTCCAACAAATCGTTCTCCGACCATTCCAAATCTCGCTTTTTCGGCTTGTGTTCCAGACGGTTTGGCGTTTTGTTTCGCTCCAGTCGCTCGTCTAGATCTGCTTCCAATTCGACGTAGTAAACCGTGGCACCTCTGGATTCAAACAACTGAGTGAGGTTCTTCACATACTCCCAATCCGACTCCTTATCAAACATCCAGACATAGGTGAAAATCATGCCGTACAGATCGCTTTTTGAAACCTCTTCAAATATCTCCTGGCGAAACAAGTTCACTAACCGCTTTGCTTCCTTTGTGCTGTAGTCAAAAAAATGCCCAACCAAGTCGATTGTCATATGGTTATGGAAAAGCTTTAAATCAGTTATTTTCGCTAACTCCTGCCCGACGGTCATTTTTCCGACTGCTTGGGGGCCGAATATATGTACAAATTTCATAGAGATCGCTCCTTTCAAATATAATAAAAAATCTAGGTTGTCAGCCGGATAATCCCCGCGTCCAACCAGTGTCAGAAGAGAATTAGGAATATTTTAACATAATAAAAGGTGTTTTTTTGTGATTGGTTTGAAAAATATAATATTTCTGAAAAAACACCGTAATTATGGATATATATGTTAAATTAAAAGTGGAGTATTTTTTCAAAAAGAGGTACTTGGCAAAAGAGGGGGAGTCAATTTGTTGTACGAAAACTTTAGTACTTTCATGTATGGATTTTTATTTTGGTGGGCTATTCTCCTTGTTTTTAAAAGGTTTCCTGGTAGCTATCCGGACAAAAACACTTGGAAAAAAGACATATCTGTAACGTTTATTCAAAGTTTAGTCTTGCTTGCGGCTTTTCAAATTGTTATTTACTTTCAAAATAGTTGAACAAGATTATTAAGTGAAGAAGAAGGTGTATAGATGATATACAAAGTGCTCTTATTTATGGCAGTTGCTATTTTCATAGTGAATTACTTAGTCGGACCGGCGTTTTTAAATATGGATAGTAGTGATACGGGATTATTTGTGGGCTTAATGTTGTTGTGTGTAGTTATTGGGCATATCTTGAGACGAGACAAATGAGGTGAGAGATAAAATGGATCGGCGTGCCTGTCACTTCATGCATGTTTTATTCATAAGTTTAATTGTTGTTTTGGTTGGTTGTACATCAATAGAAGAAAAAGCAAATCCTAGTTTGATTATTGATGCCTTAATTCTTGAGGTGAAAGACGGAAGAATGTTAGTTGCAGAGAATGTAACCAGAAGCGAGTACGCTGCGGTTAGTAAAAAAACAATTCAAGAATTAGATGAAGAAAGAATCTCACTGATTTATTTGAGTTTTGATAAATTAGCTGATGTAAAAGTAGGAGATGAAGTGCAAATTTGGATCGACGGTGGGCTGGATCACTCCTATCCCGCAAAAGGTCATGCGAAAAGGGTTGAAGTGAAGGAATAATGAATGATAATGGGCCGGCGTGTCTGTTCCTTCAACCACAGGGAGGTTTCTATCGCTTGAGCGGAGCGGTAGAAATCTCTTTTTTTTCGTAAAATTGTAGAACGTTGGCGTGGAAAGGTAGAAGCTCGTTTGGGAAATGTAGAAGGTAACTCGGGAAATGTAGAAGCTGACCGTAAAAAGGTCGAAGCTGACGGCGAAAAGGTATAAGTGTAAGTAAGCAACAAAATGGAGCAACCAGGAAGGATGAGAATCCTCCATAAAAGTTCCTTCCGTTCTGCATCCTTTTTGTGGACTTATTCCTAAAACTAAAATCCTACCCTCTCTTGCTACTAGGTAAAATACAACTATCATGAAAATCGTGTTGGCAGGTAGCTGTGTTTGTTTTTGGTAACGATTGAATAGAATGTCCTTTGAGATAGGCAAATTCAAAGTAGAAAAATTAGCTGTTTGATTGTACATTGAATCGACGCACGCCCAGAGATAAAACCTCTGGGTATTTTTGTGTGATTTAAAATATGTTGCAATACCATTATTTAAACAATCGTTTGTTCAAAAATAAATCGCGTATTTTGAGCTAAGGGTTGAAAAGCATTCGTGATTTTTCAACCATTTTCGCAAGGTATATTAGGATAAGAAATAATGGAGAATTGTTCTGCCCTCTTTTAAAAACTAATGGTAAATATTACGCTTATAGTGTAAAATTACACAAAAGAGGAAGAGGAGGATGATTATGTCATTTCTAACAATGGCGTGCCTGTCCCCTCAACACAAGGAGGGAAACGTTCGTTGAAATTCAGAGTCCTTGCATGTTTAATTCTGCCCATCCCTAATATTGCCTTTGGAGTAACGTTCAACTTAATTGATTCTTTTAAAGGAAGCCCAGCAACTATCGAAAATTTACTTGTATCTTTGGTACACTTAGCTGTTTGGATTATCTGTTTTGGATTGGCATATAAAGCCAAAAATAAAGCTGTGCTAAAGTTATATGCTATTTTTTTGGCACTATCTTCAGCTATTTCTGCTTTAACGGCTTATATTAACTATGTGGATACAACAATTAATTTTGGATGGGCTATTCCTTTTGCTATCTTACTCTTGCCGCAATGGCATGGATTTAACTACTTCATAGAGAGTTATTTTGTTTCATCCATTATACTACTGTCCATATCTCTAGTAATGTTCAGCACCACGGTTTGGAGATGGAGGAAAATAATCTAAGAACAATGGGTGGCCTGCCTTTCCCCATCAACCCGCCACTAGGCATTCGCACATCTTTCTAGGTACAAGTTTATAGACTCCTGTCGCTTGAATAGGATGGTATGGAATAACTTGAGGGAGTGTAGTCTAGTGAACTTTAATTATCATGATCAAAGAAGAATCGTTGGTCCGGGCTTTGGTTTAGGTGGATTCGGTTCTGGCTTTGGTGTCCGTCCGGGTCTAGGATACGGCCGTCCAGGCTTTGGGTTTGGTTTTGGGCTGCCGTTTATCACAGGATTGGCAGCAGGTGCCCTATTAACACCAAGACCAAGACCATATCCGTACTATCCATATCCGCCGTATCCGTATCAACCGTATCCATATTATTAAAATAGGAACATAATAAAAACCACTCCCTAGCTCAGGAAGTGGTTTTATATGTTTATTAAAAAGTGGGTAGGCATGCCTGTCCCTCGACTCAAAAATAAACCAAGTAAATAACCAGTGCCAGCACAATGCGATAAATAGCAAATGGCACAAGCTTGATTTTATTAATTAATTGCAAGAAGAACTTTATTGATATTAAAGCGAAAATAAATGAAGTAATAAAACCGGCAGCAAAGAACGGTAAAGCTTCGATAGTGAAATACTGCCAATTTTTTAGTAGGGAGAGTCCGCTCGCTCCAACCATGATAGGCACTGCCATAATAAATGTAAAATCAGCAGCAGCCCTATGACTCATACCTAGGAGGACTCCTCCAGAAATGGTGGAACCCGATCTTGAAAATCCTGGCCATAAAGATAAGCACTGAATCAGTCCGATGGAAAATGCCTGCTTATAGGTCATTTGATCAACACTCTGCATTTTCGGCTCTTTTGGACCGAATAGGTCGGCGGCAATCATCAACACAGCGCCGATAACAAGTCCAATCAGAACAGTCTCCAGTGAAAATAAGTGTTCGTCAATATAGTCTTCGAACAATAGCCCCAAGACACCTGCCGGAATCAGCCCCACCATAACATGGGTAAGTTTAAGTCGCTTGGAACCTTGTGAGGTAGATGCACCTCTGAATTTATTTCCCCCAAGCAGCTCAATAAATCGGTTCCTGAAAATCACCACTACTGCCAGGATGGACCCTAGCTGTATGACAATTTTAAATGTGTTGGCTACATACTTACCAAGAAACTCGTTTGATTGTAGAAGCATATCGTCCACAATAATCATGTGCCCTGTTGAGGAAACAGGAGCAAACTCCGTCAAACCTTCGACAATCCCTAATATGACTGCTTTTAATATGGTAATAAAGTCCATCATCTAGCTCCTTTTTATTTGTGCGATAATCTCATTACTATATTACAAATCAATAGTTTTGGAAATATGAAAAATTCAATAGTTTAAGAGAATATAACCTGTCTTAGATAGGCGAGCCTGTTTTTGCGACTCCATGTCTAAAAAAGATGAAAGATAAGCATGTTTTTATTTGAAAGGCTCTGTTATATTTTAATGTTGATAAAGAAGTAAAATTAAAGGAAACCTTAATAATAAATGGGTTTCCTCTATTTTTGTTCAACTTAGGCTGATTAACTTAATAAGAAACTGTTCCATAAGGTTTCATCAACCATAAAAAACCCTTCGTGTGAACATCCAGCCAACATACATTTATCATTATGATAAAACATTAAGTCTTCTGGTAGTTCTGGGCTAATCCAACCAAAAAGAGAACTGCTATATTCCTTCAAAAATAGCCTTGTAGCATTATTCATCTGAAAATAATAAACGTATGCTGTACCACCAGAAAGTTTAGTGGTTTCCCATTTTCGTTGAATTTTCCTTTCGATTAAATGCCCTTTAATATCGTTTATCAAATTATCGACATAGGCAAGACGTTCTTCTTCAATATCCATCATCTGTCTATTCTCAACAAACGCGAAACGATTACAATGCTTTGATAAAAGGTCTATTAATTGCTTATAGCGTTTACCCTTAACATTTTCCGTTATCATCAGCATATTAATTCCTCCTCATAGTCCTTTAACTATCTTACTACACATTGGATTATGACAATCGTAAACCTGTCATATGTGTCAATCATTTCAAAAACAACCATGGGTTCGGTCAAAAAATGAAAATCTTTGTTCAACTTTGGACAATTGCAAAATCTAACCAACAATACATCACTTATTTTCAACTTAATTTGGTATGATTTATTGTACCGAGGACATGAAAAAGGGGAGAACTTATATGTTATTCATGCTAATCGTCAAAGCCTCAACAAATTCAGAAACTGGAAACCGCCCAAATCCAGAGCTTAATGCAGCAATGGACCAGTATAACGATGAATTAGTGAAAGCAGGCGTGCGAGTAATGGCGAAAGGACTACATCCAAGTTCAAATGGAATGCGCATTTCGTATCCGGAGCCCGGTGGAGAGCCAGTAGTGAAGGAGGGTCCGTTTTCTGACCCGAATAATTTGGTTGCCGGGTTCATTTTGATTGATGTGAAGTCGAAAGAAGAAGCTGTCGAGTGGGCGATGCGGATGCCGGATCCTCAAGGATATGGAGAAGGACAGATTGAATTACGTCAGGTGTTCGAATTTTAAGTTAAGGAAGAGGGGGAGGCGACAGTGGGTCACCGTGCCTGCCCCTCAACACATGTTTGCGGGAAGGAGGACTTTACATCCACCTTCTAGAAGTATATCCCTATTAACAAAATAGGTAGGTGATAATATGAAAGCATTATTAGTCATTGATGTTCAAAATGGTATTGTTAATTTTGGTGATTTTAAAGAAGAACTTTTAATGATGGAAAATGTGATAAAAGATTTCAAGGATAGCAAAAGCCCTGTCATCTTTATGAGACATGTGGATGACATGGAAGAGAGCCCTTTATATAAAGATTCCGTTGGTTCTGAACTGCATGCTTCATTAAAGGACTATGCTGACCAGGTAATAGAGAAGCTAACTCCAAGTTCATTCGTGAATACTAGCCTCTCTGAAACACTAGAAAAGTTAGGTGTTGAGCATCTTTTCATTACAGGCTTCAACACAGAGTACTGTTGTATGTTTACCGCCATCGCAGCCTTTGATAGAGGATATAAAGTGACATTCATTGAGGAGGCCACTGGAACGGTCAATAACGATGAAACTTACGAAATGCCAGGCTTGGACATAAAGGACTTTGTTGGAACTGTTTTGCATTGGTCCAACGCCATTGAAGTATTAGATTATGAAGAGTACGTGAAAGAATATAAAGTGTTGAGATAACAAAATGCAGGTAATCACATAGATTACCTGCATTTTGTTTGTTTTACTGCTTTCTTAGAATAACTAAAATTAAACAAACGTTTGTAGAAACGAAAATTAAAGGTTGTATTGTAAGCTCTCAAAACCATACGACAAACCTCAACCATTTTCGCATTCTATATCAAAATAACTTCTGTCCAACAACAGAAGTGAAGCCGCGCGAAAAACTGGGTCACTGTGCCTGTCCCCTAAGCACAAACCCCCTTGCACAACTATGTCACACCATGATATAGTCATACTATGACATATATCACGTCGCGACATACTCGTAAGAACTGGGGTGCCCACATTGGAACTATCTAAAATCATAAAAAAATACATACCCATGACAGAAACCGCATTCTATATCTTGCTCTCATTAACAGAACCACGCCATGGCTATGGCATCATCAAACACGTCGAAGAAATTTCAAACAATAGAATCCGTCTTGGTTCGGGAACCATCTACGGAACGCTGACAAAAATGCAAAAGGATGGAGTCATTACGGTGTTTGCAGACGCAGAACGTAAAACAGTATACGAAATTACCGATAGCGGGAAAGAGCTGATTACCGCAGAGATCGAACGATTGAAGGAGCTTCACGGAAATGCATTGAAGTACGAGGGGGAATTTAAATGAAAACCTACACGAAACCACTATGGAGCTATGATGTGCAGAAAACAGAGCAATGGCTCACCAACCAGGCAAAGGCAGGCTATTATCTAAAAGAGCTGCACCGTTTTAAACGAGGCTTCACATTTGAAAAGGGCCAGCCAAAGGATGTCACCTACCGAATTGCCTACGATAAAATAAAACCTGCAATCCTTTCCAACACGATGCGCAATGACGGTTGGGAAAAAGTAACCCAAAGCGGCAAGTGGTATGTGATTGCAAACGAAAGACCGCAGGCAGAAGTGACCACTTCCACCAGCCGCGACGCCATCATCAAGCGCAACAATTTTATCTTTTACGCATTTATGGCCATACTCATCTACATAACAGGCGCAACCTTGGCAAATGTGGCTCTCTTCACTACCGCCACCATCGCAAGCGACGGCAACGTGGAAGTAGTGGAAAGCCCGCTTTGGATCATCACTTACACTGGCGCAGCACTAGTAACCGCCTTTTACCTATTCATGATCTACTCTGTTTGGAAAATAAAGAAGACAAACAAAGCGCTCTCAACTGAGAATCCATCAACATACATGGCACCATACACCCTAGAAAAGAAAAACATGACCAAAGCAGAAGAAAAACAACTGAAGCGTGAAGGCATCCTCATCAAACGCCGCAAGTTCGGCTGGATGTACTCACCGGACAAACTAGAAAAATGGCTGGAACAAATGGCAGCAGAAGGGAACCGCCTCCACCGCGTTAACAAACTTGGCACCACTTTCTACTTCCTAAAAGGAGAACCACAAAATATTAAGTACAGCGCGGACTATCAAAATCTATCGAATGACAGCTATTTCGAGATTCATAGACAAGCAGGTTGGAAGGAAGAATTCAGTTCAAAGGGAGCCCTCCAAAAATGGACGATTTGGAGCAAGGAATACGAAGCTGGCGAAACAGCACCGGCCCTGTACAGCGAACAAACGCATAAGCTCAAGCAAGCCAAGAAAGTGGCCCTTTCCTATACCGCCTTGTTCTTACCACTGGTTCTTATGTACATCTACATTGCGAGCCTTAACACCTTCTATATTTTCAGAAATGGTGGGGAGTGGTCCATCGTGAATTCTAACACCATTATGTTTTTCATCTGTATCCTCCTATTCGGGACATTCATCACGAAAACTTGGATGTATTATTTTAGGTTGCGCAGGGCTTGAGGCTTTTAAATGAAAAAAGGACCATTAGAACCCAGACGGTTTTAATGGTCATTTTTATAGAGGCTATTTCTTTTTCATCAAAATTCCTCACTGCCTTTTTCCGGAGTCAACGCCCATATCAACCCAATCAAGATTGGGGGAACGCTAGCAAGCAGGAACCACCAGTTGCCGGTAGTGGTAGAAAGAATAATAAAGATAAGTAGGGACACGGCCACAATCGCTATCCCAAATTTCACTCTAGAGGGTTTCAAAGGCTCTTCCATATTCATATTGATGGACAAGATCACGCCTGTAATTCCCCAGCTGGCAAAATGAACAAGCATGATGACGCCCAATACCATGGCTGCCTTTAGTTCCATTCCGAACATGATCAAAGTGAAAAGAATGTACATGGAAGCAAGGCTGAAAAACCAAGAAATGGACCGAGCCTTCTGCCAAATATGGTCATGCAGTTCATCTAACCCACCTTGCTTTTTGGCCATACGGCGGCCAAACCACCAAGCTAATATACCTATGACAGCTCCTCCATATAATCCGACCAACCCGCCAATTTGCACTGCCATTATTCTTCTCCCCCTTCTTCTAAAATAAAGACCTCTTCAATGATGCAATTGAATACTTTTGAGATGTTGTATGCTAGTTCAAGTGATGGATTGTACTTTCCTGATTCAATCGCAATGATGGACTGTCTCGAGACGCCTACCTGCACGGCCAGGTCCTCTTGCGTCATCTTCGCAGCCTTGCGCAGATCCTTAATCCGATTTTTCAACTTTTCCACACCTCCGATTAATTTTGTAAAGCTAGCTTTACAATCGGTTGTAAGTAAAGCGTACTTTACATTTGGTGGAATGTCAAGGATGCTTTACAAAAAAGGGCGTTGACGAAAAAGAAGACTCCGCTATAATTATGGTTATTATTGGATATAGAATAGGGGGGACAATATGAAGAAAAAATTCATCATCGGACTTTTATTGGTAGCCGTCATTTCCGTCGTATCTTTTAAACTATTTCAGAACTCTACAAGCAACATAAATGAAGACGTATTAACAGATTTAGAAGGAACGATTTATTTTACCAAAAGGGTGGATGGGGTTCTTACCTTATTTAAATCAGACGCAAGCCTGCAAAATAAAACATTAGTATATAGCCATAAAGGGAAGGGGAATGACGGGTTAGGAAACTATAATGATAATATTATAAACTTTTATTATTATAAGGCCGAGGAAACAGTCTACTTCATCGCGATGGATAACGAGTTTGTTCTCCTTAAGTGAAGGGGAAGAGACACCGACCGTATTGCAAAAAGAAGTGATGGAAATAGAGACGGATTATATACAGAACGAAACGGAAAATGGGACGGCTTCCTCGAAAAAAGGTTCTCTGTATTTGTTGCGCGAAGGAAACGAAAAAATAATTAAGAAATTCCATGGGCTGTATGACGAGAAGTTCACCGGATACCGCCCAACTGGATTCTCCCCAGACGGACAACACTTAGTCTATCATTCCATGGAACACGAAACCCCACCCGGAACGATCTTGAAGGGGCTGGTTGCAGATTCAATTGGGAACACGTATGTGATGGATTTGTCGACTTTGGAGAGTGCGGAGTATGTTGATGCTCATAATATTCAATGGGTGGAGGAGTAGACTCGACCAGTTTTTGTGTGAGAGGTACGAGCAAACAAACAAAAAACAGTGGCGGATAAACTTACCTCCGTCACTGTCTAAGTCTTATTCAATGGGAAACCGTGCCTGTCTCCTCTACTCCCTCGAAAACACATGCTTAAAAACAGACCGAAGTACTAACACAACCACTACTAACACAACCCCGGTTAATACAATCGCAGAATTCATCCCAATAGGTTTAAACCAACCTTCATTAGGAGGAGTAATAAAAGTTGTCCCCAACCAAACGGAAACAATAATAGTGATTACGTTTACTAGAATTATAAGCCCAACCTTAACTTTTATAGACAAGAAACCAACCAATCCAGCAAATAATAAGGTACCTACGAACAAGAAATCAGCACGCTCTGGATGCTGTGAAGTTTCGAAGTAATGAAACAGAAACGGCATAGGAATTAACGAAACAACAATCCACAAATGTCTAATAAAAACTCCTCCTCTTAATTGAAGAAAGTGGGTCGGCGTGCCTGTCCGCTCAGCCCAATTCATAAAAATACATTAGCATAAATTTCCTTTTTATTATACGATTAATACTTAATATTTACAGATACATAGAATAAAAGGGGGCTTCATATTGTATTTATTACTGTCGATTTTATTGTCTACCATATTAGGTTATCTATTACTCATGATGGGACCTTTGGTTGGCGGTTTCCTGGCTTTTGGAATATTCGCAGGCATCTTGTTTAGAGGACTGTATCTCCTAAACGACATCCACAAAAGGCTCACAAAAGATGAACCCAAATACGATCCAGTCAAAGAGGCTTATGAAAACTATTTGAAAGAGAAAGAAAGCGAAGTTCAAGGGAATTAATCTCAGAAGGTATCGCCGTGTATGTCCCGATGGATTAAAGCTTGGACTTCCAACTTAGATGTAGGTCCTCGCCTCCAAAACAAAAGTCACTTGGAATAAATATCTATTTGTTGTAAAATATTCATATGGATATCCACTAGGGGAGCCAATTGGCTGAGACGGAGCTTTACGCGACGGACCCTTTGAACCTGATCTGGGTGATACCAGCGGAGGAAAGTGGCGCTTTGAGTTTAGTACGTACGTATACTCAAGCTCCTCTTTCCCGTGGAAGAGGAGCTTTTTCGTTATTTAATAGAGAGCGATTTTACTAAGTTTTGTTCTTCTGTGGGAAAAGGTGGGTATTCTCCTAAAAAATTTTTAAGGAGGAATACGACATGAAGTTTTCTGAGCAGTTACGAAGAGAGGCAGATCCGATTTTTCAGGCAATCTTTGAACACCCATTTGTAAAAGGTATTGGGGAAGGAAATGTACCAAAAGAAGCACTTATTCATTATGTAGAGCAAGATTTTGAGTATCTCTCTACTTTTTGCAGAATTTATGGGCTGGCGGTTTCTAAATGCACCGACCGCGAAGATATGGCATTTTTCCAACAACAAATAGGATTCGTGCTAAATTCGGAAGTGCATCCACACAATAACTTTTGTGAAGTAGCTGGCGTCCGTTATGAAGATTTACAGAAAGCTCCACTTGCCCCAACTGCCCACCACTATACTCGGCATATGATGGAAGCAGCAGCAAACGGGACATTAGGCGAAACACTTGCAGCCCTCGCCCCTTGCCCTTGGACATATTGGGAGATTGGAAAAAAGCTAATCCAAGAAGTGAACCCAACACCTGATCATCCTTTCTATGAATGGATCATGTTTTACGGAAACAAGGAAGTGACTTCGATTACACAAGTATTCATGGACAAGATTGATGCTTGTGCATCAACAGCAGGTGAAGAAGAAAAGCAACGCATGCGAGACCACTTCATCACTAGCACTCAATTAGAACATCAATTTTGGACAATGGCTTATACGCAGGAAAAGTGGCCTGTTGCTTTAGATTTTATGAGGGTTTAATAATATAAAGGCTAAATTATACTAAAAATGCAGGCAATCATAATGATTACCTGCATTTTGTCGTCTATGTTTCATTATTGCATTGCAGCTTGATCCATGTAAAAGAGTTCCCAAAGATGACCGTCTATATCCTGAAAGCTCCAACCATACATAAAGCCATGGTCCTGCGGTTCTTTTGAGGGCTTTCCACCAGATTCCAAAGCAGCATGGACAATTTTATCCACTGTTTCCCTACTATCGACAGATAAAGCTATGATTGCTTCTGTGTATACGGTTGAATCTGCAATTTCCTTACCGGTAAACGTCTTGAAATGGTCCTCCGTTAATAACATCGCATAACTATGATCATTGATAACCATACATGCTGCTAGTTCATTTGTGAACTGTTGATTAAATTCAAATCCAAGACCAGAGAAAAACGCTTTGGATTTATTCAAATCTTTAACTGCCATATTAATGAAGATTTTTTCAGCTTGCACACCCATAACATCCACCTCATTATAAAGTTATTTATAATTCAAAATTTCGCTAGCCTACACTCCAATCCCTCTGAAAAAATTAAACTTAATATATTTGTAATAATGATAAGAGGCTCCTAATTAGCCTTTTATTTTAGTAGGAGTGTGTTACATCCAAGGACTTCATTAGTACCCTTTAGCAAGGATTAGCCGTTGTTCTATGTGCTACCTAAATGAAGATTAGCTTATTGTAGGAATTTATAAATTATGAAATAATTGGTATAAATTAACTTAATACACAATATTTACAGATTCATAGAATACTAGGGGGCTATATGTTGTACATCATACTATCCATCTCTTTGACCATTATTTTAGTTTGTGTATCACTCATATTGGATCCAATGGCAGGCGGTTTACTGGCATTCGGAATTATTGTGGGCATTTTACTTAAAGGTTTGTTCCTTCTAAAAGAAATACACAAAAGGCTCACAAAAGATGAACCCAAATACGATCCAGTCAAAGAGGCTTATGATAACTATTTGAAGGAAAAAGAAAGCAAAGGTCAAGGATAAGGGAATGCACAGCAAAAAAAGGGTCGCCGTGCCTGTCCCCATGGACCAGGTAAAGATATTGGAGATTAATTTAGTTGATATGGGGGAGTATTGATTGCGAAGGTTAATTATAGGTTGGTCACTTGTTTTAATACTCCTAGGAAGCTGCTCATCTCCCGAAATAAGTGAAGAACACTTAAGGTATTTGAATGACAATGGTTGGACAGTAAGTCGTGTATTGGAAAAAGAACCTTTTTCACTTCCAGATAATGAAGAATTGTTAAATGAACTACGTGAACAGGGTCTAAATCCGGATGAATTAGTAAAGCAAGAGACCTTATACATCCAAGTCGTACTATTAAAAGAGAGATGTGAGGGTAAATTAAAAGGCGTAATTTATAGTAATCAAGACAATGATATTGTTGGTGCTCAAATAGTAATAGAAGCTGTAAGTCCAGGTGTATCAAAACTTGTTGATACTACCACTTATATGAGCAGATGCAAAGTATTAATAAAACGAGACTAGATAATAGTTTACTAACAACTTAATTCTAATCGAAATTTTTGATATTAGGATTTACAACCATTCACTACTTATAAACTATCCTGCCCCGTTACTTTATAGAATTATAAGCAATCCTTCGTTATTGAAGCATCGTACCCGTTAGCTATGTTCATCAATCTAGGAGCTTTAACGGAATAAGTAGGTCAGTATCTCTAATAGGAGGAGTTATGATCAGATTAAAGAAAACTATTATTCAATTATTTTGTATTTCTCTACTTTTTGGCTGTACGTCCAATACAGAAGATAATGATTATTATGTGGAAGATATCGAAAACATTATAAACAGTAAATATTCAGAAGAAAGCGTATTAAAAACTCAATTAGAAGACAATAGAGACATTATTATATATGAAGCAGAGGAGTCCATATACTATTTTTACTTCTTGGATAATACGTTAAGAAACCACCATAGAATCTATTTAGAACTTGTTGATAAGGAAGGTATTTGGTGGACTGCTGGAACAGAAATAAACGGTGATTCCCATGTATAGGGGATTGTAAATGAAAACGAAGAGGTTCCAGTGGGGTTATCCAATCATGATATGAAATTTCTTTACTTAGATTTCGAGAATTACACTATTTTTTATATTGTTACAGAAGAGAAGATAAACTCTTCAATCCTATTTACTTATTAGTAGAATTAAAAGCACCATCAGCAACTGTACGGAAGTAAATCCGTTAAGGTATTCTAGCAGCTTTATTTATTCAGATAATACAGTACTAATCTTATCTAAAGGAGAATGACGATGGCTCAAATATCAATTCAAGAATTAACGGTGAAAAACATGTATAAATGTCTAGACCTAAAGTTAGCGGAGGATCAAGTTCATCGAGTTGCACCTAATGTTTATTCCATTGCAGAGTCTAAGGTAAATCCCAATCTTACACCGTACGCAATACATTTGGATGAGGAAGTTATTGGTTTTGTGATGACGGAAAATGATCCAAACGAGATGGAAGAGAGGAAGTATTGGATTCCTAGGTTCATGATCGATGTCTCTTATCAACGTAGGGGACTCGGGAAAGAGGCGATGCAACAAGTGGTTGATATGTTCAAAAAGAATGATGACTGTCATTATATTGGTCTCTCAACAGAGCCAGATAATTATTCGGCACTTCAATTCTATGAGTCACTTGGATTCGTAAACACAGGCGAGTTGTTAGAGGAAAGTGAAGTTATTTTACTATTAAAAGTATAGACGGTAAATTTACTAATGCAGAGGGGAAGGTTAGCGAAAGCAGGAAAGTGGATTGCTCCTGATATACGTATTAGACAGGACGGTTATAAATGGGAGGAGCTAATTTAATTGGATTTTGTCTACGTAGCATCAATTATTGTCGCAGTTCTTTGTATGTCCGTAGCTGCTTTTCAGGTGTTACTTTCACTTGGCTACCCTTTTGGTGAATTTGCAATGGGCGGATATTATAAAGTTTTGCCTATAAAATTACGAATGGTGAGTGCGCTAAATGCTTTCATCCTCATATTTATGGGCTTCGTTTTTCTGCAACATGCTAATGTTTTAAATAGTTTAGAATTTTTATCTACCAATATATTAGTCTGGGTCATTACAATTTTTCTTGGATTAAATACAATAGCGAATCTAATGTCTCGCAGTAAAAAAGAAAGACTCTTTATGACACCTTTATCAGGTTTTATTTTTATACTATGTTTATTTATTTCTTTAGCATAAGGAAGACAATGAGTTTCGGGGGTACTTATGAAAACACATTATTATTTAGGTTGGTTCAGCAATTTCATACCTGAGGATTTGGCGAGGGTGCTGCAGGAGGATATTACGGATACGAAATCGATTGCCATGATTAGCTCAAATCCAGCTATATATGAAGAGGAGGGTGCTACGGAACGTTCGTGGCTTGATGTGGCAGGAATTGCATTTGATGAATATGATTTAATCAACTACCAGGTTCAGAAGGGTGATGCCCAAGCATTGATTCAGAAGGCTTCCGTCATTTTCTTGTTGGGCGGGAATCCAGTAAAACAAAATGAATTTTTGATGGAATATGAGTTATCAGAGCCAATTAAACAAAGCAATGCAGTTGTGATGGGAGCTAGCGCTGGTGCAATCAATATGGCCGCTAAGTGGCTGTGCTCAAAAAAACTTGGGTTTGAAGTGGAAACAAGTTCTTTAATAGAAGGAGTTGGTCTGGACGATTTTTCCGTCCTATCTCATTATGATTTGGAAAATAACACAGATCTGGTACTAAGCGAGTTGTCTCCGTTATCCCAAGAAATGGACATATATGCGTCAAACAAGGATTGCGCTATACGTGTTAAGGGTGATCAAATCGACATTTACGGTAATGTCTATGTAATTTCTAATTCAGTTATTCTGAAATTGGATGAAACACTAAATTTATAAAGTACATAATACGAGGTGTGTAATATATGGGACAGAGTCCATTTCAAACCTTGTGCAAATTATCTTTGCAATAGGAGTCATTATCACTTTAACAGGTTTTTTCAAGAAATAGAGAGAGGGGAGTTTTCCATAGAGCGGCAGCTTGCATGCGTGTACGACTGAGAAATGAAATGAGAGTTCCATACTCCATAACCAGGCGCTACCTTTGTATTAAGGATTAGAGCTTATTTTTTTGATAAGGCGAGAATGCTGTAGCAGAACTTATGAAACTTTTATCATTTATACGCGTATATATTTCCAAAAGATGTAACCAAAGGAGGAGTGTTTCATGTCAGATCCATATATGGGTGGTGGCGATTTTATGTTTCAGATCGGGCCTATTTTTATTGGCATTGTTTTTGTGCTTATTATTGGTGTTATCTTAGTTTCAGTTTTCCAAGGGATTGGTCAATGGCACAAAAATGAGCAGTCTCCGAGGCTAAGTGTGCCAGCTGTTGTGACATCAAAACGAATAGATGTTACCAAAAGGTCCAATATGCATCATCATGACAACCATCACCACCATTCCTCCAGCGCACATACCAGCTATTATGTTACGTTCGAGTTCGAAAGTGGAGACCGCTCGGAGTTTCATGTTGCCGGTAAGGAGTATGGTTTACTCTCTGAAGATGACAAGGGAGTATTGAGCTTTCAAGGGACTAGGTATTTAGGATTTGAGCGGAACAAAGGGAGTATATCGGGAGGAGCGGAGTACCAAGGTGACTACAAGTGAAAAAGAAACTCTACTGTTGAATAGTGACAAAAACTTTAATAGATTACTTGAAATTATTGAATCTGTACCAAGTAGAAAAAGAGGCATCGCCATTGAAACGCAAGAAAGAGACAAGAATTTCCGTGATGTCGTCATGCACCTGTATGAATGGCATGCCATGCTGGAGAGGTGGTAAAGAGAAGGAATGGAAGGGGATACCCCGTCTATGCCGGAACCGGGTTATAAATGGAATAAGATCGGGCTACTCAATATGCGAACCTGGGGAAACTACCAAGACTTAACATTAAATCAAGCGATGGCAAAATGGAATTTTCGTTAACGTTTAATAATAATAAAGTAATTAAGGATGAGAACTATAATGGGAAAATACAAAGAATCTATTTGGCTTGTTGGGATACTAGGCTTTGCAGCATTTATGACTGATGTAATACAAAATAATATTGATTCATTTAGTGTTATTTTCATCTCAGCAGTAAGCGGCGGAGCAATGATAATACTTACGTTTTATTTATATAAAGTAAACCAAAAAGTAGTTGATTTGAATAAGAAACAATTACAATTTAACAAAAGAATAGTAATCTATCAGGAAAATAAAGAGTTTGATAGGTTGTTAGGTAGTTTAGTTTCATACCAAAACGATTTAAAAAATTTGACATATTTAACGTTACCCTATTTGTCAGTAGCTAAAAAAAAGATGATGTTACTTAATAATGATGAAATTTTATTTGGTCATTTATTACTATTAGAGAAAACAGTAAAAGGAGAATTGGAAAAAAGAACAAACATTAAAGGTCCGATACAGGAATCTTTAACAAGTGAGGAAACAGAGGACGAAAAATATGTTAGGCAAATTTTTTACAATTGTTTACCTAATTCAGTCAAAGCCTTTTATAAAATTCAAGATATGATTGATTCCTTTGAAAGGCTAATAAGTATTAGAGACCAGCAAGATTTTTATAGATATAGTTTAGATTATGAAGTAATAAAAAGTTCAGTCTTAAATTTAGAAAAAAGATTGATTTCAATACTTGCAGAATGTGATAAAGATAATTTAATTACGAGTATTGAAATGAAGAATTTAGATGCTGATAGTGTTTATGCATTATTAATTTCATTAAAATATTCAATTAATATGTTGCAGGAAAGAATACTTGCTGAAAGACACGACTTAACAATTTCAAGTTAGTTATAGCACCGTTTATGAATGGAAAATAAAGAAACAGTATCTTATTGCGTTCGTCTAGTATTCAATTGAGTTCTAGGTAAAACTAGTAAAATGAAACCATATATCCTTTCAAACGTAAAAATATAATGAGAGGGTGTTTGTATGTGAAGAAATTAAAGGAAAAAGGTAATTTATTTTTAAGAATTTGTTTAACAGGAATGATTATATTTCTAATTATTACTACATTCTTAGCTATTACTTTGAAGGAGTTAAATCAAAATACACAGCTGATTACGACAATTTCTTTAATTATGGTGCTTCTTAATATACCGGGAATTATTGATCAGCTTGCAAAGGAATTTAACCCAAAGAAAAAAGAGTACAAACTGTCTTGCAAATGTCCTAAATGTAAGCATTTAATTCAAATGGATATGAAAGAAAAGTAGTGGGTACATAAAAATGTTTAAAATAGGAAGGTAAATCATAGAGTTAGATAACGTGGTTGCGGATATAGGATTTTAAGTAATTTCCATAGTGATTTACATGAGTTTTTTAGCCATATAATAGGATTTGTTCATTCAGAAGAAGGAGGAATAAAAAATGAAAATTAATTGTTCATATTGCAGAAAAACATTAAATACGAATGATAAAGTGGTAATTGATGTATTGAACTCTTTATATCACTCAGATTGTTATAATGAAAATGGATTACATGAAATTCTTATTGATTGGAAAGATTTTGGTACACTTGAAGATATCTTCGAAAAGCATAGTTTATAAGTATATCCTAATCTCTAACTCTACCATAAAATAGAAGGTTACCCTAGATACTTGAGTATCATTGAATTATTGGTAAGAAGTGATTTGTAAAGAATGATTCAAGCTGCAACAAAACCCAAATTTACTTAAACTAACTTAAAACATTATTATATAAGTTATAAATCAGTAAAAAAAATTCTAAGGATGAGAGTTTTATGGCTGGATATATTTTTAATTTAGATAGTGAAGAGTCTCTGGTATATTGTATTGAAAATGGTATTTATGGGACAAATTTTAAGAAAATTCCTGATAATAATATATGGAGAAAGGAACATGAAGGGACCTTTGCTGACTATCTTAGTATGAAAGAACAAGATAATATCTACTTTTTTAGGGACAGGATGATTTATGGTATTGGGAAACTAATCAACGTTGGGCACGACTGTAAGTATTTGAATTTTCCCAATTCAGACTTGCCTTACTCAGTCGATTTTTTCGATATTAAGGATTCAATGTTAATCAACCAAACTCAACACAATGTGAACACAAGGTGCATGTGTACGTTCCATCCGTCACCTCACTTTTTCAAGAGGGGAATTGACATGGATGATGTATTGTCTTCAAACCCTAGCAGCTTTAGAATGTTAAGGGCATATTGGAAAACTAGTTTTATTAAAATTGATGATGAAGAAAATAAAGCATTGAAAGATATAATATTAAAAAGAAATGAAGAGTTCATCAATCAACAGGAAGGTATTTTTTGCTCTAAAATAGATACAACTTCTAATATAAAACAAAAAGTTAACGGAAGTTACTCAATTACGTCAGAAAATTTATTGTCATTGTGCTCCCATGGCAAAGTTATAAATCATGAAATGGCAATTGAAGCAGGAATAATTGATGTAATTTCACAAGGTATACCTTCACCTTTTGGGAGTTGGGACTATGTTTCTAGGCAAGTAGTTGCTTCACCATTTAAGCCTATAGATTATATGGACAGAATGGATGTATTTGGTTATAAATACATAAATGGCTTTGATACCATCTCCAAATACTTAATTATTGAAATTAAAAAAGGTCCCGGAACATTTGATGCTATTGATCAAATTATGAAGTATGTTGATTGGGTCAATCAAGAATATTCTTATGGAGATTATTCAATGGTAAATGCTTTTCTAGTTTGCTCCGGTTTTTCAAAAGAAGTTATAGACTATAAATACAAGGTCTGTAAACGGAACTATATTAAAGGGAGAAGGCCTGCAATTTCAGATGAGTGGTCAAATGTAAGGTTAATAAAATATGAGTTCGATTCATCTGAGAAAAAATTACGGTTTGTTGAAATAAAGTGAAAAAAGGCATCCATATTATTTGGATGCTTTTTCTAGATTATGAAACCATTCTAATCTCCACCGCATTCGGTAAATTTCCAACATGACTTATATTATTTTATGTATATGGAATAAATTAAATGGATTATCAAGCAAGCAATATACTAATATTTTACGAGATTGATAAATTAAATTTTTGACCAAATATAGTAGAATCATTCTAATGTCAATATATCAAAAGGGGAAGAATTAAGGTGAGATAGAAGCTTCAAATTTTTATTTCATCACCTACATTGATTTAAAGAATGAAAGACAAGCAACAATAGGAAGGGATACTGGATGTTAGTCATATTCTGCAGGTACGGACCAATTTAAAGCAGGAAATGAAGCCCTTTAAAAACGGTAAAATGATAGATTGATGAATGAGATGTATATCTCCGGATTTCACTCCTTGTATAGATACTTAATTATGAAATGCTGGCAAAAGGATCTTCTATCAAATTATTTAGATTAGTGTAGTTACCTGAATAATTTCCATGTTAAAGATATGGGGATTGGGAAGGCTTACAGTAATTATTTTAAAAAAATATCTTTCTAAAACTAGTTTAATTGATACTCAGAGGAAGATTGTCCTGTTTCTAAAGAAGTGGAATTGTTCTTGTTCTCTTTGTCATATCAAACTGGTTTATAGTTTACAGAAGATAGAAAAAATGGTATTTTGCTTATTGGAGACCCCTATTCTGGTTTTTAATCAGAAGGTTTCTTTAATTTTAAGGAATGTGGCTAATTAACGGGGATGATACATATCCTCTAAAAGTTGGTAAGTTTTTCTTTCTTTGCTGGCTTTGGCTTTGGAAAAAGTGATAATGTAATGGAGTTAGGGGTCTCCAGTATTATAAAAGATAGATGGAAGTGAAAAAATTGAATGATAAAATGGTAAAGGCTTTAATCAATAAGATATGGATTACACGTAAGTGCAGAATAAATACATCAGAGAGGCTTATTTTAACGAATAGAATTGCACAAATTTTTACTAACTATTATTCAATAGTAATTTTAAGTATTTCCATCTGGAGTCTATACTCAAGTAGTGAAAGTAATCATCTTTCCTTCATTTCAGTAATTGCCTCTTTATTTTTATTAGTTGGATCAATTGGGGTGAACTCATTAAATTATAAAGAAAGAATAGTTAACTTAAGAAGTTGCTATATAAAACTAGATGGGTTACTAACGGATTTAGAGATATTGCAGCATCAGTTATCTCGATTAAGTAATGAAGAGTCGATAAAGAAGTTTGAAAGAATAAGTGATAATTATAATGCTATTCTTGAAAGTGTAGAGAATCATAGTTCATATGATTATTTGAAATTTAAGATAACACAAAAAGAGTACCGTCACTGGTTTGACTACTTGAAACTCTATTTACTAAAATTTCTTTTTGTCATTTTAATATTACTTTTAACAATCATCCCTTTTTCACCAATCATTATTATTTATGGGGGGATTTAAGCTGAGTGCGTCAAAAATTTTTAATAAGTCATTTAGAAAAAAAGCTATTAAGAAGATTTATGAAGAACGGGTAAAATTAAAACCCTCTACAGGAATAGATGGAGTTAATGATGTCTCTTTTGGAAAACATATAGATTTATACGTAGAAGTAATAAATAGAAAAGTATTTAACGATACTTATAAATTTTCTCCCTATAAAGAAAAATTAATTAATAAAGGAAAGGGTAAATTTCCGCGAGTAATTTCAGTTCCAACACTTAGAGACAAGTTAACACTTGCTATTCTACATAATATTTTATCAGAAGTATTTGAAAAAGATATAGACGATGAGATAGTTCAAACTGTTATATCTAGGCTTCAGGTTACTCTGAAAAATCCTTCTTTTAACTACTTTATTAAGATAGATATTGAAAAGTTTTATGATAATATAGACCACGAAATTATTCTAAAAAAACTTAAAAGAAGAATCCGAAAAAAAGAGGTTCTTAACCTTATAACAAAATCCTTTAGTACACCCACTATTCTACCTTCTTCTAAAAAACCGTATGGGGTTAACTCAAAGGGAGTCCCACAAGGATTGTCAATTTCAAATATATTAGCCAACGTGTATATGAATGATTTTGATAATATATTCACCCAACAGACAAACCTTGCTTATTTTAGGTATGTTGACGATATACTGATTATATGTAATGAAAGCGATAAGAAAACGATTGAAACTTCAGTCAAAGAGCAAATAAAAGCCTTGAAGCTAAGTATAAACTGGGATAAAAATGTAGATGGTTTTTTATCTGAGGAATTTTCATTCCTGGGTTACTACTTTAAAAACAAGGTAGCAGGTGTAAAAGAAAATAATATTTATAAACTTGAAAAGAATATTATTGAAATTTTTACTCGTTACAAGTATTCTGATTATTCTAGGACAACTGAATTTATTTGGAGTTTAAACTTGGTGATAACTGGAGGGATAATAGACGAAAAAAAGTATGGATGGTTATTCTTCTATTCACAAATAGACGACCTAGAGGTTCTGTTTAAATTAGATTGGTTCATTGAAAAACAATTTAAAAGGTTTAAAATAACCCATATTAATAAGAAAGATATTAAGAGGTTTATTAAGACTTATTATGAAATTCATTTCAACAGGTCGACAAGTAAATATATTCCTAATTTTGATAAATACACGACTCCTCAAAAAAAAGAATTCTTAAGAGGTGTGGTGAAATATAAAAACTTAAATAAGTTAAGTGATGAAACAGTAGACAAAAATTTTAGGAAATACGTGTTTAAAGCTATAAAAAAACTAGAAAAAGATATACAGCATATTTCTTTCTAGTTTGTAAATAAAGTGCCTATGGGTGTACATGTGAAAAGAACAAGGGTGAGTAGTATTCCCCTGTTCTTTATGTTAAAGTACACTTAAAAAAAGGCTGGACAATTTAGAATGGCTTTATTAAGTACTACTTTCCAATAGTTCATTCCATGTTGGTTTTGCAAACTTTTAGTACTTATTTGAAGAGAGGCTTTCAATAATTCACCAGTAAGTCCTTCTTGTAAGGCGTATTGGTTTTGTTTATAGTAATCATCTACATAACTATTAGAAATACTCTCAAGCCTAGTAATTATTTTGAGTTGCTGTATATGGTTACCAATTATTTTATAAAGATAATCCTCATTCGGTGCTTCGAACATAAATTCAATAATAAAACTATTGTTGATTCTCTCTATGTTGGCAAAAAGATAAGTTTCTTCAGGTATTTCGTCAAAATAAAAGTTTATGAATAATCTTTCCCCATTAATTATATCTACAGTATGCCTATCCTTAATATTATTACATGCTGAACAACATGGTATAAGGTTATAGCTATGTATCGAGAATTCAGGATATATGCCTTGGGGGAGAAAGTGATCTAGTGTTTCAGGATTCCCAAAGCCACAGTAGCAGCATATCGCTTTTGAATGGACATCCCTTCTCTCCATTATGTTCTTAACTAACTTATTTCTATTAGCAGTTTCACTCTCGTAGCAACCTTTCAAGCAGTCTTTCTCATTTTTGCTAAATGTAATTGGTGTTATGTTTTCAAGGGATGTAAGATTATTCTCATATTCTTCATACCTTTCATGCACAATGTTTTTAACTCCACTGGGTGAGTTACTTGTAAGCATAACTCTACAAGAAAGATTTTTTGTTCCTACAATATCGTCATAAATTTCTGATGGAATCTCCTCTGTATATCTTTCTAACTTAACATGTCTCATATTTATCTATAAGTCCCTATTTTTTTGATTTAATAATATATTTAAATATGTCATAGCATGAAGGCTAAGTCCCAATGGGAAAAGTGAATTAATTTCTTCGGGTGTTTTGTTATCCACTAGCACAGCTTTTTCTAAGAGGGTTTTATAATTACTTTCTATAGCTCTAACATTAAATACGTCATTTATAATGGAAGAAACATTTTCACCGAAAGTTTCAGTGTTTAATCTATTTACAAATAGTAAATCTTCCTTAGTTCTTTCCATTTTATTTATATAATGGGAAGGGATTTCTTGTACTAGTAACGGTGAATGAGTTGAAATGATAGCATATGAATTAAATTCCTCTAATAATTTGTACAGCATTCTAACAAGATTAGAGATTGCATTTGGATGAAGATGGAGTTCTGGTTCATCAAATAACAAAATAGACTCATCTTCAATATTTGCTACTATCTCTGTAATTACAGAAACAATAATATTTTGACCAGAACTAAATTCCTGAGTGAATAAATCTTCTGGTGAAGTCAAATACCTGCTTGGGATCTCTGTATTTAAAAGTATTTCTTTCCACTTTTCTAAAAAATTTATTTTTTCCGAATTGCGATTTTTAATTTTTTGGTAGTTTCTTTTTCCGTTCTCCTTTAGTTCCTGAAGAGAGAAAGTCTTTCCTTTAGAGTCTTGTATTCCGCAATAAACATAATTATTTACTTTACGCATATTTGATAAATCATCAAAATTAAACTTTTCTTGCTTTTTTTCTGCTAGTTCTTTGTTTACATTGGAATGTTCATTATATGGTTTCCTAAAATTATCAAATGCACTAAAGGAAACAGCAATTACCTTGCTAAATAAAGGGATTGAAGGAGGCTCAAAAAGATCTTGTGCTTTGCTTGATTTTCCGCAAAGTGCGTCAGCAAATGAAGAAAGTAACTGAGTTTTCCCTGTTCCGTTTTTTCCGATTAGTATATTCATTCTATTAGGAAGAAAGCCGTACTTTTCATAATCAAATGAAATCTCGTTAGAGAACTCCGAATAGGGTGGCTTGTATTTGAATTTAAATTTAAAAATTTCTGAAGCAATGTCCTCATTCAAAAAGAACTTTTCGTATGCTGTTTTGTATGCTTTATTAGCTTCACTCGACCTAAGAAGAGAATCTTTAAAACCTTCAATTTCTAGAAAGTCTATTGCGTGTTTCCTATCAAAAGCAATATCCCTTAAGCCGTATAGAACCTCACTATAAATATTTTTAGGTAACTCGCTTAATTTTCTATAGTAATCCATTGTTTGTCCTAGAGAGCAATAATTATCAGACAGCTCTGTGAAACTAGCATCTAGAGATTGGCTAGTTATTAATTTTTCTTTGTGTAAGATTTTCACTTCGCCAAGTTTCTTTCTTTGTTTGTCTTGATCAAAATAATAGGCTGTAAAAAGTGTTTTATAACTAAAGTCGTCCCAATTATCACTGAGCAGTTCTATATAAGGTGTTTCTCTAACTGTTTCACCTATAGACCACGGTTTGTGTACTATAATAAATTTCATTATATATCCCTCATTATAAGTATTTTAAAGTTAATGATAATTTTACCATTTAAAGTATAAATTTTAAAAATAATGAGGAATAAAAATATCGATATATAACTAAAAAACTCAAAAGGAAAACATATAACCTTATTAAAGAAAACTCATTTGGAAACGGTCGTTATTAGGATTAGTGGGGAGTAACGTGTTAGGGATAGTCATTCAGAGGCTTTATTACGAGAATGTCATATTACATTGAGGGACTTTAAAAGTAGATGTTTAAAGCTTAAAGACAATTACCAAATGGCATATACCTTATTAATCATCTCCTCAAGGTGTTTAAGAAGGAATTATGGAACTCTGACTTTACGCTATGGTTTTTCAGGTCATAGGTAGCATATTAATTAAGGGCTATTTTGTGCCTGTTTTTTAGCAAACCACAATGTTTAACGAGAAGAGTTTTGTTCATTGCAATTACAGCTGAACACCAGAATCAATATTTATAGGTATTAGGCATGTACTTAAACAAGCACAAACCCTGATATAACAACGTTCAATATACATTCGAATCAAACTTGGTGCAACGGGTAGCACATGTGATTAGGTCTTTAAAAGGTGGGGGAGATTCTTCCGCGTACCAGAGTCTTTCAATCAACAAATTGTTTTATAATCAATAAACAATGATAACAATTGTGTTAAATAATTGGGTCGACGTGTTTTTAGCTTTTGTATTATTGTTAATGTGAATCTATTTATAATAGTTGACGATAAAATATTGTTTGTACTTTGATTTATGGTAGGTATAACAAAAATAATATTAACTATAAATATAACAATTCAAACTAAACAATATTAGCGGCTAGGTCGTGTAACTACTCTACTATATGCATTAGGTGATTATAAGTAATATTATGGTTTGCTATTGCAAAAAACTATAAGTCTAATTCCTTAGTTTATCTAAGGAGATTAGGCTTTTAATATTTTCAATTAAAAAATGTATTATATTCGCAAAAAAGTTTACGGAACGTAGTGAAGCATAATGGCGACAATGTACAACACATGGCATAGGTGGTGCATCACATTAGTTATTACTATATTTTCACTAAAGCATTAGTTTATTTTTTTTGATATAATGAGAACTTATATTATTGATATAATCATTTATAAATTTAATGTAAAATAGTTAATCTATTGTAGAATTTTTTGTATAATAAGTTTAAGTAACTAACCGAAAGGATGTTCGGTCTTAATGAATGTAATAGAATTATTTGCCGGTGTAGGTGGTTTTCGCATTGGGCTAGAGGCCGTAGGTGGATTTCAGGTTGTTTGGGGAAATCAATGGGAGCCATCTAAGAAAATACAACATGCCTTTGATTGTTATTCTCGCCAATTTCATAATAACGGAGTACATTCAAATGAGGATGTATCTACTGTAGATACAAATATTTTTAATGGGAAAGAAATAGATTTAATTGTTGGCGGATTTCCTTGTCAGGATTATTCAGTGGCAAGAAGCCTCAGCGGTGAAAAAGGCATACAAGGGAAAAAGGGGGTGCTCTTTTGGGAGATTGTTCGATTCGTAAAAGAAACAAGCCCAAAGTACATTTTATTGGAAAATGTTGATCGTCTCTTAAAGTCTCCTTCTAAACAACGTGGTCGGGATTTTTCTATTATGTTAGCTAGTCTAAGGGATTTGGATTATACAGTTGAATGGCGCGTTGTGAATGCTGCAGATTATGGGCAAGCCCAAAGAAGAAGAAGAGTGTTTATTTTTGCTACGAAAAATCAAACGCCATATGTATTTAATAATAGAATTCGTTCTGAAAGTGACATGTTACATGATGCAGGCTTTTTTGCGCAAGCTTTCCCAGTTAAAAGTGAAATTAGCGAAAAGAAAAAGCCTCAGTCATTTATTATGAAAAAAGACCTTGTTGAGATTTCAGACGAAGTTTCAATGAATTATTACAATGCAGGAATAATGAGAGATGGTCTGGTTTATACAGAAGAAGTAGCTCCTATTGAAGAAAAACCGGTATTACTTGGAGAAATCCTAGAATCCAATGTGGATGAAAAATATTATCTATCAGAGGCAGCTATAGAAAAGTTTGAATACTTAAAAGGACCTAAAAGAATTGAAAGAACATCTGCCACAGGTCATCAATATACTTTTTCAGAGGGTGGAATGTCTTTTCCAGAACCATTAGACAAACCTGGAAGAACTATGTTAACTAGTGAAGGAACAGTTAATAGAAGTACTCATGTTGTAGAAGATCCCTTAACAAAAAGATTGAGAGTATTGACACCAGTAGAATGTGAACGACTAAATGGATTCCCTGATAATTGGACTGAAGGCATGACAGAAAGAATGAGATACTTCTGTATGGGAAATGCCCTAGTAGTAGGACTAATTGAACGAATGGGCAAAAGGATAATTGAAATTGAAAGTGAAAATAGTCGTGGTCGCCAAGAAGAGTTGGATTTGGTATTTAAAGATTAAAAAACTGAGAGCCTGTGTGCTCCCAGTTTTTTTATTTATCCAAGATACTTAATACGTACTGTTTATCTAGCCAATAACACTGCTTTGTAATATATTGACCATCGGGCAGTTTTACTTTATCCTTGCTATCTTTAGCCTTTGGTCGAACATGACAAAGGTTATTAAACTTAGGACCAGGAAGATTATTATAAGTTTTACTCCCTATAATAGTTAACTTTACCCCGTATCTTAAAACATCGCCAATTTCATTCCATAACCCGTATAACTCTTCTTCAATTGTTTTTTGCGGCATATTCCACAATTTTATTCCTTCAAAATATGGGATTCTCTTTACTTTTGGCTGGTGCTCTTCGGTATAACGGAAAACTAAGAAAAGAAACTTTTGTCCTGCAAATAACTCGTAAAGTTCACTCTCTTCCCAATCCTCATGTAAAAATGTCTTGAAATCTATGTTTTTAAAAGACATATGTTCTCTTAAACTACCGTTAGGTTCTAGGCTAACAGTTTTAAATGTGATGTTTGCTTTTGCGAACTCTTCAATATCAGAAAGGTTATTTTTCTTAACCCCGAGCAGCTTTGTCATAATATGAGGGACCATGGATTTATTTCTGGAGTTGTATGGTATGCCTACTTCACGACAAAGTTGATCTATTCTCTTCCCATAGTGCGGCTTGAATCTCTCCTGTAAAATTTGCTCTAATGTTTTTTCTTTTAATTCCTGGTGAGTAGAAAGACTTTCTAAATGATCTGGTGTTAATTGCTTCCGTATAATACCTGTCATATAAGATGCCTTTAAAGCAAAGGCACGTTGTTTTGCTTTCAATGGAGAGAAAGGCTGTTTTCGAACGGAATCCTTGTTTGCGCCTTTTGTACATGCAGAGAGATACATGGTATCAGCTTCAGAAATTAGATGAGCTTCCCCGTTTTTAATTTTAGTTACTATTATCTCCCAGTCTCTTTGGATTACAGCCAAGTCTTCTTCAGAGAACTCGTTTAAAAATACTTTTAAAATTCTATAATCCCCTAAACTTTGTTCCTTCTCATATTGATAAAGCATAATTAACATTTTATTAGCTTTCGTATAAAAAGAAGAGGTTTCAAAGGTTAATTCAAACTCTTTCATATAATCAATAATATTTAATACTAGTCGTTCTTTCGAGGAAAGAGTTCCGTTCTTATTCTTCTTAATAGGAGTTACTTTTAACTCCACACCAAGTTCCACAAAGTCAGGCTCCGCGATTGAATTAACAGAGTAACCAAAGAAACTTTCTTCAATAATATGTCCTAAAGTCCCTTTAGATTTGATTTTTTTTATTCGTCCGGTATTATCTAATTCCCCAAATGTTTTACCTTCCGCTTGATACGCTTTGTCCATTAGTTCATCTATCGTTTCGTATTTCATCAGCATGCTCCTAAACAATAATATTTATAGTCTATAATAGTATCTTAGCAAAGGATAGTTAATTTCTGTATGATTATTAGTATTTTTTTACAAACAATCTTTGATAGAATAGAAATATAGACTAACCTCTGCTAGAGCATTCGTTTTTATACGAAACAGTAAATATTCCTCAATACTCAAATATGGTGGTGAAGATATGTCCAATTATCAAGTCAATAACACTAACATAAATGCGTTAGTTAGTTGGATTGAACAAGGAATCGTAGCTATTCCAGAAATCCAACGTCCTTTTGTATGGAAACCTTCTAAAGTAAGGGACTTATTAGATTCTTTATATAATGATTATCCAGTGGGTTATATAATTACATGGCAAAATCCAGACGCGCGACTCAAAGATGGTACAGTGTCACATGGAAAGAAAATTCTTATTGATGGGCAGCAAAGGGTAACTGCTATAATGGCTGCAGTATCGGGTAAAGAGGTTGTCACAAAAGAATATAGTAAAAGAAGGATTAAAATTGCTTTTAATCCTATGGAGCAAGCATTTGAAGTGCAAAATCCAGCTATACTGAAAGATAGGAGATGGATACCAGATATATCTGAAGTATTTGACCAAGGGTTTGATACATTTGGATTTATTCATCAGTATTGTAAGGCGAATCCTGAAATAAGTAATAATAAACTCAATGAAATTTTACAGAAGTTAACGAGTATGAAGTATAGCTCTATAGGGGTTATTGAACTTGCTCATACTTTGGATATTGAGGTTGTGACAGAAATTTTTATAAGGATAAATTCTGCTGGCGTTACACTAAGTCAAGCAGACTTTGCAATGTCAAAAGTATCAGTTAATGATGTACATAATGGACCTTTAATTCGGAAAACAATAGATTATTTTTGCCATTTAATTAAGAGTCCTTCAATATACGACAAAATTGTACACAATGATCAAGAGTTTGCAGAAACGGATAACTTTTACAAGATTAAGTGGCTTAAAGGTTATAATACAAATATTTATGAACCAAGTTATTCTGACCTCTTAAGGGTTGCTTTTACGTTTAAATTCCTTAGAGGGAGACTCTCCAATCTTGTAAGTTTATTGTCAGGTAGGGACTTTGAAACAAGAGAATATAAAGAAGATATTGTTAAAGATTCTTTTGAAAGACTTCATGATGGGGTACTAAAGTTTATAAGTGAAACTAACTTCAAACGGTTTATAATGATTCTGAAATCGGCGGGTGTCATAAATGCAAAGCTTGTACGTTCTCAAAATGCTTTGAATTTTGCCTATGCCTTGTTCTTGCTATTGAGAGAAAAGAAGGTAAATGACTCAACCATAAATAAAGTGGTAAGAAAATGGTTGGTGGCATCCTTATTGACGGAACGTTATTCAGGATCGCCTGAATCTATGTTTGATTTCGACATAAAACGTTTTAATTCATCGGAGAACCCTATGGACTATGTAACAAAGGTGGAAGCTGGGGAATTATCACAAGCATATTGGGACAATATTCTGCCAACTAATTTAGATACTTCCGTAACTAGTAGTCCTTACTTTAATCTTTTTGTCATGTCACAGATTTACGATAAAGATAATGCTTTTCTATCAAAATCTATTACAGTTCAACAGTTGATTGAAGAAAGAGGAGATGTTCACCACGTCTTCCCTAAAAAATATTTACAGAACAATGGATTTAATAATACTAGGCAGTACAACCAAATTGCAAATTACGCTTACACTGAACAAGTAGTGAATTTAGCAGTCAAAGCTCAATCACCAAAGGACTACATGGAAACAGTAAAAAAACAGATTGAGAACGATAGCAAAAAGATTGGTGAAATTGATAACAGGGATTATTTAACGCGAAATTTGGAAATGAACTGTATTCCGGATTCGATTTTTGACTTGAATCATAGTAACTATGAAGAATTCTTACAACAAAGAAGATCACTTATGGCGAAAAAAATTGGTGATTATTATAGTAAACTTTAACAACTAAGAACGGTATTTAAATTAGATGAATACCGTTCTATACTTTATAAATTTAGTCTGAGGTGTTACCCATGCCCACCTACAACAAACTAGTCCGAGATAAAATACCACAAATTATAGAAGCAACAGGTAAGAAGTACAAAACTGAGAGGTTAAATGACGATGATTACATAAAATATCTTAAACACAAGGGCTATGAAGAACTGGACGAGTACTGTGCAGCCCAATCAAACGAGGAAGCAGTGGAGGAACTAGCTGATTTACTAGAAGTTATCCATGCTCTAGCAAACTATCATGGTTTTTCAATGGAAGAAGTAGAGAAAGTACGTAAAGAAAAAACGGACAAACGCGGTGGATTCCAAGAGAAGATACTTTTAATAGAAGTCAAGGACGGTAAGCAGGATGAATCTTGATGAAATAAAAAATTCAATAAGTAATTTAACTATATGGAAAAAGGGGAACCAAAGGGCTCCACATAAGCCTTTACTGTTATTGTATGCTTTGGGACAGTTGCAGAAAGGTAATCCTAGGTTTTTGCCTTATGAGCAAGCTGGACAGGATCTAAAGTAGTTGTTAGTGGATTTTGGACCTATCAGAAAGTCTTATCATCCAGAGGAACCGTTTGTGAGACTTTCGAGAGATGGCATTTGGGAATTGGACAAGCCTGTTGATCTATCAAGTCCTAATAATAGGAAATTGATTGAGGATACTGTTGCTGGCGGATTTACCCCTGAGGTATATAAGACGTTAAAAGATAATATGAATCTCATTTCGGAGCTTGCTCAGATAATTCTTGAACAACATTTTCCTGCTTCCATTCATGATGATATTTTGAGTGCGGTTGGACTGGACTTCTTATTTACCTATACCAAAAAGAGAAAACGAGATTCGAAATTTAGAGATAAGATTCTTAGAGCATACGGGTATAGCTGTGCTGTTTGTGGGTTTAATGTTCGGCTGGCACATACTTTGGTAGGAGTGGAAGCTGCTCACATCAAATGGCACCAGGCTGGAGGCCCTGATGTAGAAGAGAACGGTATTGCCCTATGCTCCCTGCACCATAAGCTTTTTGATAGAGGCGTTTTTACAATCAATAATGATTGCAGAATGATTGTTTCACAGGATGCTCATGGAACAAATGGATTTGATGAATGGCTGATGCGATACCACGGGAATGAGATTTTAAAGCCGATAGAGGCAAGCTACTACCCTAAAGATGACTTTATTTACTGGCATGTGAAGGAAGTATTTAAGGGGCCAGAGAGATATATTATCAATTAAATACTGGTGTGAAAAAATAGAAGAATTGAAGGTGCACATTATGAAATCACTTAAAAGAATGCTCTACGAATTAACAATGGATAAGGATTTTGTGGCGTTAAAGTTCCTCATTGATCGACCGAATGTCTTTCATGTGGCTGGTGCCACTCATTTGGAAACTTGGCATTCAAGATTCTTGTCTTGGTTATTGGACCCTACCGAACAACATAATCTTGGTTATTATCCTTTTCAGCGATTTCTGATGGCTGTAGCTGACTCAGCGGATGCTGACATTGATGAAATTACCGATATTGCCATGCTGAATATGAAGCAATTCAGAGATCCAGAGGTAGTAGCGGAAAAAGATATTAATAAGCTGAATATCATGGAGCTGGATACACTAGAGGAAACAGCAGGTAGTGATGACAAGGGAAGACTCGATGTCTTTTTTAAAGTGAATATTGTGGATGATACAGATCCTATCCAGGTGAAAAAGTTAATTCTGGCAGTGGAGCAAAAAGTGTATGCAAGAGTAGACGTAAAACAATGTAACAAGTACTTGCGAAAGTTTGAGGAAACCTTTAAGGATGAGCAGTATTTGTTGGTAGGTTTGGTTCCAAAGAGTCAAATCAAGGAAAGCAATAAGGAAACGTTCGGAAGCTCCGAGTGGATTGGGATAGACTATCAGCAATTGGTGGACATCGTCTTAATGCCATGCCTGGAGAATCCCGATTTAAATGCGTTTGCAAAGCCTATTATCCAACAGTATTTAGACGCTTTACGTATGCCTTATAAAGGGAAACGCGAGAAACTTGCTACAATTGAAGAAGAGCGTGTGTTAGTCCGTTCCCTATATGATCGCTTTGAAGATGTATTTAAAGCTGTGACAAAAATAGCAGCAGAAGACGAAAGTGAAGAAAGAAACTATGTGAAGAATGTTGTGAACGATACTTACGGGGAAGTTTTTAGAACCATCAAGTGGATTCTGGATGAAGAGAGTGATATAGAAGAAACCTGGAACTTTGCCAATCCATTTCAGCGGAACATCTATAAAAGATGGGATGAACTTAGAGTCATCGTGAAACATAACAATGATGAGTTTGTTATTGTTGCGGACAAAGTCCCTGATCTCTTCAAGAGAACATTGCGGTGGATGGAAGAGCAAAACTTGCCACTAAGAGAACAATTGGAAGAAGGCATTATCCTAGGTGGTGGCAACAATGGAAAACGATATGCATTCGCATTACAACCTATTCACAAAGATAGGAAGAAGTTTGCGTCTATACACACCTACGAATCTATTCATACAGGTGAGACCTACTACATAGAGACAAAGATAAATCCGAAGAGTGCGATGTTAACTATTGCGAAGATGTTGAGGGAGTTAGGTGTTGGGGTGGAGACGCCGTTGTTGGAAAGTGACAAAGAAGTATTAGTTTAATATTTTTCAAAAAGACATGTGATGCATGTCTTTTTGTTGTGGAAAATAAAGGATGTTGTTGGTTTTTGTAGAATTTTAATTAAGGAAGAAAATTAAGTGAACATCTGTAAAAGGAAGGGCTTGAATGCTATGAATAAACCACACCTCAACCTCATGCACTTCTTTGAAGGCTTTGTAAAAAACTATCGGAAACTAAATTTGAATACGCAACATAACAGGTCCATGTTTACGCAGAAAGAAATAAATTATTTTGCAGACTTAGGGGAGATGCTGGGGTTTGAAAGCTTTATAGAAGATTCGAAGTTTGATAAGTCAAAAAATCGTTCGCGTCCTATGGATTTAGCCTGGTGGAAGTGGGACAAGCGAGAGGGGGCGGAGAACTATCACTATCTTGCGCTTCATCTAGAAAGAGAAAGTCTCCCGATGAAGGATGAAGAAACGGTTGAGAAGCTATTTTCTTAAACGGAAGAAGGCTTTATTCCTAATGACGTTGTGGGAATTCAATATGTGGATTCGGAAGAACGTATATCCTATTTAAACAATTTAGTCTTACATAAGAATAAGCAACAGCAATCTAATGCGCTTATGGTGTATAGGTATTTTGATGAAAGCTTACAGGTACAGATAGTATGGGCGTATCACTTTTCAGTAGATGGAATGTTGGAAGAAAGAAAAGCGGTTTGTAAGGAAGATGAGTTTGGTTATTTTAGTATGATTTTTGAGGAAGAGTTTACAGAAACAAAGAGTAAAAGAATACCGGAGTTGTTTAAGTAGTGATGAAAAGGTTAATACCAAGCATCTGGGAGACTAAAAGACTCACAATTGAAGACCTTTTAGAAGAAAATCGTAAAAGGGGGATAAGACTATGCAACATATCAACGAATTGCTAAGGGAATTTGACTTAACACACAAAAAATCATCCGTCACCGCTGAATTTAAAAACTCTATCAGACTAAACAAAATCAAAACTGATGAAACGGAAGTCCCACTTGGCTCTTCTAAAATAGGAGGCTCCCCAGACTTGCCTGCTGGTTGGGAGTTCCCTTGTTATGAAGACAACTATCTTACATTTATACTGCAAGTTAATTTGTCAGAAGCAAAGCCCTATGACATAGATAACTTGTTGTCTGAGAGCGGTATTTTGTATTTATTTTATGAAGCATTGGAGCAGCCTTGGGGATTTGAAGAGGACGAGGGATGCTTTAAGGTGCTTTATTATGATGGGGATCTCGGAGGCTTAGAGAGGAAGAAAAGCCCGAGTAGTAGGACGGAATTCGTTGCATTCCCGGCGTTCCAACTTTCGTTTGAGAATATAGTGACATTGCCGGAAAGTCCTGAGAATCTGGATTTTGCAGATGATGATGAAGAAGCGAATTATTTTGATTACCGTCAGGAGCTAGTGCAGCCAAAGGACGAGGATGGTAAAGTGGTACCGGCTCATTATATGTTAGGCGCCCCAATGAGTATTCAAAATGATGTGTTTGAGGAGCTTTTTGAGGATGGAAAGGACCCAGTTCTCTTGTTCCAGATTGATTCGGACGAAGAACTGGCAGATGTCATGTGGGGAGATAGTGGCATGTTGTACTTCTGTATGGAGAAAGAGGATTTGATGGCGAAGCGGTTTGATCGGGTGAGGTTTACGTTGCAGTGTTTTTAATAGATAAAGTTTATATAGGCTTATCGGAGGTATAAACTATGGATATTTTTGAGTATTTAGATGAATTACAACTAGATTTAAGAGAAAAATGCTCGGAGCAAATAGAAGATAAATTTTATGTTATTTGTTCTGAACTAGCTGGAACAGAGAAAGCAAATACAATTAAACAAGTAGATTTAAGTAAATATGTAAATGAACTAAAAAAAGGTCTTGAACTGTCTTTAAATATAGCACAAGAACAAACAGCTAGAGCCATTTATTTTGAATATGATTTAGATAATAATTGGGACAGTGCTTTTTTTATCTGTGCTGAATATAACAATTTAGTAGACGAAGATGACGATTGGGCTAGTGATTGGATAGAGGATTTTGATGGTCCAAGTTTAGAACAGTTCAGTAATATTTATGAAATGGATGGGTTCGATAGAAGTGATGTAGCAATTGGCTCAACTATTTATTTGGTTGCCAGAACGGTTACAGCATTTACAAAAGCATATAAATCAATTTCCGATGAAAATTCAACTGCTGTGTGCATCGGTTTTCACGACCAAGATCCTATTATAAGAATTAATGAATAGTGCATGGGTGTTGAAACTTAGTAAAAAAGGAGGTGCAAAATGACATCAATCAAAGGATACACGTGTAGTTGCTGCGGAGTATACCACGATGAACTTCCGATTAGTTACGGAAACCGCGCCCCAGCTTATTATGAAGTTGCCAATCCACAAGAACGGGAAGAAAGGTTTGAATTAAGTGAAGAGTTATGTGTGATGGACAATGAACACTACTTTATTCGAGGTTGTTTAGAAATACCTATAATTGGTACAGACGAAGAGTTTATTTGGGGAGCTTGGGTTTCCTTGAGTGAAGCTAATTATAAGAAAGTAAAAGAACACTGGAATAATCCAGAACTATTAGAACCAATGGTTGGTTGGTTTTCTACTGCATTGCCTTGTTATCCTGATACGATTAACTTGAAGGCAAAGGTCCACCACAGAACAGGTAGAATTAGACCATTTATTGAGCTTGAACCAACTGACCATCCTTTGTCAGTGGAAAGTAGAAACGGAATTTCAATCGAACGAATACAAGAAATAGCGGAAGAACTTTGTGTGAATAGTGAACACGAAGAGAAAGAGCATTGATTTTATTAGCAATGCTCTTTTGGTTAGCCCCTTTTAAATTGGTGTTAGCTCGAGCAAACCGAATGGATTATAGAATACATCCTCTTCCTCATACCTGGTATCATTGGTTAAATTGATAGTATATACGGCGGTATTCTCTCCTATGCTAAATGTTTCGCCACTTCTGAAAGTAGGATTTTCCACTATGCTGTATAGATTGACGTTATTGAGTAGGTCGGCAGCTTCTTCAGGTGGAAGGGAAGAGGGAATAACGGTATCTGGCAACCCGAATGCTTTCATGCCACAAGAAAAGTAGTGGCCTTCATCACCAATTAGGGTTACAAAGTGTGAATAAATAGGAAAGTATTCTTGTTCTGTGTTGAGCTGATTCCATTCTTCTTTTGTAAAGGCAATCCCTGTGGTCTCAATCTTCACGGCTAAACCACCAGATCGCAATAATCCTGCACCAACATCTACTACGTCGAGAACATCCTCGAACCTGTTGATATCTGCTATAACATAAACGGTGAAGGTGTGTTGTTCAATCTCATCTAATAGGCCATCATCAAACGTCTCTCGACTCGCATAGTAGAAAGCGTCCCTTAATCCTGGATCTTGTTCATACACTTCCACTTGAAAGCCTACATCCTTTTTCGCATTATGAATGATATGGCCAGCCATTAAGCATCCTTCGCTTTGAGAGGCAATAGCTTGTATCAATTCTGTCCTTGACTTCCATTTACCTGGTACCCCAATTATAACTTGAGCTTCCGACATAATCGCACATCCTTTTTATCATGATAGTTACTAATTTCTTCACAGCTGTACAAAACCCTCTATTCTATACGGCGGGTAAACTACTAATAAGAGGTGTCTACCATGCAACCGACAAACGACTGCCTAGGCTGCCGATTAGCCAACAAAAGCGAAACCATCTATATGGTCTACGAAGATGAATATGTCACATGCTTTTTAGACTACGATCCGTTTAATGAGGGACATACCTTGATTCTTCCAAAACAACATGTCCTAGATGTCGATGACCTCGATGAGGATACCGCCAATGCCATTATGAAAGCTTCTATATTAATATCCAAAGCGTTGAAGCGCCTATACCAACCGGACGGTATCACCATTACCCAAAATGGTGGCGTGTTTAATGAGCTGACTCATTACCATATGCATGTGGTGCCGAGGTATGAAGGGCAATGGTTTGGGGAGTTTTATCGTGAGGAAGATATAGGGGAAGTGAACGTTAGGGAGTTGGAGCGGGTTAGGGGGAGGATGGTGGAGGTGATTGAGGAAATAATTTAAAATTCCCTGTTATGAAGAGGTGTTTTTGACTTCAGATTTAGTAATGTTGCATTCATTACTAGCATTGTTGCTGCCTTTGTCACGTATAGTGGTGGTGGTTCTAGTTTTGGGGAAGCCACTGCAGCCATAGAGACGAATGGAAACTATGTGCCTTCCTCTGCCAAAGAAAAAATCAGCTACTTAAACCCTTTCTTCCTTGCATCGTGTTCTATTATTATGGGCTGCTTTGTGTCTTACTTTTTCTATTATTAATTCATCCATTGCTTTTATAAACAAAATGAAAGCTACAGCATCACCCGTAGCTTTCATTTTACACATCATAAATCATCAACATCTAACTCCCAAACCCCCTTTAGTAGCCGTCAAGATTGCTGAAGTACCCGCTATCTCCGCCCCAGTCCGTTTTTGTGGCTTTTTCTGAACGGTCGCTCCTGCTAAATTCGCTTTCTTCACACCTTCGCCCACTTCACCCATTGATTTTGTCAGACAAAAGATTTAGTTTGTAACATTATTGAGGTAATTTTATCTATTACTTTAGACTTATAGACTTATAGAACTTATAGGTAGGAGCTTGTATAATGATAGATAAATACATAGAGGGAAGTGCTAAGATGTCTATTGGAAGAGTTATTTACTACCATCGCAAAAAGCAAAATAAGACTCAAGACCAACTTTGCCAGGGCATATGTTCAACGACCCATTTAAGTAAGATTGAGAATAATTCCAAAGAGGTGAATCTGGAAACCCTGGAATTGCTTTGCAAACGACTTGGCATTTCGATCGAGGAAGAAAATAAGAAAACACAGATGTTAATGCGAAAGCTGTCACAATTTTATGAAGCGATGGAGAGGCTTCATAGAGATCATGCCGAAAGATTGAAAAAAGAATTGGAAGAGCATAGAGACTATATACAATGTACGGAAATGATCTACTTGTATGAATTATACAAGCTTCGATATTTACTTTTTACAAATAATCCTTCTGAATTTGAAAGAGTTTCTCAAAAGCAAAAAAAAAATATAAACAAGTACTCTGCGTTTGAAAAATACCTTTGGGATTTCTTTCAGGGAATTTATCATGCACAAAAACTTCAATATTTCGAAGCGATTTCCATAATGGATAAAATAGAGAATATTGCCGAACTTTTCAGCGATAAAGTAACCGATTTCTACTACTACAAAGCTGCTGTGCATGGACTATTAAAGCATTTTACGTTATCCCTCCACTACTCTCATAAGGCATTGCAAATCTTTCAAAATACCGGGAACATCTCTCGGATCCTGCATGTGAAGATAGGCTTATCCGCAAATCTAATTTACATCAATGACCTTGAACGGGCGGAAACCATGCTGGAAACCGCTTTAAATGATGCAGAAATGCTGAAGGATGATGCCACGAAGATAACTGCTCTTCATAACTTTGGTTTGTTGAATAAAAAAAAGGGGAGATTCCGCGAGTCGTTGGGTTACTTCACTCAGTCTCTTAACTTGAAAAACAAACATACTACCTCTTATTACGGCACCTTAATAGAAATAGTACAAATTTTGCTCGATTTAAATGAAAATGAGAAGGCCCTTACTATGTTGAAGGATGTCTTGAAGAATTTCAAAAATGAACAGTCCAGTAAGTATGTAGAGTTAATGGTTCTATATTTGGAGGCCATACAAGATGACAAAAGACTCACTGATTATTTAATCGAATGTGCTTTGCCCATGATGAAGCAGTATAACCTCTATAAAGCTGTAACATACTCCGAGCGGTTAGCAGACATTTTCAAAAATAAGGGAGATATGAACTCCTCCAATAAGTATTTACAAATATCGAATGAATTGTTAAAGAAATTACTCTTTAACCATACAAGCACAAAATAAGTAAGAGTCTGGGACAAAAGTATTTTAGTCTAAATGAAACCCGAACAAATTTTAATTTGAAATCTCAAATTAAAATTGTTCGGGTCTTTTTTCGTTTAGAAGATACATTTAGTTACTGGGGTGCACCAGCTGTTGATTGGAGCAAAAGGCGAAGACTCCTGAGGGAGATAGCGGTAGCTTGAGACCCCTCAAGCGTTGCGAGGAGGCTCAAGCACCGCCCCTAGGAAAGCGAAGCCATTTGTGGAAATCAACAGCGGTATTTAAAACCGATACCTAAGATAACCTATATTGTTCTGTCTTTTAATAGGCTTTTTTAGTTATGTCCCAGCCTCTTTATTTATTCCTTTTTTCAGGTGAAGTCTGAACTATTAGGTATTTATACCTGAAAATCAAGAGTTGATTGAGATTTGCTAGGTATAAAGACTATTCTGCGAAAAACTTTCCCAACTTTAATGTTGTGTTTCTTTATTGACCATCAGGAAATGCAACAATTAGGGAGCATTTTTATAAAAGTACTGTCGAACAATGTAAGGAATTTTCCCAATTAACAGAATTTAATTTCACCCGTACAATTTAAATCAGAAGATAGATTGCAGCTTTGATAAACGAAAGAGGGGCGAAATGATGAAGAAGAAAAGTTCAGGAAAAGTTTTGACTATTGCACTGGCAATGAGTCTTTTGGGCACATCAGGTATTCCGGTGAATGTTATGGCGGAAGGTACGCCAAATGCACCCGGGTTTACAGAGATCAAAGATGTTGAAAGCGTATTAATGAATCTTTCAGACGAACAAAGAAAAGCAATTAAAGAAATCCAAGCAACTCCACACTTTGACATCTCACCGAATATCAATACACAGAGCGAAGGGCTCGTCGATGTAATCGTAGAGTTTCATCAAGCACCAGCCAAAGTTGAAGTGATGAAGCAAGCGGCAAAAGGGATCCGTACTTCTGAAAAGGAAGCGGCTGTTAAGGTAGAGAAAGCTCACAAAAAGTTTAAAGAGAGCTTTAATTCTATGAAAAACAAAAAAGATGCAAGTCCTCAATTGAAAGAAGCAAAAATTACGAAAGAATATCGTTCGGCCATCAATGGTGTAGCGATGGCCATTCCAGGTAACGAGATTGAGAGCTTACTAGATTCCGGAGTCGTTAAACGGGTTTGGAAGGATGAGACGGTTCAGCTGGAACTTCCTGATATGGGAGAAGCAGCTTCTGAATCCAAAATGATGGATAGTATCCCTCAAATCAATGTGGACAAGCTTCATGCTGAAAACGTGACAGGTAAAGGCATCAAGGTGGGGGTACTGGACACAGGGATTGATTACAATCATCCTGATTTGAAAGATGTATACAAGGGTGGATATGATTTCGTCGATAACGATAATGATCCAATGGAAGCAACTTACGAAGACTGGAAAAATTCCGGTCTGCCTGAAAGACATCCTGCCTCGGGATCCGCTTACTATACCGAGCACGGAACACACGTATCAGGAACGATTGCCGGGGGGCAGAAGAACGGTGTCGATTATGCCGTAAAAGGTGTAGCTCCTGATGTGGAATTGTATGGCTATCGTGTCCTTGGACCTTATGGTTCCGGTGCAACATCAGGTATCCTTGCTGCCATTGAAAAATCAATTGCCGATCAAATGGATGTCATCAACCTTTCACTTGGTGCTTCAACGAATAATCCTTTATATCCAACTTCTGTAGCAGTTAATAACGCCATGCTGTCAGGAGTGGTGACAGTTGTCGCGGCAGGCAACAGCGGCCCTAATGAAGGAACACTTGGGTCTCCCGGTACAGCTACGTTAGGGATTACAGTTGGGGCAAGTGACTTTGCCATGGATATCCCTTCCTTTGAGTCCCTGAGTGCCAATGGAGAAACATTTGAGAATGTTTTATTAATGGGGAAGAATTTTTCAGATGACTTAGCATCTCTTGAAGGTCAGTCCAAGCAGTTGGTTTTTGCGGGTCTTGGATATGCAGCTGATTTTGAAGGGAAAGACTTATCAGGTAAAATTGCTCTGATTCAACGCGGGGAAATTACCTTTGTGGATAAAATCAAACATGCGAAAGAAGCAGGTGCAGAAGCGGTCATTATCTACAATAATACAGATGGAAACATTCCGGCTTATTTAGGAGAAGGAATAGACTATATCCCAACCTTCCGTATGGCAAAAGCGGATGGAGAGCGTTTGAAAGAGATAGGAAATAACACGGACATTACATTTGGCGATTTAGCAAGCGTTCAAACTGAGGGAGACAACCTTGCAGGCTTCAGTTCTAGAGGACCAGTTGCTGGCAGCTATGATATTAAACCAGATGTTGTGGCACCTGGCGTAGCAATCTTCTCAACCATTCCTGAATTTATCAATAGTCCGGAAGAAGGAGTGGACTACACAGCGTCTTACGCACGTTTACAAGGAACATCCATGGCAACCCCTCACGTCGCAGGTGTGGCAGCTCTCATGCTTCAAGAAGATCCAGATGCTACCCCATTTGATATAAAAGCTGCATTGATGAATACAGCCGAAGATTTAAATGGTGACGTATCTGTATTTGAACAGGGAGCCGGGCGTATAAATGCTTATGAGGCAGTTCATGCCGATGTATCTGTCAAAGTGTTAGGTAAAACAAAAAATCTAAATGAAAATGGTGAAGTAGTCGAGATTGATGATGAGACGGCATCGATTAACTTCGGAAGCCATTACAAAACAGGAGCTACTGTTGAAGCCAGCAGTAAGATGGTCATTGAGAATCGCGGAGAAGACAACAAGACATTCACCGTTGAAGTGGAATACCATGGAGAACGACCTGGTGTAATGGATGCAGCGGCAAATGGAATCCACGTGGATGTTCCAGCTAGTCTTAATGTTTCCAGCGGCACCGAGGAAATTGTTGCACCAACTATCACCATTTCTGAAAATGCAAAAGAAGGACGTTATGAAGGGTACATCCATTTGACGAATGCAAGTGATAGCAGCGAAACATACCAGGTTCCATTTGCTGTCCGATTGACGGAAAAGGGATTTGAGTACTTGGAAACAACCAGACCGTCACTTGCAAATAATACAGCAAAATGGCAGTATTATAACCCGGGAATTACGGCAGCTTTTCAGATGAAAAGTGCCTTCAACAGGATTGATATTTTGGTGAAAGATGGTCAATCTGGAAACGCCATTGGTTTAGTAGCTTCACTCACACAAGCTTCAGCAAAGCCTGACTTTAGATATTATATCCCTAATGTGTTTGCTGGATCTGTATATCCATTTACAGGGGATGAGGAAAATCCAATAGCTGACCAGTTTATTGATTTACCTGAAGGGGATTATGATCTTGAGTTCATAGGTTATGATGAAGATGGGAAAACGTACTCAATCGACACACCTGTCATCATTGACAATACAAAACCTCAAGTGACATTCGATAAAGCTCCTGATGTATATGAAATCAGTGAAGATATGTACACAGTAGAGAATGGACAGACAGCGTTCTTTATCCACGGAAATATACAGGATGAAACAGTGGATGTCTTAAAATCAAAAGGGATGGATTATGATCAATCATCCAACAAATTCTTAATATCAACCGGATTTCGTGAGTACTTCGATTGTTGTTTCCCGCCGGCTGATTCAAATGGAGATACTTATTTTGGCATTGAGCCTTCCGACATTTCAAACGGACCATTACGATTAAGTCTTGCAGCCACTGACATAGCATTGAATGTCAATTACCAAAGATATATCTTCCTACAAGAAGGAACGGAGTATTTAACTTCGGATTACAACAAGGAAGAAGTGAAACTCGGGGATACTTTCACAATGACCCTTAGCTTAAACAACGTAAAGAATCTCGTTTCTGGAAAATATACGGTTCAATATAAAGGGGATATGTATTCTTTTGAATCTGCGGAGTTAAATGAAGAGTTCAAGAACTATGCAGAGGAAAATGGGCTTCAAGTCTCGCTTCAAGAGCCAGATGTGAAAGATAGTGGCTATTATGACACTGTTACAGTTGGCGCAATGCTGGACGGTGAGGGGTATGACGGTTTTAGTGGGGACATGCCATTAGTGGATGTGACCTTTAAAGTTACAGCCGATAACTGGTATTACGGATTTGATAAATTGGAAGTTATAACGTCCACCTACATGAAATCCGGTCAAGAACAAGCAGTGAACCTCCCGTATTACAGTACATCGAAATTTGATTTCGTTAGTGAACATGCAGATATTCAAGGATATATCAGACCAGAAGCATTCCTAAAACCTAATTTACCATATGGTGTAGCTCAGACTATAGGAGCAAAGGTATATGCGTTATCACCAGATGGTGAGAGATATGAAGGTACGATTGCTCCAAATGGAAAGTATCAAATAACAGGGGTTCCCGCTTCACGGGAAACATACCATGTCGTTGTGGAAGTGCCTGGGCATTTGAAAACCTACACACCTGTTATCACTGGATTTGAATTGAACGGTGAGACTCTGGGAAGATATATTAACTCCGGGTCCAAGGTGAACCTTGCAGGAGATGTAAACAACGACAGTTTGATCGACATAAAAGATGTTCGTGATATCGTTGAATATTACGGTAAACAAAACCCTGAAGTTCCGACATTTGATGTCAATCAAGACGGTACAGTGGACGAGACAGACGTCCGTTTCATTGAAAAGAACTTCTTGACAAAAGGACCTGATGCACCAAAAGAAAAGCCACTGAAAGAAACAGTCGGTAAAAAGGATCTAGAATATTATTTAAATGAGATGGGATTAGAAGCCGCGGAATAAGAAGCTTACGTTTCTGACCATTGAGGAGGAAGGGATGTTTTTAACATTCCTTTCTCTTTTTTTATTAGCAAAGGAAGCGATGATTAAAATTTGCATCTAATACAGATTGTTAGGTCATAAGAAAAGCTACAGGTCAACGCCTGTAGCTATGTTCATACATCCTCGATCACCAACATATTCGATTCATCAAACTCCCAAGCTTCCCCATATGCAACTTCCCAATAGTAACCGTCAAGGTCTGTAAAGTATCCACTATAGCCGCCCCAGTCCGTTTTCTGCGGCTTTTTCTGGATGGTCGCTCCTGCTAACTCCGCTTTCTTCATGACTTCATCCACTTCATCTATTGATTTTGTATTATAAGCCAAGGTGATTCCAGGGAAACCTCTTCCGATCTCCGGTGGTTGCTGTTCATTCACATCTTTCGCTAATTCATCTACCGGATAAAGCGCAATCCGTGTGCCTTCATTTTTAAAGAATATTATGGCCGGAGCGGATTCTGGTCCTCTGACGGATGTTTCAAAGCCTAACTCCTTGTAAAAATGGTGCGATTTTACGATGTCCTTAGTGCCTAGTGTGATGATATTTACGCGATTCATTGTTTTTCCTCCTTTGAGATTCCTGTATGTGAATTATTCTACATGGAGGTGGGAAACCCTTTTTGGTTTAAATGTAAAGGCTTAAATACAAAAAACAGGATAGAATGAATACAAATTCTATCCTGCTATGGGTAAGGTATCTATTAAACTTGTACTATCCATTCTTTTAAGGTTGATATGCCAACACCGCTCCGACTACTGATAAAAACTAAAGGAATAGCCTTATACTTATATTTTAAATGTTTATTCAAATCCTTTTTCACTTCAAGAATATCCTCTTCTGTCAGGGTTTCTGAAGAAGATCTGCAAATGATCATCTTATGTTCGAATCCCTGAAGAATTAGCATATCAAACAGCTCCTGATCCTCAAAACGCAGTTTGCCACGAACAACAAAAATAATTTTGGAAAAGGCGTAAAACGGAAGATACGAATAGCTACTTACTGGATGCTTCCTGGTGCCATACCCTGGAGTATCAATAAAGACCGTTTCCTTGTATGTATGGAACAAAGGCACTTCCTCGTTAACAGTCCAGTCCGTGGCATCTGTCACCTGACTGATAAAGGGCTTTGGTATACACTTACCTTTTGTCAGCGAATGCAATAGGGTTGATTTACCAGCTCCAGGCAGACCTATCAATGCTATTTTACTTCCATCCACATGTTCTAACTCGTACCCTAATCGATTAAAATTTCTTTCCAGGGTACTGGGGTAGTATTGGTACTGATGCTTTGTACTTTTTTGGGAATCAATGATTTTCTTTGCTACAAAGCCTCCTACTGCTACTGCCGGTATCCACCACATTGGCGGTTTAGACCCTTGCTGCTTCTTTCATCAATTCTTTATTTAAAATCTCTTCAGCTAAAATGTGGACATCATCCAAGTACGCAAGACCCGCTGCAAGAGTCATGGCAAAAGAGGCGGAAGCGGCGATGGCTTGTCCAACAAAGGGAACGTATTTCGCCGTGCTTTTTACCGCCATACGGGTGGCATACTTTTTCAAGATAATCATGATCCCCTCCTTAGTAGCATATTCAATGACACGGTTTGCTATTGGAACAAGGGCAGGTGCCATATTCTTGATATTCTTCTCCTCGATGCCATAGGAATCGCGAAGTTCCGTGAAAAGCTTCAGCATAATGGAAACATCGACTGTAAGATCGACCCCTGGTATCGGGTTAAGCCCATTTGCAGCAGCCACTCCTGCAAAACGATACACCATCTTCTTACACTCTTCTTTCTTCTTAGTTAAATGCTCCAACGTGTAAGACTTTGCACTACGCGTGTATTTATCTTGTTGGGCTGGTCCGAGTGAATCTTGGATACCTTCCTGCAGGCGGTCGAAACCATAGCCGGTACGACAGCTGGTGAAATATACATTCACCGCTTCCCCAACTTGTTGTTGAACATCAATTTGTACTTCTTTTTCTAACTCCTCGACTTCCTTTTCAGGATCCCAAAGCTGATCATGCATATTTCGAACGAAAAGACATACGCGATTATTATCCTTCAACTCACGGAAAAACTTCGTGTCTGCTTCATGAAACTTCCCAGAAAATACGCATAGGAATAAATCAAAATCCTCGGGCTTAAATTCATTAAACCACTGATTTGGTGGGAATTTGGAAGTACCATAACCTGGAAGGTCCACTAGTACCATTTGATTATAAGGATAGATCCCGGCTGTCGTCGTAACATCTGTGGATGCACCAGTCTTTGCTAAGTTCTTTCCTATCAATTTGTTAATCAAAGAGGATTTTCCTGAACCGGGCTGGCCAAATAAAGCTATACGTAAAGAATGTTCTTGATCTTGTTCAAGCTTCTCCTTAATTGCTTGAATATCTTCATAAATGGTCATAGGTAATACCTCATCTCTATAATTTAGAAATCTATGAATATATTACCATAATACCATAATGCTAAATTTTTAAAATAGGGTCCTTGGTCAACTGAGGGGAGGAAGTATTAAGGGTCCTGAAAATTTAATAAAGGGTAGTTTACAAAATAGTCCAATTAGATTAAATTTATTTACATAGTAAAATATTCCTAATTTAATATTGGCAAACTACTTGAAAAAGTAGGACGCAAAACTAGAGGGGCTTATTCTTATTGGATTGCCAGCCAGTTGTATCTTCTTCTAGATTTTTTACGTCCTTTTTTAGGACGTTTTTTTATTGGATTAGAACGTTGGGGAGGACGGTTATGAATCAGGATTGGATACAGGAGCAAATAGATACAACTCATCATAGAGTGGCTATATTTTTGTTTCCACTTGTAATATTTTTTGGTTATTTACATCCATTCATTTTTGGAATAGGAATGGTGATATTCTTTCTTGTCACTTCTTTTAAATTGTTAAAATCGATGTTGTTTTGGATGATCATCTTAGGTGCCATATCTATTGTCCTACCATTTTTGGCTCCGGTTATTTTTCTTGTAATGATTGTCCTGTTTATCCTCCGAATAAAATATGTAATAGTCAATTGGCGTCCATTTGTATCCGGTATTTTCCTATATGGGATCGTAGGAGTTATGATTGGACGCTCTACATATTTAAGCACCTACGCTTTTCTTTCGATGGGCACTGTAATTGAAGGGGCAATTATGAGTGCAATAGCATTTGTTGGTTTGCGGACTATTTTACGTTGGCTATACAGTTTCAATTATACTAGTTATGGAGCTTTAGGGATAATGGGGAGTGTTCCAGTAATTATTATTGCCTTCGTATTGCCGTTTCTTAAATTGCATATCGGGGGAGATTTCTTTATGGAAAAGGCGGCGGTTGAGACCAAGCCTGTCACTGGAGAACCATTGGGGAGTAGAACCATTCCATCTTCTGGTGAGCCTCTTATTCACGTGAAAGAACACATTCGGACTGCTCCAGATGGCGACCCTACCAATAATCTATCCTATAACGGTCCTGATAAGAAAATGCCTTCTGGTGAAATAGTGACAGTAAAAGAACATGTGAGAACCGCTCCAGATGGAGATCTTACCAATAATTTATCTTACAATGGAAATTCTACAGCAGGGATTGTTATGGAAGAACAACCAGAAGAACTTAAATGGAAAAGAACTATTGTAGAAAATGCTCAAGCTTCTGTGCCAGGTCAAACTGCTGTCGACCAATTACTACGAGAATTAAAGAGACAACAACAGTCGTCCTAGTTGTATAAAAAAAGAATTATTCCCAACAAGCATTTCCATTGACATGTGTTCTACATTGAAAAAACCAAGAAAAAAGGAAAGAACCCATACGGAGTTCTTTCCTTATATAATGTTCTACCAAATCATCTCCGCAAATTCGGGGTGGTCGATGAATGGATTGCGATTTCCTTGGTAGTTTTCGAAAATGATATTGTTGCGGCGGATTTCTCTTGCATCCACTGGGTCTTGTGCGTGCCATTGTAATAGGACGGACAGTTTGCCGTGGTAAGGGGCACTGCCGTTGTTAACTAAGTTATTAAGCTCTAAATCTAGTTCCCCGCTGTCTCCTTCATAGCGAACCGCCATATAGAAAATCATCCGTGCTACGTCGCCTTTTACTTCATCACGCGGCTCCCAAGAATCACTGTCATAGTAGTTTCCTGGTGCTTCAGAATGCTGGCTTCCACCGTTATCAAAGTCAAGGTTTCCTCTGGAGGAATTTACCGTCACATCCGTTGGGCGCAGATGATGAAGGTCTGTTCCAGGACCTTGAGTTGTACCGAAGTTACCGTGGGATTTTGCCCACACGTGCTCGCGGTTCCAGTCGTCTACTCCGCCGCCGTTTAAGAACTTGGATTGAGAACGGCCGGTATACAATAAAAGAACATTGTTTGGGTTTGCTGGGTCTTCATCTGTATTACGCAACGCATCCCACACTGCATCATAGGATAGAGTCTGGTGATCGTCGATGATGTTATGTAGCGCTGTTTTTAATGCGGATCCTGTTTTCCCTTCTGCAGAACTGTAATAGGAATCATAGCTTGGTGGTGGGTCAGTAGGGTCTGTGGTCCCGCCATCCACTACCTCAAATGCAGAAGCATTTCTGACACCGGAATGAGAGAAGTATGCTGATAAAGAACCAGTGACCTTCAATTTTTTTCCCATTAGATCAGGGTTGCTCTGTAATCCATAGCCTGAACGGAAGGAAGAAGGAATCTGAACATAAATCATATTGGATGTGTTTGTTTCAGACGCGCTGTCAGCTAACGCTAATGCGTAGTCGTTAGGGAAATTGCTCGTAACCACTGTATTGGTTGCGGTTGGTTGTCCCACTACATAGCCTTCGACGGTCTGAGTAGAACCGTTTTGATTGGAGTTTGCTTGACTGACAGTAAACGGAGAGTTCCAAGTACCGGAACCTGCAGCGCTCATCTTATCAGGTACGGCGTGTGAGCATGCAAGGGTAAAAACAAATAAGAAAATAAATAAGCCTCTAACTCTTTTGTTAATTTGATTCAAACTGTTTCTCCTCCTAGTGGTTGCTTCGTTACATAAATAGCGTACATCAGGATGTTTGAAAATTGTGTAAAAATTGTGTAAATCGTAATAAATGAGGCTTTTAGCATGTGTTGGGAAAACCATGATGTTGTGTGTCCTGGGGAAATGTTACTGCTTTAGGTGGGAAATGGTACCTGTCTTCGTTATTATGGCGCAAGGAGTCCATCTCATTTAAACTTACGGAGGAGTTTAGCTCTTAAAGGATTTGTTACCCCTTTGGAGAATTTCTAAATTATCTTTATATAAAAAGAGGTGATTTTTATATGAAATTTCATCAAAAAGATTTCACAGAAGAATTAAAGACAAAAATTAACAACACTGAATCTGTTTTAAAAGAACATAATGTAGAATTGTCAAAAGATTATAAGTCTATTTTTTCAAAGAAGAAACTTATATTAAATGTTGATTTCGATAAAGAGGGAGAGGACCCTTTCGAGCCAGGTTATAGTTCTTCTTTAGTACTGGGTGTATCAGATAGAGCTAACAAAAATGGTGAACTAATGGACTTACATAGAATAAAAATCTGGGAATGTGAACGCATATTTTTAGGTATACCGATTTCAGCAAACCTGCCGGGAAGCAAGATTATCGGCGAACTTCTTGATGAATCAGTGGAAGAAATAAAAGAGGAATTGAAGGAATATATCGAAGAATTTTTGAATGAAGGTTGAGGGGACAGGCACGAAGAATATTTAGCAACTTTAACGAAACACAAAGAGACATGTCAATGCGACATGTCTTTTGGTGTTAGTGAATAGTGGATAGTGGAACTATAACCCTACTTCATCCACAGCATAAGTGGCATCCTCGTTGCTGAAACCTTCAAATTCTAGCTGTTGGATTAAGCCACTTCTTGAGAAGGCAGTGTAATCAAGGTAGTCTTGAGCCATTTGGACTGCTTGGGCTCGCCAATCTTCATTGAGTTGATCTACAGCAAATGTAGCATCCTCATTGCTGAAACCTTCAAATTCTAATTGTTCAATCAAGCCACTTCTTGAAAATGCAGTGTAATCAAGGTAATCTTCCGCCGTTTTCACTGCTTGGGCTTGCCAATCTACATTGAGTTTATCTGCAGCATAGGTAGCATCCTCATTGCTGAACCCTTCAAATTCTAACTGTGCAATCAAGCCGCTTCTTGAAAATGCAGTGTAATTAAGGTAGTCTTCCGCCATTTGAACTGCTTGGGTTTGTGACATGGTTTCCGCATTCTTTGCCGCTTCTTCGGCTTCTTTTCTAGCTTGCTCTTCAGCCTCTTTTCTGGCTTGCTCTTCCGCCTCTTTTCTGGCTTGCTCTTCAGCTTCTTTTCTGGCTTGCTCTTCAGCTTCTTTTCTGGCTTGCTCTTCAGCTTCTTTTCTAGCTTGCTCTTCGGCGTCTTTTCTAGCTTGTTCTTCAGCTTCTTTTCTAGCTTGCTCTTCGGCGTCTTTTTTAGCTTGCTCTTCGGCATCTTGGTCAGCTTCTTCTTTTACTGGCTCATTAGCGGTTTCCTCAGATTCTTCTACATTATCTCTTTGTTCGCTCTTAGTTTCATGCTCGCTTGTGGAAGGTGTGGTTATTCCAAATAAAATAAAAAAAGCTACGGTTGCAACTCCAAAATACATCGCCACATACTTTCTTTTCCTTTTGCCTTCAGGAGACCATGATAATACTATACTGGGCTTAATCATGCCAATAAGAAATGCTAAGATGGAAATAAGAGATAATATCAAAAAGAAATCATCCATCCGATCCCCTCCTAATCATTAACATAAACCAATATATGTTAATTGGTCGGGGGATATGAAAAGCGATGGAGTTAATTATAAAGAACGGTAGAAGTTGATAGATGGAGCAAATGGCTGGTACAACTGGGTTTAGCCCTCCCTAAGCTTTAGGTAATAATGGTAAAATTGATCATCCTTTTTATATCCATTTTTTACATATAATCGCTGAGCTCCTTCATTATCTGGTGTTGTTTCTAACGTGATACTTTTTGCGCCTGTTTGAATAGCAAATTCCTTTGCTTTTTGTAAAAGCATTCCTCCAACCCCGTGGTTTCTGGCCTTTGAATCTACAAACATGTCATTTAAGATCCACGCTCGCTTCATTGATATGGATGAAAAGGTGGGATAGAGTTGGGTAAATCCAACATATTCATGGTTCAATTTTGCAACGAATATTACTGAATCCTCATTTTCTAAGCGGTTTTTTATAAATGCCCTAGCTCCTTCTAAATCTGGTGTTTGTTGATAGAAAGTACGATACATATAAAATAAATTTGCAGCCCCTTCTAGATCTTTCATGGTAGCTTGATAAATCTCCATTTGCCGTTATCCCCCTTACTTTAAGTTAGTTATATTTTATAGGGTTTACGGATTTATTCACATTATTTTTAGAAGGTAATTTGCGTTCATTACATGATATTTTATTATAATAATAGTTAATTACTTTAAATTTTATTGGTGTGGAGGGAAGTAGCTTGGATGAGATAGATCAGAGTATCCTTCGTCATCTTCAGGAAAACGCAAGAATGTCGATGACAGAACTAGGGAAAAGGGTTGGGCTTTCGACCCCAGCAACAAATGAGCGGGTGAAAAAGCTAGAAGATAAAGAAGTGATAAAAGGCTACCGGGCCATTGTTGATCCCGAGAAACTTGATAAAAATGTGACGGCTTTTATTCTATTTGATACCAAACAAGGGAAGAAATTTAGGGACTTTTGCAGAGAGCATCCTGTTGTAGTGGAATGCCATCGACTGGCAGGTCAATATAGTTATTTGGTGAAGGTGGTAGGGGAGTCGGTTAAAGAGCTTGAGGAATTTATTGATGCGACTTTGCCTTTTGGAGAGCCGTCTACTTTGATTAAGTTGTCTTCGGTGGTGGAGTTTAAGCCGATGGTGTAAGGGGCAGGTTCCTCAGTTATTTGTGGTGGGTTGTGGTGCCTGTCCGTTCAAGTTTTCCGAGCTGTCAGTGTTTATATATAACTGAAGCTTTTATTAAATTGGAGAATGGTCAAATAGAAGGGTTCTATAGGCTAATGATGCCTTCCAAAGCAAACTAAGGGTAAATAAAAAACAGAAAGGCACAACTACCGATACCTTTCTGTTCATTCAAAAAATTATCAACTAAGTATACTTTCCTTGCCGTTAAATATGACAATGATCTGATTACGCCGTCTCCGCTCGAGCATATATTGCTGGAAGATTTGAAAAAGGTAAATAGAGAGAAAGTAAATGACGGCGACTATGTTGAGGGTTAGGCGTATTTTGAGCATAGCTAGTTGTTCAACCTCTATCAATCCACTCACCATAAAGGAAATCACCCAGCATCCTACTAACACCCAAAAACCTATCCAATATCCAAAGGTCCCGTTGTTCTTATCATGATGTTCCATTCTGCACCTCCAGATGGGATCTTAAATCATGACGCCGTTAAAAATGGTATGTGGGGTGGACGGTTAATATGTATGAAAAAGTAAGGAGTGATATGGTCGCATTGGTCAACAAACGTAAAGCCCTGTAGGTTTTCATAAATTTCTTGGTGTTTGGAAGAGAAGATTGATTTTTTAGTTGAAGAAGTGCCTTTTGGTAGTGTCTATTGCTAGAACATTCGGATAAAATAGAGTTGTACGTATTAAATACTAGGGGTGAAGCTTGTGTCTGTAGATGTTTATCTTGTATTTGATGGGAATTGTAGAGAAGCGGTTGAATTTTATGCAAAGGTGTTTCAAACAGAAGCTCCGCAGATTATGACCTTTGGGGAAAGCCCACAACATCCGGATTATCCACTTCCAGAGGAGGCGAAAGAACGCATCATGCATACCCGCCTCTCTATAGATGGAAGCAATGTGATGTTCTCCGACACCTTCCCGGGGCAAGAATATATTCAAGGCAACAATGTTACACTGGCACTGGTTAGCCATAGCACAGAAGACTTAACATCTTGGTTTGAGCAACTAAAAGAAGGCGGGAAGGTTGATATGGAACTGCAAGAAACCTTCTGGAGCAAGCTTTACGGGCAAGTAACAGATAAGTTTGGTGTACACTGGCAATTAAATTATGGAGAATAAAGATTTAATAAAAATGCCTTCGTTACTGAGGGCATTTTTTTGATATGGAAATAAATAGTTAAAGCCATCCTGGGACAAAATAAACCCTCCTGTTAATAACAAAGATAAGGATAGTTTAGATAAAAGAAGGGGAAAGTATACGGGCTGAGGGGACGGGCAAGATGACCAATTTGGGTTACGGTGCCTGTTCCTACGACATCATAATGAAACAGGAGGGATATTTACCATGGTGAAAAGAAACGGCAAAACAGACGCAGAACAAAAAAATAAAAAAGGCTTCGACGCTAGCCAAACAGACGCTGAATTCTCTAAGGAATTAGGCAGTGCTGCTGCTAACAAAGAGCATAAAGAGAAAGCCAAAAAAGAAAAAGCCTCTAAGAATCAAGGGGAATGGAATGGAATGAACTAAGGGTAGGGGTTTGTAGGCACGGCGACCCATTTGCCGTGCCTGTCCCTAAAGATTTTAATCAGCGTTCTTATAATATACCAAGTTGTCGGTCCACTCATCGTTTTCGAAAATAAAGCCTTTCCGTATACATTCAAATTTCATGCCGACACTTTCCGCTAATTTTACAGAAGGTGTATTATCCAAGTTAATGTGAGCTTCAATGCGATGGAAGTTCAACTGTTGAAAAGCGATGTCAAGTGCTGCTTTCACGGCTTCTTTTCCGTAACCTACTCTCCAATACTGATTATGAATGGTATATCCAATCCTCCCCCATTGGAAATCATCTCTGGCAAGAGTGGAAAAATCGATCATGCCGATGTGAGTCCCATCATTTTTTCTAAACACTCCAAATATATGAGCTTTGTCTGCCAGTGCCAACTCTTGATGTTTATCCACAAGCTTGTGAAACCATTCTAGTGTACAAATGCTCATATCCATTTTTCCTTCATCAAGCCGATGTTGGGAAGGTAGCCTGCTTTCATATTCGTGTAACCAGTTTTCATAGTCTACCTTCTTTAGTGGCCTTACTACTAATCTATCTGTCTCTGATAGAAAGTCGAATTTATCTTTTATAGTCAATGGAACATCTCCCTTAGCGTTTGCTATCTGTTTTATTGTCCAGATTTTTGATTTATTAGCCAACTTTTAATTTTATTATCCACTTTCTCATTATATTGTCCATTTGAGGTCACATAAATGCCATTCGACAAAATGTGATGGTGAAATTTGGAGTTTAATAGTTGCTGGTGGATATTCAATGATCCCATTAGGAGTGGCGTGCTCTGTATCCAACATCGCGAACGACTCTGCTGTTTTTGAGCGAAGTTTTGTTGGGTTTTGTCGCTTCTCTTGTATTTCGGGGGGACAAGAAAATTGAGGCCCCTACATCTAAAGTCGCACCTATCCCATCACCAAAGCCGTATCCAAACTTCCTTCCTTCGCTGAATGTTGCTAATTTCCTCTTCGATTATGATAAAAGTAACAAAGGTGGAGAGGGAGAACGGCAATGAAAAGTTTATATAAGGACACCAGGTTTAGATATATAATGTTAGCGAATTTGGCGTCATCGATTGGGAGTGGGATCACCATGATTGCGATTCCGTGGCTGTTGGTGACAAGTGATAATGGAAATGAAGTGTTTGGCTTTGTGGCAATTTGTATGACGGTCATCAACTTTATGCTTACACCATATTTGGGGTATTTAATTGATAAAATTTCTAGGAAGAGAATGATTGTAAGCAGCAAGGTGGTCAGTCTCATCGCTTTGAGTTTGTTTTCCGGTGTCGGCTTTGTGGGGCTGGATTACGATTTGTGGCATTACATCGTCATTTATATGATTGGCAGCCTGTATTACACGATTTTCTATCCAACGATGTTTGCACTAAATCAGGAGTTGTTTCATAAAAATCAGTTTAAGGTATTGAATGGCACGATGGAGGTTCAGGGGCAGCTGTCGAGCATGGTGGCCGGAGCGATTGCGAGTATTCTTCTATTAAAGTGGGACCTTCATTACATTTTGCTTTTGGATGTATGTACGTACGCAATTGCAATCTACTTTTTTGTGAGAATACCGTATGTTAGAACGCGAAAAGAAAAAGTAGTTTCAGTAAGCACCTCTGAAGCTATTAATTTTATGAAAAGAGAGCCGGTTTTGTTCCTGTTTCTGCTGGCCTCGTCCTTACCGTTCATTGGGGTCATGCTCACCAACTATTTGTTTCCTGTCTACTTGGCAGATGTGTTGAGAGTGGAAGGGGATATCTATGGTATCCAAGGGATGCTGTATGGGATGGGTGCCGTGTTGGCTGGGATTTTTGTTCCGATTGCCGCGCGGAGATTTGAGGATGAGAAGCTGGTTGCAGGGACGGTGGTACTTTTTACAGTAGCTATATCCGTTATGGTGTATCTACCTGTGGGCGGCTATCTGTTCATGATGCTGTTGATCGCCCTCGGTAACGGCGGTGCAAGGGTTGCTCGGAATGCCTTTATGATGGAGCGGATTCCCAATGAGATTATTGGCAGGGTCGATGGCTTGCTTAGAGCAGTGGGGCTGTTGTTGCGAATTGTGTTGTTGGGGTTGTTCACGGGGCTTGTTTCGATGGGGCAGATAATGTTGTGTTTTATGATTTTGACCGGAATTCTGGTGGCCGCTTCAGTATTTGTGGTCGTTTTTTCTAGGAAAGGTCTGCGAGTGGCTGGTCGGGAGGTCCTTAAAGTGTAATGGGAGCCAAAATGCATGGCTCCTTTTGGTTTGGTGGGGGTGGCGGGTAAGTTTATTGTCCAACTACTGGATTTATTGTCCAAACTCTTGAATTTATTTGCCGTTTTCTTATTTTATTAGCGACTTTAGGCAATATATTTGCCATTCGACAAAGTACGTCAAAAACCCCCCATATATTAAAGGACATTCCATACACTGGGTCTGCGTGCCTGTCCCCTCAACCCAAAGAGAATTCCTATTTCTTCCTAACTACTTATTGAACCCTTGTCTATCAATGATTTATGATAGAGAGGTAAGTTGGTACATATTTGTAAAATTAATCTAGTAGGAGGGGTACTATGGGAAGATTAATTCATTTCGAAATTCATGTGGATGACATGGAGCGTGCGAAGGGGTTTTATGGAGAGGTGTTCGGTTGGACGTTTCAAGATTGGAGCGAATATGCTGGAACTCCTTATTTTGGAGCGGTTACAGGGGACGAAGGAGCGCCAGGGATCAATGGTGCGTTGATGAAACGCAAAGGTGCTGCGCCTGAGGCCAATCAACCTCTAAATGGTTTTGCCTGCACAATGGGTGTGGAGGAGTACGATGTAACGGAAAAATTGATACTTGAGAACGGCGGTAAAGTGGCTTTGCCAAAGCATGCGTTGCCTGGAATGGCGTGGCAGGGTTACTACATGGACACAGAAGGCAATGTGTTTGGTATCCATCAGCCAGACCAGAATGCAAAATAGATAAAGTTAGAGACAAGACCTGAGTTGGGGTCTTGTTTTTTCTTTATGAGCTAGAAAGTCTTGAGAATCAGCCAGTTTGGTAGTTTAAGTGGGAGATTAAGGGACCAATGGATGACGAGCTAGCCCCAATTGAGGGGGATATGGTCCGTTGGGGTGACTTATTTTCCAAAAGCGGGTATTTATTTTCCGTTCAGGTGATTTTATTTTCCAAAGTTGCAGTTTATTTTCCGTTAGGCCCAATTTATTTTCCAAAACCACCGATTTATTTTCCGTTACACCTGTTTTATTTTCCAAAGCCCACAATTTACTTTCCCTCTTCCCAAAACCATCTCTGGGTCACCGAACCTGTCCCCTCAACCCACGGTTCAAAAACTCATTCAGCAACCCGGCCATCTCCTTAGGTGTCTTGTTCATCCCACTCTCCAACCAATTCTTTATCATATAAATACTCCCACTCACAAAGAATATACTTAGATATTCAAAGGTCTCCGCGTCGATTTGTTTACTAGGAATAAAATTCTTTAAAATGTATTCCTTCGCGATCATCATGCCTTTTTTCTGGAATTGCACTTCGGTGTTTTCGCTTAACAGAATACAACAAATATCACTTTTTGAAGCAATGTATTCAAAGATTTTCTCGGTCATTTGGTATGCCTCGTCTTCTTTTGAGAAATTATATTGGTTAAGCGTTTTGACCATGTCCTCGGTGAATTCGTCGTCAATGGAATCGAGGAGGTCGTATTGACTGGAATAGTGGGCATAGAAGGTGGAGCGGTTTATATCGGCTTTTGTACATATCTCTTTTATGGTAATGCTTGCAATGGATTTTTCCTTTAATAAATCTAACAAACTTTCCTTCAGCACCTTGCGTGTGTACTGCTTTCTTCTATCCATTTTTTCGCTCATCTTCATCACTACCTTTCTTAAAAAACAACACAATAAAACAATTTGTTGTCTATCTAACACTCAGAACCCAACTGTCTGTTGAATACCCAACACGGTGTCTAATATAATAATAAGATGAAAAGGGGTACGACACAAGAGAGGATGAACAACGATAAATATTGCATCACGTATTATAAAACATAAAAAGGCTGTTTTAATTGTGTTTGCGTTGGTGACCATCATCTCGACCGTGGCGCAGTTTTTTGTCTCGGTCAATTATAATATGGTAGATTATCTGCCGGATGATGCCCAATCGACAAAGGCCATGGAGATCATGGAAAAAGAATTTACAGGCTCTGTGCCGGATACGAGGGTCATGATATCCGATGTGACGATACAGGAGGCCGTTTCGTATAAAGAAAAATTAGAAGCTATCGATGGAGTGGCCGAAGTGATCTGGCTTGATGATGTGGTCGACTTGAAAACGCCACTTGAAATAGCGGATCAGGAGATGGTGGAAAGTTACTACAAGGACGGAAATGCCTTATTTTCTATCAGCGTCCGCAGTGGGGATGAGGTGGCGATCACAGATGCCATCTATGAATTAATTGGGGAAAATGGCGCGATTGCGGGGGAAGCTATTAATACCGCAACCTCACAAAAAATGGCCGGAAACGAATCCATGTATGCGGCCATGCTGCTTGTGCCTATCATTATTTTCATTCTGGTCATCTCCACAACATCTTGGGTGGAGCCGATATTCTTCCTTACAGCAATTGGGGTATCTGTCTTGATAAACCTAGGAACCAACATTTTTATTGGAGAGGTTTCCTTTGTGACGCAGTCTGTGGCGCCAATTTTACAGCTTGCCGTATCGCTTGATTATGCAGTGTTCCTCCTACACAGCTTTTCAGAATATCGTAAAAAAACCAACAATCCTGAAGAGGCCATGGAGCTTGCGATGAAAAAATCGTTTCCGGCCATTACGGCAAGTGCAGCGACAACATTTTTCGGATTTATCGCTCTGACGTTTATGGATTTTGAGATTGGTTCTGACCTTGGGTTGAATCTGGTAAAAGGAATCGTGCTGAGTTTTATCAGTGTAATGGTATTCCTCCCAGCATTAACGCTGTTCTTTTATAAATGGATGGATAAGACGCAACATAAGAGCTTCATTCCAAGCTTTGAGGGAATTGGGAACTTCGTGGTGAAGTTAAGGGTTCCTAGTTTACTTATTGTGCTTGCATTATTGGTGCCTGCGTTCCTCGCACAGACCAATACTTCTTTTACATATGGATTTGGTGAACTGCCAGACCATACAAGAGCAGGAGCGGACTATAAGAAAATCAATGAATCGTTTGGTGAGATCACACCTATTGTCCTCTTGGTACCAAAAGGTGAGGTGGCAAAAGAGGAGGAGCTTGTGGCAGAACTTGAAGCAATGGATTATGTCACAAGTGTGGTGTCCTACGTGAATATGGTCGATCCGGTAATTCCACCAGAGTACTTGGACGAAGAAGTTCGGAATGAATTTTACTCGGAAAATTATAGCCGGATCGTTATCAACACCAACCAGGCGACAGAAGGGGACATTCCGTTTGCGATTGTGGAAAATGTGGATAAAGCCGCATCGGCATATTACGGGGATTCCGCGCTCAGCCTTGGGGAGAGTGTGACCCTAAATGATATCAAAAAAACGGTAACTAAAGATAATATCTTGGTCAATGTACTGACGGTCGTGACGATTGCCATCGTGTTATTGATAGGTTTCCGGTCGATTTCCATACCGGTTGTATTGTTACTGGCCATTCAGTCGTCTGTGTGGATAAACTTATCCATTCCGTATTTCTCACAAACATCGCTGGTGTTCGTGGGATACCTCATCATCAGTACAGTGCAGCTAGCGGCAACGGTGGATTATGGAATCTTATTTACAGAAGCCTACACGCACCATCGCAAGGAAATGTCTGCGAGGAAGGCCATCATTAAAACGTTGGATGAGAAGACCTTCTCGATTTCCATCTCAGCAGCCATCCTTTCAAGTGTCGGGTTTATTTTATGGATTACGTCTTCTAACCCGATTGTCGGCTCGATTGGTCTGTTACTAGGAAGAGGGGCGTTGCTGGCGTTTATCATGGTGTTGTTCTTCCTGCCGGCGATGCTGCTTGTGTGTGATAGGTTCATCAAGAAAACTACCTATAAATCCAATTTTAAAGAGGAGAAGTGATGATGAGAAAGAAAAAAGTACTTTATGTTACACTTGCCGGAATGCTTTTCTTGCCTTCATTTCTTGGGAATGCGAGTGAGGTTTACGCTAAGGATCAACGGAATGTCCGGACTAAGGAAGAAGTGGTCTATGCCACACTGAAAGCAAACGGAGACCTTGGCCCAATCTATGTCGTGAATACCCTTGAGGTTGCGAAAGCTGGGGAAATACTCGATTTTGGTGAGTATAAAACAGTGAAAAACCTGACGGACATGACGAAGCTTGAGAAAGAAGGCGAGCGAGTTGTGGCCGATGTGGAACAGGAAGGGAAGTTCTACTACCAAGGGGACTTGGAAGAAGGAACGGAACTGCCTTGGGATGTGACGGTTACGTATCTTTTGGATGGACGCGAAGTGGAACCTGAAGAGCTTGCAGGGGAAAGCGGTCATGTAGAAGTACAAGTCGAGACAGCGGCTAACAACAACGTTCCATCAGTCTTTTATGAAAATTATTTGCTGCAAATCTCCCTGACACTGCCGAATACGTATAAGAATATCGAAGCATCCTCTGGTGGCATGCAGGCGAATGTCGGGAAAAATAAACAAATCACGTTTACGGTGATGCCTGGAAAAGAAGAGCAGCTTCGTGTGGAAGCGGATGTGGAAAACTTTGAATTTAACGGTGTCGAGATTGCCGCAGTCCCTTCCAGCCTTCCGATTGATACAACCGGAACGGAAGGGATGACCGATGATATGGCGGAGCTGTCTGATGCCATTGGGCAATTGAATGATGGCGTTGGCCAGCTGGAGGACGGGGTTTCTGAGTTGAACAACGGGGCCGCAAAACTTCGTGATGGCTCTGCACAATATAAAAATGGCATTAATCAGCTGAGTGGATCGTCTTCTGAACTTGTCGGCGCATCGAGTTCAATAAAAGAAGCGTTAGGAACAATCAACCAGGAACTATCCGCTGGTGCGGCCGACGTTGATCTGAGCAGTTTGACCGAATTGCCGGCTGGATTGCGTGAGCTTGCAAAAGGCTTGAATGATACGGCGGATGGTCTTGTTAAGTTACAGGAGAACTACGCGGGGGCATACGCCTCACTAGATGGTGCAATTACAGAAATTCCTGCAGGAGACCTATCCGAAGAAGAGATTGCCGGGTTATATGAGAGCGGTGCAGACCCTGCCGTTGTGGATAAGTTGGCAGCCAATTATGCAGCTGCTCAAAAGGTAAAAGGGACTTATGCACAGGTGCGGGAAGCATTTGCGGCGGTGGAGCCATCCTTGAGGCAAGTCGATGGAGCAGTAAGAGGGATAAGTGGCACGTTGACGACGATTGCGGATGAGCTATCGGCTTCACTAGAGGAAACAGATTTGAGCGGGTTGGCAGAGCTGACAAAAGGCATGGAAACATTAGCAGCCAACTATAGTCAGTTCCACTCCGGGCTAGTAAATTATACAAATGGTGTTGGCGAGCTATCCACATCCTATTCACAACTTCACACAGGCTTGATTGGTTTGACGGATGGTACGAGTGAACTTTCATCAGGAGTGAATGAGTTATCTGAGGGAACAGAGGAATTGTATTCTGAAACCAAAGATTTGCCTGCGAAAATGCAAGCCGAGGTCGATAAGATGATTCAGGAATACGATAAGTCGGATTTCAAACCAGTATCATTTGTTTCTGAAGAGAATGAGAAAGTAACTTCCGTTCAGTTTGTCATCAAAACAGAGGCAATCAAGATGGAAGAGAAGAAAATGAAGGAAGCGGAGCCTGAGAAGAAGAAGGGATTCTGGACTTTGTTGAAAGAGTTGTTTATGTAAAGGCTCTGTAAAACACCGCTGTTGATTTACGCACTAGGGTCCGCTTTCCTAGGGGCGTTTGGGGAGCTTCCTCGGCTTGCGAGGAGGCCACTGAAAAATCTTTGATTTTATAAATTGGTTAAACACCGCTTTTGATTTCCGCAAATGGCTTCGCTTTCCTAGGGGGAACTGCTGGAGCCTCCTCGGCTACGCCTGCGGGGTCTCCACCTAGCGCTAGCTCCCTCAGGAGTCTTCGCCTTTTGCTCCAATCACCAGCTAGGTTGCTGCATAAATCAACCATATGCTTTAACACTTTAACAGAGTCAAATAATAAAAGGGAGGTTACTACTATTACTCACAGTAGAAACCGCCCTTTCATTTCAGAACTAAATCTTACTTGGTTCGACGATATCTTTCCGTCTGTAAACACTTAAAATAATCCCTAAAATCGCGGAATAAAAAATCAGTGTGGTTCCGCCATAACTGATAAACGGTAAAGATACCCCTATTATTGGTGCTAAGCCTAACCCCATAAGAATGTTCCATATGGCTGGAACCGCAATTAAGGTAACTCCGCCTACTACTAAAATCCTTCCATAAGTATCCTTCGTCTTGCTTGCATTTCGTGAAATTTTCCATATAAAAACAATCAGTAAAATACAAAGAGCTATTCCAAATGCCCAGCCGAGTGAATAAACAAGATAAGGGAAAGCGAAATCTGTATGGGCGTCCGGAAGGGTTTGGATGGCACTATTCCCATTTAGACCAATTCCGAACCAGCCTGCGTCAGCAAGGAGTCCCTTGATTAAGATGTACATATAACCCGGTCCATTAAAATATTCTTCAGGGGAAAGAAAAGAAAAAAATCTTTCACTTAAAAGGCTACCACGAGAGGTAATTAAAATCAGCACAATAAAAAGTAGGCACGTGGTCAATTCTGCTGTAATCATGATGATCTCACCCATTTTCCGTATATGGGAAAAAATAAACATCATTAATACACATAAAAAATAAAAAATACTGTAAGGAAAGGAAGGAAGCATCATGAAAAGAATGAAAGGTATCCAGAAAAGTCCAAACATCATTACTTGTCTCCAGCCGTTAAACATGTCAGGTTTAGTGAAAATACCAGACCATGCAAGGAAAAACAAAAGCATAGAAATGGTAGCCGCATCCACCGTAAATCCGCCAATTGAGATCCATCTCTTGACTCCTCCTACTGAAAGGCCGAATACAGGTAGGTATAGAAGCACAAGCACGCCACTACTATAAAAAATCCACCACCAATTTCTCAGTTTTCTATAATCAAAGAATAGAAAAGCAATCAGGACGATTGTTCCGAGGCTGTACCAAATTGCCTGCTGTTTCAAAAATAATGAGCCAGGTGCATTCCCGATTAAGGGGAGAAAGCTGATCGCACCTATAATAAAAAATAGAATAATGAGCATCCAGTCCATTCTAGGTTTATGAAGCTTATTTAATTTTTCGCCAATTGAATAAGGATTTCCCATTTCTTGAACGGCTTTTTCCTCTGCTTTTTCTTTGGAATCCTCACGATTCTGGAATGACTGGCTTAGTTCTAAAAGGTGATGGTGGAGCTCTTTTCTAATCATGCTGTGAGCTTCTTTGGATTTTACTTTTGAAATTACTTTTGTTAAAAATTCATCAAAGATGGGCGAACTCATAAGGAGGCCTCCTCTAATATCTCTTTTAATAGAAACGGTTGTTTGGCATATCCTTTTTTAGAGGCGGCTGCCAAGTACTTCCGGCCTTTTGCAGTTAGTGCATAATACTTCTTATCCTCTCTCCACATAGAAGTAAGTACTTCTTTTTTCTCTAACAAATGTAAAAGTGTATATAGCTGTCCTTCATTGTGTAAAAAGCTGTGTTCTTCTTTTTGGAAAAGTTGTGTGGATATCTCAAAGCCATGTTTGGACTCCATTTGTAGAGATTTCAAAATGGAAAGGACGGTTTCTTCCTTAAATGATTGAAGCGTAGAGGATGATTGCTTGGACTGTATCGCTTCGTTCACTCTAGCTTTTCTTTCTTCCGTAAAAGAGAGATCCTTGAAAACATTCTTTTTCATAGACTTTTTGAAATTCAGAAATGGATCATTCATTCTTTAAACCTCCTCTATCAAGTGTTCTTTTAATATCTCTTTTGCGCGTTTAAGTCTTGTTTTTATCGTATTAACATTAACCGAGGTAATCTTGCTAATTTCAGCCAAAGGAAGTTCCTCATAGTAATGAAGGACCACCACTTCACGATATTTTACAGGCAATCCCATTACTGCATTGGTCAGGCTTTCTTCTTCGTTTTTGGATATAACCTCTACTTCCACATCCTTTGATTTGGAAGGTATATAGTCCAATAGTTTTTCATTGAGAATTAGCTTTCGATAATGCCAACTCCTTAAATAGTCTTTACAATGATTGCTAGCAATTCGGTATAGCCATGTTTTTATTGAAGCTTGATAATTGAATTGGTCTAGCTTCTCATAGCATTTAATAAAAATCTCTTGCGTTAAATCCTCTGCTATCGTCCGGTTCTTAACATATGTAAAAACAAGATGGAGAACCGCGTCTCCGTTCTCATTCATTAGCTCGTTGATAAGTTGTTCCTTATCTATCACATTTTCCTTAGAAACAACTACATGTTCTAGCTCGTTCATGTAGACAACCCTCCTTTCTCCATTTTAGACGATGCATTCACTGATTGGGTTTGGAAAAAAAATAAATAGTTTTTATAGCAAATAAAAGAGCCAATCCCACTTTAAGGATTGGCTCTTCTTCGCTTTACAGCACTCTATCAATAATCTTCTCAAACTCATCACTCACAGATCTTCTGTCATACAAGATCTGCTCATTTTTAAACGTCACGCTGCCTCTGTTCTTATCCAAATTCAACTTATCCACAACCATGGTGGCTTTCACACTTAGGTAAATCATTGAGAGAGGTGTTGGCGCACCTCTCTTTTTTTTATTATACACCAGAGTATTATGCAGCTACATCCTCTTTTACCTGTAAAAGGTTAGCTTGCTTCAGACGTCTTCTTACTGTAATCCCAATCCAACTTGCCAAGAATGCTTTAATCAATCCCACCACAATAAAAGGATAAACCCCGAACTTCAACGCATTTGCCCATGTCATATCCATCACCAATTTTAACTGAATAGTTCCCATCACAAGCGTAATAATCATCCCCACAGTGTTGGCGAGCATTGCCCATTTTAATGTAAAAGATGTTTTTTCTAATATGTAGCCAGTGAAAAATGCAGCTAGGATAAAGCCGAATATGTAACCTCCTGTAGGACCAACAAGTACTCCAGCCCCGCCTTTCATTTCTGCAAACACCGGTAAGCCGACTGCTCCAAGCAAAACGTAGCACACCATGGACATAGCCCCGTATCTACTTCCAAGGATGGTTGCTGCAAGTCCTACCGCAAGTGTTTGCCCGCTGATTGGCACGAGCGGTAAAGGGATTTCCATTTGTGCGAGTACCGCTGTAATCGCGGCGAACATAGAGCATAGTATTAGCCATCTTAATCTTTCGTTTTTTGCTGTCAATTGAGGTTCCTCCTATTATGTAAACTTTTAATAAATATAAGTTTACATAAAATGCGGATTAATTGGAAGGATTTTTTTGGATATGATGGTATGGATTAAGTGAGGCTATTTAGAGGGTTTTTATAGATGAACCTAGAACTTGTTACTATATCAATCTAGCTGGAGGGAAACAAACAATGATCAATAAGCTCGGTCAAGTCATGCTCTATGTAGATAATCAAGATGAAGCGTTGAGGTTTTGGACAGAGACAGTAGGGTTCCACGTCATTTCTGAAGAGGACAATGGAGAGGGAATGAGATGGATTGAGATAGCACCGTCAAAAAGTTCGGAAACAAGTATCATCCTACACAACAAGGAATTCGTTGCGAAAATGTCACCGGAACTTAACCTTGGTACGCCTTCTTTATTGTTTTTTACTGAAAATCTTGAAAGGTTATATGATGATTTATCCAGCAAAAGTGTGACAGTGGGGGAAATGGTAAATATGCCTTCTGGTAAAGTGTTCAATTTTGCCGACTTTGAAGGCAATTATTTTGCGGTAATGGAGAAGAAGTAGAATAGATGGTCTTAAGACCTTGGAGGAATTATCCTCTGAGGTTTTTTTTATTGATAACGGGAAAATGGAAAAATGGTAGGGGATCTACCTTATTATGTAAGCGCACCTTTCATTTCCTAGTGTAAACTAGAAGAGCGGGAGAACCGCTTTTTTCTTTTGAAAAACTGTAACCAATGAACAATCCTCACGTCCTTAAAGTAAGCAAATTTGCGATAGCTATAGAGAGATAGGTGAAATAAATGGAGGGAGAATGGTCAATTCGCAAGCTGGATGATTGGTATGAGCGTTATAGTGATGAGGTTTTTCGATATGTTCTGATGATGACCGGTGATCCAGAGATGGCGAAGGACTTGACGCATGATACGTATATTAAGGCTTATCAAGCAATAGATCGTTTTAAAGGAGAAACAAGTGAAAGGAATTGGCTGTACAGGATTGCCCGGAATGCGACAATCGATGAATTTCGGAAGCGGAAGCCTTTTCGGTTTGTGGCGGATTCCTTTGCCGCTACTGCGATGCTTTCGACAACAGAATATCTACCAGAGCAGATAACGCAGCGAGGGGAATATGAGGCGTATCTGTATCGTGCCTTGCAACAGTTGAAAAGGTCTTATCGGGAGGTCATTATTTTACGAAAAATAAAGGAGTTGACGGTGCGGGAAACCGCAGAGATCCTGGGTTGGAGTGAAGGCAAGGTGAAGACCACCTTGCACAGAGCGTTGGAAGCCTTGAAGAAACAAATGCTGAAGGAGGGCTATAACCATGACGCATGAAAAAGAGGAGAGTCGCTTGGAGCATACATTAAAAGGATATCAAGCGATCAGGATGGATGAGGAAGGAAAGAAGGAAATTCATGAACGAGTAATGGAGTCGGTTAGGCAACCGGAGAAAAGACAACAATGGAGATGGGATATGAGGCCAGTCGTTTCATTTATGTTGGCTGGGTTGTTGTTGGTGATTGGTGGGTACTTTCTTGCGACAGAGTTGATTTTTTCAAATGATACGGAAAAGAGTTTGACTGTGGAGGATGAGAATGACACTGAAGCTGTGGCTGGAGGGGTAACCCCGTATACCAATTTAGAAAAAGCGGCATCTGCTAAGCTTAGAACAGAGGTTCATATACCGTTTCATGCTGATGTTCCTTTACGGACTGCTTTTATCATAGATGACGGGTATTTTCTTGATGATGAGCGGTTTGTAGGCGATCCGGTAGTGGCAACTTTTGTGTATAGTACTCTTGAAGCGGGTGATGAGGAAGAGAAGTCAGAGGAACTTGCTAAGTTATTGCGGGGTACGGATCTAATTTATGGGGAGTTTCTTGTGAATGATAAACACATGGTGGGGCTGAACATATTAAATGGAGAAACTACTCATATTGATAGGATTAATTACAACCTTATTGGTGAAGAGAAGAGTATCGCTGGTAAAACGGTTTACTATAATTATTTGAAACATTCTATTCCAGATACGTTCAGAATAAGTTTCCGAGTGAACGAAGATGTGTATGCATTCTATTTTAATGCGGAAAGAGTGTCGGAGAGTTATGCGTATGCTTTTGTGGAGAAGTCGTTGAAGCAGATAGGAGAATGAGGGGTGGGAGGGTTCATTCGCATTAGCGGGAGAATCCTCTTTTATTGTTGTAATGTTTAGAAAAAAGACTATCACGAGTGTTGGTTGTGGATTAAAATGTAGAGTAAATAAAAGTGTGAAGGAGGTTATTGAAATGTTGTTATCCCTCTCATTTCTCACGATGCTTCTTGGTGTTTTTTATCTGTTTGCGGTAGAGAAACATCATAAATTATGGACGTATATGTTAAAGCCAGGGACCATGGTGATAATTATTTTTATAGCAATATTGCGGTTGGGCGATATATCTTTTACATATGGCTGGTGGATCCTAGCAGGATTATTATTTTCTATAATAGGTGATATTCTTCTGATGCTTCCAAAGGATCGTTTCGTATATGGATTAGGTTCTTTTTTGGCCGGTCATGTATGCTATGTTGTGGCTTTTTGGTATTTTCCTGGGGGTGATGCGGTAAATGTCTGGATTTCTGGAGCACTATTTCTTGTCGCAATTCTCTACCTTTTGAAACTTTCGAAAGGGGTTGTGAATTCGGGAGGCATTGTTCTTTTTCTAGCAGTCACAACGTATGTAGCGATCATCACGTCTATGGTATTAGCAGCATTCTATAGTCAACAGCCTCTAATCATTGCAGGCGCCATCTTGTTTTTCTTTTCCGATGCCATTCTTGCTTGGGATAGGTTTGTCGGTAAGCTGACCTATAGAAATTATCTTGTGATGATTCCTTATTATTTGGCACAATATCTATTTGCGATTTCTTTGCATTGGATTTAAATTTTTTTTATGTAGATGTACCTTAGCATCAATGAAAAATTAGCTTGGATATTATCTTTCTTCATGGGAAACGTAAAAGTATTAAAATTATCATTCTTGATGAAAGGGTGTCCCAATGGAGAGAAGGTTGGTAAATCTTTTAAATTTACTGTGTATGATTTCTTTACCATTTGTATTTAGAGGTTCAAAAATGAGAGAAAATTTACTGGTTTTTTTCCTAAAGGGAGTTATTTCGATTCTACTGGATTCTTATGTAGTGGGAACGAAAAAAATTGCTTATCCAGTAAGGCCTTTTCCCAAAATTTTTAGTACTAACATTATTTATGATTTATTGTTCTTTCCAATATTAAGTGTTATCTGGGTCAGAATATCCTACCATGATAAATGGAGTAGCTTGCTCCTAAAAAGTTTAATTTTTAGTGTTCCAATGAGTTTATGTCAATGGTGGCTAGAAAAAAACTCAAGATTATTTGAGTGGAAAAAATGGTCTGTTTTTCATACATTTGGAAGTGTTAATTTCACCTTGTTTTTGGTGAGAGGTATTATAGGCTTCTTGAAAAGACTAGATGTGATGAATCAAGAGAGTATAACCAATTCAATCAATCATTGCTCCACCCAAGGTAATTAAACTTTGGGTTTTTTATGCTTTTCATAATCAATAACTACATAGGAAAGATATTTCAAGCGTTATTTTAGACTGTTCAGGACAATATCTAGTCATCCTGTACCTTTTTATACTCCAATTTGTGGAAATGAAAAGTCAAAAACACTTTAATATGGTAAAGTTATTATTAGAATAGTAGAAAAATATAAGAGGAATGTTGAGGGGCATACTATGCTGAATGAACTTTTACATAAAAATCCTTTTGAACATGATGATACGGTAGAGAAGATATTATCTCGTTTGGTGGTAGAGTTGCAAGAGATGCTCTCAGAAGATGCAATTGTAACGACGATGATCTTTGATGATGTGACGCAAACATTGAATCCAGGACCGGGTTATGATGGGTTTCCGGAATGTTATGTGGAGAAGGCCAAAAATCTTCCGCTTGGCGTGGGCGGATGCGGGATAGCGGCGAACGAGAAGCGTATTGTCGTTTGCGAAGATATGCATACGGATCCGGTTTGGGAGCCTTTCTTGGAACTTACTAACTTGTCTAGAGTACGTGCTGTCTGGTCTATCCCTATTTATTATCGAGAGAAAATATATGGAACGTTTGCTATCTATCATCGTTATCCATATACTCCTACCGAAATGGATATACGTCTGTCCATTTTGATGAGTAAGCATGCGGTGACCGCCTTTACTTTTTTACGAAAACAGGAATTTGAAAATATGTATCAGCTCATTTCAGAACATGCGAAGGACATCATTACGCTAGCTTCACCTGACGGGACGGTTCAATATATCAATCCTGCCGTGACTGATATTCTTGGTTACAGTCAAAAGGATATCATTGGAGTGGATTTTGCCCAGTTCATACCATCAGAGGATCTAGAAACCGTACAAAGTTTTAATGGAGAAATTAACCGTGCTCAAACATCTTTAAGTAAAGAGTTTCGTGTTTTAGCAAAGGATGGCAGAGCGGTTTGGCTTGAAACTGTGTCAAAGCCAGTCTTGGATGAAAACGGAAAACTTAAGCAAATAATTAGTACTACAAGGGATATTTCTGAACGCAGGGAATCAGAAGTCGCGCTTGTCAATTCAGAGAAACTAACGGCAGTGGGGCAGTTGGCTGCAGGGGTTGCTCATGAAATACGAAATCCGCTGACTTCCTTAAAAGGATTCTTGCAGTTAATTAACATACAAAACGGAGTAAATCCTCAATACTATGAAATTATGGCAAGTGAGTTGGAACGGATTGAACTGATTTCTAATGAAATGCTAGTGCTTGCCAAACCACAAGCAAAATTCTTGGAAAGTGTGGACATGGTTAAGGTTTTGAAGAATGTCGTATTTTTGCTGGACTCACAGGCATTGTTCCTCAATATAGGAATCAAGCTGGAAGTAGCGGAATCACTGATGCATGACTGTGTGGAAAGCGAAATGAAACAAGTGTTCATCAACCTCTTGAAAAATGCCTTTGAAGCGATGCCGCGTGGTGGAGAGGTAACCATCCGTCTAAAGGAAACAGCTGAATCGGTTTATGTAGAATTTGAAGATCAAGGTGTCGGCATCTCTCCTGAAAAGATTAAGGAGTTGGGTAAACCGTTTTTTACAACAAAAGAAAAAGGAACCGGCTTAGGCCTGCTTGTTACAAATAAAATCATTAAAAATCATAATGGCTCGCTTGATTATAAGAGTGAATTGAATAAAGGAACGGTTGCAAGGATTACACTGGAAAAGCTAAACGCTGGCACAGCGGAAGTGAAGTTTACTGCAAATGTGATGGAATAGAGGAGAGTGCTGGGATAGTGAGCACTCTCTTAATTTTTTCCAGAAAATCCACTTGCAAGCTTGGAAGCAAGCGCTTTGGATTGGGCTCTCCTGTTTCGACGCGCTTTTGCACGTTCTTCCCCTGTTTTGTTTAAATAAATCTCTTCTTCTGTTTCAGGTTTGATGGAAGGTACAGAAGCGGGTTTTCCGTTATCGTCTAGTGCTACAAATGTTAAAAAGGCTGTCGCTGCAATGTTTTTAGTGCCTTTTGTTAAATTCTCCGCTGTCACTTTCACGAAAACTTCCATAGAAGAATTCCCTGTCCAAGTTACAAATGATTCAAAAATAACAGCATCAGTTGGCCGGATTGGGGACAGGAAATCCACTGAGTCCATGGAGGCTGTTACACATTCACATCGGCACATACGGGCAGCTGAAATGGAAGCAAGCATGTCTACATCAGACAATAGCTTTCCTCCAAAAAGAGTATTGTGATTGTTGATGTCGTTTGGAAACACACGGCTTGTTCGGATGACGCGGGTATCTTTGCAAGTTTTGCTCATGGAGAATCTCCTTGTCTGTTACTTGTTTGGGGTTTATTTTAGCATTATTTTCCTGATATGAGAAATTTGAACTCTCTATAGGCAAGGCTGATTTTATTAAATTTGGCGGTACAAAGGGTATAATAAATGTATTGACTAGACAGATGAGAGGAAGGGGATTAGATGACCATTACTAACAATATAGAATGGAAATTTGATAATAGCTATGAATCATTACCTGAATTGTTTTTTTCAAAAATAGAGCCGAATCCTGTGGATGCACCGAAGTTGGTTGTCCTAAACGAGACGGTTGCTAGTAAGCTTGGACTGAGAGCGGAAGCATTGCAAGAGGGTGTCGGTTTATCGGTGCTTGCAGGTAACACCGTTCCAGAAGGTGGTTCTGGTATAGCTCAAGCGTATGCGGGTCATCAGTTCGGCAATTTTACGATGCTTGGGGATGGCCGTGCCTTGTTGGTCGGGGAGCAGATTACTCCTTCAGGCGAGCGTTTTGATATTCAGTTGAAGGGTTCGGGGCGGACTCCATATTCCCGGGGCGGTGATGGACGTGCAACTTTGGGACCCATGCTGCGTGAGTATATCATAAGTGAAGCAATGCATGGCTTGGGTATCCCGACAACACGAAGCTTGGCTGTGGTTACTACCGGGGAAGAGGTCTTGCGGGAAGGTTTGTTACCTGGAGCAGTCATGACCAGAGTTGCGTCGAGTCATCTTCGTTTTGGAACATTTCAGTTTGTTGCTCAATGGGGTGACTTGGAAAAATTGCATGCTTTAGCAGACTATGCAATGAAACGTCACTATCCTGAGTTGGACGCAGGTGACTATCTTGGCTTTTTTAGAAAAGTAATGGAACGACAGGCAGAGCTGATTGCAAAATGGCAGCTGGTTGGTTTCATCCACGGTGTGATGAACACGGATAACATGACAATTAGCGGAGAAACCATCGACTATGGACCATGTGCGTTTATGGATATGTATGACCCGGCGACCGTGTTCAGTTCCATTGATGTGCAGGGGCGTTATTCGTATGAAAACCAGCCGCGAATAGGGGGCTGGAATTTGGCAAGGTTTGCGGAAGCGTTGTTACCGTTGTTTGATGAGGATCAAAAGCGTGCAGTTGAGTTGGCGCAAGAGGAGCTATATAAGTTCTCGGACCTTTATAAGGGGTATTGGCTTGCAGGAATGCGTGCGAAACTTGGGTTGTTTGGTGAGGAATCTGAGGATGAGGCATTGGTAGAAGGGCTGCTTGATGTGATGAAGGAAAGCAAGGCAGATTTTACGAATACGTTTCGTGAGTTGACATTGGGTGAGATGGATTTGGTAGAGAGGCCAGCTTTTAGTGAGTGGCATTCGTTGTGGCAGGAACGAGTGGGAAGGCAGTCTGCGAGTGCGGAGGCGGTTCGTGAGTTGATGCAGAAGAGTAATCCGTCCGTTATTGCGCGTAATCATCGTGTCGAGGCAGCATTGTTGGCTGCGGTGGAGCATGGGAATTACGGTGTGATGGAGAATTTGGTGAGGGTCTTGCGTGATCCGTATGCGTATTCGGAGGAACAGGAAGATTATTGTGTGGCGCCGGGTGCGAGTGTGACGGCTGGGTACCGGACGTATTGTGGGACTTAGTGTGATTTTCGTTTTGGCACGAACTAAGGGGATTTTGGCACGAACTCGAGTGGGTTTGGCATGAACTCGGTTGGTTTCGGCATGAACTTTAATAAAGCCTATGACGATTTGCTGTAGAGAGGCTGTCTCAAAGCCCGAACAGAGATTAAAACAGGAAAAACGGTAACAGAGAGGCTGTTTCAGAGCCCGAACTGAGATAAAAACAAGAAAAACGGTAACAGAGAGGCGGTCTCAGAACCCGAACTGAGATTAAAACAGGAAAAACGGTAACAGAGAGGCGATCTCAAAGCCCGAACTGAAATTAAAACAAGAAAAACGGTAACAGAGAGGCAGTCTCAGTTTAATAAGAAAAGGTCAAGGACTAATAAGCATCCTTGACCTTTTTTCTGATCTCCAACCTAAGTCAGCTGTTGCTCCGCAAACTCGCGATACAACTTATGCGACGCCACCAACTCCTGGTGAGTCCCCATCCCGGTAATCTCGCCTTTTTCGATAAAAATGATCTTATCCGCATTCACAATCGTAGACAGGCGATGTGCAATCACAAATGTCGTCCGGCCTTCCATCAGTCTTGTCAACGCCTGCTGGACGATTCCTTCTGACTGACTGTCTAGGCTTGCCGTTGCTTCGTCCATCATCAAGATCTTTGGGTCGCGCAAAAAGGCACGGGCGATTGCGATTCGTTGGCGTTGTCCACCAGATAGCATAACTCCACGCTCGCCCACTTCGGTATCGAGCCCTTTCGGAAACTCTTGAATGAACTGGTCGGCATATGCCATCTTGGCAACTTCCCATAAACGATCATCCGTCAAAGACTCTTTATTTTCCAAACCGTACGTCAAATTGTCTCGGATGGTTCCAGCCATCATCGGGCTGTCTTGGGAAACATATCCGATCTGCTGGCGCCATGCTTTCATGGATAAGGAGCGGATAGGTAACGCGCCGACGAAAATTTCCCCGGCTGTTGGTTCATAAAAGCGTTCAAGCAAACCGAAAAGCGTACTCTTCCCGCCGCCGCTCGGTCCAGCAAAAGCCACCATCATGCCAGGCTCTACATCAAAGGAAACATTGCACAAGATAGGCTCGTCTTCGTTATATCCAAAGGACACCCCTTTTACAAAAACAGGCTGGTTGGTGATATCCGACGCCAACCCCTCTTGTCCTGGCTCGTCATTAATTTCTAGAATATCAATAATTCTTTCCGTCGCACCTTTAGCCTTTTGTAACTGTGTAAAAAACATCGTAAAAGATGTAATCGGAAAAATAATTTGGAACAGGTAAAGTAGGAATGCAACAAGTGCCCCTGTTGTCATTGTGCCTTCAGCTACCCGAATTCCTCCGTAACCAATAATTACAACAATCACAAGCATGACGACCATATACATAAGCGGTCCGATTACGGCAAAAATACGAGCTTCTCTAAGTCCAAAAGTGAGTAGCGTGCGAATGCCGGACCTCCCTTTAATCTCTTCTACCGCTTCCGCATTGGAGGCCTTCATCAGACGAATCTCACTTAAAGTCTGCTGGACACTGCCGGTAAAATTGGCCGTTTCATCTTGAATGCCACGTGAGATCTTCGCCATTTTCGTACCAAGCGGAATCATGACCAGCGTTGTTACTGGCACGGAAATCAGCATAAGCAACGTCATTTTCCAGTCCATGATGAAGAGGATGATGACAGCACCGATAATGGTGATAATTCCTGTGATGAACTGCGGGAAGTGCTGTGAGATCAAATCTTTTACAATCCCTGTGTCGTTAACTACACGGCTGACCGATTCGCCACTTGTTTTTTTGTCAAAATAACTGACAGGCAGGCGGATCAATTTAAACCACATTTTCTCGCGAAGGCCGGCAACGATGCTTTGGCCGACATAGGCGAGGGAGTAGGTGGATAGTCCGTCAATCACAGCTTGTAAAATAAAGACGGCTGCAATTGCAACAATAAGTCCGACACTAAGTGATTCCATGGAAAAGCCGTCGACTAGTTGCTGGGTAAGCAAGGGAATGGTTAGTCCAACAAGTGTGGTTATTAGACTGCCGACTAATCCTAGTGTTAGTGCGAGTTTTGGGATATTGGTCGACATGATAAGGGCGGTGAATTTTTTCAAATTAGCATTCGAAGCTTGCTCCATTTATTGTGTGTCTCCTTTAATATGGGTTGTTTGATGATTGTACGTTTATTAGATAAGTAAGTTCCACTATCATTGTGACAGATTGAGGAACATGTTACCAATTTTATAGTTGACAACAGTATATCCAAAGGTTTATATTTTAATTAAACAGTGGTCAATAAAAAGGATGAGTAAGGAAATGACACCTAGAAAAGCGGTAACAAATGAATTAACACAGATGATGGTAATGAATGCAGCACGGGAGTTGTTTCGCAAGAAGGGGTATCAACAGGTTTCAATGCGGCAGATAGCTGCAGAGTTAGGCTATAGTCATGGTGCTATCTATTACCATTTTAAAAATAAAGCGGAACTTTTTTACGCCATGATTGAATCAGATTTTAAAGAACTGGATCAATGGCTGGACAATGTGATGCTGCAGGACCTCGATAACAAAACAAAATTAAAGCAAGTTCTCCTCGAATTCATACGATTTGGCCTCACGCATAAGAGCCAATATGAGATGATGTTTTTGCTTTCAGATGAGGAAGTTAAAAGCTATGTAAATAAAGGTCCGAATGAATCGTATGAAAAGTTTGCAGAGGCACTTTTAGAACTTAGCAATAAATCTATCAGCATCCAGCAAGCATGGTCTATTTTCCTTTCCTTGCACGGTTTCGTTAGTCACTATTGCTGGTGTGATGAAGACTATGAAGAAGTAAAAGGCTTGGCAGAATCGCATGTGAATTTTATCCTAGCATCTTTAGGATAAAATTTTTTAAAAAATATTGACCAGTGGTTAAAAATGAACAGGGGGTATATTTTTATGAAAAAAGCATTGGTGATAGGGGCTTCAGGTGGGATGGGGTATGCATTGGTAATGGAACTAGTTAGTCGCGGGGTGGATGTGGTGGCTTTTGCCAGAGGTATAGAGAAACTCGAGGAGTTATTTTCTAGTGAAGAAAAAGTGACACTCGTAGCTGGAGATGCAGGAATTAAAGAGGAGTTGAACTTTGCTGCTAAAGGAGTTGATGTCATTTTTCATGCACTGAATCTTCCTTATGAACAATGGAAGGATAAGTTGTTGCCAATTACCCAAAATATCATCCATGCAGCGGAAGAGAATGGTGCAAAACTAGCCATGGTAGATAACATTTATGCTTATGGAAAAAGCGGTGGTAACCGACTTACCGAAAATATGGAGAAAAAACCTCATACCAAAAAAGGGAAGCTTCGAAAGGTAATGGGAGAAACGATTCAACAGTCTTCTATTCCGTCTTTAATTTGCCACTTTCCTGACTTTTATGGGCCGAATGCTACTAATACTTACATGCACTTTACTCTGGATCAACTCCTGAAAAAAAGAAAGGGAGGTTTTGTCGGCCCGAGCGATATTGAAAGGGAATTTATTTTTACGAAAGATGGAGCTAGGGTGATGGTGGAGTTAGCTTTACAAGATGATGCCTATGGGCACTGTTGGAATATCCCTGCCGTGTCGACCATTACTGGGCGCGACTTTGAAAAAATGGTGAAAGGACAGCTAGGAAGTGATAAGCAACTTTACTACATTACAAAGCCAATGTTTGCTCTTTATGCCCTGGTTGCTGGAAAGGGAATGCGTGAGGCGGTGGAAATGCAGTATATCAACACGGAGCCTACCATTCTATCAGGAGAAAAACTAGAGAAGTTCCTAGGGACAATGGAGTGGACTCCATATGAAACGGGGATAAAAGAAACCATCAATTATATGAATAAGAAAACTGAGCAGTTGGTGTGACTAGTCTATAGGAATTGACGAAAGAGTGGACGAAAGAGTTAAGATAAAGCAAGGGGCAGGAAGCATAATTCCTGTCCCTTTTATAGTTACCTCGCTAGTCCTCTCTCGAATGCAGCCAAGTGATTGACAGAAGCATCTCGTAATCTGGTAAACACGACTCGCAAATCATTTGGAATGTCTAATGCGAGAAATTTTTCATACATGCCAATATTTTCGATTTCACCTTCCACACCAGCTGCATAGGCTTCTTTTATCGTTGGCGGTGTGGTGACGAATTGTGGAGAGATGTCTTGCGGTACAGGAACTTGATACTGTTGGAATAACGGTAACAGGGCACTGATGTGGCGCAGTTCAGCCTCTTGTATCTTTGCGAATGTCCTTATATATCCATAAGTTCCAAAGATTCTATTGTAGCGTGCTTGAGCGAGATATTCGTCTTGTAGCGCATAAGTAAGTATATCAGGAAGAGTTAATGATGCGGCATTATGGGCACCTTTTGCACCGTAGGTATCAGGTGTCTGACGGTAAAAGTAGGGATAAAACATGTTGTAACCTCCTACAAGTATTAGTTACTTAGTATATGCGCCTAAGAAAAAGAGGTGTAAACACACATTTCTGATGAAGAGCTGTTAGGCTTTACGTACCAGCTAGGTCTTATTTTCTGGGTTGCGGTGTTGGTATTCTTTCTTGCTTCTATATCGGACTTCTATACCGGAAATTTATCAAGGTGTGGGAAAAGCAAAACGGTGATGTTTGAGGGAGTCGGGAAGTTGCCGTACTTCCTTGTTTTTTTGTCGAATAAAAGAGGATTACGTTTTTCTTTATAGAAATAGGAAGTAATAAATATCTATAAAGGAGATCATTAAATGACTGTGAAATTTGTCAGCAATGGAGAAGTTACCAGTTTTCTAAAGGACCATAAGGATGAGTTCGAGGCTACTCTACTGTCAGAGGCTGTGAATGTCGCATCGAAAATTAATGATATTTTGCAAAAGGGAAATATCGATCTTCTTAAAAATGCTCAAACCTTGATTCAACGAGTGGTGGAGCAAAAAGAGACGGAAGTTATTGCCTTCGCTGAACAAGAAGGGATTGCATGGGCGAAGCATTCGCACTCCCTTACTTTATCATTTAAGCTTGAATGGGTTCAGGCTATCAGAAGAACTCTATGGAAATTCATCAATAGATTTATTGATGAAAGAGGAGAATATCTTACGCAAGAAGACTTCTTTGAAATGGAGAAGAAAATCAATAATAATATAGACTATTTTCTAAATAGTTTCTTCTTGAGCTATTCGCATTATAAGGATGAGCTGATCAGTTCGCAAAGGAAATTGGTTGAGCATTTATCTGTTCCTATTATCCCTGTAAGTGCAACGGTTGCTGTGTTGCCTTTGATTGGAAATGTGGATGACTATCGAATTCGCATCATTGAAGAGAAGGTTCTAATGGAGATTTCCAACTTGAAGTTGCAGACACTTGTTATAGACCTCTCTGGCGTCACCACTATGGACGAGAATGTCATTTCAAAATTTGAAGATATCCTGACTGGCGTTTCGATGATGGGGTGCAAAGCGGTCCTCACTGGTTTGCGTGCAGAACTTGTCAGGAAGATGGTCAGCATGGGAGTGACGTTCCATCAGTATGCAGAAACGCATGGTACGCTACAACAGACACTGAGGAAGTATGTTGTTGCGCAGGAACTTTAAAAGACTCCGGGAATCTGTAAAATGGGTTCCCGGAGTCTATTTGTGTAGAATTTGATAAACACCGCTGTTGATTTCCGTAATTCCCCCAACTTTCTATCCAAAACTTCCTACTTTTCTCCTATTGCTTGAACTACTCCGACATTATGTAGTAGAAAATCAGCTAAAATATTGTCGTTTTCAGGACTTATTTCCCGAAAAATAACCCCAAGAGGGATTTCGTTAGTTTTCTTTAATTTTATTAAATACAACAATATTAGCTACTTGCTGCCAAAAGGGGACATAAATATGCTAGTGGGGGAAATTATCAGGTATTATCGGGAACGAGCTGGACTAACACAGTCTCAATTAGGAGAAGGGATTTGTACGACAACTCACGTGAGTAAGATTGAGAGAGAGAAAACAACTTATTCCAGAGAGATTATTGCTTTATTTTCTGAGAGGTTGAATATTGATATACAGAATGAGTTGGCCTATCTTAAACAGGTTAAAAACCTCCTGCGAGATTGGCATAATGCTATCATATTGCGAAGGGAAAAGAAAATTGAGCTTTTGAAAGAAAGGCTTGAAGAGTCTACGATTGTCTATGCATCTAAGTATGCAACGCGCTATGAGCTATTAAATGCAAGATATCATCTGCTCCGAAACGAATGCGAGCTTGCATATGACATCATAGAAAGAATTGAAAAAGATGTCCCAGGTATGTTGCCATTTGATTATCATTTATATCTTCATGTTAAAGGATTATATTATTTGTCTTCTTTTAACATTGAAGACCATCAGAAAGCAATAAGTGTTCTTAACCAAATAAATATCAAGGAGTATGGAAATAAAGAGTATTATTTTCACTTAGGGACAGCTTACTTTAAGGTTAATTCGAAAGTTATGTCTTTCATTTATGTAGATAAGGCTTTAAAGCATTTTCAGGAAACGAACAATTATATGCAAGCGAACAGGGCTGAAACATTAATGCTGTTACAGTTGAGTGGCGATTTGTCTAGCGATTTTCAGTATTTAGTAGGGCGATATAGGCAATTGATCAGCAATTGTGACCAATACGGGTTGGAGGAAAATAAAGGCCTGTTACTGAATAATTTAGGCTTTGAATATTATAATAGAGGAATGTTTGAAGAGGCCAAATCTCACTTTGAAGAAGCGCTGTCACTTGCGGACGAAAATTCTAATAGCTATTTGGTTAGATTATATAACTTTGTAGATAGTTGTATGGAAGGAAATCTTGCCAAAAAGCGAGTTCTCCAGCGACTCATCAAGGAAGGTACAAACAAAGCGAAAGAATGCAGGAACACTTTGCATATTACCTTATTTAAATTATTAAAATTTCGCGTGGAAGAAAACTATGAGACGTATTACTCCTTCATGGAAGAAGTCGCTCTTCCGCAATTTTATTCTATGAAACATGTATCACTGATGAAACGTTATGGGAAACTATTGTTTCTTCACTATGTTGGAAGCAATAATCACGAAAAAGCGACGGAGGTATCTATATATATTTAGAAACCGTTTAGCGGATTGGGGAGGATTATTCATTTTTGCGTTCCGCTAAAGTCATATGTCTGACTTGTTTCAATTGGGAGAAGCTGTCTGTCACCTGTAAAAAAACTGTGGTAGGATAATTAAAAAATTAGATGAATATCACAGGGGATGACAGCATGCTGGAAGGGAAGATTATTAAATTTTATCGTGAATTTCAGGGGTTAAAACAGAAGGATCTGGGAGAAGGGATATGTTCCAGTACCCATATTAGCAAGATAGAACGTGGATTGACGGAGGTTTCCGATGAAACCATTGAATTTTTGTGCAAACGTCTGGGAATACAAATGGAATCCGAGATTAACTATTATAAGGAAATTGAACAACTGTTAAAAGAGTGGCAGGATGCTATTATAAAAAAGCTAAAAACGAGAGCGGAATCTATCAAACGAGAGCTCGAGGGATTCAACCTTTTACATATGCAGGACTTTTATCGTTTGTATACCCTAATATTGACCAAATACTATTTATACGTTGGGGAGGAGAGGATGACGGAAGGATTAATTGAAGAAATGTCAGTCTGGTCCGATCTGGCTCCTTATGAAAAAAATTTGCTTTTACATGTTAAAGGGATCTATCAACTATCCATGAAAAATAATTACGTGGAGGCCCTCGCATGTTTGAAAGAGATTAATCTGGAACACTACCCTAATCAAGAGTACTTTTATGATCTGGCTCTTGCCTACCACTCACTCAACTCGAGAGTATTGGCATTTTTTTATGCAAACAAAGCACTTCAGTATTTCACTAAAATACGCAGTTTCTCCCGTATCATTGAATCAGAGATGCTGATGGTCATTCAATTAGAACAATCCGAAGATCACCCGACTTTGAGCAAGGATTACCATAGACTAATAGAAATGACAGAAGACTATGGCCTCGATCATCAAAAAGCCATGCTATATCATAATGTGGCCTACCTTTATTTAAGAAATGCAGAATACAAGAAAGCCAGTCAATATTATAAAAAATCAATGGATACAAGAGATAAAAGCCACCCAAATTATTTAAGTTCTTTAGAGGGGTATTTAAATGCCTTGACGAAAGAAGGGCGAACCTCCAAGGAAGAACTGTTATCGTTAGTGAAACAAGGGTTGGAAATATCGAAATCTTCCAACTCTTCTACATTCAGTCATATTTTTATGATGCATCATCTCTACCTTTCAAACGAATCAGAGAAGTATTATGCATACATTGAAGAGGAAGCATTCCCATATTTCAAAGAAAAGGGATATATGCTACTGGTGGAGCACTATTCCGTCGTTCTTTTTGATCATTATATGGAGAAGCATGACATGGAAAAGGCCAACCGTTTCGCGGGTCCTGTCATAAATAAGTTCAGGCGTAATAATCAATTTGTGTGAGTGGTTTCTAAAAATAAAGCAGTGGAGCACGGTACCGTTGTAGGTGCCATGCTCCACTTTTTTGTTAACGAAGGCCGTAAGCTTTAATAATTTCTTGTGTAATCTTGTTGCCATTGTCATCCCATGCGGATGTTTTAAGGGAGACGCTTGTAGCTGTTTTCGGATTAGTGATGGATGCTGAGAAAGTATCGCCACTTCGATCCAACTTCACTTCTTTCCATGTTGCTCCCTCATCAAAGGACACTTCAAGCGTTGCACCTTCCACTTCTCCGTAACCAATTGCATCTTCTACTTTTGCTACAGAGATGACAAGTTCAGTAGGTGGATTCAATTGTGCATTCCCATTCACATCTGTCTCTACTTGGTAGTTCAGTGTAAGGAATGGAAGCAATGTTTTTAATGGTAGGAAAGTGTTGGATGTTCCTTGATTTTCCGTCCAAAAAGTCCATTCCGTGTGAGTGCGAACGGATGTATTCCAGCGTTCTGCATCACGTTTTGCTTCTGTTACTAGGCGGTACTGAGTACGTTCTTCCGGAGCGATTATGCTGCCTGGGATAGACTGCCCTTTCCCTTCTTTTACCAATTTATCACCTAGGTACAATTTATTTGTTTGATTTTGTACAGAGTGACTATAACCTTTTCCACCCGTGTTTCCTATTCCCGCATCTGCCCACGCTGGAATATTGAATTGCAAATAGTTGTTTTGTCGGTTTGGAGTCCAGTAACCTACCCCCAAAGCAGGACGAACAACAGGTGAAAACCAGTTTTCCACAAGGTTCTGCCCTTTTTCATATTCTGCTAGAGGTTGACGGATTTCCCAGCTTGCATCTAACACGTTTGCCTGGTGATACCAGTACGTATCCTTTGTAGCAGAAACATATTCTGTTCTAGTGGTAGGGAAAGAAATTTTGTTTAGGAAACCAATAGCACGTACTGTGTATGGTCTCATGTCGAATCGGAATTCTCCACCATCTGTTTCAATATGCGAGTTGTAGTTTGTTTCAATTTTGGCAAGCTCGTTGTTTTTTGGTTCAAACGATAATGTTGTCGGAATGAAATCTGGATGAACATAATCCAGGTCATAGACGTAAGGAGAGTCTTTTGTCCCTTCTGCATGAAGTTGGACATTGTCAGAACTAATCGCGTTAATTAGTTTTTCTCCTTCTGACTTACTGATGGCAGCTACGGTAATAGCTACATCTTTATAATCTGGTGTACGAACAAAAGTGTTAAATTCTACATCTTCGTAGTTGGCGATAATCAATAATTTTGCACCGGCAGCAACAGCTGCAGCAGCCTGATCGGATGCACTGATTGTCTTGCTACGATTCACAATCACCGCTTTTCCGTTTGCATCTAAGCCTTCATAATCAGCCTGTGTTCCTTCGCCGGCATAGATTGTCTGTAAATTATGCTTACCTTCCAGAAGAGTACTTCCAGGCATCACAATATCATCAAGCTCCACACCATTATAGGCCATGGTCAAGTAAGGCTTTATCAAACGCCAGCGCGTTAAGAATTCAAACTCACCAAGCGTTGTTTTTTCGGTTGGTGCGGCATATAGGTGATCGACCCATACAGGCATCAGATAGACGCTATGGACAGTTCCTTGGCCCATTGTTTGGTAATATTCCATACGCTGATGAACCGGTTCTGTTTTCTTAGGGACTTTCACAGTGATTTTATTTGCTTTTCTAGCATCCAATTCCACTGTCTTCGGTCCATCGAGTACCACTTCCGGCTCCCCTACAAGAGCAACTCCCATATGGTCTGTGTTTACATCCACGTCCATCATGGACATAACGGAATAGGTACCTTTTTTCAGGCGAAGTTCTCTTGTCCCTGGAACTGCGATCGATTCTGGTCGCATGTTTTCAGTAAACAAGACTACATATGCAAGGGCAGGTGAACCATCACGGTCTGCCGCATTCAGTGTTAATGTGTATCGCTCATCTTCTTTGACTGTGGCCATTGTCGTGTGTACCAGTTCTTCCCCGTTGGCACTGGCTGTTAAGTGACCTTGGTAGCGTTGACCGTTTTCCCCGTATGCAGGATCAACTGTCACTTGTACGTCAGCCGTTCCGTTAGCTGGAACAGTAACAGTGGATTGAGCGAGTGTCAGCATGCCTTCTGGAGCGGCATTGCCATTTGGATCTGCAAAAGTAGCTGCAAGATCTAGCGTGATATCTTGGTCACTTTCATTTGTGTAAGTGACGGTTTTCTCTACAGGTGCTGCCGCGTCATGCGGCCATTGGAAGAAACCAAATGAAACGGAACCTGTTGCTCTAATGTCTGTATTTAAAGCTTTCACAATATCAATACGTCCAGTCCCGATATGGTAAGGCTGGTAGTTTGGCAGTTTTTTCGCTGTATTCATTATTGTTTCTTTTAATTCTTGAGGAGTCGCTTCAGGGTTTTGTTGTAAAAGGATGGCTACTGCACCCGCGACATGAGGTGTAGCCATGGAAGTACCGTTTTTGCTTGTGTAAGAACCTGTTCCAGATGCGTATTGTGAACGCGCGGCCATGATTCCTACTCCAGGTGCGGAAACATCAGGCTTTAACGCCATGTCACCAAGTCTTGGTCCTTTGGAGGAGAAGCTAGCCAGTCTGTCTGATTTGTCTACTGCACCGATTGTAAGTGCGGCATCTGCAGCACCAGGAGATCCGACTGTGCCTTCACCGTAGCTATTACCAGCTGCAATAACAAATAACGTTCCGTGTTCTTCTGTAAGTGTGTTAACAGCTTGCGCCATCGGGTCCGTGCCGTCACTACCGACTTGGCTACCAAGACTCATGTTTACGACATCCGCATTTTGAGCGGCCCATTCCATTCCTTCGATAATCCAAGAAGAAAGCCCTGAACCAGAGTCACTAAGTACTTTTCCGACTAGTAATCTAGCGTCTGGTGCTACCCCTTTGTTTTGTCCGTCAGAAGCGGCGCCAGTTCCAAGGATAGTAGAGGCAACATGTGTGCCGTGTCCGTTTTTATCTTGAACTTCTTCACCAGGTACAAAACTTACTGATTGATCTAGTTGAGGAGCGATGTCTGGGTGTGTCGGGTCAATACCTGTATCAAGTACGGCAACTTTAATGCCTGCCCCAGTAAGGCCAGACTCCCACGCTGTATGAGTTCCAATCTGTGGCACACTTTGGTGAAGGGTTGCTTCGACTTTAGCGTCCAGCCAAATCTTTTCGATTGCGTAGTTCAGTTTAGCGGTTTCCGGCTTTGATGCGTCAGTCTTTTTCGAATGCACATCATTCCAGAAAGTTGTTGCTTCTTCTTTGTTTGTTTCTAAAGCAGCAGCATTAATACTTTTAAGGTCACGTTGTTTCTTGGCTCCTTTTGGTGTTGCTTTTGTAGAAGCGGCTCTTGCTTTCGTTTCCTCGTATTCGACGATGACAGGAACAGTAGAGCTGTTGCTATCGTCAAACTTATATTCTACTAGTTTCGTAATGTTGAAAAGGTTGTGGTCAAGCTTTCCTTCTGCCAAGTAAGGCATAACGGCGTTCGGGTAAACATACGTATCTTCTCCAGCTGTGATGACGCGAAATCCATCATCATTATTCTCAGCAGGTTCTACGTTAATGACACTTTGTCCAGTTGGCAGGGCGGTTACGTGAACAATATCACCGGTTATCAATGTGATTTTTGAGTCACCTGTTCCTAGTGGATCGTTGATGATGGTTGGTTCGTTTTCAGATGTAGATTTGGTAACTGCTCCAAGTGCCTGAGGTTGAAAAAGGGATGTGGCAAGCATGAAAACGGCGATGATTGCTATAAAGAGTGTTTTTAATGTTGGCTTTCGCATTTGCATTCTCCTGTCTAATGATTGTTTGATAGGTTATGTAATTCATAGAAGTTGATGGTTTGGTAGAGTAGAATTGCTAGGGAATTCACCTCCTAGTGTGTTTTGTGTGACAATTTGTTACAAGATTCTAGATGCTAATCTTTGAAGAGTAGTAATGTGGGTGATGAATCGTGATGCGAGGTTAATTGAATTGTAAGGGCTGTATGAGTGTGTTGACAAATGGTGTTTTAAGTAGGTCTAGAGAATCATTTGCAAGCCAAGAAATACAGAAAAACGCTCAAAAATTTGCCCTGGAATGTTTCATAAGTACTAAAGGAGGGGTGGTGAGTTGGGGTTTTGAGGAAGGTGGAGGTTAAAAGGGGGTTTGACCCGCTGTGCGTTAATGCGTTAAAGAGGGGTCTGACCCGCTGCACGTTAATGTGCTAAAGTTTCAACGGTTTATAAAAGATGAGGGGTATCGAAGGATGGGAAGGGATGAAGACATTTTTAGGTGGGAATAGTGGTTGTAATGGTCTTCATGGCATAAAAGAAGACAAGCGAGAGTTAGAGTTTTTACATCCAATTCCCGCCTGTCTTCCATATATCTTATTTCTATACTATTATGCCGCAAAGCTGCTTTACGAACAGTCACCGTCATCCGATTTAATTGACCTTTCCACTAGCTCTTGAAGCTTCAACCATTCCTGGCCAGCGTTAGAGGCAAAGGTCTCGTCCTTGCTTAAGCTATCCATTGCACTCTCTACAAGGAATCGTCTAGGAGCAGTGCGGTTTTTACCGCTTAACTCATCTTGAATAAAGTCCAAAAGCTCTACCTTCCGCCCATAATCAGGCCCACCGGAAAGACTTTTTTTCAATTCAGTTACCATATGGGCTATAGCATGAGGAAGTGGTAACTCCTTATCCCCTTCATTCGGTACCCAGCGTGCCATCGATTCTGCATCTACCAAAACCTCACCTGAGTCTGCTACATCCTCCACTATCTTCACCAAGCGATTGACACTATATTGCACAACTCTATGGATGTCCAGTTTCTTATCATGGGTCATCGTGTAGTATCTGATGCCATGATTCAGTATTCCGAGGTACATAATGGCACAATCCCATAAGTATTCACGCTTTTCCTCTCCGAATATCTCCAAGAAGCGTTGATGCACCCACCTCAACATCCTTAGTTGACTTTTCTGGATGAAATCCTTTAACTCGGAATCGTTAATAAAGATGACTTCTTCAAATAAAGAAATTAGTTTGTTTGCCCGGTTTGTTTCCATTTGTAGTTCAAACTGTTTGATAAAGATGTTTATATCAGACGGATCCTGTCCAATTAATAGGTCGTCCCGTTCTTTTTCCATACTTTTATATAACGTTTTGAACAGTGCAATTAACAGTTCGTTTTTAGAAGAAAAATAATTGTACAAGGTTCCTTTTGCAATCCCGCTTTCATCCAGAATGTCCTGGATGGAAGTCGCTTGAAAGCCTTTTTCAATAAAAAGTTTATGAGCACATGTGAGAACATGCAATTTGCGATCCTTCATTTTATCACCTAACTAAAGTAGACTGGTGGTACAAAAATAATAGTACACGAAATAGAACCTTTATACAAATAGTAAATTAACAAAGTTTTCAAGATTGATAAATTTGAACCGATGGTATAAAATTGGTTTAGATGAAATAGTAGTATAAAAATGTACTGTTAGTATAAATGGAGGAGAAACAATGCAGCAAGCAGCACCAAACACAACGATAAATCGTCCGCCATATGGAATTTTGGCTATTTTAATGATTGGCGCATTTATTGCTTTTTTAAATAATACCTTATTAAATATTGCCCTGCCGTCCATAATGGCAGAGCTTCAAGTGGGACCGTCCACGGTTCAATGGCTGACTACTGGCTTCATGCTGGTGAATGGGGTATTGATCCCGACCACAGCTTTCTTAATCCAAAAGTATTCTGTACGGAATTTATTTATTGTTGCAATGGGTCTCTTTGCCGTTGGGACAGTGATGGCCGGTTTTGCACCGGTGTTTGGGGTTCTTCTAGCAGGCAGAATGATGCAAGCCTCCGGGTCGGCCATTTTAATGCCACTATTGATGAATGTGATGCTAGTCAGCTTCCCAATCGAAAAGCGCGGAACCGCTATGGGTGTGTTCGGACTAATTATGATGGGGGCTCCTGCCATCGGACCAACGCTCTCCGGTTGGTTAATTGAACATTACGATTGGAGAATGCTTTTCCACTTCGTTTCTCCGATTGCGTTTGCGGTCTTGTTATTAGGTGTATTTTTATTGAAGGATAGAAAAGAAAAGCAGGATATCCGCTTGGATCAGGTTTCCGTTGTCTTATCGAGTATAGGTTTTGGTGGATTATTGTATGGTTTCAGTTCTGCTGGATCGAAGGGATGGGATAGTCCACTCGTTTACGGAACCATTGCAATTGGTACGTTATCGTTAGTTTGGTTCATTTTACGACAGCTTGGAAAAGAAAAGCCGATGCTGAACTTCCGAATCTACAGATACCCGATGTTCGCTTTATCATCAGCTATTTCAATGGTTATTACGATGGCGATGTTCTCAGGGATGATTTTATTACCTATTTATGTGCAGACGATCCGCGGAATTTCGCCATTGGATGCAGGTTTATTGATGCTGCCGGGTGCAATTGTAATGGCTTTGATGTCGCCGGTCACAGGAAAGTTGTTTGATAAATACGGCGGCCGCGCACTTGCCATAACTGGTTTATCCATTACCGTTGTGACGACGTATTTCTTTAGTCAGTTGACTTTTGAAACGACCTACACGCAACTGTTGATTTTATATACCGTTCGAATGTTTGGTATGTCGATGGTGTTTATGCCGGTTTCCACGAACGGATTGAACCAGCTGCCAACACGATTCTATCCACATGGTACCGCCATGAATAACACGTTACAGCAAGTGTCGGGTGCGATTGGAACGGCGCTGTTAGTAACGTTGATGTCAACGAGGGCGGAAAGCGTTGGTCGCGAGCTGTCAGGAGATGCAATGGCTGCTTTGGGTGCGAACCCGTCAACAGAGGCGATTGCAGGAATGCAGCAGCAGGTCATGATGCAAGGAATGCTAGAAGGAATCAATTTTGCCTTTTTCGTTTCGACGTTTATTGCGGTGGTTGCGCTCGTGTTGTCTTTCTTTATTAAGAGAGCGACACAGGCGGAGGATCCAGAGGCAGAAGTGGAGCCTGAGGCAATTGGCGAACTGACTGGAGCTAGTGAGCGTAAGGTGAAGACGGAATTGGTGGGGAATAATTAAGTTTTTTTGAGGGAGGTCCGCTTCCACCTTTTGGGTGGGGGCGGATTTTTTTGTGTTTGTGGGCTAAGGTGCGTGTCAATTGATGTGTGTTTGTGTCGAATGGCATTTATATGGGGAAATTGGCTAATAAATCACGAAAGTGGACAATAAAGTTGAAAATTGGCTAATAAATCACGAAAGTGGACAATAAAATGAATATTTGGCTAATAAAACTACGTGTCTAGTTTTTAATTCTAACAATTTTCACGCATAATGGATATTGGAGAAATTTTACTAAAGAGAGGAAGATACAACTATGATAACGGAAGTAGCATTTTTTAATATAAATGAAGGAATGGAAGCTGGATTTGTAAAAGATTTTGCGGTAGTAGCTGAAGAAACGATTGCTTTCTCAAAAGGCTATATCGCCCACACTTTACATAAATGCATCGAGACAGAAGGAAAGTATATGGTGCAAGTGGAATGGGAAACTCTTGAGGACCATATGAAGGGGTTTGTGGGATCTGACTTATTTAAAGAATGGATTAAGAAAATGGATCATTACTTTAAACCTGATATATATATGGAGCATTTTCAACTAATAAAGTAATTCGAGATAAGCATAAATTAAAACAAGGGGAAATGGAAATGCCAAGTTCTACAAAAAGCTATGATCAGAAACTTAACATCGAAACGACTGATATACAGATGGGTATTCACCGCTCTTTTACCTATCATCGCTATGAGCCGACTCCCTATGAAGCGCTTGACCGGCTGTTTGAAACATACTTGGTAGATTCCTGTCATCACGTGGTTGACTTTGGTTGTGGAAAAGGCAGGTTGAATTTTTATTTGGCACATCGGTTTGGACCTAGGGTAACCGGAATTGAAATGAATGAGACATTTTACGAGACTTGTATGAAGAATTTAAACGTGTATAAAGGTAAGGGAAGACAGAGGATAATGTTTGAAAAGTGCTTGGCCGAAGAGTATAAAATACCGGAAACGGCCAATGTGTTCTATTTTTTTAACCCGTTCACCATAGATATTTTCAGGAAAGTGGTGGGTAATATTCTCTTCTCCATAGAACAACATAATCGGCCTATAGAGATTGTACTTTACTATCCGGCTCCTGATTTTGTGTTCTTCTTGGAAAATCACTCGTTGTTTACTCTTAAGCTAGAGGTCCAGCTTGATGAAATTGAGAAAAATGCGAATGAGCGCTTTTTGGTGTATGAGTTGGCGTTAAACGCAAGCTAAAACAGGGCTCATTTGCGTGATTGCTCGTTTGACATGAATTCGGGTGATTTCGGCACGAACTCGAGTTTGTGCCGAACACCATTTGGCTAAAAAATGGATTATAAAACTATAGAATCGGTATAAATGTTTATGATGAATGTGCTGAGATCACCTCGTTCCACAAGAAAAGGAGGTTACACATGCAAAAACGTTTAGAAAAAGCGTTAAGGTCAGCCAAAGCAAGCATGGAGGCTTCTGGTTTTCAAATTAATGAGCAACACACAGAATTGGTTCGCCGCAACCTCTTTGGAGAGCTTACTGACGAGGAGTTTAATAAGGAAGTAATGAAACTGGTTAATGCGAAAGGGGGACAAGATGACAGAGGATCCACATAACGAGGGAAACTATCATTTATACATATACGGGTTTTTGGCAATAGCATTCATCTTAAATCTATTGCTGCATCTAGTTTATCCCATCCTCCCAAAGATGAGCGCTACTAGCTATCAAAGCTTAAACGAGTTATCTGGTGCTACGTTTTTCATCTTTTATTTTTTCATTTTAGTGTTTGTCATAGTGGTTGGTGGGATGGTTTATTTTGTTACCGTCCTTTTAATCCGTTATTTGAAACTAAAAAAGACAATTATTCATATAGCTTTATTTGCTGTGGGAGGCTTTTTCTCGGGATTTATTTTACCGGAGTTTCCTACAACGGAGATGATATTTTCTGGGATTCATATAAATGTAATGATAAAACTCTATATTGTTTGTGGCTTTCTTATGGGGGCTGGGTTAGCAGGGGTTTATATGGTCGTGAAAAAGAAGAGTACATAAAACTAAAGGGGAGGAATTATGTTGAAACAATACCTTGAAACGTACTATGAAAAACTCCGCCAAAATAAAGAAGTAGCCAGGGAATATTACTTCCAACACTTGTTTGATAGCGTCTGTTACGACTTTAAGAAAAAGGTTGCCGAAAAACAGGCAAACCAAGAAATACAGGAGTACGACTACCTGATTATGACTGTCGGCTATAACATCGAGCCACTGGTATTATGGATTAAGGCGTTGAACCCTAAGCGAATGTTCTTCCTGTGCTCGGAGGATACGGAGCAGTATGTGGATGAAATTTGTAAAAGGGCTGAGCTGATTCATACCCAGTGCGATCATGAAGTCATACGGAAAACGAATGGCACAGATGTTTATGAGATGATTAACAAGTTCATTGAAAAGAATAGAATTATGCAAGAAAACCAGCTTAATAGTGTTGCGATTGATATTACAGATGGTACGAAAAGTATGGTGACCGGCTGCACGCTGACGGCAAATCATCTAGGGATAGACCTGCTTTATATCCATAAAGAGGATTCTAATAGCGGGTATCTTGGTAAAGAGGAGCCGATGATTCTCCAGGATCCGCTTGTGGTGTTTGGACAGAATGAATATAAGCGTGGGATTGCTAAGTTCAACAGTGAGGATTTCGAAGCGGCGGCAGAAATTTTTAAGGCGATTAAGGAGCGAGTGATCAATCCTCGTAAGTATGAGGTGCTTGAAAATCTGGCTGTTGGCTATGCTCATCTGGAATCGATGCGTTTTGATCAGGCACATGAGTACATAAGGAAAGCGGTGGAATGGGCGGAGCGGATGGAGTTATCCGAGGTGCCGACCTTTGATTTGCGAAAGCAGCTGAAAGCGATTGAGCCGCTGATGACATTACACGACCGCTCGGACCGTGAGAAACTGAGCAATGACGAGCTTTATTGGCATCTATACGCTTATTTGTTTGAGATGACGAAGCATTACAAATCCAATAACAAACACGATATTACGGCCCTTTTGACGTATAGGTGTTTGGAGATGACGGTTCAGAGGTTGTTGTTGAAACATGGTATTTACACGGCCAACGCAAGCTTCAGTCATCTCGATCAGCAACAATTGTTGAAAGACTATAATGTGTTGGGGGAGCAGGTATTTTCGAATTACCGTCCGCTGCATTATTTTCCTAACAAAATAACCCTTATGAGCGGAATGATTTTGCTAAGGGCATTGCAAGAGCCATTGATTCGCGATATCGGCCTTGCGGATATGAATAATATGATTATCCTACGGAATAAAAGCCGTCTCGTTCACGGGTTTGAACTGTTGACAGAAGAGCAGGTGGAAGGGTTCTATAACCGAATTAAGGGCTTGAGTAACTTTGTGTGGAATCATGATAAACACAAGCTGGAGGTTGCGGTAGGTTTTGAGGAGTTTTCCAGTGCCTATTCGTTTGTAAATATTAGTTTGAGGAGTAGGTTAGTAAGTGTGTGAGATTAGTGGAAGCATGCGGAGGATGGGGTCTCTTTTGCATGCTTCTTTTATTTTGTAGGGGGGGTGAATTCGAGTTGTAGTTTACTAGTTTAGTTGGTTTGGCACGAACTCGGGTGATTTTGGCATCAACTTGCCCCGTTTTGGCACGAACTCGGGTGATTTCGGCACGAACTTGTCCACTTTTGGCACCAACTCAAGTTTGTACCTGAAATAACACAAAGAAAACCACCATTCCACTCAAAAATTGGTTGGCAAGAGTGAATTCCCTACTATTCCTCTGAAAATATCTCGAAAATCATCGTTTCCAACGCATCAAAATCCTCCCGAGCGACCATTTTATACTTACATTTCCCACTGCGTAAATAACTGTAGATAATCTGCGCCTTATCAATTTCAAACCGGCTTACCCCACGCTCTGCAGCAGGTCCGATATCCGCCAGTTCACGTGAAAGCCTAGCGGAGATATCTCTACGTACCTTCTCGTCCACTCCGTTCTCACCGCCATAAACCTCACTAAACAACACATCCGTCCTCCTGATCACAAAGCATTTTACCCTGTTTTCATCTAGTCTTTCTGCCACCAGCATTAGGTGATTTCCTTCCGTAAAATCCATCACATCTTCTTTTTGCAATAGGGCCTGCAGGGATTGAATGCAGTTGCGGTATCTGGCTGCACGCTCAAAATCCAAGTTGGCTGCAAGCTGCCTCATCTCCCGCTGAATGTCTTCCAGCAACTCCATACTTTCCCCATTAAGCAAGTGTATGAGCTCTTCCACGATGGCATTGTATTCTCCGACCGCTTTGCCACCGAGACAAATGCCACGGCAAAGGCCAAGGGAATAGTTTAGGCAGGGAGAACCGTTGATGGCGGGATTAGAACAATCTAATCGGTATACATCTTTCAACCCCCGTATTGCAAAACTCACTGTTTTCCTGCTTGTATATGGCCCAAAGCTCCAGCCATCGCCGCCACGCAAGGGCTGGGTGGATGGACGGAGACGATAGAGCTTGCCGACTTTTCGGATGGTTAGATAGAGGAAGGCCTCTGGTGTTTTCATTTGCCGGTTGTATTGTGGGCGGATTTCTTGGATGAGCTGCCATTCGAGCAGTAGTGCATCAAATTCTGTGTCTGTCTCGATTATCTCTAGATCATGGATATGCTTGACAAGTTTTCGGACTTTATTGGTGTGGGTAGCAGATTCTCTGAAATAGGACTGTACGCGTTGACGTAGACGTTTTGATTTTCCTACATAGATGACTTGGCCGGCAGAGTCTTTCATTAGGTAAACGCCTGGTGTTGCAGGAATTTCTTTAATTTTATTAAAAAGACTCATGACCAATCACCTCTCTATGGGGCTGTTTTTGTAATGCATGTTAAATTTGCCGATATATGAATTACTGTCGGGCTCTTTTGGCTGTCATATGAAGCATACTACTTGCTATTTCTATAGTACGTAAGCAGTAAAAAGTCCAACTGCCGACTTTTTACTAGAGAATAGCAACAATCTTTTAGAAGAAAAGATCTCTCTAGGAAGATAGTTCTATGTTTAAATTTTCAAAACCTTACAAAAACGTGCGTGTTCATGTAAAATTAGAAGTGTCATTACTTAATAGAGTATCAAAGAAAATAGGGAATCGACAAGAAATAAGAGGGGGTCATGCAATTGAGCAGGGAAACATGGAAAAAGGTATTTAGTACGATTCCGGATGTGGAATTGGTGGAACTAGTGGACTTTTGGTCAATCCAAGTAAAAGGCTTCCGTCAAATAAATCAGGAAAATATAAAACACGCAAGGGCGATGGTTATCGCAGAAGCCCTGAAACCGCGAAATTTAAAAATGATAAAAGCATATTACACGATAAACGATGATGATACAGATGAACCTGCAGACAAAGGGGACGAAATTACGTTAGATGCATTAATAGAGCTATATGAAGAAGGCAAAGAGCTTCATCTGATTCTTGGGGGCTTATATGCAAGTGAAGAGGAGAAGTTTGAAAAGCTTGCATTCGAGTTTGAAGAGACGTTGATAGAAAAATATGAGGTAGATGAGTTAAGTTGTCTTTTAAATAGACAGGAAACAAAGGAAGAGAAAGTTTCACCTGAGAAGGTAGATTCCACCTCCACAGTCGAGTGGGAGAAAAAATGGAATAAATCCGAAGATAAGAACAGAGATTTGCGTGCGAAAATCGGTGAGTGGGAAAAAAAGTACTCGCAGTTGAAACAGCAATCTAAGGAAGAGAAACAATCAGCGCTGAGCGAAAAGCTTAAACTGCAGCAGGAACTTGGAACCGAACGAGCGCAGCACAGGGAGACGGTGGAAAACAACAAGAAAACCGCCGAGGAAAATGAAGCGTTAAAGGAGGAAGTGGCAAAGTTGAAGGGAGAAATTTCTCACTTGAACGCGATGTTGCTTCATCAACAACAAGAGGTGGCCGCAACAACGACAGCTAGAACAGAAGAAAAACCACCTGCCACAACGGATCAAAAGAAAATCGTCTTGGTGGGAGATCCTAAAAATAAATTGACAGAAAATTCAGCAAAACATACTTTTCGAGTGTTGGAGCTGAAGGATGTTGCGGATGCCTTAGAATCGGATTTGCTTGAAAAATGTGATGAGGTTTGGATGATGACATATCTTGTGCCGCCCCAGATGAGACGGAAAATAAAACGAACGGTGCATAAAAGTATAAAAGAATTTAGCGATTTTCCGACAATGAAACGTTATATAGAGAAAGGTTGAGAGCGATGAATAAGGTTTGGGAAAATGACTTAGTTGGTGTGCTGGCAGATGTCGATCAGAGCGAGTTGCTCTACAGGGACTCGATACTAATAAATAAGCAGGACAGTCTCCAGTTTTTTGTCCGGATCATTTCACAGCCTGCCGAAAGCTTTCCGAATGTCAAAGCGGTGACAGGATTCTATTCTGATTTGGAAAAATGGGGATTTGAGGATGATTATACGCAGCCGGAATTTATCCGAAAAGAAAAGTTACGAGAATGGCTTGATGATCGGCTGTTAATTTTCAAGGTGGAAAAACGCATTCGTTACAATCATGAAGAAGTGTATAACATGTTCGGGGTACGGGTGATGCCTAAGCTTCCAAGCTATGAAAAGGATTTAAAGTTAATTCCTGTTCCTATTTTCAGCAAAAAAGTAAATGGGATGGAGCAGGATGTATTTATCTCAAGGCTTGTGGAGAAGAAGTTCGTCGGCCGTATTACGGAAGTGTCGCATGAGGCGAACGACACACCGCCGATTGTATTGTGGAGAGAAGAAACGGAAGAAGACGAGCAGTTTACCGTTTATGGAGTATTGGAAAAACATCAGTATGCACATGGTGGATTCAACTTTGAATTGCGCGATGAGTTGAAGAGGCTTACCTTGGAGGAGGAATGGCTGGATGAGTTCTACATAACGGATGAGAGCCCGCATGTTGCATTTGTACCAATTGGGCTCTTTCAAAAGTTACTGCATCTTTTAGAAGAACAAGATGCGGTGCAGGTGGCAGATTCCTCTGACCGAGAGACCCTCCCTCTAGAGGTGGCAGTTTCCTCTTTAGACAAACAAACCTCACCTGAAATTCAAAGCGGCAGGCAGGAGGTTGCCGTTTCGGTTATGGAAAAGCCGACAAGCGAAAATAGCGTACCTGTCCCAAAAGGAAATGAGAAGGAGCAGGAGTTTTTGGAGCTTCTATTTAGCCACACGCAGGATGCGGGACTCATTTATCGGAAAGAGAATCTAATTAATTTTCACACTTCCATGAAGTCGTCTTCTCTTGTCATTTTGTCAGGAATGAGTGGAACTGGCAAGACAAAATTGGTGGAATTGTATAGCCAGTCACTTGGTTTAAAAGGAGAGCAGCTTACTGTCATTCCAGTAAGCCCGTCTTGGACATCGGATTCAGATTTAATCGGCTATGCGGATACGCTGAACATGGTGTATCGTCCTGGGGATTCGGGGCTGATCAATGCGCTTCGTAAGGCGGAAGATGACAAGGATAAACTGTATATCATCTGTTTTGATGAGATGAACTTGGCAAGAGTGGAGCATTATTTCTCCCAGTTCTTATCGATTTTGGAGATGGATCATGGGAAGCGTGTGCTCAGGTTATATAACGATGATTTGGAGAGCAGATTGTACAATTCCGCGCAATACCCACCGACCATCGTTATTCGTGAAAACGTTCTGTTTGTCGGCACGGTCAATATGGATGAGTCTACCTATCATTTTTCAGATAAAGTATTAGATCGTGCGAATGTCCTGTCGTTAGATGTGATGCCATTCACCGAGATGAAACAGCTTCCGGAAAAGAAAAAAGGGATGGTCGCACGGGCAGATGAAGTGGATTATGATACGTTTGAATCTTTTCAATATAAAAATAGAGGCTTAAGTCTTCATGATGATGAACTGGGATTGTTATGGGAAGTACATCAGTTGATGCAGAGTGTGAACAAGCAAGTCGGGGTGGGGCCGCGGATTGTAAAGCAGATTGATCAGTATTTGGGCAATCTTCCGGCGCAGGAATATATTTTACGAGAGGATGCTTTTGACCTCCAAGTTGTCCAACGTGTTTTGACAAAAGTGAGGGGGTCCGAAGATCAGCTTCGAGACTTGCTTGGTCGATATAACCGTGAAAAGGATACCGTAGAAGGCAGTTTAATCATTCGGTTATTTGACCGCTACTCGAATATTTCCATCTTCAAGGAGAGCAGAAATGTCATTAAACAAAAAGCGAAAGAGCTGAAATATAATGGATACACCATGTAGCACGCAGCCTTTTTCGGTTATTTTCACACATGTTTTTCAAAATGGATCTCGGGAGGATACGGAGGTTCAAAGCTTTGTAGAGCACCTTTCTGACTGGGATGAAGCCGTACATGTTTACACGGAGATAAGAGAGAACGTCAATCTTGAGCTTCGTTTTCGATGTCAAGACTCAGGTGCAAGATGTTATATGGACGGATTTGATGGGCTCGGGGATGATAGGTTGCTGGTTGATCAGGAGTCAGAGGAGAATTATCTTGGCTGCGATGGAATGGTGACACTTTTCAGGCATTCCACATCAGACAATTATTATCCTTATATTCCCGGCCTGTACAGCTTGAGGGTGGAAACGTCGGATGGGAGGACGTTCTACACGCTAGTAAAGGTCATATCTAACAGACTTTTTGACGATCAGCTTGCAACGATGCGCTCTGAAGTGGAGGAGAAGCTAAAGGGTGTTGCACTAGACGTCATTCGCAAACAGCATAGTCCGAAAAGTTTAACGGCACTCCGGATTGATCCGAAGTTGTTTCGGCAGTATCAAATGTTGCAGCATTATTTTACAGATATCTATGCAATTGTTTCCGATCTTGCGCAAAGGGTGAGGTCATCAGTTGCGAAGGAATACCAGATGCAACCTGCTGAGATGCCGGCGCATGTGGACGTTGTGTCCATTCAGCATCGGCTGAAGCGGCCTGACACGATGAACTTGGTGAAATCGGTGCAAAAGCGGATAAATTATGACCTGCCGGAAAATCAGATGTTAAAATCTATTTTAGAAAAGTGGAATCAATTATTGCATGAATTTGTAGCATGTATGGACACGACCATTAAAGGGTTATCAAGTCGAAAGGATTACTCGTTCTCCATATCCCTTCCATTGGAGAGGAAGCGTCGCCTAGTGGAGGAATTGAAAGAATATCGCGGAAAAGCGATGCGAATGAGTGGTGCGTTAAATCTTGTGAAATCCAGTCACTGGTATCGAGAGGTGTCTTATAAAAAGGCACTTTCGGTTCCAATGGTGATGTTTGTGGATGTTCGATACCGAAAGCTATATCAAATTGATCAAGCTCTTCAGGGAGAGGAGATTCCGGTTCATACTGGGCTTGGCCAGCAGTGGAAACGGACCGACCAGTTATATGAGATTTGGGGTTGGCTGCAGGTGGTGGATGTTTTTGGCGCTGGGACCACTGGAGAGCATGGTGAACTTGGAGGCCTCAAGATAACTAGTGAGCCTCTCGCAAAGGATAATATGATTCAATATAGGTTTGGTGATATTTCTCTGCATATTACCTATGACGGAACCATCCCGAGCAATCCGGAAGCAACGGATAAATGGACGGTCCCTGTCTACACCACCGGTACGAATAATAACCCGGATGTGCGGATGGATTTGTTCTTACAGGAAGTTTATATCGGCACCATTATGATGGACATGAAGTATCGCAAGCGCCATGCGCTGACAGATTCAATGAGACAGCTGACGAGTTATGCCGATAATGTGAGGTCTCCCTATATTTACGGGAAAAAGCGTTGGCAGAAGTATCGACCTGTTCATCAGGTGCTTGTGTTCTATCCAGAAAAGCACGGTGGCATCGAAGTGGAAGAACTGGACGGAAAGAGTATCAGTCTTGTCCCATTGACTCCTGCTGAGGATCAGACAGTTTTTCAGGAGACATTGAGGTGGCTTGTGGCGGAGATGCTGTTGGAGGCAGAGGAGGAAGGGATACGGTAGTGACCTGGCTGAAAGGACAGAGGGGGATGAAGGATTCTGTGACAAAGCTCCCGTTTTGGGGAGCTTTGTTTTTTGTTAAGTAGGCTAAAATGGATATATTAGTTTTACAATGGATAAATGACTTTTACGATGGATATAAATTTTTTACAATGGATAAATCCCCTTTTACAACGGATAAATCATTTTTACAATGGATAAGACCATTGGTTGGTGTTTTCCGCTAAAAAACCACCTCCCATTTTCCGATAAAACACCCTCTTCCATGGAGGATTCACCCATCGTTTATATAATACTATTAATATAGTTGAAATAAAGGAGGATGAAAGCATGGCAGTGAACACACTTATGACATGGACCTTCATGTCAGAAACAGCTGTAACTCGAGACATTGAGGATATTTTAATAGAAGGGGAAAGGGCAGAAATTGCTTACAAAACTATCCGTGATGTAGCTGTTGTCACCAATAAACGAATTATTATTGCGGATCGTCAAGGTCTTACTGGCAAAAAAGTTGAGATGTACACCATTCCTTTTAAATCTATTGTGATGTACTCTTCGGAAAACGGAGGTACGTTTGATACCAACGCGGAGCTTGAGCTTTGGACAAAGGCAGGTACCTTCAAGCTGAATATTAACAAGAAAGTGGACATTCGCAAATTAGACCGATTAATTGCTGAGCAAATCCTATAAACCTTACTCTCATTAATCAAATAGACCATGCACCTCCCCACACTCTTTCTGCATAAGTTATTAGGCAGAAGTCTAGTTAGGGGAGGTTTTTAAATGTTTTCACATCAGAATTTTGGTCAAAATCCTTATGCATATCGGCAAACGCCAACTGATGAGCGGCTGATTTTTTTCTATCCTCGTCCAAGGCCATATTATCCTTATCCTTATTATTATCCATATTATCCGGCGCCATATTATTATCCATATTACTACCCTCGCCCACGTCCTTATCCGTACTATAGAGATGACGAAAATGAGATGCGGGCCAGCTGGCGAGAGTGGGAGGATCTTGGCTCGCCTTTACTTGGGATGAAAGGGGCACCTGCTGTTTCATCATGGTCTGCCAATCGTCTTGACACATTTGTGCGTGGAGAAGACAATCGTTTATGGCAAAAGTTCTGGAACGGAAGGCGCTGGAGTCGATGGAATGACCTTGGCGCACCACGAGGCGGCTTGAGAAGTTCTCCGGCAGCTGTATCTTGGGGACAGAACCGGATTGATGCGTTTGCCCGCGGTGCCAATGAAGGAATGTGGCACAAATGGTGGGATGGACAGCGTTGGAGTCAGTGGGAGGATCTTGGCGCACCTCGTGGCGGCTTTAAAGGAACACCATCTGTATCTTCTTGGTCTGTCAACCGTTTAGACTGCTTTGTACAAGGAATGGACAATAACATGTGGCACAAGTGGTGGGACGGATCTAGCTGGAGTCAGTGGGAAAATCTCGGCTCTCCGCGAGGCGGCTTGACGGGATCCCCAGGGGCAGTGTCATGGGGGCCAAACCGCATCGATTGCTTTGTCAGAGGATTGAATGAGCGTATGTGGCACAAATGGTGGGACGGTAGAAGCTGGAGTCAGTGGGAGAATCTCGGTACCCCAAGAGGTGGATTTGAAGGAGCACCAGCTGCAGCATCATGGTCACCAAATCGGATTGATGTTTTTGTAAAAGGCGATGATAACCGCATGTGGCAGAAGTATTGGAATGGCCAACGTTGGAGTGAGTGGGGCAATCTTGGTGCACCTCGTGGTGGTGTGCGATCCCATCCAGCAGCCGTGTCTTGGGGAATGGGCCGAATTGATACTTTTGTAAGAGGCAACAACAAGAAAATGTGGCACAAGTGGTACGCTTAATTAACAGAAAATTATTGAAATTAATAAAAGTTGGAGATAAACTGGTAATACCAAACATAAATTTGGTATTACCAGTTTTATTTTTATAAAAGGAGGGGCTCTCATCCATATGCGAATAAGCGATAAAGTCGAAAAGCTATTTATTCAAAAAATCCTAAAGGAAGAATTCCCATCAGGCAAACAGATACCATCGGAACGTGAACTCGCAACGACATTTGAAGTGGGGCGACCAGTCATTCGTGAAGTACTGCAACGGCTTGAACGCGATGGATGGCTCACGATCCGCCATAACCAACGTGCTACCGTGAATGATTATTGGAAAGAGGGAAACCTCATGACAATCGCCCACATTTTGAATGAAGAGGACAGTATTCCGAACGAATTTATCATCCATCTCCTCGAGCTGAGAAAAAATCTTTCTCCTTCCTATGTAAAAGGAGCGGTCTTACATAAACCTATGGAGGTCATATCTTTATTAAAAGAAAGCGAAAGGGTGGAGGATAATCCGGTTTCTTTTGCTGAGTACGACTGGCGTCTTCAAAGAGGGCTTGCAGCTGCTGCGCCGAATCCTATTTATCTTCTGATCCTTAATAGCTTCGGGCATCTTTATCTTAATCTTGCAACCTACTACTTCCATGATGCCTCCAATAGGGAAGCCTCAAAAAACTATTACATGAAGCTGATGAAAGCTGCTTTAGAAAAAGACGGGAACAAGGCGGAACAGCTTGTTCATAACATGATGGAGGAAAGCATCAAGATGTGGGAGGAACAAACCGCTGTAAAATAATATAAAACTAGGGGGAAGAGAGATGAAGGGGTACTACAGAGAATTCTTTTTGTTTCCGGATATCACCATTTTAATGCTACTGATTGTTGCGAGTATGGGGTGGCAGGTTTGGAGTGGGTTGACTTGGGGAGCGTTAGCGGTTTTTGCGTTTGGAATGCTGACCTTCATGTTCAGCGAGTATCTTACACACCGGTTTGTGTTTCACTTGAAGCCGCCGAAACATCCATTTTTACTTAAAATGTTAAAACGTCTCCATTATGACCACCATACTCACCCGAATGATTTGCATTTATTATTTTTACCACTTTGGTATAGCTTACCCAATCTGTCGGTACTTGCTGTTATCTTCTATTTAATTGCTGGCAGCTGGGGATTGACGGTTGCATTTGCAAGTGGGTTGATGATGATGCTCTTTCTTTATGAGTGGAAGCACTATGTTGCACACCGTCCCATCAAACCCCGAACGAAATTTGGCAAATGGGTGAAAAAGACTCATATTCTTCATCACTATAAAAATGAGAATTTTTGGTACGGGGTGTCTACGCCTTTTGTGGATGTACTGTTTGGCACACTCAAAAATGAGAAAGATGTGGAAACGAGCAAAACGGCGAAAGATTTGGAAAAACGAGTGTAAATACAAACCCGGGAGGATGCCCCTTTCCACAGTAAAGCTCGAAAATAGAAGCATCGTTTACCATTCGGTAGCAATCCTCCCCTTTTGAAAGGTGAGTGGGCCTCGAAGGTATATACTGCCGAATATACTGGAATATCATTCCTCCTCCCTTTTTCCAATCTATCAGTATTGTGGTTTAATTAATAGGCATTGTAGGGAATAGTTTAAAGATTATAAAAAAAGGGATGTTGATGCTTATGGACAGGTCAGTTTTTAAAATTTCGGTGGGGATAGCCGTATTGTTTGTATTAATAGGTGTTTTAATTCCAGAACAGCTTGGAAATGCGATGGGAATTGCGCAAGCTTTTGTTTTGGAAACGTTTGGGTGGTTTTATCAATTAGTTGCCACGTTCTTCCTCTTATTTGCCGCATTCATGATCTTCAGTAAATATGGAAAAATAAAACTCGGAAAAAAAGATGATAAGCCTGAATACAATCGCCCGACATGGTTTGCGATGCTTTTTTCCGCCGGGATGGGAATTGGGTTGCTCTTCTATGGCGTATCAGAGCCAATTTCTCACTTTGCGGCACCGCCACTTGGTGAAGGAAGCACGGAACAGTCTGCAATCTTAGGGATGAGATATACATGGTTGCATTGGGGGCTTCATGCTTGGGCCATTTACGCAATCGTTGCGATGGCGCTTGCCTATCAAAAATTCAAAAATAATGCACCTGGATTGATGAGTGCAACACTTCGCCCTGTACTTGGTGAAAAGGTGAAAGGACCTATTGGGAAAACAATTGATGTTGTTGCCGTATTTGCTACATTGTTCGGCGTAGCGGCATCACTTGGACTAGGTTCGCAACAGATAAATGCCGGGCTGGAGTATTTAGTCGGCATTCCGAATAACTTTATGGTACAGTTCATCATCATGGCTGTTATCACTGTACTTTTCATCGTTTCAGCAACTACAGGTATTTCAAAGGGAATCAAGTACTTGAGCAATATTAATATGTCACTTGCGGTTGTGCTGTTTTTGGCCATGCTGATTCTTGGACCAACTCTTTTCTTATTAAATATGTTCACTACTACCTTAGGAAGCTATGTTCAAAATGTAGCATTGATGGGCTTGCGATTATCACCTTTTGATGCCACTGAAGCTGCATGGACACAAGGCTGGACCGTATTTTACTGGGCTTGGTGGATATCTTGGACACCATTTGTCGGTATGTTCATTGCACGTGTTTCTAGGGGAAGAACCATCAGGGAGTTTACAATAGCCGTTCTTCTTGTACCGAGTCTGGTTTGTGCCCTTTGGTTTACTGTTTTTGGAGGAACCGGGATACATTTAGAATTTGTTCAAGGTCTGAATGTCTCGGATCAAAGTCTAGAAACGGCATTATTCTATGTTTTTGAACAGCTGCCTTTTGGAGCGCTGTTATCCGTATTAACGGTAGCGTTAATCACCACATTCTTCGTCACATCTGCTGATTCCGCCACCTTTGTCTTGGGAATGCAGACAACTGGCGGGAAACTGAACCCTCCAAATAAAATTAAAGTCGTATGGGGAATTATCCTAGTCGCTTCAACGCTAGTGCTGATGGCCTCAGGAGGACTGGCTGGTTTACAGACTGCAATCATTGTTAGTGCCCTGCCTTTAACATTTATCGTTTTAGTTATGTGCTATGGGTTGTTAAAGGAGCTAAACAAAGAGTGGAAGCTTGAAAAAGGTAGAGATAAGGAAGTTAAAAAAGTAAGTTGAGAATAGAGGCCTGCCTAAATTTTGGGCAGGCCTTTTGCGTATGGATACCACTACCAACACCCCTTAAAGCGTTAAAGGGACTTGGAACCCACGCTCATCCACGATAATAATTTCATATTCACCCGAACCCCAAAGATATCTTTATTTATTTATAATATTCTGAAAAAACCTTTATTTCCAGTATAAAAGAAAATTTGTCCAAAATATGAAAACGTTTTTATGGTAAATAGAAAGTTTTTTCTGTATAATTTAAGTGTGAAAGTAATAGGCAAGGGTATAAGATTTATAGATGATCTAATTTAGTACCTGAACCTTTATATAGTAACTATTTCAGAGGCATTTTAAAACGTCACAGCCTAAGATGGAGGCATATAATAATGAGTAAGGTCGAAGTTGAACAAATTTGGGAGCGCTTTTATGGACCAAATATGGGTTATGTGTATGACATGTATGAAAAGTACCAACAAGATCCGGAATCAGTAGACGGATCTATTCGTGCGCTTTTTGAAGAACTGGGCCAACCGCCTGGAATGGATTCCATTTCCATTTCTAACGAAAAAGCAGCAATCGGGGCAATCAGCCCTCAAGCTGTACCTCAAATGGCAATCAAAAAAGTAATCTCTGCCAACAAGCTTCTGCGTAATATACGTGAGCTTGGGCACCTTGCTGCCAACATTAATCCCCTGCACAAGGAGCCGCAAGATGATGTTGGTTTCCTTGACGTAGAGACATACGGATTAAGCAAACAGGACCTTGTGCAAATTCCAGTTGATCTTGTATGGGAAGCTGCACCAGAGGCAATTTCTAATGCTTGGGAGGCATACGAGCACCTAAAGCGCATTTATACAGGGACGATTGCTTACGAATTCGGCCATATTCATGATGAGGAAGAGCAAACATGGCTGAACTCATATATTGAGAATACGAGAATTGAGCGTCCGTTCACTAAAGAACAGCGAGTTGAACTTCTTGAAAGGTTGATATCGGTTGATGGCTTCGAAAAGTTTTTACATAAAACTTTCGTTGGCCAGAAGCGTTTCTCGATCGAAGGGTTGGATATGCTTGTACCGATGTTTGACAAATTAATTCAGTCCGGCTGTGAAGATGGAACGAAAAATATCAGCATCGGTATGGCGCACCGTGGGCGTTTGAATGTACTTGCGCATGTTCTTGGTAAGCCTTACGAGTTGATTTTCTCTGAATTCCACCACTCACCAAATAAGGAGCTGGTTCCTTCTGAAGGTTCCCGAGGAATCAACTTTGGTTGGTCGGGCGATGTAAAGTACCATATGGGTGCGGACCGTCAAGTGACAGGTGAAAAGGAACAAGTGGTGCGCATCAATCTTGCTCACAACCCTAGTCACTTAGAATTTGTCAATCCTGTTGTTCAAGGGGTGGCACGTGCTTCCCAGGAAGACCGTTCGGAAAAAGGTTATCCAAAACAGAACAAGCAGTCTTCCTTCAGTGTTCTAGTACACGGAGATGCAGCGTTCCCTGGTGAAGGTGTCGTTGCTGAAACGTTAAACCTGACAAAGCTTAAGGGATATGCAACAGGTGGAACAATCCATATCATTGCAAACAATCTGTTAGGATTCACTACAAACTACGGGGATTCCCGATCCACGAAATATGCAAGTGATCTTGCAAAAGGGTATGAGATCCCGGTCATCCATGTGAATGCGGACGATCCAGAAAGCTGTCTGGCAGTTATGGTGTTTGCTTATGAATACCGTAAGAAATTCAAAAAAGATATCGTGATTGATCTTATTGGTTACCGTCGTTTCGGGCACAACGAAATGGATGACGCCAATGTGACGCAACCACTTTTATATGAAAAAATCAATAACCATCCGGTAATTGCTGAGATGTACGGTAAAGAGCTTGTTAACAGAGGCATCCTTTCTGAGGAAGAAGTCACAGCGAAGAAGACAGAATTTATGCAGAAGCTGCAAGGAATTTTCGATGAACTCCGCAAAGAGGACGAAGGCAATGTGAAAATTAAGCAGGTTCCAAAGCCAATCAGTGATCAAGTTCCTGAGCTGGAAACGGCAGTGCCGGAAGACTTGTTGAAATCCATCAACAGCAACCTGGTGAAGTTCCCGGAAACGTTTACTGTATATCCAAAGCTTGGTCGTATTTTGAAAAAGCGTGAAAGTCTACTTGCAAACGAAAACAAAGTGGACTGGTCCTTAGGTGAGACACTTGCTTTTGCATCCATTCTTGCGGACGGCACGCCAATCCGTTTAACAGGACAAGATAGTGAGCGCGGAACGTTCTCACACCGTCACCTTGTGTTGCACGATAATAAAACGGGAGAGCGCTTCATTCCGTTGCATGAACTACCGGAAGCAAAAGCTTCTCTATCCCTATACAACAGTCCGTTATCTGAGACGGCAGTTCTAGGTTTTGATTACGGATATAGTGTACAATCCCCTGAGTCCCTTGTCATTTGGGAAGCACAGTTTGGTGATTTCGTAAACGTAGCTCAAGTAATCATTGACCAATTCATCGCATCCGGAAGAGCGAAGTGGGGTCAGAAATCTAGTCTTGTCATGCTTCTGCCTCACGGTTATGAAGGACAAGGACCGGAGCATTCCAGCGGACGCGTGGAGCGTTTCTTGAACTCTGCTGCAGAGAACAACTGGATTGTGGCGAATGTGACAAGTGCTGCACAGTACTTCCACCTACTAAGAAGACAGGCTAAGCTGACGACGAAAGAAGATGCAAGACCACTTATCGTCATGACACCGAAGAGCTTATTGCGTAACGCAATGACAATCTCAGATGTGTCTGAACTGACAGAAGGCAGCTTCAAGCTGTTGGTGGAAGAAAAGCGTACAGGTCAAAACAAAGATAAAGTGAAGCGACTTGCATTATGTACAGGAAAAGTGGCGATTGACCTCGCTTCTAAAGTGGATGAAATGGGCAGTGAAGAAGTGGAAGCCCTTCATATCGCACGCGTGGAGCAATTATACCCATTCCCTCATAAGGAAGTAGAAGAGCTTGCCGCACAATTTCCTAACCTAGAAGAGATTGTATGGGTTCAGGAAGAGCCGAAGAACATGGGTGCATGGCCGGTTGTGAAAGCAAACCTTCATGAAATAGCAAATGTCGGCATCTCTGTGGATTACATTGGACGTCCAAAGCGATCCAGTCCGGCAACAGGTGAGCCACACATTCATAAACAAGAACAAGCATGGATTGTTGAAGATACAGTGAACGTACACAAAGGGCTTGGAGGGGAAAACAAATGATCGAAATTAAAGTGCCAGAACTAGCAGAATCAATTACAGAAGGTACAATAGCAGAATGGACAGTTAAAACAGGTGACGCAATTGAAAAGGGAGAAACAATTGCAGAGCTTGAAACAGATAAGGTAAACGTAGAAATCAAAAGTGACTTCAGCGGGGTAATCCAAGAGCTTTTAGCAGAACCAGGTGACAATGTTGTTGTAGGACAAGTCATTGCGAAGCTTGGAGAAGAAGGCACAAGCGCTGCTACTGAAGCAGCACCGAAAGCAGAAGCACCGAAAACAGAAGAGGCTCCTAAAGCTGAGCCTGCTAAGGAAGCAACACCTGCCGCAGAGGAAAAGAGAACTGGGAAGTCCAGAACAGTTGCTTCACCTGCAGCACGCAAAAAAGCAAGAGAACTTGGCATCGATCTTGACGAAGTTTCCTTCCGAGATCCAATGGGACGCGTTCGTGTAGAAGATGTGGAAGCACACAACCAAGCTAAAAACGCACCAAAGGCCGAAGCTCCATCCAAGCCAGCAGCTGCACCATCTAAACCTGCTGCAGCAACGCCGGTTCAGGACGACGCACGTGTAGAGCGCATCAAAATGAGCAGAAGACGTCAAACAATCGCTAAGCGTCTAGTAGAAGCACAGCACACAGCAGCGATGCTAACGACATTCAATGAGGTTGATATGACGGCAGTAATGGACGTTCGTAACCGTCGTAAAGATGCTTTCTTTAAAAAGAATGGTGTCAAACTCGGCTTCATGTCTTTCTTTACAAAAGCGGTTATCGGCGCGCTTAAATCTTTCCCATTGTTAAATGCGGAAATCCAAGGCGACGAAATTCTGTTAAAGAAATTTTATGACATTGGTGTAGCTGTATCAACAGAAGAAGGACTAGTAGTACCTGTTGTACGCGACGCTGACAAACTAAGCTTCGCCGGTATTGAAAAAGAAATCGGTGACCTTGGTAAAAAGGCTCGTGACAATTCCTTAGGATTAAAAGATCTTCAAGGTGGTACGTTCACCATTACTAACGGTGGAATATTCGGTTCTCTTTATTCCACTCCTATCCTAAACACACCACAGGTTGGTATTCTTGGAATGCACACCATCCAACGCCGTCCTGTCGTTGTGGATGACAACGATACAGTGGAAGTAAGACCGATGATGTATATCGCTCTTTCTTACGATCACCGTATCGTCGATGGAAAAGATGCTGTACAGTTCTTAGTACGTGTTAAACAATTGCTAGAAGATCCGGAAGACTTATTGTTGGAAGGTTGATAGTTAGGAGAGGGCTTATCGCTATGATAGGTCCTCTTTTATATGTGTTCCTGAAAATGGAAGGGTAATTTGTGAAGAATATTGTCGGAATACTAGCAATTCTGCGAAAACATGCAGTATAATCATCCATATACACAAAAAAGAGATTCAGTCACACAAGGGGGAAATATACTATGAAGAAAGTTCTATCCTTATTTTTAATAGGGCTACTAGTTGTGGTGCTTGCGGCATGCACATCAGATGATAAGAAAGCAAATGAAGAAGGGTTTGCAGAAGAAACTGAGGAAAGAGAAGATGAAGAGAGTTTAATTCCAGTTGGTGAAACTGCTGAAACAGAAGGTGGGAGCTTTACGTACCACGCGAGAAACAACCGTCTAAAACCAATCGAAACAGACTCTTTCAACATTAATGTGGACAAAGTATCTGTCATGAGTGGCAAGCTTGCTGGAGGATTCAAAGATTACATGGGGCAAGAAGAAATTGAATATATTCAATTCGATTTGGAAGTAGAAAATAAAACGTCCGATTCTCTTAATTTTGAAGCTTATCAAGCTAGCATCGTGACAAATACAGGGGAAGAGGTTGCTGCACCTGATTCCAGACTGACAACCAAGAGTGAGGATACTATAGAATTGAATGAAAAATTTGCTGGCGGCGAAAAGAAGCAAGGAGCTATATTCTTTCTATTAGAAGAAACAAAAGCAGAAGATGTGGAGTGGGTGCAGATTAATATGAAAGCACCTGTGGATGAGAACAACGAAAAAATCGGAGAAGATATTCAAATAAAAGTAAAGCTATAAGAGATTGTATATAAGGCAGGGGCGACTCTGTCTTTTTTGAATTTACATATAGGCGTAAAAAAGGAGGCATTACTTATGATCAGAACTGCTCTACTTAGTAAATGGCATGTACATGCACAAGAATATGCAGAGGAAGCGATCCAGAACGAACACATTACCCTGACACACGTCTGGGATGAGGAAAAAGAAAGAGGACTAGCATGGGCAGAGGAGCTGAACCTTGCCTTCGAAGAAGAAATAGAGGAAATATTCACGAACCCTGAGATTGATGCAGTTATTATTGCTTCTCCAACAAACATGCACACGGAAATCATTACAAAAGCCGCACAACATGGCAAGCATGTTTTTACCGAGAAAGTGCTCGCAGAAACGGAAGGGGATGCGAGGTCTATTTTGAAAAAGATAGAGGAACACGGGGTCAAACTGATGATTTCACTTCCTAGATTAACAGCAAACTATTATCTATACGCTCAAAAGGTAGTGGATGAAGGATTATTGGGAAAACTGACTACCATTAGGTGCCGAGTTGCCCATAATGGATCCGTTCCGACAAAGCAGAATCCTAATGGCTGGCTGCCACAGCATTTTTACGATAAGGAACTCTGCGGCGGCGGTGCCTTCATCGATCTTGGCGCCCATCCCATTTATTTGACTAACCGACTAGGCGGACAAGCAAAAGCAGTAACAGCAAGGTTTAAACAAACGTTTGATTATGAGGTAGATGATAATGCAGTTGCCATTGTAGAGTACGAATCAGGTGCACTAGGAATCTTAGAAACAGGGTTTGTTTCTTCAGGTAGTCCCTTTCAATTGGAGATTTATGGAACAGAGGGAACCTTAATGATAGAAGACGATACCATCCGAATCAAAAGTGTAAAGCATGAAGAAGGCTGGTATACACCATCTGAAGTTGAAATGCCTGAGCCCGCTCCATCTGCTATGATGCAATGGGTCACGGAAATTTTATCAGGTATAAAGCCTGACATCAGCCACCAAGACGCATATTTGCTCACTTTAATAAATGATGCAGCCCGTCGTTCCAATGAAGAAGGTTGTAGAATAGAGTTGAAATGAAGTGATACACATATAAAAAAGGTGTCCCTGATAGTCGGGACACTGAAAAAGTCTTTGATTTTAGAAATTTTTTAAACACCGCTGTTGATTTCCGCAAAAGGCTTCGCTTTCCTAGGGGCACTGCTGGAGCCTCCTCGGCTACGCCTGCGGGGTCTCCACCTAGTGCTATCTCCCTCAGGAGTCTTCGCCTTTTGCTCCAATCACCAGCTAGGATTCAATAAAACTTTACGTTATCAGTTTTTCAGTGGCCTCTGATAGTCGGGACACCTTTTTCCTATTCTTCTTTCTCCGCTTCATCCATATTAAACCAAAGTGGGTCCATCTCATCCACATCACCGTTATAGTTAATAAGGATCTCTTCGCCCGCTTTAATGTCCTTATAGGCAAAAAAGTCAAAGACATGCTCATCAAAGTTGATTTCATACCTTGCATTTGGTTCATAGGAATGGTTGAAAAGCATTCCATAGCCGAGCAAGATGGCAGAGTGGTTAATGCCATATTCAAACGCGTAGTCCGCTAATAATGTCTTTTCGATATGTTCATGCTGTTCATTTGGATAGGATATTACCGGTGCGGAATGAAACAGAGTACCCTCTTTGATATCTTCCGTTGCAAATACACCTCTATTGAATTCCCCATCACTGACTGGAGAGCTTTTTACTTCGATCATGGTCATCACCTTCACGTTTCCGAAAAATTTCCTGACCTATTAAGGGTGCCACTTTCTGCAACGGAATGCAACTGGTTAGTTTAAACAAATGAAAAAAGCTATCTCACAACGCCTTTGTGAGATAGCTTTTGTTACATTCCAACAAAAAAGTACTGTTTATTGGAAGGTTCAATTGTAGAAACTTGTTTTGTGTAATCAACCCAGAATACCTGTTGTATTCTCTTATCTGCTTCTGCCTTTAATGCCTGCTCAATCTCTAGCATAAGATTTCGAGCTATTTCCACAGGTATTTGAAAATGCTCTGCTGCCTGCACATATGGATGGCGTTTCACAAGCAAATCAAAATATTGATCAGGAGTTTCTGCTTGATCTTCATAGGCATTTTCCACGTCTTGAATATAATGGTAAAAGAGTTGCTTTTCAGGGGGAAGCTCCGCCACACTGCATTTTATAAGGTATCTATACAAGCTTTCCTTCATTTAAAACACCTCACCATCTGTAAATGGTTTCTCATAGTATATGCATCAGAAGCGCTGGAAGATGCTAACTTACCAACTTGCCTTCTTCACGCCAGGAACCTGCCCCTTGTGTGCAAACTCACGAAATGCAATACGTGACATCTTGAATTTGCGAATATAGCCTCGTGGTCTGCCTGTTACCTCACAACGATTTTTCAAACGCGTTGGGGAAGAGTCCCGTGGCAATTTGCGAAGACCTTCCATATCCCCTTTTGCTTTTAACTCTCTGCGGATATCAGCATACTGCTCAACTAACTGTTGACGCTTTCTTTCTTTTGCTACTTTAGATTTCTTCGCCATTATCTTTCTCTCCTTTCAATGAAAATAGTAATCGTTACGATTTATTAAAACATATATTTTATTGGAGTTCAAATAAAAAGTAATGCTAATGAATCCTTAATCTAAGCAATTTGGATAATAACGCATGTTTGAAAGACGTGTTGGATACTTTGTTGAGTCCAGATTTGATACACCTAGAAGAAGCAAGCGAACACTTCCACAAAATAATTTTTACTCGTCTACATTTGGAATGGTATAATTAAATAAAGGTGAGCCTAAGCATGTTCCTTTGTTTAGGTTTTTTTATTTTCTATAGGGGTTTTGCCCTTTACATATGACTATGACTTATTAACTATGGAGTGATGATTATTTATGCGAATGCGGACGCGTCTTATAAAAAGCATCCCCAATATGTTTACACTGGGGAATTTATTTTGCGGTTTCTTATCGATCGGCTTTGCCGCAAGTGGAGAATATAGTAACGCTGCTATCTTGATCCTTATTGGAATGATGCTTGATAGTATGGACGGTCGCCTGGCGAGGATGTTAAATGCGGATGGAGAGCTGGGGAAAGAGCTCGATTCCTTGGCAGACGTCGTTACATTTGGTGTGGCACCCTCCTTTTTAGTGTATTACACTTACTTTTATCAATTTGGTATCCTAGGTATGGCCATTGCAGGATTATTTCCACTGTTTGGGGCATACAGACTGGCTCGTTTCAATATAAGTACAAGTAAATCTTCCGGAAAATACTTCACGGGAGTTCCGATCACTGCAGCTGGAGGTATCCTTGCACTGTTGACCCTATTTGGAAATCTAATTCCACAGATTGTGACAACGGTTATCTTTACAGCCTTTTGTTTTTTGATGGTTAGTAAATTAAAAATACCAAGCTTCAAGGATGTCCCGTTACCAAAGTATGGAACGATTGTTACATTGTTCTTAGGAGCGTCTTTATTTATCGTTTATAAAGGAACTTACGCACAATACCCTTACCTAATTTATATTGCCATTCCGCTGTATTTCGCATATCTTGCATATAGATTTGTACGTGTGCGCGGAAAGAATAGAAGAGAGACGGATTGAGTTTGAGTGAACTTACCTTTTTAAAAAGGTAAGTTTTTTTATTTAGGCTCTGTTAAAGCAAATTGTTGATTTTTGCAACAACCTAGCTGTTGATTGGAGCAATAGGCGAAGACTCCTGAGGGAAATAGCGTTTAGGGGAGACCCCGCAGGCGCTTTTCCGAGGAGGCTCCCCAAACGCCCCTAGGAAAGCGAAGCCTAGTGCGGAAATCAACAGCGTTGTTTAACAGAGCCTTTATTTAAAAAAACAGTAGAACTTTACGTTAACGTCAATGGTAGACTATAACTATAAATATCTAAATTTTCAGTAAAGGGAAGTCGTCATCATGTATACAATTTCGCAACTAGCCAAAGAATTTCACATATCTACGAGGACGGTCCGATATTACGAGGAGTTGGGTCTACTGGAACCTTCTCGAACTGAAGGAAACCAGCGAGTTTTTTCTAAAAGAGAGTATGCCCGCTTGAAGCTGATTACGAGGGGAAAACGGTATGGTTTTCAGCTTGATGAGATTAAAGAGATGGTTACATTGTTTGATAAAGACCGAACGGGTACAAAGCAACTTCAAAAAACCATCGAATACGGGACAAAGAAAGTAGCGGAAATCGACGAAAGAATACGAGAGCTCAACGAGTTAAAGGATGAAATGAATGAATTGCTTACCGATTTTCAAAAAAGGTTAGGAGGAGAAACGCATGACTATAACGCGTAATTTTTTTACAGAGGATAAGCATTTGCAGCAAGTTCTCAAAAAACACTTAGAGCCGACACTTTTTGAATGGGCAGAGAAAGAGCTCATAGAGTTTGGGGAGAGTTGTGCGAATGAGATAGAGGAGCGTGCAGTCCATACAGATAGGGAAGGGCAACCGAGGCTTATAAAATACAATAGGATGGGCAATGACGTTTCAGAGGTGTGGGTAAATGAAGGGTATAAAAAGACGGTACAGGAAACCTATAATAGAGGGATTGTCGGATATGTGCATAGGGAAATCCCGGAGCTCGGCCAAAAAGGAGACTACCTATACTCATACGCTCAGGGCTACCTGCTTTCCCAGACAGAGCCTGGTTTCTACTGTCCGGTTACGTTGACCATGGCTACAGCCTACCTACTTGAGCATTATGCCGATGAACACGTAAAAAATAAATTCCTGCCGCATGTCATTTCAACTGGTGAAGTGGAACTTTTTGAGGGAGCGACATTCTTGACGGAAAGGCAAGGTGGTTCCGATGTAGGGGCGAATGAGACGGAGGCTGTGCCAAACACAAATAAGGATACCTTTCTTTTGACTGGTGAAAAATATTTTGCATCGAATGCCGGGCAGTGTGGTGTTGCGATGGTGTTGGCTAGAATACCAGGAGCACCTAAAGGAACGAAGGGACTCAGTCTTTTTGCAGTTCCTTGGAAAAAGGAGGATGGCAGCGGTAAGTTGAATGGTATTGAAATTCGTCGTTTGAAGGATAAACTCGGTGTCAGAGCAGTTCCTTCTGCAGAAGTTCTCTTTAACGATGCAGAAGGGTATCTAGTTGGAGAACCGAGCAAGGGCATCCATTATATGATGGAAGCTTTGAATTTGTCGCGTGTCTGTAATGCGATTGCGTCTCTTGGAATCATGCAGAGAGCATACACAGAAGCGCGTAATTATGCAAGGAGCCGTGTCACGTTTGGTGATCAGTTGATCAATTTTCCTATGATACGAGAATCTTTGGTCGACATGGCGATAAAGCAAGAGGTGGAGACGAGTGCTTGTTTTGAGCTTGTGGCACTTTTCGATCGGGTTATGCGGCATGCTGGGGCAAAAGTATCCGAAGAAGAGATTGCGTTGAATCGACTTCTGATTGCATTGTTGAAAAAAGAAACCGCAGAACAGGCCGTCCACTTTTCCCATGAAGCAATTGAAATGCATGGAGGAAATGGTTTTATTGAGGACTTTGTTACCCCGAGGTTGCTTCGGGATGCCCAGGTATTAACTGTATGGGAAGGAACCGCGAATATTCTTGGGATGGAAGTGCTCAGGTTGATGGGGCGCTATAAAGTAGAACGTATTTTCATAGAGTCTATGAGAGATAGGCTGGCGGCAATTCAAGTCGATAACTCCATGAAGGAACCGGTGGAGGAGGCACTTGTGAAACTTCAGGAGCTATGCAATTTTACGAGCAGTTGTGCGCCAGAGATTCAAACCGTCTACTCGAAGAAGATTGCTAGCCTGATGGTGAAGATTTTTGAAAGTGTGGTAGCTTTGGACGGCGCTAATTCTGGTGATGCTCGTGAACTAGCAAAGGCAGAACTGTTCCTTCAAATGACTTGGAAAGAGTCAGATTTGTGGTTTGATCGTAAAAATAAGAAACTTCAATACTTCGACTTAATCGTAAACTGGGAAAAGAGCTCGGTTGTAGCGGAATAGAGGATATAAAAACAGGCAGCCCAGAGTGGCTGCCTGTTCTATTATTATGCTACACGCTTTTCTACACTGCTAGACTTAATGTTACGATGTTTCCATAGTTGACTGACAAACCATCCAAGTATAACGAAGGTCAATGCAGAACCTATAAGTAACGAAGTGTTATAATCCATTCCAAATCCTTCTGGTGCGTAGAAAATATACGTGCAAACCACTCCTGACATGAATAGTGCCGGAACGCTTGCAATCCAGTGGAATTTATTTTCTTTTACAAGATACATAGCCGCTGTCCAAAGCATTACAGTGGCAACAAGCTGGTTTGTCCATCCCACATATCTCCAAAGGAAGGTATAGTCAATCGTAGCAAGGTAAAGGGCAGGTACAGCAAGCAATAAGGTTACTAGTAAAACTTTCACCTTACTTTCCATGTTGAAGAATTTAGCGAACACTTCTGTCAAAATCATACGGGAGGAGCGTAATGCGGTATCACCTGTTGTAATGGGAAGGATGATAACGCCAAGGATAGCAAGAATCCCACCTAGTGTACCTAGTAAAGAAATAGAAATTTCATTTACCACATAAGATGGGCCGCCAATGGCAAGTGCTTCTTGCAGGCCACCTGTTCCATTGAAGAATGTCATCCCTGCTGCTGCCCATACTAGTGCAATCATTCCCTCTGTAATCATCGCTCCGTAAAAAATCTTACGACCGTGTGATTCCTTCTTCATTGTGCAAGCAACGATGGGACTTTGTGTACAGTGAAAACCAGAAATCGCTCCGCAAGAGATGGTCACCATTAATAGTGGCCAGATTGGCAACTCCTGAGGATGTAGGTTTGCAAAAGTCAGGTTTGGAATTTGTTTATCCGTGAACAAGAGTGCAACGGCAATGGCAACTGCCATGAAAAGCAATATGGCGCCAAGTAATGGATATATTTTACCGATTACTCGATTGACCGGTAATAGAGTAGCCAATAAAAAATACCCGAAGATTAATAGCAAGGCCATCATGAAGCTAAGTGGTGTTAATTGAGCGATTAGTTGGGCGGGTCCTGCAGTAAAAGCCGCCGCCACAAGTACCATTAATATAAGGGAAATTACATAAATACATGACTTCACTACATTACCAAGATATTTTCCAACAATGGTCGGATATTGAGCCCCGTTATGACGTAGCGATAACATACCGGAAAAGTAATCATGAACCGCACCGGCAAAGATGCTTCCTACCACGATCCAAATGAAAGCTACCGGACCATATAATGCACCAAGGATGGCACCATAGATAGGACCCAATCCAGCGATATTTAAGAGCTGAATTAAATTCCCCTTCCACCAAGGCATTGGAACAAAGTCAAAATCATCCCTTTTCGTATAGGCAGGAGTAGGGGTCTGATCATTAATAACGAAAACACGTTCTACGAATTTTGAATAAAAAACATAACCTAGAATTAGAAAAATCAATGCACCAAAAAATGTGATCATGCTGCTCTCCTCCTGTTGAGTAAAAATTACAATTTCAAACATTTTAACACGTTTAAGCAGAAAAACAACAGATTGTTCTGAAAAATTTAAACTTTTTGTAAAATAATTGGTCTGCATGTCGGATAGGAGTTATTGAGAGGGTTAGTAGTTTGAATATTCGACAAATTTGCTTTGGTCATTGATTTGGAATACAATGAAAGCTGATTAATAGACAACTCAGAGATTCGAGAGTGATATCGGTGGAAACTTACTATCAAAGACATAAATTGATGATAAACTTACTTGTCGTATTCCTATTAGGCTTTGGCCTTTTTATCGTACATGTGCAAACTCCGGTTCATTTTTTAACAACGAAGCCAACCCTATTTGTTTTACTGGTAGTTTCACTGGTGCTGTTAACTATTAATACCGTTCCTCTTCCGCCAAAAGGAAATTCACTCAGTATGGACTCTGCCATTTTTCTAGCGATTTTGTTTGTATTCGGTTTGAATCTATCCTTATGGACCTTGTTTGCCAGTGGAGTAGTATATGGATTACTAAAGAGGGATATAGCCTGGTGGAAGCATCTTGTGAACTTCGCCATGTATACTCTAATGATTACAGGAGCACATTATATCTTTATATGGACAGGTGGGGCGATCGGATTTTTTCAAGCTTCCAATCTTTTATCTTATTTGACCACCTTAATTAGTTATTTCTTTATTAATATATTAATTATTGGCGTTTTCTTTTACTCTATGAATCATCCCCAGTTAATCCAGGAAATGAAAAGCACACTGCAGAAATCTGTTTCCAATTATGCTATCTCATTGGCTTCTGCGCTCTTATTAGCATTGTTGTTTGAATCAAATGCCGTGCTTGGGGTGATTATTTTTACTGTGATTATTTTATTGGTATCAAAAGGATTCAAGGAATACTTTTACCTCAATGAAGAAATAAACAAGGACCGTTCTTATCGGCAACAAATTCTCAATTCCTTGCCTGTTGGGATTATTACAGCGGATGACAAGCAATCTAACTTTTCATTGAACACTTCTGCTTCCTGTTTATTGGACCTGACTGCTCAAGAAATCACAGATGTCATTATGATGAAACAGCGGCCATTGTTCAATTCATCTTTCTGGGAAATCATGCTATCCAAGCGAATTTGTCAGAATGTTAAAGTTGGTTATTCAAGAGGCGGGGAAGACCTGCACTTACTTGTATCGCAGTCTGTATTGCATGACGAGGAAGAAAACATAATCGGAAGAATATTTTATTTTATTGATATAACAGAAACAGAAGAACTGGAGAAAAGGATGCATCAATCGGAAAAACTTGCTGCCTTGGGAGAACTTGCTGCAGGAGCGGCACACGAAATTAGGAACCCATTGGCAGTGTTGCATGGCTTCTTTTCTCTGATGAAACAATCCTTTACAAAAGAGGAGCTTGAAAGATACCAGGTGCCTTTATTAATGAAAGAGTTGGACAGAATTAACGCCATTATTGAAGATATGTTGCTCATGGCTAGACCGGGAGCACCAAGACTCGAGGCAACAACATTCAAGTCAATCATTGAAGAGATTCCCACATACCATGACATGGTTAAAAATGAGGTTGAACTGAAGGTCATGCTCGATGACACGGAAATCATGGTTGACCTCAAGCAGATGAAGCAAGTCATCTACAATCTTTATCGAAATAGTAGTGAGGCCCTTATTGACAAGGGAGTCATAACAATCTCTTCCCAAAAATGTAACAGGAATTATCTTATATACTTTAAGGACAATGGTCCCGGTATAAAAGAAGAAATGAAAAAATCCCTTTTTCACCCTTTTCATACTTCCAAAGAAACCGGCACTGGGCTTGGTCTGACAATTGTCCAACGAATTATCGAGAACCATCAAGGGAGTATTGAAGTATATGAGACATCGTCTAAAGGGACGACTTTCCTGATAACCTTACCTTTATCACCTTAATAAAAATGTAGGAGTGTCAGCATGTACCTATCCGTTAAAGAGACAGCCGAATATTTATCCTGTTCAGAGTCTTATGTGAAAACCCTCATCCAAGAAAAGAAAATCCGAGCATTGTATGATGGGGCCAATTATATGATAAACAAAGAACAATTTGACACGCACATGAAACAAATGGAAAAATATAAAGAATTGATTGAAGAAGTAAGAAGCGAACCAATTCCTGAGGATATTGATATAAAGGATGAGGATTGAGGAAAAGGCACCTGGTTAGGGTGCTTTTTTTATTTTACTTGACTATCAATAATTAAATGTTTAAACTTTTAAACGTAACAACAGGTAAAAACTTGTCTATTTCATTCTATTTGTAAGACAATAGAAATAACATAATTTGAATATGCGAAAACAGGAGGAATCTTGTATGACGACAGCAACAACTAACATAAACGAGACGGTTGAAACATTACTTGCCAATCATAGGAGTTATTTTGAAAAAGGGGAAACGAAAGATATTGAGTTTCGGTTGAAGCAACTGGCAACGTTAAAGAAGGCCGTTCAGAAATATGAAGAGGAAATAATAGATGCTTTAAAAAAGGATTTAGGGAAATCAATATTTGAAGCATACGGCTCTGAAGTTGGGTATATCCTCGACAGCATTGGCTTTTTTATGAAGAACTTAAAGAGTTGGGCAAAAGTGAAAAAGGTCAAAACTCCACTAGTTCATACTGGTTCCAAAAGCTTAATTTACTCTCAACCATATGGGACGGTATTGATTGTAGGGCCCTTCAATTACCCGTTCCAGTTAGTATTAGAGCCTCTAATCGGGGCAATATCAGCTGGAAACTGCGCTGTGATTAAGCCTTCAGAATTCACACCGACGGTATCTAGTGTGCTTTCAAAAATGATAGGAGAGTTTTTTGACAAAGAGTATATCAGTGTGGTGGAGGGAGCGAAAGAGGAAACATCCGCCCTTATACATGCGCCGTTTGATTATATCTTTTTCACAGGAAGCGTAGAGGTTGGCAAAATCGTGATGCAGGCTGCGGCCAAACGACTTGTCCCGGTTACGCTGGAGCTTGGAGGTAAAAGCCCTTGTATCGTCCATAAAGACGCCAATATTGAGGTGGCTGCGCAACGAATCGCTTGGGGGAAATTTATGAATGCCGGCCAAACTTGTGTGGCACCTGATTATATCCTTGTCCATAAGGATGTACGAAAGAAACTTGTAAAGGCATTGAAAAAAACGATACATGATTTCTACGGAGACAATCCACAGCAAAGTAAGGACTACGGACGTGTGGTGAATGAACGTCAATTTGACCGGCTAACTTCTTTAGTCGATAAGGAAAAAGTGGTTGTTGGCGGACGCATAGATCGGGAAGAGCTTTATATGGAACCGACTGTGATGGACGGTGTTTCGTGGGAAGATAGGGTGATGAAGGAAGAGATATTTGGCCCAGTTTTACCTGTTCTAGAATACAAAGACCTGAAAGACGCCATGAGACAAATTAATAACTATCCAAAGCCCCTGGCATTGTATGTGTTTACTGAAAATAATGAGGTAGAGGAACAGGTTATTGAAGGGACTTCTTTTGGAGGAGGATGTGTGAACGATACGGTCACGCATTTGACCAATCCATACTTGCCATTTGGGGGAGTGGGTACATCAGGCATTGGTTCCTATCATGGGAAAGATAGCTTTGATACTTTTTCCCATAAGAAAAGTGTAATGAAAAAGAGTACGAAATTTAATCTAAGTTTTCTCTATCCTCCTTATTCCGATAAAAGCATCAAAATACTAAGGAAGTTTATGAAATAGTATAGCTTGTAATCACTAAAATCAGGAAGTTCTTTACATTTCTTTTAAAAGTCTTCTGTGTTAATATTTAGATAGACGAAATATATAGTAGACGCAGCCTTTCTTTTGGAAAATGAATCTTCGTATGTGGAGGTTCATTTTCCTATTTATTAGGAATTGTTACGCAGGCAGTCTTTTTATAATAGGAGAGTGTAAGAATGGTACCGATTCAGAAAAAAGAAGTGTTATGGACGAAATCGTTCATCATGTTGATGGTAGGAAACTTGTTTGTGTTCATGTCTTTTCAGATGCTGATACCAACTCTCCCTCCTTATGTTAAATCGTTGGGTGCAACGGGCTTTGAAATTGGATTGGTCACAGCCTTATTTTCCATTGGTGCCGTCTTGAGCAGACCGTTTATCGGGTATATGTTGGAGTACCGGGCACGAAAACCGCTTGTGATGATTGGTGCAGTTGCATTGCTTGCTGTGACGATCATCTACCCGTTGTCCCAGATAGTGGTTATTTTCCTATTGTTTCGCTTGGTTCATGGTCTGGCATGGGGCTGGTCCACAACCGTGAATGGGACGGCTGCGGTAGATGTTATTCCACGTAGCCGTTTAGGTGAAGGGATGGGATACTACGGATTGTCGATTACAATCGGAATGATTATTGCCCCGAGCTTGGGAATCTATCTTTATCAGGTAACCGAGTTTTCTAATTTGATTATGGTTAGTGCTGTTCTTGGTTTGATTGCGCTTGTGCTTTTAGGGGTTGTTCAATACCAGACACCGCCTTCTGTGGAAAAGACGGAGAAGGAAGACCTTACGTTTTCCTATTTCGGTTCGCTAGTGGAAAAGAGCAGCTGGTATCCCGCATTTGTTACATTAATTGCGACGTTTGGCTACGGCTCGATTGTCACGTTCATCGTTATATTTGGGGAAGAACGTGGCATTGATCAGATTTTCCTTTTCTATTTAGTAAATGCAATCATGGCTTCATTATCTCGTCCGGTAGCAGGTAAATGGTTTGATAATCATGGGCCTCGGGGCTTGGTGCTCTTGTGTATGTTCCTATCGTTTGTTGGAATGTGGGTACTTTCCTTTGCGCACTCCAATTTCTTTATTGTGATAGCTGGTGCATTGTTTGGGGTTGGATTCGGATCTTTGATTCCAACTTTGCAATCATGGACATTATCCATGACACCTGAAAACCGCCGCGGTGTGGCAAACGGCATGTTCTTCTCCTCCATAGATCTGGGAATTGGATTAAGCGGAATCATTTTTGGTCTCCTTGCCCAATTCGTCCAAACCGCCGCACTCTTCCAAATCTCCAGCACCTTCATGCTCCTCGCCATGCTCTTCGCATGGATAGAAGGAAAACGAAGAAAACGAACACTGCTTGAAGAGGTGAGGGAAGGGGCTTAAAGAAAAGGGGTCTGACCCGCTGTGCGTTAAAGTGTTAGAGAGATAAAGAGGGGTCTGACCCGCTGTGCGTTAAAGCGTTAGAGGGGTAATGAGGGGTCTGACCCTCACACTGTTAAAGCGTTAAAGTAAAAAAGCGTAACCGGGTCACCACCAGGTTACGCTTTTTCGATTTGTTTGACCCTGCCGACTTGTCCGTCTTGGAGGCGGACTTTGATGCCGTGTGGGTGGTTGGGGGATTTGGTTAGGATGTCTTTGACGATCCCGCTTGTAAGTTTGCCTGTGCGTTGGTCTTGTTTAAGTACAATTTTAACTGATTGGCCGATAGCGATATCTGACCGTTTTTGTCCATTCATTTCTAGAGCCTCACGTTTTCATATTTACTAATAGTTATTATAACATAACAGAGCTCCTACATTCTTAGTACCCCATTTCTCTCCTCACCTCAAGCAGTAGGTCTGGGCGATTGGTCAGTATCCCATCTGCCCCTCGTTCAAGCAAGTAGCGCATGGTTTCCTTATCATCAATAGTCCAGTAGTGCATCTGCACGCCGCTTCTTTGGGCATCGCCTATTAGCCGTTGATTTGTCAGATTGAATATACTCTCTTGTAAAGGCACTTGAAAGGCATCTACTTCAGGCTTATAGAGATTGCGGGCAAATAGCTTGTGAAGAAGGACGAATCTAGTGATTTCCTGTCTGCCACCAACAAGTGCCACCTTCCCATCTGTTAAACGATTAAATGTCTCCAGAATTTGCTGGTCGAAAGATGCGACAAGCAACGTATCTTCTCTGTTATACTGTTTGGTCAACTCCCATAGTTTACTTGCAATCTCCTCATATTTTTCAGGAGGATTGGTGTCCTTGATCTCGATCTCAATTCGTGTGTTAGGGAAGGATTGAAACATTTCTTCCACGGTAGGGATGGTAGCTCCTTTTCCTCGAAAACTGTTATTGCCTTCAAGATCAACGAAATGATAGCCTGCATCCAATTGTTTTATTTCCTCTAAGGTCAGCTCTGCTACCGTTCCTTGTCCATTTGTAGTCCGATCGACAGTGGGGTCATGGATTGCAACAAGGTGCCCGTCCTTGGTGATGTGTATATCTGTTTCTAAAACATCTACCCCCATTTCGACGGCCTGTTCAAAGGCGATCATCGTATTGGAAGGGGCGAGGTGCTCCCCGCCTTGATGGGCAATGACTAACGGGATTCCTCCATTATCAAAAAAAGGTTTTGATGCTTGTTTGTTAATTGGAAAAAAAGTGAAAATAAGTCCTAGTGTGCCAAGCGTACCGGCGATGGTCCCTAGGGCTATCCAGACTTTTCTTTTCTTACGGGGTTTCTTTTGTGAAGGAATGGTAATTTCGGCCATGTGTATACAACCACCTTTCTCTTTTCGTCTACTAATACTTTAATTATAGAATACTCGGAAAATAACAAAAAGAGGGCAGCCGTAATTTTTCCGGCTCCCTTTGGTTTAGGTTTTTGAAACTGTAATTCACGCCGCTGTTGATTTCCTCAAACGGCTTCGCTTTCCGCGGGGCGACCCTGAGCCTCCTCACGACGCTTCAGGGGTCTCAACATTGCCGCTACTTTCCCGCAGGAGTCTACGCCTTTTGCTCCAATCAACAGCTAGTAAACGAGCTCACTCTAAAAACCCTAATTCCCTAGCTACGTCGTCTACTAGTTCTTTTCGGTTGTATTCTTGATACAGTCCCATAGCTAATCGGGTCGGGCAGCCAAAGAAGAAGCGTTCGTACAGCGTTTGGCGGGAACCGAATGCACTCATGCTGACATCCCATGCTAATCGGAACAGCTTGATGCGGCTCTTTGCATCAGTAGTGGCTGATTGAAGGTATTGGTCAATGTCAGCGCGAATTGGAGATTCCAAGTCAGCTTCTGTCGGGATGGATACCAGTCCGCTGGCACCAAGCAGCTGCAGAATTTCCATGAATCTTGGATACACTTTAGGAAACTGCACGACCGCAACAGATAGGGGTGTGACGTCCGGAATCATTGTCCCGTGTTTATCCGGTTTAGCGTTGATTTCTGAAGCGAGGAGCAAGGCTTTATGATTTTCCACTGCAATGATCATCTCGCTTATTTTTTCTTTTACATGCCCATACTCACCAATCGCGATGGTGTTGACTAATAGTTGTGCAATCCCTAAAACAAATTCAGCTTTCATCACCTGTCTTGAAACGACCTGGTGGGTGACAAGCGGTTTAAAATTACTAAGCGAATACAATTTATTGGCGACATCAATATTTTCCGATACAAATACTCGTTCCCACGGCACCAAAACATTATCTAGCACGACAATTGCATCCATCTCCTCAAATCTCGACCCAAGTGGATGGTTGAATGGAGAAGAGTCATAAGAAAAAGATTCCCGGCAGATAAATTTCAGACCCTCTGTGTTACTTGGAATACTGAATGCATAGGCGAAGGGCTCTTCAAACATTTTTAAGCCAGAAGACGAGATGATAATCTCATCCGTGATCCCACCTTGTGTAGCCAAGAGCCGAGCGCCTTTTATGACAATCCCTTCCGATGTTTTATCAACCATCCGTGCCGCTACAATATTATCATCATCCTCATAATGAAAAGAAGAGCGGTTTACTTGTGGGGAAATGAATGTATGAGTAAAAGAGAGATCATTTTCTCTAGCGTACTCGTAGAAATTCTTAAGGTTTTTTGGAAATTGCGGACCTTGTTCCTCCAGTAGGTCCGCAGAGGAAGCCAGAGCCATCAAGGTGGAGTTTTTATAGTCAGGGGAACGCCCCATCATTCCAAAGGTTGATTTTGCCCAAACCTGAACCATCTTTCTTCTTTTCTCCAGATCCTCTTTAGTTGTTGGCCGGAGAAAAGAGGTTCCTACCAGATTTCCGGTTGTATCAGATTTATATGTCATAATGTCTTTGTACTTTTCATCGTGTTGCATATCAAACAAAGCAGCTTGACTTCTCATTACACCTGAAAAAGCCGGGTGTTCTGAAATATTGCCCTGGACCTGTTTTCCGTTATGCCATACATTTGCCTGAAGCGAGTTGATCCGGTCCAAATACTGTTTGCCATTGATTATTCCCATGCATCTCACCCTTTGCCCAGATTACTTCTTTCAATGTATGCATATGGGATTGTCTGATTTACAGATGTGCATCCATCAAAATTTTGAACGGCCCTGATGGCGTGGTATAGTGAGGAAAAGAAGGTCTGGAGGGAGAGAAAATGAAGCAGGAATGGAAGGAACTTGATACACCGACCTTATTATTGGATAAGGGGATTCTAATGGAAAATATCTGTAAAATGGACGATTTTGCTCGTATGCAGAATGTGAATTTGCGTCCCCATATTAAAACGCATAAATCCGTGGAGATTGCCAAACTACAGATAGAGCATGGGGCCATTGGCATCACCACTGCCAAAATACAAGAAGCAGAAGTGATGGCGGCTTCAGGGATTAAGGATATTTTGGTCGCATATCCGATTTCAAGCCCAGCAAAAATAGATAGAATCATTTATCTTTTAAATCAAGGGATTGATCTGAAAATTACAGTAGATAATTTGGAACAGGTGAAGTTGCTTCAAAAAGCATTGGAAAAAACAAAGCACACGTTAGAAGTGTGGATTAAAGTGAATTCCGGTTTGAACCGATGTGGTGTAGAGCCAGGAGAGGGAGCCTTAGAGCTTGCCAAAGCAATAATCTTATTATCCCGGCTTCGAATTGGTGGAATCTTCACCCATGCAGGTCATTCTTATGGCGCAAGGGGAGAAGGAGAGCTAGAACGGATTGCTCTAGTTGAAGCAGATGCGGTGGTCAAAAGCGCGGAAGCATGTGAAAACGCAGGTATTCCTATCCTGGTAAGAAGTGTTGGTTCTACCCCCACGTATCGCATTTCCGGATCAGTCGATGGAATTACAGAAGTACGACCAGGAAACGCCGTCTTTTTTGATAGCATTCAAGTGGGACTTGGAGTAGCAGACAGATCAGAATGTGCGTTAACTGTTTTGGCCTCGGTCGTAGGTGTTTATGAAAATAGAATAGTCTTGGATACAGGTAGTAAAACGTTGTGTCTGGATAAGGGAGCACATGGATTGGACTCTGTTAAGGGGTACGGCTATGTGGTGGAACATCCGGAGCTGACCATTGAGAGGCTCTCTGAGGAGCATGGGGTGGCGGTCTTTGAAGGTAGCTGCGGATTGCGATTGAATGATAAAGTCCGCATTATTCCAAACCATGCGTGTACAGTGGCTAATATGTTTGATGAATATGTGGTTGTGGAAGGAGATTACGTTGTGGATAAGTGGAAGGTGGATGCGAGGGGGATGCGGAAGTAAGAAGGCGTAAGCGTCGTGAATTCTGAGCAGGCTGTTAGGTAAGGGCGGCGTTTCGTTCTAGAATATCCTATTTTTTAAGGGGAATAGGTGCTTTTGATACGGTTTAAAATGGTTCGGACATTTAAGTTTGTGTTTCGGACATTTAAGCTTCTTGTTTTATATAGCTTTGGTCAAAAAAGCTCTCCCTTCGGACAAGAAAGGAGAGCTGTTCGGTCATTTCAAAATCTCGTTCGGTCAAATTTCCAAAAACTTCGGACAACTTCGCGGAAACTTCGGACAACTTTCCAAAAACTTTGGAGGTAGTATGAAAAGTGGACACAGGGATTGGCGTCATGTTTTAATCAAAACTAACAGATAAAAGGACGTGTTAAACATGACGAAAAAGAAAAGCTACTCTCCAGAGTTTAGGG
>NZ_JAAZWB010000086.1 GCF_012524115.1 Bacillus sp. RO1 | reverse complement strand
GCTACTCATCGTCGCCTGGTTGGGCTGTCACCTCAGCAACATGCGAGTGCGCCGCGGGCCCATCTGTAAGTGATAGCCAAAACCATCTTTCAATTAAGAACCAGGTGGTTCCTTATAGTAGCCGGTATTAGCTCCGGTGTCCCGAAGTTATCCCAGTCTTACATGCAGGTTGCCCACGTGTCACGCCTCCGTCCGCCGCTGGCCTTTCAAAAGCAAGCTTTTAAATGGTCCGCTCGACTTGCATGTATTAGGCACGCCGCCAGCGTTCGTCCTGAGCCAGGAGCAAACTCTCCAATAAAGAGTCTGAGCTTTTGCTCAAAATTTGCTAGCTTGTGTTACTTAAAATCATTTGGTCGTATTCCGTAGAACCGACGTTATGACGCTGTTGTTTTGTTTAGTTTTCAAAGAACTCTTTTTCGTCGTTCTCTCGAAGCGACTTTATTATCTTATCACATACCCTGAAGTGAAGTCAACAACTTTTTATAAGTTATTTTCAATTCATGTATGTAGTCGTTTGTGACAACGAAATATAATATACCATTTTAAATAATGATAAGTCAACGAAAAAATAAAAAAACCCTCTTTTTTTTTCGGAGGGCGTTGTTTTTAGCATATTGGATGTAAGACACGTAAACTTTTCTTCTTATACTATATACTTCTGAATGATTACTAATGATATTACTCCTGGTATCCCTAATAGACCTGATACTGCAGCGGTAGCAGGATTAATCGGTACATGAATGCCCATTGAGTTTCCGAATGCATTTAAAAAGAATAAAAAGAGTGCACCAATCATTACCTTTATAAGCGCCTGGCCTGCAAAGCGCAACGGTTTTATCGGTGTCCCCACCAATAGAACAAGCAGGATCAACCCACAGATCACTCCAATTACTAGTAACGGTTCCATCATAACCCCTCCTCTTGCCAGCTTGTACTAAACTATATGAATGACAGCCTTAATTAAGAACTCACTACTTGAATAAGAAGTTTAAGAAGGCATAAAAAAAAGCAGCTAAGGATCTCCCCAGCTACTTCTTTATCATACGAGTTCGGACTTCCCTTAATAGGAAGAGGTATTTTGCTTCTGCTATCTTTAATTGACAGATGACTTCTTCTGAAGGATCGACGCTTTTATCTACCAAACTTTTTTGTTTGGCCCACCGATTCTTACAATCTTCCGTTGTTTCCATCAATTTGGCATCATACTGTTTTTTTAAGCGGTCTTTTTTTCGAAAAAACATAGGTGATGATAACCCCTTTGTCTGAGATCATGGATCGTCTTCTTACATTTAACTAAACTTATATTTCTCTTCTACCTTCAAGGGCTTTTGATAACGTTACTTCATCTGCATATTCTAGATCTCCTCCAACAGGAAGTCCATGAGCAATACGGGTCATTTTTATCCCTGATGGTTTTAATAGCCTAGAAATATACATAGCTGTTGCTTCACCTTCTATATTGGGGTTGGTTGCAAGGATGAGTTCTTGGACTTCATCATCTTGTAATCGTTTAATAAGTTCAGGTATTTTGATATCCTCCGGACCGATTCCATCCATTGGGGATATTGCACCGTGAAGGACATGGTAGAGGCCGTTATAGTCCCGCATTTTTTCCATCGCAATAACATCTTTTGTTTCCTGTACCACACAGATAACAGTTTTGTCTCTTCTATTATCCTCACAAATATAGCAAGGATCCCTATCGGTGATATGTCCGCAAACAGAGCAATAGGAAAGGTTTCTCTTTGCATTCACTAGTGCTTTTGCAAAGTCCAATACGGTATCTTCTTTCATGTTAAGTACGAAAAAAGCCAGACGAGCGGCCGTTTTCGGGCCGATACCTGGCAATTTCATAAAGCTGTCAATCAGCTTTGATATAGGCTCAGGATAATGCATAAAGGTCCTCCTAGAATAGTCCTGGCATGTTTAACCCTTTAGTGAATTGGCCCATTGTATCATTTGTCAGCTCATCCATTTTCTTAAGGGCATCGTTTGTAGCAGCTAGAACTAAGTCTTGTAGCATTTCGATATCTTCCGGGTCTACTACTTCTTCTTTGATATTTACTTCGATGATCTCTTTTTGGCCATTAACTACTACTGTGACCATTCCGCCACCAGCTGTACCTTCCATTGTCTTTTCAGCTAATTCTTCCTGTGCTTTAGCCATATCCTTTTGCATCTTTTGCATTTGTTTCATCATTTTTTGCATGTTACCCATTCCGCCGCCACGCATCATAATAAATTCCTCCTAATATGTTTTTATAATTTATTCTTTAATTTCTACAAGATCAGGGCCGACAAGTTTCTTCGCTTCTTCAATGAATGGGTCATCTTGGGTTTCGTTGCCCTCTTCATCATTTTTTTGTCCGCGGATAAAGCCTTCTCGGATCTTCAGCCATTCTTCTTCTGGAACGGCCAGCATGTCATAAGATTTTCCGGTAAGGTCCAAAATGATTTGTTCCAGGTTTTGCTTCACCGGTTCATCTGACGCCATCTTGCAATGTATCTCATATTTAAACTTTAACACAAAAGCACTGCTTGCTGCAGCTACAGGTTCACTGTCCGTCAATAATGCAGCATGGGAAACTTTATTTTGCTTGCGAAGTGTCTCCAGCAACTGTGCCCAGCTGCCTTTGATGCTTTCCAAGTCTCCTCTTGTTGCCTGCTTCAGCACTTCCTGAATTCGACCTGTTGCGGGCTTGAACCCATTTCTGGATCCGCCGCCACTTCTTGCAGGGGCCTTGCTTGGTGCATTCGCTTTTGCCGCTCCCCCTGCATTTCCTGCCGCAAGCTCTTTCACCTTAGTCTCCAGCATAGCAATCTTCTTTTGCAAAAGATTTACCTGATCTTGATTCGCCGATTCCTTAGCCTGGGCTTCAAGCTGACATAGCTTCACAATCGCTACTTCTAGGTAAATTCGCGGATGGTTCGTCCACTTCATTTCCTGTTGGCTCTTATTCAGAATATCGATTGTCTCATAGATTGTTTCTGCAGGGATTTCTTCTGCAAACCGTTGAAAAGCTTCATCCACCTGTACTCTGTCCAAAATTTGTTCCAAATTTGGTGCCGTCTTATATAGGAGCATATCCCGGTAATAGAAAATAAGATCTTCCAGAAACCTTGCAGGATCTTTACCTGATTGGAAAACCTGATCCAGGGAATCTAGCGCCTGTGCCACGTTTTTGTGATACAGGCCGTTTACGATATCTGTCATAAAGCTTTGCGAAACAGAGCCCGTTATGGCCAGTGCATCTTGTACAGTTAGCGAACCACTGCTAAAAGAAATGGCTTGATCCATCAAACTGAGGGCATCACGCATCCCGCCTTCTGCCGCTCGGGCAATGATAGCCAATGCTTGGGACTCTGCTTCTATTTCTTGTGCTTGTAAAACAGTAGAAAGCCTGCCGACAATTGACTCCCCTGTTATCCTTTTGAAATCAAAGCGCTGACAACGCGAGATGATGGTCAGTGGGATCTTGTGGGGTTCGGTTGTAGCCAATATAAAGATTACGTGCTTCGGTGGTTCTTCTAACGTTTTGAGTAAGGCATTAAACGCACCGATGGAAAGCATATGTACTTCATCAATGATGTATACTTTATATTTTACAGAACTTGGAGCATATTTGACTTTGTCGCGAATGTCTCGGATCTCGTCTACTCCATTATTGGAAGCTGCATCTATTTCAATGACATCAGATATTGAACCGTCCGTTATTCCTTTACAGGCGGAACATTCGTTGCATGGTTCCGCAACTGGTGCATGTTCGCAGTTTACTGCTTTTGCTAGTATTTTTGCCGCACTTGTTTTTCCTGTTCCTCTTGGACCGGAGAACAAGTAGGCGTGAGAAAACTTTTGTTGAAGCAGGGCGTTTTGTAAGGTTTTGGTTATATGTTCTTGTCCCACTACATCTGCAAAGGTTTGTGGTCGAAAAACACGATATAAAGCTTGATATGCCACCAATATGCCCTCCTTCTTTTTTATCCTCTTCCATTATACCGTATGGCTTGTGGAAAATAAAATGTTTGTTCCATGTCTATCATTATTAATCGCCTCTATAGATTGACCGTTTCTTTCCGCTGCAGGCACTCGCTTTCCGCGGGGCTATGCTTGTGCCTCCTCGGCTTAGCCTGTGGGGTCTCAACCTACCGCTACCTACCGCCGGAGTCAAGTGCCTTCCGCTCCAATCCACTAATCTGTTTAACATTTTAAACATGAAAAAACTCACCCCAGAAATTGGAGTGAGTTTGATTAGTATTATTAAACTGCCGTGCACCTTCTGTCGATTAGTCACCATAAGCGTTACTCAAGCAGTTAGCTCGACCCAGGCAACCCTGCGGCACATGAGAGAGTCCGCTTAATGCTGCTTCCTTCCGGACCTGACATGGTTCACGGGTTCCCATTGCGCAGGACCCAGGTGTCAACACCACTTACTTGAGGCAGACCCTACAGTCTACTAACCTCGAGAAGGGATTCAGCCTCGCTAGAGCGGATTGCGAGTTCAGGGCACCGCTACCTCCCCGCTTAGCACGACAAAATTAAAACCATAAGTTGGTTGCGTCATTAACTCGACGCATAATTTAGTATAACGGGTAAGTGAAAAAAATGCAACCGTCCGATGCTGTAAATTATTAGGAGTTAGACTCCCGAAGTTGCTTCTTCTCTTTTTTTTGCTGACGAAGCTTCCTGAAAAAAGAGGACAGCAGTTCGCCACATTCTTCTTCCATTATACCACTCACCACTTCTGTCTGGTGATTAAAGCGCTCATCTTGCAAGATATTCATGAGGGTCCCTGCACATCCCGCTTTTGGATCATTGGCCCCGTATACCACTTTTTTGATTCGTGATTGGATGATCGCTCCTGCACACATGGGACACGGTTCCAACGTGACATAAAGGATCGCTTCCTCTAACCGCCATGTTTGCAAGGCTTCACACGCTTTATCAATCACCATGATTTCTGCATGTGTAATCGACCTTTGGGTGGTTTCCCTGAGATTATATCCCTTTGCTATGACTTTTCCATCATGAACAAGAACAGCACCAATTGGAACCTCTTTAAGTGCCTCCGCTTTTTTCGCCTCTTCTATCGCCAACATCATAAAATGTTCATCTTGCATTTTGGACCTTCCCCTTCTTTTCCTTGCATATTTATATTCTCCACCTCTTTTCCATAGACTAATCTCTACGAGGTGATTTTACATAATGAAACAAACCGCTCTTTTAATTATTGATATAATCAACGATTTTCAATTTAAGCACGGAAGTATCTTGGCAGAAAAAACATCCAGGATCGTTCCTAATATTAAAGCAATCAAGGAATACATGCACAAGGAAGAACTTCCGGTTATCTATATTAATGACCATTATAACTTATGGCAGGCTGATTACGATAAAATCATTGATAAATGCTCGAACAAATGGAGCGAACCAATCATGCAAGCATTATATCCCAGTGGTGATGACTTTTTTCTCATTAAGCCTAAGCATTCCGCCTTCTTTGGGACAGCATTGCATACGTTACTCTCCCAACTCCATATAAAAAAATTGATTCTTACAGGACTCGCAGGAAATATATGTGTTCTTTTTACAGCAAATGACGCTTACATGCGAGAGTTTGAGCTAATCATACCCAGTGATGCCATCGCTTGTGCAGATGAGGACGATCATACGTACGCATTACGCATGATGGAAAATGTGCTGAAGGCGGATGTAAGCCCAACAACGAAGTTTCTCAACCAACAGTAGGTTGCTTGCATGAATCCTCCCACCCATTCATACATTGGTAAAGGATAATGAATAGGAGGGACGAACCATGCAAATTCATGTCGTAAGTCAGGGACAGACACTCACCGGGATTGCACAGGCATACGCCACAACGCCACAGGATATTATTGAAGCGAACGATCTTCCCAACCCTGATAGGCTTGTTGTCGGCCAGGCACTGGTGATCCCCATTGTGGGGCGTTTTTATTTTGTCCAGCAAGGAGATTCCATTTTTTCCATAGCAAGAAGGTACAATACCACACCTGAACAGTTGATTGAAATAAACCAATTGAATCCTGCCACCCCACTACGCGTAGGGCTACGCCTTTATATTCCTCCCCAACCAAAACGAGAAGCGGAGATTAACGCGTATGTGGAGCCACGCGGAAACACAGTATCAGAAGAACTGCAACAAAGTTCACGTAATGCCGCACCCTATTTAACCTATCTTGCCCCGTTTAGCTTTCAAGTCCTGAGGGACGGATCACTGAAGGAACCACCACTGACAAATCTGCCTGCCATTGCTGGAGAAGACAATGTCATCTTGATGATGGTGCTTACCAATTTAGAAGAGGACGGATTCAGTGACGAGCTTGGTCGCATCATCTTAACAGACATGAAGGTCCAAAACAAATTCCTGGATAATGTCGTTGCCACTGCCAAAAAATATAATTTTAAAGACATTCATTTTGACTTTGAATATTTACGACCTGTAGATAAGGAAGCTTACAATACCTTTTTACGAAAAGCCAGGGATCGGTTTAAAAAGGAAGGGTGGCTCATTTCCACCGCCCTCGCTCCCAAAACAAAAGCCGATCAAAAAGGAAAGTGGTATGAGGCCCATGACTATAAAACACATGGAGAAATTGTCGATTTCGTCGTCATTATGACGTATGAGTGGGGATATAGCGGAGGTCCACCAATGGCAGTTTCTCCAATTGGACCTGTTCGAGAAGTGTTGGAGTATGCTATCACGGAAATGCCAAGTGAAAAAATTATGATGGGCCAAAATCTCTATGGTTATGACTGGACACTTCCCTTTGTCCAAGGCGGAGAATTTGCAAAAGCGATAAGCCCACAAGCTGCTATCGAACTTGCTGCTAACAACAATGTTGCTATTTCTTATGATGAAGAGGCACAGGCTCCCCACTTTAACTATACAAAGGAAGGCAAGGAACATGAAGTCTGGTTTGAAGACGCTAGATCCATACAGGCAAAATTTGACCTCATAAAAGAACTTAACTTACGAGGTATCAGCTATTGGAAACTAGGTCTACCTTTTCCACAAAACTGGCTTCTGATCACCGATAACTTCAACGTCGTAAAAAATCCAACCGAACGTTACTATTACTACTACTAAGGACTGGGGTAATCCCAGTCCTTATCTATCCAACCTCTCTCAAATTGTTCCTCCACAAGCCCCATATCTGTGATAGAATAATTATTGTCTGTCAAAAAATTGATGTAGTCACATGCTTATCAAAGGGGGCATCCTGGTGCAAGCAACACCATTTATAACAGTCGAAGGACCCATTGGTGTTGGAAAGACCTCACTTGCAAAAAAAATTGCAGAAGAGTTCCAATATCAATTATTAAAAGAAATAGTAGACGAAAATCCGTTCCTGGGAAAATTCTACGAGAACATCGACGAGTGGAGTTTCCAAACAGAAATGTTTTTCCTATGTAATAGATACAAACAACTAGAAGACATTGATCAACACCACCTAAAGCAACACAAACCGGTAGTGGCTGATTATCATATCCTAAAAAACCTTATTTTCGCTAAACGCACACTAAAGGACAAGCAGTACGATAAATACCTTAAAATATACGATATTTTAACGGAAGACATGCCAAAATCAAATGTCATCATTTATTTAAATGCAAGTCTGGACACGCTACTAACAAGAATTGAAAAGCGTGGCCGTGATATCGAAAAGAAAATAGATCCTTTATACCTTCAACAGTTAAGTCTTGATTATGATGAAGAAATGGATCGCCTTGAAGAGCAATACCCTTCCTTGCCAATCCTTCGCTTTAACGGAGACGAGGTTGATTTTGTACAACGAGATGAAGATCTACAGCGTATTTTTCAACAGTTGAAAGATACCTTGAATAAAGGAGTTAACGTATAATGAATTTACGTCAAAAATACGGCATTCCCTCAAACGCGGTCATTACGATTGCTGGAACAGTGGGAGTCGGTAAATCTACGATGACGAATGCTTTGGCAAACGCCCTTGGCTTTCGTACATCTTTTGAAAAAGTAGACACCAATCCATACTTAGATAAATTTTACGCTGATTTTGAGCGTTGGAGCTTTCATTTACAAATTTACTTTCTGGCAGAACGTTTTAAAGATCAGAAAAAAATCTTTGAATATGGCGGCGGCTTCATTCAAGACCGCTCTATTTATGAAGACACTGGCATCTTTGCCAACATGCATTATGAGAAAGGGACAATGACACAGGTCGACTATGATACGTACACCAGCCTGTTCGAAGCGATGGTGATGACACCGTACTTCCCTCATCCTGACCTTTTAATTTATTTGGAAGGTAGCCTGGATGATATCCTTGGCCGCATCCAAGAACGTGGACGCCCGATGGAGCAGCAGACTCCGATATCGTATTGGGAGGAAATGCATGAGCGCTACGAACGATGGATCAACAACTTCCACGCGTGCCCGGTATTGCGCCTGAACATCAACGAATACGACGTGCTAAGCAATGGGGATTCCATCGAACCAATCATCGAAAAGATCTCCCATCACATGAAACAATCACAGCTATTAAAAAAATAAATGAAACATACAAAAGACCGAGGCTATTTGCCCCGGTCTTTTTTGTAAACCCTAGTGCGGAAATCAACAGCGGTGTTTAACAGAGCCTTTTCAAAAAAAATAAGCCACCCCAGACGGGCAGCTTACAGATTGCCAAAAGATGACGTCGCTTCATCTCAGGCAATAAAAAAGTCGTTACTTCTCCATAATGTAACGAACATACTCCAGTTTATGCGCTATTGGTAAAAACCTTTTTTAAAAATCAATGGCGGAGGAAGAGGGATTCGAACCCCCGCGGGCTTTGACACCCCTGTCGGTTTTCAAGACCGATCCCTTCAGCCGGACTTGGGTATTCCTCCGTATCGACAAAAAGTAATATATCATATTTCTAAAAAGGATGTCAACACGATACAAGAGAAGGATAGAGATTTTTCACCCTATCCTTCCATTGTTCACTATTTAGTCAAAATTTCTTTGCCACCCATGTAAGGACGTAAAACTTCCGGAATTACAACAGAACCATCTTCCTGCTGATAATTTTCAATGATGGCTGCCACTGTACGTCCAATTGCAAGTCCAGAACCGTTCAATGTATGCACATGCTCTGGCTTACCTTTTGGATCGCGACGAAAACGGATGTTTGCGCGACGAGCCTGGAAGCTCTCAAAGTTACTGCAAGAAGAAATTTCTCGGTATGTTTCTGCACTTGGAATCCACACTTCAATGTCATATTTCTTAGCTGCAGTGAATCCTAAATCTGCTGTACACATGCTCAACACACGGTAAGGAAGTCCAAGCAACTGCAATACTTTCTCCGCATTACCTGTCAATTTCTCCAGCTCTTCATAAGATTCTTCCGGCTTTACAAATTTCACAAGCTCCACTTTATTGAATTGATGCTGACGAATCAATCCACGTGTATCACGACCAGCAGATCCTGCCTCAGAACGGAAGCAAGCACTGAATGCCGCATAATTAATCGGCAGCTGGTCGCCACTTAAGATCTCTTCACGGTGCATATTTGTAATGGGAACCTCTGCTGTGGGAACCAAGAAGTAGTCTTCTTTTTCAATCAAGAAAGCATCTTCTTCAAACTTAGGCAGCTGCCCTGTCCCGGTCATGCTCGCACGGTTCACCAAATATGGCGGTAGCACTTCTGTATAACCATGTTCATCTACATGTAAGTCTAACATGAAGTTGAATAATGCTCTCTCAAGTCTCGCTCCTAAGCCACGGTAGAATACAAATCGGCTTCCAGTTACTTTACCTGCTCGTTCAAAATCTAAAATACCAAGCTCATCCGCGATATCCCAATGAGCTTTCGCTTCAAAGCCGAAATTTGGAACCTCGCCCCATTTACGGACCTCGACATTGTCGTCCTCCGTTTCCCCAACAGGAACACTTTCATGAGGGATGTTAGGAATAGATAGTAGTAATAGCTCAAGTGCTTCTTCCACTCCTCTTAATTCCTCATCCAATTCCTTTACATTGTCTCCTACTTCACGCATTTCCTTAATCAGGTGATCCGCATCCTGCTTTTCGCGTTTCATGGCCGCAATCTGCTGAGAAACTTCATTACGCTTGCTTTTCAATTGCTCCGTTTGAACAAGAAGATCTCTTCTTTTCGCATCCAGCTCTTCAAAGCGGTCCAAATCAGACAAGTCTTCTCCTCTATGCTGAAGCTTACCCTTTATCTCCTCGAAATTCGCACGCAATAACTTTAAATCCAACATGTCTTATTCCTCCTTTTTATTTTTCTTATATAACAAATAAGTAGGGATATCCCCCTGGTGATTGTAGTGCAAGGTATGAGACTCCGGCGGGAGGCAGCGGTAGGTTGAGACCCCGCAATGAAATGAGGAGGCTCAAGCACACGCCCCGCGGAAAGCGAATACCTGGAACGGAGATCAACAGGGAGTTCCGCAGAAATCCCGAGAACACAAAAAACCCCCGTCCCCTAAATAGGGACGAGAGTTTATATTCCCGTGTTGCCACCCTTGTTGAAAAAGACCAAACGCCTTTTCCCACTTCATTCGATAACGGTAATAATCTTACCGATTTGACTTACTATGCCAATAACGGCAATTCGGCCAAGTGCTCAAGGATGGATTCGCAGATGTCATACATCGGTTCGCACCAACCACCGACTCTCTAAAAGTATGTGCACCCTGCTACTTTTTCCTATCAACGCTTTAACAATATTTTCTTATTAGATAATCTACTACAAGTTTCTCATACTTGCAATAGTTTTATACCCACATTTATTTAGACTCTTTCACCATATTGACGAAATACTGAGTAATACGGTGGTCATCCGTCAATTCTGGATGGAACGAACAGCCTAGGAACTGCCCTTGACGAGCAGCCACGATACGGCCGTTATGCTTACAAAGAACCTCAACATCTTCTCCCACTTCCACAATATGCGGAGCACGGATGAATACGCCGATGAAATCTTCTGCTATCCCTGCTATGTCCAGTTCTGCTTCAAAGCTGTCCACCTGGCGTCCAAATGAGTTACGCTCCACCTTCGCATCCATAAATGCCAAGTGCGGCTCATCGTAGCCAACTATCTCATTTGCAATCAAAATCAGACCGGCACATGTACCAAATACAGGCTTGCCGCTTGCACCAAATTTGCGCAATGGCTCCATGAATGAATACTTATCAATCAGTCGGCGCATCGTCGTGCTTTCGCCACCCGGTATGATCAAGCCGTCTATTTCTGAAAGCTGTTCTGCTCTTTTTATTACAATTGCTTCTGCTCCAGATGCTTCAATGGATCTAACATGCTCCCGAACTGCACCTTGAAGTCCTAAGACCCCAACTTTCACCATACGTTAAAACTCCTTTACTTACCAACCACGCTCTTGCATGCGATTTTCAGGTAATAGTGTAGAAATTTCGATGCCTTTCATCGCTGTACCCAATCCTTTGGACAGGCTTGCAATTAGTTCATAATCTTCGTAATGAGTAGTCGCTTCCACGATAGCACGAGCAAATTTCGCAGGGTTTTCGGATTTGAAGATACCAGATCCAACAAATACCCCGTCAGAACCTAATTGCATCATCAACGCTGCATCAGCTGGAGTCGCAATTCCGCCTGCTGCGAAGTTAACTACTGGAAGTTTACCAGTACGCTTGATTTCAAGAAGTAGCTCAAAAGGAGCACCTAATAGCTTTGCTTCTGTCATCAACTCATCTTCGTTCATTCCTACTACTTTGCGAACTTGTGCATTCACTTTACGGATGTGACGAACCGCTTCCACGATGTTTCCTGTTCCTGGCTCACCTTTTGTACGAAGCATAGAAGCACCTTCACCGATACGGCGTGCAGCCTCTCCAAGGTCACGACACCCACAAACGAAAGGCACTTTGTACTGACGCTTATCTAAGTGGTATTCCTCATCCGCTGGAGTCAATACTTCACTCTCATCGATATAGTCCACACCCATTGCTTCCAATACGCGAGCTTCCACAATATGACCAATACGAGCTTTAGCCATTACTGGGATAGATACAGCTTTCATTACTTCTTCCACAATAGTTGGATCTGCCATACGAGCAACTCCACCAGCTGCACGGATATCAGCAGGTACTCGTTCTAATGCCATTACAGCAACTGCTCCAGCCTCTTCTGCAATTTTCGCCTGTTCAGCATTAACAACGTCCATGATGACGCCGCCTTTTTGCATTTCTGCCATTCCACGTTTTACACGATCAGTACCTGTTTGATGTGTCATCGTTAAGTCCCCCAATATGTATAAAATAATTTTTTCATAAAATGGAGCAAGTCCATATAATTTACTAACACGCTCTTTATTTTACCTTAAATTTTAGAAAAATCCTAATAAAATATCGAAAGATTAACCTACCACTATTTAGAAAGATTCGGCTTTTAAGAAACCTTCCTACTTGTTGTAGTATTTCCCCGTTCAACGAAATTACCCACAAGTCGTCTATAAGGAAAATGCCTGAAAGTCCATCCTCTGTGAAGATGGGCCTTCAAGCATTTTTCATTCATTCATTTAAAATAATCCTTTAACCGCTCCAGCTACTGTGGACCAAAGATCAGAGAAGAATCCGCCAACTGCACGCATGGATAATACAAACCAGTTTGCTTTTTCCACGCCTTCTTTTGTTACTAGGTCAACCTTAGGACCTTGTCCCTCTAACAGATAACCAAGATTTTCCTCTTCCCCTGTATAGTTAATCGTCATATGACCAACTTTTGTACCTTTTTCAAAAGGTGCTGTAATACCCTCTTCTTCAGATACAACTTTTTCATCAAATTCATACAATGGTTCAAAGTTTTCCTCTTCCCCACGTTTAACTAAAACCTTCATTGCTTCACTAGTTTCCACTTCGACTTGCTTTTCTTTCCCTTTTACTACTTTCAAATTAGAGTTCTCATCAATCTGATAGTTAGCCGGAAAAATCTCTTCAACAGAGTAGTTTGCATACCCATAGTCAAATAGTTTTCTAGTTTCTGCAAATCGCGCGGTGTCTTGTGGCTGGCCATTCGCATTTTTGGCATTCATTACCACGGAAATAAATCTCATTCCATTCTTTTCAATAGTTCCTGTAAAGTTGTACCCGGCAAAATCGGTAAAACCAGTTTTCAATCCGTCTACGCCTTCGTATTCAGAAACTAGACCAGGAAGCATCCAGTTCCAATTGGACATATAGATTTCATCGTCTGTACCTTCTCTGAAAACCTTTTTAGGGATACTAGCGGTATCAAGGATCTCAGGGAAATCTTTTAATAGATGATAAGCCAATTTTGCTGTAGCACGAGCAGACATCATATTCTCTTCTTCTGCACCAGTTCCATCCGGATGCATACCATAAAGGTCTCTATTGTTCAATCCAGTAGAGTTAACAAATTTGTAGTCCTCTAAACCTAACTCTTCTGCTTTTTCATTCATCATTTTTACAAATTCAGCCTCAGTGCCTGCAACCATCTCTGCCAAAGCAATGGTTGCCCCGTTTGCTGAATAGATAGCCATCGCTTCATATAGCTCCTGGACATTATAAGTACCATCTCTGCGTAGAGGAACGTTGGAAAGGCTGCGGTCCTGAGAAATAGTCCAAACGTACTCATTTACATTGTATTGATCATCTGGTGATAGTTTTCCTTCGCTAATTGCTTCAAGAATTAAGTATTCACTCATCATTTTTGTCATACTAGCGATACCAAGAATGGTATCAATATTCTTTTGGTAAATAATTTTCCCTGTGCTTTGTTCAAGAAGTAACGCAGCTTCAGCATTTATATCTAAATGAGGATTGTTATCCTCTGCTTTTACATCCTGTATTGAAAAAATTGTTGTTAACAGCGCAATGGTTAGTAAACTAGCAATAACACGTTGAAAGTTTTTCTTTGTCACAATTAAATACCCTCCACAGATTTTTTTCACATAGTCGTTATTTTAACACACTATGTTCAAAAAAAATAGACAGAGAAAGACCACTTCTTTCTCTGTCAGTTTATAAGACTAAACTCCTATGACAACTTACTTAAACGGAATAATTAGGGGATTCTTTTGTGATTTGGACATCATGCGGATGACTTTCACGAAGCCCTGCTCCCGTCATTTTCACAAATTGTGCATTTTCTCTTAATGCTTGTAAGTCTTTTGTACCGCAATACCCCATGCCGGAACGCAGGCCGCCAACCATTTGGTAAATAGTGTCTGCAACAGGTCCTTTATAAGCAATGCGCCCTTCAATTCCTTCTGGTACAAACTTTTTATTATCTTCTTGGAAATAGCGATCTTTACTTCCTTTTTCCATCGCTCCAACAGAACCCATGCCGCGGTACACTTTAAAGCGTCTGCCTTGGAAGATTTCTGTTTCTCCAGGGCTTTCAGAAGTACCTCCCAACATACTACCGAGCATAACAGCATGTCCACCAGCAGCAAGAGCTTTTACAATGTCACCGGAATACTTAATGCCGCCATCTGCAATGATGGAAACTCCAAGCTTACGTGCCTCTGTTGCGCAATCATACACTGCAGTGATTTGCGGTACTCCGACACCGGCCACTACTCGAGTCGTACAAATGGAGCCCGGCCCAATACCTACCTTCACTACATTCGCTCCAGCTTCCACTAAATCTCGTGTAGCTTCTGCTGTTGCAACATTCCCAGCAATAATGTTTAAGTTTGGATATTTGTCTCTGATTTTTCTTACCGTATCAAGGACACCTTGAGAATGACCATGTGCTGTATCCACTACGATTGCATCCACGCTTTTTTGTACCAGCTTCTCAACTCGAAGCATTGTATCCCCTGTTACGCCCACTGCTGCACCAACTAAAAGACGCCCTTGGTTATCTTTAGCAGAGTGTGGAAACTCAATAACTTTTTCTATATCTTTAATGGTAATAAGCCCTTTTAATACTCCAGCTTCATCTACAAGTGGGAGCTTTTCAATTTTATACTTTTGCAGAATACTCTCTGCTTCCTCTAAGGTTGTTCCTACGGAAGCCGTTACAAGGTTTTCTTTTGTCATGACATCTGAAATGGGAATAGAGAAATCCTGAATGAATCGCAGATCACGGTTTGTCAGGATACCAACAAGTTTGAGCTCCTCGTTGTTATTGACGATTGGAACACCGGAAATTCTGTATTTTCCCATCAGGTGCTCCGCATCAAACACTTGATGCTCAGGTGTTAAGAAGAACGGATCAGTAATAACGCCACGTTCAGAGCGCTTCACCTTATCTACTTGTTCCGCCTGCTGTTCAATGGACATGTTCTTATGAATAATTCCTAAGCCTCCTTGACGAGCCATCGCAATCGCCATCTCTGCTTCTGTTACTGTATCCATCCCTGCACTAATAATTGGAATGTTTAGTTGCAATGTTTCTGTCAACTTTACTTTCAAATCTACATCCCTTGGTAAAACCTCAGATTTGGATGGAACCAAAAGAACATCATCAAATGTTAAGCCTTCTTTAGCAAATTTATTTTCCCACATGACAAAATTTTCCCCCTTCTTAAACTCGATAATATTTATAGTAGAGTATCAACTGGACAAAATACTGTCAAGGACGGTAACATAAGTTTATTTTTTCTAATTATTCTAACTATACTATTTATTATAAGGACGTGGATTCTTTGACTGCTCCATACTTACACTTATTTTACCCATTTCAATCCGTTGAAACCGCGCAGAAACTCCTCAAGGCCTGTTACCAAAAGCATCAAATAGATCAATTCGAACAAAAAAGCTATAACAATGCGTATAGTTTTATTTACTATGTGGAGCATGGATTGACATATCTTCAGCAATCCAGCAATACTCCTACGTCCATAAGACCTGTGCTCATGTTTTATGGAATGGTTCAACTAATCAAGGCCTGTTTATTAACTGTCGATCCTTGCTATCCGGAATCCACATCTGTTTTAGCACATGGTGTTTCCACTAGAAAACGTAAAAAACAAAGCTATGAATTTCTACAAGATGAAGTAAAAGTCCAGAAAAACGGACTCTTTTCGCACTTTAGCGACAAAATGTTCCATGTGAAACAAATAGAAGGAACAAAGTATTCCATGAGGGATTTACTGTTCTCCATTCCCGAACTTGAAACAAGCATAAAAATTACCAAAAATAAATCCCCATTTTTAGCAGTTGGAAAGGTGGGGGATTCATTCATTCAGGTGCCACAATCCATTTTAGATGATTATAAAATGACCAAAGACCGTTTCATACAGCATTTTCAAAAACAGACTTCTTTTGTGTATGACTCCATGAAAGAAGAAGCTTTTCATTTTAATGAAACCAAACAACCGAGATCATGTCATTACTCACCTTTGTTATACAACCATGAAAAAAGCACCCTGTACATTCCAAGAAAAAAAGAACAGTTAACCTTTTTTCCTGAAATACTTTCCCACTACCTACTTCTATATAATTTAAGCATGATCTGCCGGTATGAAACAGAATGGTGGGGTGAGCTGCTGCATACTTTTAACAGCAGTGATTTATCTCTCATTAATCACTTTCTTAATGTAGCGACGGTAAAAATTCCTTTTTACTTGCATGGGTATTTGTTTAGTACGTTTGGAATTGATTGTGAGGTATAGGGGCATAGGGGGTATTGGAGGGGGTATTGCTTGTTCCTCTGATAAAAATGTTGGTGCCTTTTATGACAGCGGGCGGCCGGGTATTTTACGTTAGAGGTCTTTAAAATTAGCTGTGAAGACCTCTGTGATGGGGAATATTATGTTAGATGGTCTTTATAGCGGGGGTCAAAACTTCTGGGTTAGGGATTTCTGTTACTGAAGTGCTTTATAACAGTGGTTAAGACCTCTAAGATGCAATTCTCTACTCCTATATATCCTTAAAACCTCTATGAAGACATTCTCCATGAAAACTCCCCCTCCAAAGTGTCTTCATCCAAACGATGGTCATGGGTTCCACTTCAGTCATCACATATGCATATTTACTAAACCGTAACAAAGTTGTCTCCGTTTCTTGTTTTTTGGCACCGTTCTGCCTCCTCCCCTTTCCAAAGGATTTTGTCATTGTTCCACCACCAATTTCTCCAACAATGAAAACACACAAAAAACCAGCGCCTAAGTTAATAAGCACTGGTTTCTTATAAATTTGCCTGGCAACGTCCTACTCTCACAGGGGGAGATCCCCCAACTACCATCGGCGCTGAAGAGCTTAACTTCCGTGTTCGGTATGGGAACGGGTGTGACCTC
>NZ_JAAZWB010000085.1 GCF_012524115.1 Bacillus sp. RO1 | reverse complement strand
GCGAAGACTCCTGAGGGAGATAGCGGTAGCTTGAGACCCCGCAGCGGAGCGAGGAGGCTCAAGCACCGCCCCTAGGAAAGCGAAGCCATTTGTGGAAATCAACAGCGGTATTTAGAGTCGATACCTAGGATAACTATATTGTTCGTCTTTTATTAAGGTTTTTTAGTTTTGTCCCAGCCTCTTTTAAATAGCCACTAGTCAATCCGGCACAACTCATCCGGACAATTTTCACAATGAATCTCTACCTTCAAATAATTCAAGTCATGGATGGTAACCCTCCCCTTATCAACGGATACAACGCCATTCTTTTTTAACTCTGAAAGCATCCTGTTCACCACTTCCCGAGAAGTCCCGCAATAGTTGGCCAATTCCTGATTCGTTAAGTGGAGGTCTATCAAGATACCATCCGCTTTTAAAACCCCATAGCTATTGGACATCCTGATTAGAGTCGAATACAAGGCTCCTTTTCTTCCGTTCAAAACTAGATCCCTGAATTTTGTCTGCGTTTTACGATAATGAAGGCTCATCCATTTCATAAATTCCAAAGCGAGCCTCCCGCTTTCCCCGAGTTTCCGTTCCAATTCCAACTTTGGTATTACAAGCACACTACCTTTATCATCTATTGCTTTGGCACTGAGCATATAAATTGCTCCAGAACAAAATAATGTCAGTTCTCCCACAAGGTCATCCTGACTGCATAGCCTTAATGTAAGCTCCTGACCATCAGGTGTCACCTTGCTTATCTTAAAGGTTCCATTCAAAATTAAATATATTTCAGAGGCGACCATACCCTCTTGAAATAAATAAGCTCCCTTTTTGACAGCCAATTTCTTTTCAAAAGAAGAGAACAAAAACTCTTTTAGTTCTTTTGATAATTTTTCCGTCACAGAGCTCATCCTTTCCACCGTTCCTACTATAGCTTTATTTTAACTTTAAGAGCCTTAAAAATCTATTGTCTACAGAAATTGTATCTCATCAAAAAGGAAAATAGAAAAATACGTCGAATTATAGAAAATAGCGTGTTGAAAATTAGGCGCAGGCTTTGTGTTATGCTACAATATATGAGTAAAATCATGTATGCTAAGGTGGTGCAAAAAGGTTATGACAGTAACGTTTTATTGGTATCCTAAATGTGGCACATGCCGCAATGCTAAAAAGTGGCTTGAGGCGAATGGTGTAGCGGTAGAAGAAGTACATATTGTCGAAAATCCACCATCACGTGAAAAGTTAGAGGAGCTATATAACAAAAGCGGCCTAGAACTGAAGAAGTTCTTCAATACAAGTGGCATGAAATATCGCGAGCTTGGATTGAAGGATAAAGTGAAAACAGCATCCGAAGAGGAATTGCTTGATATTCTTGCAACGGACGGCATGCTGATTAAGCGCCCGATTACTACAGACGGCAGCAAAGTAACAGTTGGATTTAATGAAAAGCAGTTTGAAGAAACATGGAAATAGGACAGGCTCTCTTTTAACATAGGCATGCCTATTAGAAGAGCTAAAAATAAACAAGTTTGATGGAGGGAATTATTGATGAGCACACCTAAAGATTTACGTTATTCCGAAGAACATGAATGGGTAAAAGTTGAAGGAGAAAAAGTACGAGTGGGTATTACGCACTTTGCTCAATCCGAGCTTGGCGATATTGTGTTTGTTGAACTTCCTGAAGTTGGAGATGAAATCTCTGCAGATGAGCCATTTGGAAGTGTAGAATCTGTAAAAACAGTATCAGAACTTTACGCTCCAATCAGCGGAAAAGTGGTAGAAGTTAACGAAGATTTAAATGACAGCCCTGAATTTGTTAACGAATCTCCATACGAAAAAGCATGGATGATTGTGGTGGAACCTGCAGATGCTGGTGAAGTTGAAAAATTAATGACTGCTGAGCAATATGAGGAAATGACAAAAGAAGACTAATTATCTAGGCGCGGGGCAACCTAACTTTAGTTAACTTTTACTAAAGAGGTGACCTTAAATGACTTTGGATAACAAAAGGTTGGATATCACCGACAGAGTAAACGGGAAGTTGACAAACCAAGGCTTTGAGCTTTACGTGGAAAATGAATCCATAGGTCAAGTAACGTTTACCGAGCAAGGCAACCAGTATGCTTTAAAAAATGGCTATGAACAAGAAGGAAGCAAGATTTTTCAACAAGTTTCAGTGCCTTCAGAAAAAGATGCCAAATATGTAGATTGCGACTACGAAAATGGATGGTGTTAACCATCGGTGGGGTTGGGACTCTTATTAGTTCCGCCCCTTTTTCATATTAAATGACGCCCTTATTTTTAATTATATGTGTACATTACCGCTATTCGGAATAGTTATAGTATAAAGCAACTTATCTTTATACATCTTTTTAGAACAGGTGATGGATATGGATTTAATACATGAAGAAAAAATTATTATCGTAGAGGGTAAATCAGATAAAAAACGCGTTCAGGAAGTCATCAATGAACCAGTTCATATTATATGTACGAATGGCACGATTAGTGTCACAAAGCTTGATGAATTGATGGAAGATATTATGGATAAAGAGGTTTATATTTTGGTGGATGCAGATAGTTCTGGTGAAAAATTGCGGAAGCTCTTTAAAAGGGAGTTTCCAGAGGCAGAGCATCTTTATATTGATAAAATGTATCGAGAAGTGGCCTCAGCACCACATCACCATATAGCTACAGTGCTACTAAGTGCAAATATTGATATTCATGCAGAATACTTGTAATAAGATGTAATGAGGATGAGATCATGAGGGATTGGACGAAGGAAGAACTTATACAAGAAATTAATGAGAATAAACTAAGTGTGGTTTATTTTTACACGCCTATGTGTGGGACCTGTCAGGTTGCCAAGCGTATGCTGGATGTAACGAAAGAGCTTTTTCCGCATCTTACCTTTGGGATGCTTGATGTAAATTATATCCAAGATCTTGCTATGAAGTGGGAAATCGAGAGCGTCCCTTGTTTGATGATTTTTAATAATGGTGAGATGAAGGAAAAAATTTATGCCTTCCGTTCGGTGGAGTATTTATATGGACTCTTCAAGGAACATGATGGAATGTCAGTTAACTAAAAACACCCTCTGAGGTGTTTTTTTTTTATGGAGTCCTATTACTGTTGATTTCCGTTCCAGGCGCTTCGCTTGCCTGCGGGCGGTCTGTGAACCTCCTCTGCTTGCGACTGTGGGGTATCACCTGTCCCTTCTTGCCACGGGCGTCTTCGTGCCGTCCACTCCAATAAACAATGTGATTGCAAATATTTTTACAATTCGACAGAAACACCTATTGCCATTTTTCTGAAAAAGGAGTAAGTTTGTTTAGGGAGACGAAATAATTATTCAACAAACAAACGAGGGGTAAATTTATGTTGAAGAATGCAAGCTGGTTTCAGTCATTTATGCGGTATGATCATACTATCCAGAAGTTATTTATTGTTAATATCCTGACTCAAATAGGGCTAGGGATTTTTATGATTGTTTATAACTTTTATATAAGGGAGCTTGGGTTTGCGGAGACGGTAAACGGGAATGTCATCGCAGCTTCATCATTAGCAGCAGCTATCATCTTAATTCCGGCAGGGATATTAAGTGACCGCATTGGCCGCAAGAAAATGATGCTTTTTGGTGTGTTTTTTAGTGGAATCTTTATGTTCTTGAGAAGCATTTTCGAATTAGAATCACTGCTTTTAATCAGTGCTTTTATTGCAGGAATAGCTATGGCCTTCATTCAAGTCACAGCAGTACCATGGCTTGCAGAAAGCTCAACAAAAGAACAGAGAGTAAAACTTTTTAGCTACCACTTTGCGGTTATGATGGGAGCAAACGTTGTCGGAAATCTTTTGGGAGGGTCATTAACGGATTTACTTTTACATGTTGTAGGACTTACCCCTGTTTGGAGTATTAGACTAACGCTTTTACTCGGAAGTCTCATCTTTATGTTGGGAATCATTCCATTATGGAAAACAACGGAAGTGCAACGGGAAAAAGAGAACAAAGCATTTACTTTTAAAAATTTCCAATCGTCAATATCAAAAGGGCAATGGAAGCTGATTTTTGCTTTTTCTTTCGCATCCATCTTGGTAGGATTTGGATCTGGGCTGGTCATTCCTTATTTGAACATGTATTTTGCAGATCGTTTTGGGACGTCTAATTCTACCATTGGCATTGTTCTATCTTTAGGTCAGGCGGTCACTGCAGTAGCCATGATTATCGGTCCGGCGGTTGTCAGAAGAGTAGGAGAGATGAGAGCAGTGGTTATTTTACAGCTTCTTTCTTTACCGTTCATGCTAATAACCGCCTTCACTCAAATTTTTTGGCTTGCTGCTCTTGGATTTTTATTCAGGCAGGCATTGATGAATGCAGCAAATCCAATCATTTCTTCGATGATGATGGAGAAGGTAGATAACTCTTTGAAGGGTTTTGCTAACTCCATAAATCAAATGGTCTTTTCACTCGGATGGGCTAGCATGGGGCCGGTTTCAATGACCATCGTACTTTTATATGGGGAATATTGGGGATATTCGATTGTATTCTCCATCACGGCTGTGCTTTATCTGACAAGTTCTATTTTCTTTTATTTGATGTTTAGGGAAAAAACGACGGCAACCTACCAAAAGGCTATGGTAAAGACATCATAGTCTGACATATTTCTTGGGAAATGAAGAACAGTTATCGAAAAATACGCGGTAATTGTTCTTTTTTTATTGCAGGGATTAGGCTGACAGGCAGGGAAATTAATAGAAAAAGGGGGCTGGTTTGTAATGGTAATAGAGAACTTAGAAATGTTTCTTCTTAAAGCCAAAAGTAAGTCGCATGTTATGGAAATTTTGCCTTACTACAGTCTGCGTTGCTGTTTAGTGTCCCAAGGGGAGAGATCGTTTTTTTCATTAAGTAAAAATAACTTGCAAGTGGAACATGGTGCAACAGTGGCTGATGTTGTAATCGAGGGTTCTGCAGACGATATAATGGAGCTTCTAAATGGAACGAAGATGAGAGATGTAAAAGGTTTAGCATTTAAAGGGTCCTTTAGACATTTCTTGCTGATGGATTCGCTGTTTACGCTTGTAAATCGTTCAGAAAGAAAAGAAGTATCTTAAAGGATTTGTACTCGCCTATAACGAATTAGTGTATATAGATAAAGAGAAATTTATAGGCGGTGTAAGGGTAGTGTATCATATTATTGTCAACAAGATGGCTGGCAGCGGAAAAGGACTACGGATGTGGAGAGAAACAGAAAAGTTACTAAAGGAGAAAAGTTTACCTTATCAAGTCTTTTTTACCCAATATGCAGGTCATGCCGGTGAATTATTAGAAAATGTAGATGAGAATTTGGTACAAGCTGTCGTTGTAGTCGGTGGGGACGGTACCATTCATGAAGTGGTTAATAAATTGGTATACAGTAAAGTGGCTCTAGGGGTTGTTCCTGCCGGTTCTGGAAATGACTTGGCAAGAAGCCTTGGAGTCCCTTTTGATGTGGTAGGAGCTTTGGATCGTATTTTAAAGGGTTCTCATCATCTAATCGATGTACCAAAAGTAGGTGAAGAGTATTATATATCGATTGCTGGGCTAGGGTTTGACGGTAAGGTTGCCGAGGTCACCAATAGCTCAAGATCAAAGCGCATACTGAATAAATTAGGGTTAGGGGGCTTGTCGTATGTGCTGAATATCTTCAGGGTTCTTTTCACCTATCAACCATCTGATGTTTCAGTTGAAGTAGATGGAAGTGTAAAAACGTTTGAGGATGTTTGGTTGATAGCGGTTGCCAACCTCCCATATTATGGTGGAGGAATCATGATCTGCCCTGATGCCATTGGAAATGATGGGGCATTGGATGTTTGTGTGGTTTCTGGTATCGGAAGATGGGAGTTGTTATTTGTGTTTCCTCTAGCTTTTAAAGGAAAGCATATTAAACACCGAAAAGTCACCACGCTTAGAGGAGCGTCCATTAAAATAAGTCAGAATTCCTCCATGGTCATGCAATGTGACGGAGAAATTGTTCATAATAGCACCACAGATTTCAGTATAAAAGAGAAAGCTTTAAAGATTTTTTAAATGTAGGAAGAAAGTTTTTAATTGACAGGCTATTTATCACCGTGATACGATTACACTCGTTAATTCGAATTGCCCAAATACTTAATTTTAATTATATATGTTTATCTCTTATCGAGAGAGGTGGAGGGACGTGCCCGATGAAACCCGGCAACCGTCAACAAGGAATTGTTGAAATTGGTGCCAATTCACACAAAGCTATTTGCTTTGATAGATGAGAGAAAGGACTTTTCTCATTTAATCCTTTCTGCTCATTGTTGCAGAAAGGATTTTTTATTTTCAAGGATTAAACAAACGTTTGATTAATATTAATTGGGTAAGCTAAAACAAGGAAATGTAAGAAGGTAGGTGCGAGCATGATTTCACTTCAAGGTGTAAAAAAAGTTTTTAAAACTAAAAATGGACTAGTAACAGCTGTTGATAATATAGATTTATCTATCAACCAAGGGGAGATCTTCGGAGTTATCGGATACAGTGGAGCAGGGAAAAGTACACTGATCCGTATGCTAAATGGGCTCGAAACTCCAACGGATGGAGTGGTGGATGTAGCAGGAAGGAATCTTGCAAAAGTAAAGGGTAAGGAACTGAGAGAAGCACGCCAGGAGATAAGTATGATTTTCCAGCATTTCAATTTATTATGGTCAAGGACGGTAAAGGAAAATATCGCGTTTCCACTAGAGATTGCAGGAGTAAGCAGGTCAGAGCGAAACAAACGAGTCGAAGAACTAATCAAGCTTGTAGGCCTAGAGGGAAGAGGAGACTCCTATCCGTCTCAACTAAGTGGAGGTCAAAAGCAACGTGTCGGGATTGCAAGAGCGCTTGCGAATAATCCAAAAGTGCTTTTATGTGATGAAGCGACTTCAGCATTGGATCCGCAGACAACAGATTCTATCCTAGACCTCTTAGTCGATATCAATAAACGTTTATCTCTGACTATCGTTCTAATTACACATGAGATGCACGTTATCCGTAAAATCTGTCATCGAGTTGCGGTAATGGAAAATGGGAAGGTTGTGGAACAGGGAGATGTTCTAAACGTATTCCGCAAGCCTGAACAACCTATCACGAAGCGGTTCGTAAAACAGGTGACAGAACCAGAAGACACGCAAGAAACAGTAGAGCACTTGTTGACGGAATATCCACAAGGAAAAGTAATTCAATTAACATTTGTAGGTACTTCGGCAGAACAGCCTTTGATTACAAATTTAATTCGCAGATTTCCGATTGATGTGAATATTCTTCAAGGGAAAATCTCACAGACTCAAAATGGAGCATATGGCACTCTTTTTGTGCACCTAGATGGAGAAGAAACGCAAGTACAAGAGGCATTAAGTTTCATCCGTGAGCAGCAAGTGGAGTTGGAGGTGATGACACATGCTTGAGAGAGTTAATTGGGACAAGATGTGGGAAGCAACCTTAGAAACTCTTTATATGAGCAGTATATCGGTTGTCGCTACGTTTATATTAGGAATTATTTTAGGACTATTATTGTTTTTAACAGCAAAGGGAAACATATGGGAAAGCCGCTTAATTAATGGTTTGGTCGCAGCTTTCGTAAATATCTTCCGTTCCATTCCATTTGTCATTTTAATCTTTTTACTTATTCCTTTTACAAGGTTCATCATGGATACAATTATCGGTGCAAACGCGGCATTGCCGGCTTTAATCATAGGAGCAGCACCATTCTATGCAAGAATGGTGGAAATTGCATTACGTGAAATTGATAAAGGTGTCATTGAAGCAGCACGGTCCATGGGGGCAAAAACTTCAGAAATAATTTGGAAAGTATTAATTCCGGAATCGATGCCAGCATTGGTTTCCGGTATAACAGTAACAGCCATTGCAATTGTAAGTTACACAGCAATGGCAGGAATCATCGGTGCAGGTGGATTGGGTAACCTCGCATTCTTGGATGGTTTCCAGCGTAATAACTGGGAAGTAACACTAGTATGTACGGTCATCATTCTAATTATTGTATTCATCATCCAATTCATTGGAGATTTAATAACCAATAAACTAGACAAACGCTAAGAAAGAGGGGACGAAAATAATGAAAAGAGTATTAAGTTTAGCTGTTGTATCATTGTTAGTATTAGTGCTTGTTGCATGTGGCGGCGGAGACAAAGGGATCAAAGAAGGTAAGCTGGTAATAGGTGCTTCAAATGTTCCTCACGCAGAAATCCTTGAAGAAGCAAAACCGTTATTAGAAGAAAAGGGCATTGAATTAGACATCCAAACATATACAGATTACATTATTCCAAACCAAGCTCTACGTGATAAAGATATTGATGCGAACTTTTTCCAACATGAGCCGTACTTAAAAAGTCAAATTGAAGAAAATGATTATGAATTTGTAAGTGCAGGTGGCGTTCATATCGAGCCAATCGGTGTTTATTCACAAGAATATGATAGCCTGGAAGAACTTCCTGAGGGCGCAGAAATCTTAATGAGTAACTCTGTTGCCGATCATGGCCGTATCCTTGCAATGCTTGAAGAAAAAGGATTAATTACGTTAAAAGAAGGTGTAGAGGTTACTTCTGCATCCGTTGATGATATCGATGAAAACCCCAAAAATCTAGAGTTCAATACACAATTCGAAGCGGCCTTCCTTCCACAAGCATATCTAAATGGTGATGGAGATGCAGTGTTAATCAACGGTAACTATGCACTTGGCGCTGACATCGATCCTGAAGAAGAAGCAATTGCTCTAGAATCAGGTGAAAACAATCCTTACGTAAACCTTATCGTTGTTCGTGAGGAAGATAAAGATAATGAACAAATCAAAGCATTGGTTGAAGTACTTCAATCTGATGAAATTAAAGCATTCATTGAAAAAGAATACAAAGGATCCGTGCTACCTGCAAAGGCATCTGACGAAGAATAAGGTCTGAATGAATGACTCCGTACTATAATTATGGTGCGGGGTTATTTTTTTTGTAATACTTGAATACTAACCTCCCCCCTAAACAAATACTAACCTTGTGAAAAATAAGGATGGGAGTTGTCTTCAATGGAACAACATTATGAGCCAAAAAACTATGCAGAAGCAGCACTTCATGATTATAAAGCGGGACTAGGAGTATTCACAGAAAAGATGCCTGAACTTGCACACCACTATAACGAGTTTACGGAAGCTTGTTTTAAAGAGGGCGTACTTGATAAAAAGCAAAAGCAATTAATTGCACTCGGTGTCAGTGTGTATTCCCAAGATGAATATTGCATTGTTTATCACACTAAAGGCTGCTTGGATCAAGGTGCAACAGAGCAGGAAATATTGGAAGTGTGCGGCGTAACAGCAGCATTCGGAGGCGGCGCGGCAATGAGTCAATCCGTGACATTGGTGCAGTCTTGTATTAGTGATTTTAATGAGTTGAAGCATTGATTTTTGGGGAGTCTGACCTTTTGGGGTTGGGCTTTTTCCGTTTACAGGGTCCTATTTGTCTGAAGGCTATTGTAAAACGTATGAATTGTCTAATAGACTGTTTCTATACGACCGATGATCTTTAGAATACCGGTGAAGTGTCTAATAGAAGCGCTCTATACGCCCGAATGCCCACGAAATACGGTTGAACTGTCTAATAGAAGGGCTGTATACGCCCGAATGCCGATGAAATACGATTGAACTGTCTAATAGGAGCTCTATACGCCCAAAGACCCTCGATATTAGGGTGAACTGTCTAATAGAAGCGGGTTTACTCAACTTAACGCCCTCAGATATCAGGACAACCAGAACGCCTTAGCAATTCAAAGAAATTCTAAGCCTCCCATCAACCACCTTCTCTAATTCCCTCAGAACCTCTATTATCACCAATTATAGTCACAAACCTCGTTTGGATAAATTAACCACCCCTGCTATGATTAATAAAGTGTTTATTACAAATACTTTTAGGGTATCAGAAAAACTGGTACCAAAAAATAAACACTTATAAATAGGAAGGGAATGGTTTATTATCCATCAAGTACATGTGAAGTACACAGGTGAAATGGAGAAGGCAATGTATCAAGCTTACGGTTTTGGTTATGAGGAGTACTCAAATAAGCTCTCGAAACTCATAGAAGTTGAGCAAAAGCGAGAAAAGGATTACCAAAAAAGCTTGGAGATTGTCGAAGAAGTAGACCGTAATTTCCGCCCCTAAAACCTGCGCAGCCCAAACTGACAGGTTGACCATATAATATAGAAGAAAAAGGGTCCGTTTTATTCTCTAACAATATGAGAATAATGCAGACCCTTTTTTGTTATCCCAGGTTAATTGTAGTGCAAGTTATGAGACTCCGGCGGGAGGTAGCGGTAGGTTGAGATCCCGGCAGCGGAGCGAGGAGGCTCAAGCACACGCCCCGAGGAAAGCGAATAACTGGAATGGAAATTAACCGGAAGTTAAATAAAATAAATTTCCCCTGAAAATTCGACTTCTACCCCTTATATTCGTTATAATTTGAGGGTATCTTACACAAGGCGGAAAAGGTTGCTATCACTTTCTATTTGTTATAAGATTGTAATGAGAATAAAATGAGAATTAAAACAAGAATGTGTTTTCATATAGGAACACAAGAACATTGGAGGTTACAGTTATGGGTTCAACGTTAACGATTAAAGATTTACATGTATCCATTAATGATAAAGAGATTTTAAAGGGTGTAAATCTTGAAGTAAAAGGCGGAGAGATTCACGCAATCATGGGTCCTAACGGAACAGGAAAGTCTACGCTTTCTTCTGCAATCATGGGTCACCCTAAATATGAAGTAACAAGCGGAAGCATCACATTTGATGGCAAAGATGTTCTTGAAATGGAAGTGGATGAGCGTGCACAAGTGGGCTTATTCCTTGCAATGCAATACCCAAGTGAGATCAGTGGTGTAACAAACGCGGATTTCTTGCGTTCTGCTATCAACGCTCGCCGTGAAGAGGGCGATGAGATTTCCCTAATGAAATTCATCCGTAAAATGGATAAAAACATGGACTTCTTGGAAATGGATCAAGCAATGGCACAGCGTTACCTTAACGAAGGTTTCTCAGGTGGGGAAAAGAAGCGTAACGAAATTCTTCAATTGATGATGATCGAGCCTAAGATCGCGATCCTTGATGAGATTGATTCTGGTCTTGATATCGATGCATTGAAAGTTGTTTCTAAAGGAATCAATGAAATGCGCGGTGAGGACTTCGGTTGCCTTATCATCACTCACTACCAACGTTTATTGAACTACATCACTCCTGACCACGTTCATGTTATGATGCAAGGTCGCATCGTGAAGTCTGGTGGCAAGGAACTAGCGCAACGTCTAGAGGCAGAAGGTTACGATTGGATTAAGCAAGAACTAGGTATCGAAGACGAAACAGTCGGTCAAGAAGCGTAAGCAAGGAGGATTATCATGACGTTAGAGACGAAATTACCGTTTGATCAAGACTACCTCACTAACTACTCCAAAGAGTCAGGGGAGCCTCAGTGGTTGTTAGATCTTCGCTTACAAGCTTATTCCTTGGCAGAAGAGCTGCCATTACCTAAGCCTGATAAGACGAAGATTACAAACTGGAATTTTACAAACTTCCAGAAGCACACTGTAGAAACTTCCATTACTACTGTGGACCAATTGCCCCAAGAGGTAAAGGCGTTAGTAGATGGAGAAAATATATATGTTCAAGTGGATAACACACCAGTGGTATCTACTCTTAAAGAAGAATTAAAAGCACAAGGCGTTATCTTCACAGATATCTTCACTGCTGCAAAAGAGCACAGTGACCTTGTGAAAAAGTACTTCATGCAAGACGGTGTAAAAGTAGATGAGCATAAGCTTTCCGCTTTACACGCTGCACTATTAAACGGGGGAGCATTCCTTTACGTTCCAAAAAACGTTGTCATTGAGGAACCGATCCAAGCGATCTACCTTCAAGACCAAGCAGAAGCTGTGTTCAACCACGTATTAATTGTTGCAGAAGACAACAGTGCGGTTACTTATGTAGAGAACTATCTGTCCAACAATGATGGAGAAGGATCTATCTTCAATATCGTGACAGAAGTTATCGCTAACGGAAACTCTAAAGTGCAATACGGTGCTGTAGACAACCTTGGAAAAGGTGTCACAACTTACGTTAACCGCCGCGGAGTAGTTGGACGTGACGCGACACTTGAATGGGCACTTGGCCTTATGAATGATGGCGACACGATTTCCGAAAACGTAACGAACCTTATGGGTGACGGCTCTGTTGGTGATACAAAAACAGTAGTGGTTGGACGTGGAGAGCAAAAGCAAAACTTTACAACGAAGGTTGTACATTTTGGCAAAAACTCTGACGGACAAATTCTTAAGCACGGTGTGATGAAAGACAGTGCAAGCTCTGTTTTCAATGGTATTGGTAAAATTGAACACGGTGCTTCTAAATCTAATGCCGAGCAAGAATCTCGCGTATTAATGCTTAGTGAAAAAGCTCGTGGGGACGCTAACCCGATTCTTCTAATCGACGAAGATGATGTAACGGCAGGACACGCAGCATCAGCTGGCCGCATCGATCCACTTCAACTTTACTACCTGATGAGCCGCGGAATTTCCAAGAAAGAAGCGGAGCGCTTAGTAATCCACGGATTCTTGGCACCTGTAGTAAATCAATTGCCAATCGAAAAGGTTAAGAACCAGTTGATTGATGTAATTGAAAGGAAAGTGAAGTAATGAATATCCAAGAGATACGTCAGCAGTTTCCGATTTTGCATCAAGAGGTCAATGGAAATCCGCTTGTGTATCTGGATAGTGCTGCTACATCTCAAAAACCCTTAGCGGTAATTGAGGCGTTGGAGAAGTACTATAAAGGGTATAACTCCAATGTTCATCGAGGAGTTCATACTTTAGGTACGAAAGCGACAGACGGTTACGAAGGTGCACGCGATAAGGTGAAGAACTTTATCAACGCAGCCCACAGAGAAGAAATAGTCTTCACTCGTGGAACAACGACCGCTCTGAACCTTGTAGCTGGAAGCTATGCACGTGCCAACCTGAAGGAAGGCGACGAAATAGTTATCACCTACATGGAGCATCATAGTAATATCATTCCATGGCAACAGGCGGCAAAAGCCACTGGTGCTACTTTAAAATATATCCCTCTGACTGAGGACGGCAGCCTGTCCCTATCAGATGTGGAAGCTACCATCACGGAAAATACGAAAATTGTTTCCATCATGCAGGTTTCCAATGTATTAGGAACTATCAACCCCATCAAAGAGATTGCTGAGATTGCCCATCGCAATGGTGCAATCATGGTGGTCGACGGTGCCCAGAGTACTCCACACATGAAAGTGGACGTACAGGATTTAGACTGCGACTTTTTCGCTCTGTCTGGTCATAAAATGGGTGCACCAACAGGAATTGGTGCCCTTTACGGGAAAAAACACCTGCTTGAGAACATGGAACCAATTGAGTTCGGTGGGGAAATGATCGATTTTGTCGGACTGCAGGAATCCACTTGGAAGGAGCTGCCTTGGAAGTTTGAAGGAGGTACCCCAATTATTGCGGGTGCAATCGGACTTGGGGCAGCAATTGACTTCCTGGAGCAGGTGGGAATGGACAATATCCTTGCCCATGAACATAAGCTTGCAGATTACGCGATGAAACGCATGTCCGAAATCGAAGGAATCACGATTTACGGTCCACAGAAAAGAGCGGGACTTGTTACATTCAATATAGACGACGTACATCCACATGATGTAGCTACAGTGCTTGATGCGGAAGGGATTGCTGTTCGTGCAGGACATCACTGTGCACAGCCATTAATGAAGTATCTAAACGTTTCTTCCACTGCACGTGCTAGTTTTTACCTGTATAACACAGAGGAAGAAATTGATAAGCTAGTAGCATCATTAGTGAAAACAAAGGAGTACTTTAGTAATGTCTTTTAATAATTTAGATACTCTCTATCGTCAAGTGATTATGGATCATTATAAAAATCCGCGAAACAAAGGGACAATCGAGTCCGACAGCATCACTGTCGACATGAATAACCCTACGTGCGGTGACCGCATCCATTTGACACTTCAAGTAGAAGATGGAAAAGTGGCGGATGCAAAATTCGATGGTGAAGGATGTTCCATTTCCATGGCATCTGCATCCATGATGACCCAAGCGGTAAAAGGGTTAGAAGTGGAAAAAGCTCTAGAGCTATCCCAAATCTTTTATGATATGATGTTAGGCAAAGAATATGACGATGAAACGATTGACTTAGGGGATATTGAAGCACTTCAAGGAGTGGCAAAATTCCCGGCACGTATTAAATGTGCCACTCTTGCATGGAAAGCCATGGAAAAGGGAGTCAAATCGGAATAAGCAAGGCAAGATAGGGAGTGAGAGTGTGGCGATAGGTGCCGCACTGTTGCTCACCTCTTGAATGGAGGGAATAAAATGGCGAAAAAAATGCCTGAAATCGGCGATTACAAGTATGGTTTTAAGGACAAAGACGTTTCCATTTTCCGTTCCGGCCGTGGTCTTACGAAAGAGATCGTTGAAGAAATCTCTCGTATGAAGGAAGAGCCTCAATGGATGCTGGATTTCCGTCTTAAATCATTAGAACATTTCTATAACATGCCAATGCCACAATGGGGCGGCGATTTGAACAGCTTGAACTTTGATGAGATTACGTACTACGTAAAGCCATCTGAAAAGTCTGAGCGTTCTTGGGATGAAGTACCTGAAGAAATCAAGCAAACGTTTGACAAATTAGGTATCCCTGAAGCAGAACAAAAGTACCTTGCAGGTGTATCTGCTCAGTATGAGTCTGAGGTTGTATACCACAACATGCAAGAAGACTTAGAAGATCTTGGTGTCGTGTTCAAAGACACAGACACGGCGTTAAAAGAAAACGAAGACATCTTCCGTGAGCACTGGGCGAAAGTTATCCCGCCAACAGACAACAAGTTCTCTGCATTGAACTCTGCAGTATGGTCTGGTGGATCTTTCATCTACGTTCCTAAAGGTGTAAAAGTGGAAACCCCACTTCAAGCATACTTCCGAATCAACTCTGAGAACATGGGTCAATTCGAACGTACGCTTATCATCGTAGACGAAGGCGCACACGTACACTATGTAGAGGGCTGTACAGCACCTGTTTACACAACAAACTCCCTTCACAGTGCGGTAGTAGAAATCATCATCAAGAAGGATGCTTACTGCCGTTACACGACGATTCAAAACTGGGCGAACAATGTATACAACCTAGTTACGAAGCGTGCAGTATGTGAAGAAAATGCGACAATGGAATGGATTGATGGTAACATCGGTTCCAAGCTAACGATGAAATACCCAGCGGTTATCCTTAAAGGTGAAGGCGCTCGTGGTATGACTCTTTCCATCGCATTAGCTGGTAAAGGCCAGCACCAGGATGCAGGGGCTAAAATGATTCACCTTGCACCAAACACGTCTTCCACTATCGTTTCTAAATCCATCTCCAAGCAAGGTGGTAAAGTAACATACCGTGGAATCGTACACTTTGGTAAAAAAGCTTCCGGCGCACGCTCCAATATCGAGTGTGACACGCTAATCATGGATAACCAGTCTACTTCTGATACAATTCCTTACAACGAAGTGTTCAACGACAACGTTTCTCTTGAGCACGAAGCGAAGGTATCCAAAGTATCCGAAGAGCAACTGTTCTACCTAATGAGCCGTGGATTATCAGAAGAAGAAGCAACAGAAATGATCGTAATGGGCTTCATCGAGCCATTCACAAAAGAACTACCAATGGAATACGCAGTAGAAATGAACCGTCTGATCAAGTTCGAGATGGAAGGTTCTATTGGGTAACATTTAGTCATAAAAAAACCTTGGCATGCTCGTGTATGCCAAGGTTTTTATTTATGGACTGTTATTTTATCAAACGTCTTGCTTGCTTCATTCCCTTTCACTCGCTTCAATGTCGCCACAATAAGAAAGCTGACAATCACCAGCAATAGCCAGGAACTCACCTTGCCTAGATGTACAAGGCTCCACGCATCTGTTTGATTTGGGTATTCCCAAGCACCGAAGAAGGTTGCAATATTTTCCGCGACCCATATGAAAAAACCGATAAGTACAAAGGATAGTGCTATAGGCATACGGTACCTCTTTTCACCAACTTCATACCGTACCCAAGATTTCCAAAACATGATAATGACTAGAGCAGATAGCCACCAACGAATATCGATCCAATAATGATGGGTGAAAAAATTAAGATAAATGGCTGCTGCGAGCGAAACCACAGCCCAAAAAGGTGGCCAGTCAACAAGCTCGACATTCAACCTTCTCCAAGCCTGACAAAGATAACTCGCGACACTTGCATACATAAACCCGCTGTATAATGGCACTCCAAAAATCTTGGAATAGCCTTCCTCTGGATAGGACCAAGAGCCCATGTGTACCTTAAAGATTTCAAGCGCGAGCCCAATAAGGTGGAATAAAGTGATGACTTTTAATTCATCGCGGGTTTCAAGTCCAGACCGTAACATCCACCACTGCATGAAGAGACAGATGATAAGTAGCCAATCATATCGTGGCAGAAGGGGAAGGGGTATCACTTGAGTTAATGCCAAGGAAGCAAATATGACGACAGGAAACACACAAGAGAGTGCCTGTTGCCAGCCAAATAGGATGAGCTGCTTAAACGCTCCGACTATGGACCATTGGTTCTTCTTCATCCTTAGTTTATGTTCTATATTTCTATTCATTTTAGATTACCTAAAAATTGTCTTTCGTGTCTCATCACTGACACCTCACATATTTTGTAGTATTTAATTTACTACACTATTTATTGTTAAACAATAAAAATTTATTGATTTTATCGAGTTAGATTGTTTGTATTCTATACCTCGTGGTGATGGAGACACTTTGGAGAAGGAAACTCGTGTAAGAATGTCTTCATCTCTTCGATGAAGACACTTTCGGCATTGAAATAACCGCGAAAATGTCTTCATCCCCCCAATAAAGACATTTTCAACAAGGAAATCATCACTAGAATGTCTTCAGACCCCTTCTGCCGGGCAAAACCACCCAAAAAAAGCACCCCTCTTAACAAAGGAATGCCACACTCACACTATACTAACCAGAAATCACCGAACCAATTCCGTATCATCAGAATCTGATATCTTATCTTCTTTCTGCTTTTCCAAATACTCATTAACCTTCAAACTGGAATAAATAAACCCACCAGCAATCAACACCCCAAACACCCAGCCATTTACCTTCATGAAGAACAAGATCCTGTCATACCCTTGCACACCGTAAACACCAATCAGATAGTATTTCAAGCCGGCAGCAACGAATCCCCGCAAGGCAAATATTCCTGTAAGGATATAAAAAGCAGGCAAGATCGATTTTTGACGATAAAGCCGGAAGCTGTCTTCACGCTTGTGGCCTTGAAGATAAGCGATATCTACGCCAAGGTAAAGAGCTAACGGTTTTTTTATAAGCATCGTTCCTAAAATGAATAATCCAAAGCCAGCAGACACATAAATCGAGTTCTGCAGCATGGTAAACGCATCCCCTGAAAGGATATCAACAAGCGTGCTCACAAGCAAAGAAACCATAATAAACATACCTGTCACATTGAACTGCCTTTCTATGGCAAAACGGACAATGGTGTACACAAACCCTGGAGCAGTGGAAAGCAATATCGCATAATAGTCTCCTAGTGGTTCTTGTCCAAATTTCCAAATCAAATAAGGTAAAGCCAAGTAGAATAATAAGTCAAAAACAACAATTTTATTTTTCATAGGGCCTCCGTAAAAGATAAATGATACGATTATCATACCAATTACTCCCATATTCTGCACTATAAACATGAGAAATTCACTCTAGATATGATAAAATGAAAAAAATGAGGTGAAACGGATGATTTATGTTGGTGTGACAGGCTGGGGAGATCATGATTCATTATATGTTGCAGGTACAGCCCCCAGAGACAAACTGCAAGAATATGGAGCTCATTTTCCTGTTGTTGAAGTGGATGCTTCCTTTTACGCCGTGCAGCCAAAGCAGAACGTGGAAAAGTGGGTGGCCGATACACCTGAAACATTTAAATTCATTGTAAAAGCTTACCAAGGAATGACAGGTCATCAACGTGGTGAGATTCCTTTTGACACGAAAGAACTAATGTTTAAAGCCTTTAAGCAATCCATTGAACCCTATGAAAAGGCCGGAAAAATGGCTATGGTTCTTTTTCAATTTCCACCATGGTTTGAATGCAAGAAGGAGAATGTCGATTATTTGAGATGGTGTAAAGAGCAGATGGGGGACACAAAGGTAGCGCTTGAGTTCCGCAATCAGACATGGTTTCAGCCTGCCTATCATGACAGAACGCTGAAGTTTATGGAAGAGGAGGGGTGGATTCATAGTATCTGTGATGAACCGCAAACGGGAACGGGATCCATTCCTACCGTCCTGCATCCCACAGATCCAGACAATACCCTTATTCGTCTCCATGGGAGGAACGTTCATGGTTGGACAAAGCCGGCATCAGGGAAGGACTGGAGAGAGGTCCGTTATCTGTATGATTATAACCTTGACGAACTAATGGAATGGAAGGAGAATCTCGAGAGGTTAGCTCCTTCATCTCGGAACATTTATTTGTTATTCAACAATAACTCTGGAGGCCATGCAGCTGGAAATGCCAAACAGATGATTGACCTATTGGGTGTCGAGTATACAGGATTGGCCCCAAGGCAACTAGATTTATTTTAGAGGAGAGAAACGGTGTGCAGCAAATAAGAATTTTACATACAAACGATATCCATAGTCATTTTGATGCGTATCCAAAGCTTGCGACTTTTTTAAAAGAACAGGCGTCCACACAGCCATCGGCTCTTGTTGACATTGGTGATAATATGGATCGTTTTCACCCAATTACCGAGGCTACAAGTGGAAAGGCTAACACAAAACTATTAAACATGCTTCACTATGACTATGCCACGTTTGGTAATAATGAAGGAATAACATTGGACTATCAAGGCTTATCAAAGCTATATGAGGATGCGGAATTTCCCGTTTTGGCTGCCAATCTATTTGAAGAAAATGGTAATTATCCGTGTTGGGTAAAACCTTATGATGTGAAAGACATGGGGGATGTTAAGGTTGCATTTATCGGAGTGACTGTTTTTTATCAGCATTTCTATTCGCTGCTTGGCTGGAAAATAGATGATCCTTATATTATTTTGGAAAAACACCTTCCTGTATTAAAAGAAGAGGCAGATATTATTGTGGTACTATCCCATCTTGGTATTTCTGATGATGAGGAAATGGCAAGAAGGTTCCCTGATATTGATGTCATTCTTGGTGGACATACTCATCATGTTTTGCCTGAAGGGAGACGAATTGGAAATACGTTAATATGTGGAGCAGGTAAATATGGGCAATACATAGGACAGGTCGATCTTGTCTACGATAAAGATTCGGAATTACTTATTGATTCCACTGCAAAGCTTTATAAGTTGGAACTCTATGAGCCGGATCAGCAATTAACAGAATGGATAAAAGACATGGAACAAGTAGCGGAGGAGCATTTGAATAAGAAAGTAGGAAGTATTGAACAATCGCTTCCGGTAGAATGGTTCGCGCCTTCTATTTTTCCAGATTTCCTTGCAGAGAAGTTAAGAGAATGGTGTCAGGCAGATATCGGAATGGTCAATGCCGGTGTATTGCTTGATGGACTAGATAAAGGAGAAGTAACCCTTAGTATGCTTCACCGTATATGTCCTCACCCTATTAATCCTTGCAGGGTGACGCTGACAGGCGAGGAGTTAAGGGAAGTTGTCCAGCAGGCTCTTCACCCTGATATGGAAAACTTGAGGGTGAAAGGTCTTGGTTTCCGTGGTGAGGTAATGGGGCGTATGGCGTTTAGTGGCGTTAGATTCGATACAGAGGCCATAAAAGACGGTAGCGTTCAGGTGACTGATATCTATATGGGGGCTAAGCGACTGAATGCAACAGACCGTGTAACAATCGGCACCATTGATATGTTCACTTTTGGTAGAATGTATCCAAGCATCATCCGTGCAAAAGAAAAGAAGTTTTTTCTGCCAGAACTCCTTCGAGATGTGTTAGCACATTCATTTTCTAATAATTGACCTATTTTTCACACCCTTTCCATGCACACACCATAAATTGATATGGGAAGGGAGCGTGACAATTATCTATGATTGAAATGACACCAATTACAATCGAAGGCCATACGTTTACAGCAATTACGGTACGGTTGCCAAAGACCAATTTTTTGGCGGTGACTAGTGATAAAGGTTATATCATGTGCGGTGCGCTTGATGTCGGCTTATTGAATGCCAAACTAAAGGACCGTAAAATCATTGCAGGGCGGGCAGTTGGAGTGCGTACTATCGAGCAATTAATAGAGGCCCCTTTGGAATCCATTACGTATGAGGCGGAGAATGTTGGTATTACTGTAGGGATGTCTGGGAAAGACGCTTTGTTAAAAATGTTATAAAGGGTTGTTGCGCTATTTTTGTTGACTTGCAGCCTATACCCCAAATATATAATACCATCGTGCTCTTACGATGGTATTTTTAATTGTTAGGAAATTATAAAATAATAGAATAGTGGATAGTCTCCAGAGTAATTCTTGAACGACGGGATGAAGACTTTGATGAGGAGAAAACAGGAGGAGAGAGGTCTTCATCGGCGTTATGAAGACCTCAGTGAGGAGAAAACAGGAGGAGAGAGGTCTTCATTGAAGTAATGAAGACCTCAGTGAGGAAAAAACAGGAGGAGAGATGTCCTCATTGAAGTTATGAAGACCTCAGTGAGGAGAAATCAGGGGGAAGAGGTCTTCATCGACGTTATGAAGACTTCAAGAAAACAGGAGGAGAGATGTCCTCATCGGCGTTATGAAGACCTCGGTGACAAGAAAACAGGAGGAGAGAGGTCCTCATCGAAGTAATGAAGACCTCAGTGAGGAGAAATCGGGGGAGAAGAGGTCTTCATCGACGATATGAAGACCTCAGTGACAAGAAAACAGGAGGAGAGAGGTCTTCATCGACGTTATGAAGACTTCAGTGACAAGAAAACAGGGGAGAGATGTCCTCATCGGCGTTATGAAGACCTCGGTGACAAGAAAACAGGAGGAGAGATGTCCTCATCGAAGTAATGAAGACCTCAGTGAGGAGAAATCAGGGGGAGAAAGGTCCTCATCGACGTTATGAAGACTTCAGTGACAAGAAAACAGGAGGAGAGATGTCCTCATCGACGATATGAAGACCTCAGTGAGGAGAAAACAGAAGGAGAGAGGTATTCATAGTCAATATGAAGACCTTGATGACAAAGGCTTCATATTAAAATAATCAAGGACGAGTTCAAAACAATAATCTGGCCAAGGCCAATTCAAACCTATGCGAAAAGCGAGATAACGTCCCAAGAGATTAAGGTTTTGGGAGGTGATTTTAGGTCGGGTTAGCATTTTTGTTCTTGACGGTTGTTCCTTTGCAGGCGCGTGCTTTCCTCAGGCGGTCCCCGAAGCCTCCTCGGTTTCGCCTGAGGGGTCTCCAAATAGCGCTATATCCCTCAGGACAAGGAAGTTTCAGCAGCGATACATCGCACGAAGAAAACGCGTAGCATTTTTGAGGAGTCAAGCGCCTTCCACTTCAGTCAACTATTTTGTCTTCCTAACTATTAATTGTTGTAATAAACTTTTCAAAACTTTTTTTTATTTTATCAAGCTTTATCCCGGAATTTTTACTATAATAGGAAATATATAGATTTTGTCGAAATGTGAAGATAGGAGAAGTTATGAGACTATTACCTACAAAATCAATGAAACCGGGAATGGTGTTGGCCAGATCGATCTACAATGATTCTGGAAGAGTACTGTTAAGTGAAGGGATTTCTGTTACCTCACGGATGATCACACGTTTGCAGCAATTGAATGTAACATATGTATATATAGAAGATGCCCGGACAAGCGGGATGGAAGTGCCGACTATTATATCGGACAAAACGCGTAAAGAAGCAGTAAAGACGATTACGGATACCTTTAAAACTGTAGAACATGAAAAAGAGTTAAGTAAGTGGTTTGTCATGGACAAGTCTTCCAAAAGCATCAAATCACTTATTCAAAACCTTCTTTCAGACATGAAATCAAATGAAGAAGTGTCCGCGCTTTTGACGGATGTATATGTACACGATAACTACGTGTTTACCCATTCGTTAAATGTGACACTTTATTCCCTATCCATAGGATTAAAGTTAGGATTGTCCCAAAAAGATTTAGAAACACTAGGGCTTGGCGGTATTCTTCATGATATTGGAAAAATGTTGATACCCAATGAAATTCTCTTTAAGCCCGGAAAGCTTACAAGTGATGAGTTTGCTGAAATGAAGCGGCATGCGACCTACGGTTACGATATCCTTCGAAACATGCAGACCATTCCTTTAATGGTAGCCCACTGTGCTTTCCAGCATCATGAGCGCCTAAACGGAAGTGGCTATCCTCGCGGCATTAAATCGGACGATATTCATCTGTTTGGTAAAATACTTGCTGTTGCGGATGTTTTTGATGCAGTGACCTCCCACCGGATTTATCGAAGCGCGATGCTTCCGCATGAAGGACTCGAAATCTTATATGCAGGGTCGGGCACGTTGTATGAACCAGAGATTATTGAAGCCTTCCGAAAATCGGTGGCCATCTATCCATATGGCTTAATGGTTACATTGAATGATGGGAGAAAAGGGCTTGTTGTTGGCCAAAATAAGGATCTTACAGAACGACCTGTCATAAGGGTGGTGGAAGAAGAGGGCGAGGACCTGGAGACACCGTATGATATAAATCTAAAAGATCATCTTAACTTAGCGATTGTGGACTGCGATTCCCTCGAAAAAATAGCGGCCGTCAGCTAATAGGAAAGACTAGAGAAAAAAGAAATATATTTCCTTTGTCCTATATGAGGATATATGGTATAGTAAGTTCATAAAATAATATACTTCCCTTATCATACGATGAGGTAGAGGCTGCATAGCATAAGAGTAAAACTACTGGAGGTTGACACCTAAGATGGTAGAAAGAAAGGATGCTGTGCCGAAGCAAAATGAGCGGTCGAACTCATGTTGCTGGGGTTATCTTGAATAAGGATAACACTGCCATTATGACCGGTACGGACGGTTTTTATAATGGAGGGCTACTGATCGGATGGAGGATAACACATTACATAGGTAATGATAGTTATTTTCTATCATTACTTTTTATTTTGTTTTCTTTCAGCGCCTTCCATTGTTGTAAACCGTTTGAACCCTGTCAAACATATTACAGCTTATTGGGGGTTTTTTTTGTGGAAGGAACAATTTATTCTTTAATTCCTCCGGTGCTAGCGATCTTGATGGTTATTTTGACCAGAAGAGTGTTGCTTTCACTAGGAGTAGGTATTCTGGCGGCGGCCTTAATGTTGGCGGATTTCAATCCGGTGACGATGGTTGTATTAATCTGGGATATGGTTTTAGGTCTGTTTTATTCTGTAGACGATAAAGAATTGAACTTGTGGAATATTTATATCCTTGTGTTCTTAATCATTTTAGGAATCATAACTGCATTTATCTCTATCACTGGTGGCAGCAGGGCTTTTGCTGACTGGGCACAGACAAAAATTAAGACAAGAAGAGGCTCGAAATTCCTAACTGCTATCTTAGGAATCGTAATCTTTATTGATGATTATTTCAATGCATTGGCAGTAGGTCAGATCAGTAGACCGGTAACGGACCGCTACAAAGTGTCACGTGCCAAATTAGCGTACTTGATTGATTCCACATCTGCACCGATTTGTGTAATTTCACCTGTTTCAAGTTGGGGTGCTGTTATCATCGGTATTATCGGAACGGATGTAATTGTAAGACAGAATATTAGTGACTTAACAGCAATCAGTGCTTTTATGCAAATTATACCGATGAACTTATACGTTTTTTCAGCATTAATCATGGTATTCTTGGTAAGTTATTTTAACTTCAATATTGGTCCAATGAGAAAGCATGAGCAACGTGCAATGGAGACTGGTGAATTATACGATCCAGAAAAAGAAGTACCTGGAGAATTATCTGACGAGCTTCCTACTAGCACAAAAGGAACGATGGGTAATCTTGTGTGGCCGATTGTAGCACTTTTTGTTGGTGTTATTGGAGCGATGATATGGACAGGTGCTTCAGCAATTGAAGGAGATATCACGGTTTTAGGTATTTTTGAAAATACAGACCCGTCTGCAGCATTATTCTATGGTGGATTATTCGCTTTAGTAGTTTCTTTCTTCTTACTTTTCGGTCAAATTTCAAAAGGTGGAGTATCCAACAAAGTAGTGGGTCGCGGTTTAGTAGAAGGAACAAAATCCATGCTTCCTGCCATCTATATTCTTTTATTTGCTTGGACCATCGCAGGATTGATTGATGGTTTGGGAACTGGAACATATATTGCGGAGCAAGTAGAAAACTCTAATATTAATATTGCCTTCTTACCAGCAATCATATTTGTCATCGCTGGTTTTACAGCTCTTGCAACAGGTACTTCATGGGGGACTTTCACGCTATTACTTCCTATCGCAGGGCAGATAGCGGCAGCAACAGATGTAACAATCCTATTGCCTGTTCTTGCAGCAGTATTGGCTGGAGCGGTATTCGGAGATCATTGTTCACCAATTTCCGATACAACGATCCTTTCCTCTACTGGTGCAGGATGTAACCATATTGACCATGTCCTAACACAGCTGCCATATGCGTTAATTAGTGCAGGTGTCGCAATTGCAGGATATATCGTGCTAGGATTGACAGGAAGCACATTACTTGGTTTGCTAGTAGTGCTAGTTGCATTTGTAATCATTGGCTTTAGTTTTAAAGCGGTGAAAACAGCAGAATAACTAAATAGATACTTTTCAAAAAAAGTAAAAAACACCTTCTTTTTATCTATTTTTAACGAAGTGATAAAAAGAGAGGTGTTTTTTTTTATTAAAAAATATATGAATAAATATTCACATTGAAACTCAAGCGCATCAGTATATACAGAATTATATAGTATGTTAATCGAATAAAAATACACTGTTGAGAATTGTCATATGCTGTCGATTAATATGGTGGAAAAGTTTGTTTTGACATAGTCATAAAGTCTAGTTATACTATGTATAAATTATATTAAATAATCAGAAAAAATAAAACATTTAGATTCTTTTATCTATTTTTTGGTAAAAAAGAGTCTAAGTAGGGGGAGAAAGAGAATGGAAAATCGACCGCAATGGGGGACAAGAGCAGGATTTATTTTAGCAGCGGTTGGATCGGCCATCGGGTTAGGAAACATTTGGCGTTTTCCAGCAACTGCGTATGAAAATGGAGGAGGAGCATTCTTTGTACCATATTTATTCGCTCTTCTGACAGCAGGGATTCCATTATTAATCCTTGAATTCACTATGGGCCATAAGTACCGCGGCTCAGCACCACTTTCTTATGCAAGAATGAACAAAAAGTCTGAATGGCTTGGCTGGTGGCAAGTTGGTATTGCATTCGTAATTTCTACTTATTATGCCGTCATCATTGCTTGGGCTATGTCTTACTCCGTGTTCTCGCTTAATCTAAAGTGGGGAGACGATACAGGCGGATTCCTGATTGGAGAATACCTTCAAGTAGCTGCACCAGGTGAGATTGGGGGACTTGTTCCTTCGGTATTACTTCCATTAGTAATTGTATGGGTTGTGACACTAGGAATTCTTTTCAAAGGTGTTAAGAAAGGTGTAGAGGTTGCAAATAAGATTTTCATCCCTGCACTAGTTGTTTTGTTCTTGATTATCGTTGTTCGCGCTCTGACATTAGAAGGAGCAGCAACAGGACTAAACGCATTCTTCAAACCTGACTGGAGCACAATTGCGGATGGTAAGGTTTGGGTAGCTGCATATGGACAGATTTTCTTCAGTTTATCCATTGCATTTGCCATCATGATCACGTATTCCAGTTATCTTCCGAAAAAAGCGGATATTACAAATAACGCATTCATTACTGCTTTCAGTAACTCGGGATTCGAATTATTAGCAGGTATCGGTGTATTCAGTATCTTGGGATTCATGGCAGTACAGCAAGGCGTAGGAGTAGAGGATGTGGTAGCAGGCGGTGTTGGCTTGGCATTCGTCGTGTTCCCACAGATCATTAACGAGTTCCCGGCATTTAAAGAATTGTTTGGATTCTTGTTCTTTGGATCTCTAGTTCTGGCTGGACTATCATCACTGATTTCGATTGTTGAAACTTTTGTTGCAGGGGTGCAAGACAAATTTAAAGTGTCCCGTACGAAAGCAGTTGCATTTGGTGGTGGATTGTCTGCAATTATCTCCATTCTTTTTGCAACAAAAGGCGGCTTGAATTTCCTTGATGTTGCAGATTACTTTATCAATCAATTCGGTGTTGCGCTTGCAGGTCTTGTTCAAGTAATTATCGTTGTCTATTTTGCAAGACAGCTTAAGACATTGCGTAACCATGCGAATGAAATCTCTGATATTAAATTAACTGGATTCCTAGGTCATTGGTGGACTTGGTCCTTAGCAGTAATCACACCAATTGTACTTGGATATATGATGATTGATCTTATCCGTACAAATATTGCAGAAGCATACGGAGATTATCCACGTATCTTCACAATCCAATATGGTGTAGTAGTAGCGTTGCTTGCATTACTTGTAGGTGTTGCCTTCTCCCTTATTAAATGGAAAAGAGACACGTTGGAGCTTCCAGCTTCCTCGTCAAAGGAGGTCAATAAATAATGGAAACAAGTGCGATTATCATGATGGTTGTCGGAATTGTCATCATTTGGGGTGGCCTTGCTGGAAGTATCCTTTGGGCTATGAAAAAGAGCAAGGAAGCGTAAATTTAAAAAAGCTGTTGATCGAGTGTGAATTCTCAATCAACAGCTTTTTTTATGGTATCATGTGTCCGGATGATCTCCGTTCCAGGCGCTTCGTTTGCCTGCGGGCGGTTCGTGAGCCTCCTCAGGTTTCGCCTTCCGGGGCTTATTTGTCCCTTTTCCTCCCGCGGGCGTGTATGTGCCTTACACTCCGACCGACGAGGTAACTGCTCTCACTCAAAGGGTAAAGAAAGGTACTTAGACGAGTTAATTGGTTTACGCTAACGTTTCTTTAACATAATTTCTAGCTGTGGATTGGAGCAAATGGCGAAGACTCCAGCGGGGGATTAACGGTAGGTTGAGACCCCGCAACGAAGTGAGGAGGCTCAAGGCACCGTCCCGCGGAAAGCGAAGCCATTTGCGCAAAGGAACAGCGGCATTTAACCACTAACTAATATTTTTTCGGTTTTACACATTTATTTGTAAAAATTCTAACGCTTTCTCCTATCCCCACGTTCCCAGGATTTTAAGTGTGGGAACGGGTCAAAGGACCATTCGGAATAGCCGTTGTCTTTGTACATACCATAGTGAAGATGTGGAGGGAATTTTCCTGCAGTCCCAGGCGGTCCATAACCAGAGCTTCCTACTGATCCGATAATTTGCCCTGGTTCTACCACCTGTCCTACTTCTAGGTCTTTGGCAAAGCCGTTTAAATGGGCAAAATAATGGTAGGTATTATTTATGTCACGAATTCCAAGGCGCCAGCCGCCGAACTTGTTCCACCCTTTTATTTCAATGACACCATAACAAGTGGAACGAACTGGGACACCGTAACTTGCAAATATATCTGTACCCTCATGCATTCTTCTTCCACCCCAGCCGCGTGCATCTCCCCACGTATTTTTATAGCTGAAATTGGACCGGATTGGTAGAGGAAAAGCATGTGTATCAAGCTTGAGGGTTTTATAAGTACTATAAAGTTTCATATGGTTCATAATAAGCCCGACCGTTTTATCGCGCTGATAATACTCCCACAAGGCAATTTTTATATTTTCCTTATCTGTACCAAAAGACTGGAGATAATTAGCAAATGTAAATAATACATCTTCATCATTTGTGGCATCAGCAACTCCATCCCCGTTTCCATCCCTCCCCTTTCCACCAAAGAATTGGATGCTCATAGGGTTGCTGTCCTGTGAATTAGGATTTAACGGACCCGCCCACACCTCAGGTTTATAATAAATACCGATAACTCCTTTTGCCTTCGGGATATCTCGTCTAACTCTGCGGACATTTCTTTCATATTGATCAACAGCTGCGAAATAGTACCATGGAATCTGGGTGACAGATTGCATTCGATTATATAGGTCCTGCCTTTTGGCATATATTTGTTCATCTGTTAAATTTGTTTCTTCAGCAATAGCATTTGCAGGAATCATGCTAAATAGAATAATTACACACAAGAGTAGCCGTATCAAATCCTCACTCCTTCCTTTTCTTTCATTTCCTACTGTTAGTTTGGGAAGTTTTCTTCATTTCATAAATACTAATTCATGGAAGATTGTCAGGAGTATGTTCGTGGAAGGTTTTGGACTTGTTTCTTTGCGGGATGTTTGATAAAGTGACAGGTGTGAATATGTCATTTTCCCTATACAATAAGATAGAATAGTGAAAATATACAGATAAATTATTGGTGAAGTCATCTTGAAAAAAAGACAAGTTGGAGTTGATCATATGGCTAAAAAAGAGGAGTACATACGTAAACCAGATTGGCTGAAAATCAAGCTGAATACGAATGAAAACTATACAGGACTAAAAAAATTGATGAGAGAGCACAATCTTAACACAGTCTGTGAAGAGGCAAAATGCCCAAACATTCATGAATGCTGGGCAGTTAGACGTACAGCTACTTTCATGATTCTTGGTGCTGTCTGTACGCGTGCTTGCCGTTTCTGTGCGGTCAAGACAGGATTGCCAACAGAGCTTGATACACAAGAGCCGGAACGCGTAGCAGAGTCCGTAAAACTAATGAACTTAAAGCATGCTGTTATTACAGCGGTTGCCCGTGATGATCTAAAAGATGGCGGAGCTGCCATTTTTGCAGAAACGATTAGAGCGGTTCGCCGTGAAAACCCTTTTACAACGATTGAAGTATTACCTTCTGATATGGGTGGGGTTTATGAGAACATTGAAATGTTGATGGCAGCAAGACCGGACATTCTAAACCATAACATTGAAACAGTTCGTTCTTTAACACCTCGAGTGCGTGCGAGAGCTACCTATGACCGTTCTCTTGAATTATTGCGTCGTGCAAAAGAATTACAACCTGACATTCCAACAAAATCAAGCATCATGATTGGACTTGGAGAAACAAAAGAAGAGATAATCGAAACAATGGATGATCTTCGTGCCAATAATGTAGACATAATGGCAATTGGTCAATACTTGCAGCCTTCTAAGAAACATATTAAGGTGCAGAAGTATTATCATCCAGATGAGTTTGCAGAGTTAAAGGAAATCGCAATGACGAAAGGTTTCAGTCATTGTGAAGCCGGTCCACTTGTCCGTTCTTCTTATCATGCTGATGAGCAAGTAAACGAAGCATCTAAAGCAAGACAAGCACAGGCATAGCACTGACGGTTGATTTCCGATCCAGGCGCTTCGCTTTCCATGGGCGGTCCGGGAACCTCCTCACAACGCTTGGGGGTCTCCCCTGTCCTTTCCTCCCATAGGACAAGGAAGGCTTCGACAGCGATTCATCGCACGAAGAAAATGCGGTAGCATTTTCGAGGAGTCTGCGCGCCTTCCACTTCAATCAACTTGGATTTATTATAAAAAAAGGTACAGCTCCTACTTTATTTCTAAGGAACTGTACCTTTTTTTGTTAATCGTTTTTCATTTGTTTTCGGAATTCACTTTTGTCTGATTCTTCATTCATCTCGCCGTCTGCTTCACCATTTCCATTTTCGCCAGTATTCAACTGTTTACCTTGTGGAGATTTGAGCATTTCTTTAATGGTGCTTTCCAAAATTTCATCCACCCTAGGACTTGTCACACCAAGGGAACGAAAACGTTCAATATCATGAATCATTTCTGGATTATCAGAAATGTAAACATGATAGTATCGTGGAACGATGGATAATCCGGTTTTACTTACCTGATCGGCTGTTAGTTCTCTATCATCACTGTTTGTTTCATATGCAATAAGTACTTCTTCATCTGTAACGAGTGTCGCAGAATCCTCTATTGCAGGTAACTGAACAACCATTTTGTTGATGATATTGGCAATTTCGCCGTAATCCACGGCAGCGATGTTCTCATTGTAGCGCTGAGAGTTTCTCACTGGCTCAGCTTGGTCGCGAACGTAACCGAAGCGAGTTTGATCATGGTTATTGCTGTCTCTTACATCATACATATCGTAACGGTGTCCTGTATTTGTATTCATTGGCTGCCCATCACGCCCGTATATGACGCTTCTGGCTTGGCGTTCTTCTGGCGTTGGGTCAAAAGAACAGGCTGAAGTGATTGCAGTAACTAAACTGCATGCTGCAAGAATTTTTATTGTTTTCCTCAATGGAAACACCTCCTTACGTATAGGATTGCCCGTTGATAAAAATTTTGACTTAGAAATTAGTGGAGAATGGTCTATAATGTAAATAAGAGCAGAAATGGAGGAACGGAAAATGATTTGTATTGGAAACCATTGCTACGAGTTATTGGAAGAGAACCGAAACGGCTTCAATGAGGAAACCTTTCGCGCTAGATATATAGATGTATTAAATAAATATGACTATATTGTCGGTGACTGGGGTTATAACCAATTGCGGTTAAGAGGATTTTTCGAAGACCAAAATCATAAATCCACCCATGACACAAAAATAAGCACACTGCCTGACTACATTTTGGAATATTGCAATTTTGGCTGTGCCTACTTTGTATTAAAGAAGGTAAAGAAACCTGCAACGGAAGCGAAATAATTATTGCAAAAAGGACCCCATTGAAGTTTTCTGGGGTCCTTTTATTAGTCATTTTCATTCCCATATGGGGGCTCTTCGTTCATATTTTTGTCATCATGGGTGGGGTGGGCACCGGGATGCTGTCTTGGGATATCCTGGTGCAGATTTTTGTTTTCATAATTAAAGGCACTATAATAGCGCTGGCCTTCACGCCAAGGAGTGCTTTTATTTTCCACCGGTGTGTCTTTGCCGCGGGGAGAGCCATAAGGACCTTCAGGTAATGTTTCAGGTATTAAATAATTCCGCTGCGTTTCAACATTAGAGAAATCAGTATAGTGTTCTTCTTCTTTATCCTTTTCATCAATAAACATGAAAAAATCCCCTTTGTCTTAGAGTAAGGTTAGTTTTACCGAGACAATTGGGGATTATTATGAATTTCGGTGCTTAGACTACTTCATAAAGAAATGAACGCAATTCAGCTGCATCTTCTTCTGATAACTGGTATGCATGCTCAAGATAGCCTGGTTCATCTAGGTCATCACTGCCGATGATGGCAAAACGGTTGCCTTGGATATCGAGTACAAGACTTTTTCCATAATAGCGATCGGATTTGACTATTGCCAAGTCAAAGCGATTATTTTCCCCCATAAAGCTTACAAAACGGGTTTTGGTATCGACTGTATCATCATATAAAAAGAATTTCTCTCCCACATTGAAACCTCCTTCTTGCATCTTTTTCTAGTATAACAAATACAACGTCTTTCTTGTTATCGGAAATTTTTAATTATATCTACGCTATGCAATAAATGGGACAATTTTCTTATTTTTTGTGATAAAATAAAAGAAATACAACTTGCTGATTTTTGTCTAGAGAGAAGGGAGCCACTTCATGGGGCGAAGCTGGAATCGCATAAAGAGATACTATAAAAAGAATGGCTCACATCTAGTAAAAATAATGCTTCCGTCCAAATATCTGCGTTATTATCCACCGATCTTTATTTTGAGAAATCCAATTGAACAACGAGTGAAGCATACCTTAAAAAAAGGATTTCAGGTAGCGGTAATTTCATTTTATTTTCCTGACTTGGAGAATATCATTTCAAAAATAGGCAGGCGTAAATATTTATTGTGTCGAGAAGTTATCAAGGCGCAGCTTAGAAAAGTCATTGGGCAAACTTTTGCAGATGAAGAAATCGTGTGTTTACATGAACAATATAGTGATGGAATTTCTTTGTTATTGAAAGTGGATGCAAGGTTTCACAGTACAATGGAACTTGAGGATAGGCTTGCTAAAGTAAAGACAGTAATAGAAGGACACAATTATAAACAGTTGGATAACCAGCATCTGTGTGTGCAATTTGGTTATATTTTCTTGGAGTCAGGAGAGTATTCGTTGTCTGAATGTATGCTTAAAGCTCATGTACAGGCAATGGCCATGGCCGAGAAACAGGATAAATTACAATTTCAGCAATTAAAGTTTCAAATAAATCAAATCATTGCTTTTAAAGATATTACGCTATTGGCCCAACCAATCATGGATGTGTCCAAAGGCGGCATTAAGGCGTGGGAGTTGCTGACTCGCGGCCCTAAAGGGTCATTGATGGAAAACCCTTTGCAGTTATTTTCCATCGCCAAACAGACTAATCGGTTATTTATGCTGGAGTTACTTATATTAGAAAAGGCATTTCAACTAATTTATCAGTGCAAAATGAAGGAAGCAATTTTTATCAATTTTACTCCAACTACATTAAATGAGGTAGAGTTAATAGAGAAAATGCTGGCCCTTTTGAAAAAGTATCCAGAGATTATTCCGCAGAATATTGCCATTGAAGTGACAGAACAGGACTCTATTGATGGTTTGAAAAATTTTGAGCGTAACATTGAGGCGCTTAGGGATCTGGGCTTTCAAATTGCTGTTGATGATACAGGTGCTGGTTATGCGAGCTTCCATACCATCAATAGAATTATGCCTGATATCATAAAAATCGATCGTTCTGTTATCCAAGATATAGATAAAAACATGGTCAAAGAGAAAATGCTGCAGGGGCTTTTGTTAATAGCAAATGAGACAGGATCCCTTGTGGTAGCAGAAGGGATCGAGCGTCCTGAAGAGGTCCAGATTCTCTCCAAGCATAAAGTGGACATGGCGCAAGGTTATTTTTACGCCAGGCCCAAACTGCTGCAACCGATAACATAACAACAGCCAAGATGACATACAAAGGAGAATACAGAATGTACTTTGTGGATCGAGAAAAAATTGAGCATACGTTACTTTATATTGAAGAAAATATAGCCTTATATCAACAGCACGACTCTTGGAATTCTTCCATCGAAAAGAAGGCGCTTGAGCGTGTTGCAGTAGCAATCATTGAAGGCTTACTGGACGTGGGTAATGCGATGATTGACGGCTTTATCATGCGGGACCCTGGTAGTTATGAGGACATCATTGACATTCTCGAAGATGAAAAAGTAGTGACCGGTGACATGGCCCAGCAGTTAAAGAGACTTGTTCGACTCCGAAAAACACTAGTACAAGAATATCTTATGATTTCTCATGAAGAGGTGGAAACGTGTTTAGAGGATGTACAGGAGACAGTTGTTGGGTTCTGTAGTGCTGTCCGTGTTTATCTCGAAAATGAATTAGGGCCTGTTTCGGCTTTTAGAAATTAATGCTGAGTTGAGAACGCTTTCTTTAATGGGAGCGTTCTTTCTTGCTTTTATCAGGCTAGTAAATTGTGCTAACATGAACAGGTTGAAACAAACCTAAACTAATGAAATGAATATAGTGGAGTGTGAAAATAGATGAAAAAGTACCAAGGATTTTTGATTGACCTTGACGGCACGATGTATCGTGGAAAAGAAAAGATTGAAGAGGCAAGCCATTTTGTAAAAGCCTTATATGATAAAAAGATTCCTTATCTTTTTGTAACGAATAATTCCTCTAGAACACCACAACAGGTTGCCCAAAAATTAAGAGACTTTGGCATACCGACCTTGGATGAACAAGTTTTTACAACAAGCAATGCCACGGCCAATTATATTTATGATTACAAGCCTGAGGCGAAAATATATGTTATTGGTGAGGAAGGAATCAGAACGGCGTTGCTGGAGAAGGGGTTCGAATTGGTTGATGAGGGTGCAGACGTGGTAGTAAGCGGAATTGACCGATCCATCAGTTATGAAAAGTTGGCACTTGGTGCAATTAATATTCGTAATGGTGCGCGATTTATTTCCACTAACGGTGATATTGCCATTCCGACTGAAAGAGGGTTACTACCTGGAAACGGATCGTTGACTTCTGTATTGACGGTTTCAACGGAAACACAACCGACCTTTATCGGTAAACCAGAAAAAGTCATCATGGAGCAGGCTCTGAAAGTATTGGGGGTGCCTCGTGAAGAAACGCTGATGGTGGGGGATAATTACCATACCGATATTAAAGCTGGGATGAATGCGGGGATGGACACGCTCCTTGTGCATACGGGTGTGACGACAAAGGCGCATTTAGAAACGTATGAGGAGCAGCCGACCTATACGGTGGATTCGTTGAAAGAGTGGATTGAAAGAATATAAGAAATCTCATTATGATAAAGGACGTGAAAAAACCAGGCAGCGAGCTTTTAGTTCGGCTTCCTGGTTTTTTATTGTCTATTCGTTCATTCTGTATTCGCTGCTCGATGAGCCAAACGGCTTGATGCTGCGGCAGCGATAGCTCCGACGATATCATCGAGGAAGGTATGAACTTTTCCAGAGCTCTTGTCATTGAGGTGTTCGAGTATGCCTGGTTTTAATTTATCGATATATCCGTAGTTCGTAAAGCCAATGGAGCCGTATACGTTTACAATCGATAATGCCAAAACCTCATCCACGCCATACAATCCTTCATCATCGCGCAATATTCTTAAGAGAGGCTCTTGAATTTTACCTTGTTCAGCCAATATGTCTAATTCAATTGCTGTAAGGACGGTATTTTGAACTTCACGCTTAGAAAGAACGCGGTCCACATTCTCCAGACACTCGGAACGCTCCAGGGAAGGATGATACTTCGACTGCAAGAAATACACCAACTCCGCAATATCATCCATCGTCACCCCGCGCTCCTCCAACAACGCCCGTGCCTTCTTCTCCACATCATCCATACTCTCAAAATTCTTCATACAACTCACCCATCTTTTATAATATAGTCGAGGGGGATTTAGGTCCCTCTTTAGTACTTTAGAGCGGTGAGGGTCAGACCCCTCTTTAAATCTTTACCTCTTTAATACATTAGAACGCTGAGGGTCAGACCCCTTTTATTCTTTTTTGTTTCTTTATCTTCCCTTTATGCCCTAATTTGGTGGAATTAATAGCTTTTGGTGTGATTTATGTGTGTGTTTGGTGGTGTTTTGGTCATTGTGTTTAGGAAGATGGCTATTATTTGTAACAAGTTTTCTCTGTTTTCTTCATATAGTTGGTACTAGGGAGAAGGAGGGAACAGAGTTGAAGCAGATTATTTATGATCAATATGAGTTAAGGGTGGAAAGGAAGCAAAGGGTACGACAGTTTGATGCTTTTTGGTCTAATCGCGTACTTTATATCATGGTACCTGTTGCTCACTTGGAAGCAGAAGAAATTGATGAACTTCAAAAGATAAGTGACTATATGATACGCACGCATAAAGATATATATGTTAGTTCTTTTGTGAAAAATAAGAATGATACCTATACAACGGAGATAGATGGCCGGCAGATCGCTCTTTTCCGGATGCCGTATGATTACAGTTCTAGGAAATTAGTTGTCGGAAAAGAACTGGCTGCCTTTCATACGCATGCTAGAAGTTATCCTGCAAAAGTGACAGCTATTAATCGAATCGGTCAATGGAAAAGCTTGTGGGTAAAAAGGGTCGACCAAATGGAGAGCTTTTTCAGAGAAAAGGTAAGAAGCAATCCAGTTGATGTTTTTGATACCCAGTTTGTTGAGTCCTTTCCTTACTATTTAGGATTGACCGAAAATGCCATTCAGTATCTAGTGGACACAGAGCTTGATGATAGTCCGATGATGAATGATGCAGCTACACTCTGCCACCACCGCTTCACAGATCTCACCTGGCAGCAGGCGCAATGGATGAAGCTCCCGACAGATTGGATTTTTGATCATGCAAGCAGAGACCTTTCGGAATGGATAAGGGTAGAATGCCGCAAAGGAGAAGACATGAACCCAACGAAGATCCAAACTTTTTTACAAGACTATGAAAGGGTATCTCCGCTATCAAGCTTTTCATGGCGACTACTGTATGCAAGATTGACATTTCCCATTCACTACTTTGAATGTGTAGAGGACTATTATACGAGCGGACCTGTTGCTGATAAAAAATGGCACGAGGATCGGATGAAAGCAATACTGCATTCTTCCACTCACTATGAACAGCTTCTCGGAAATTTTTATGATCTCGCAGGCGTGCCTGCTAAAAACTATGGAATCCCGGTATTTGATTGGGTGAAAAAATAAGCGCTTGCCCTATATTTGTATGTTTTGGAAAAGCTATGAGTGATAAAATAACAGATAGCTTGAGAACTATTCCAGACAACAAGATGTAGGGAGAGAAACAGATGAAAAGGCCGTATGTGTTTATAACAAGAAAACTTAAAGAAGAAGTATTCACCCCTCTTATGGAGATTGCAGATGTGAAGATGTGGGACAGTGAAAGCGAGCCTGTTCCGAGGGAGATGTTGATGAAAGAAGCTAAAAAAGCAACGGCTCTATTGACGATGCTTTCAGATAAAGTAGATGAAGAACTGTTAGAGCAAGCGCCAAACCTTAAGGTTGTGGCTAACCTTGCAGTTGGATATGACAATATTGACATACAGGCAGCAACAAAGAAAGGTGTGACTGTTTGTAATACACCTGATGTGCTGACAGAAACGACTGCAGACCTTACTTTTGCGTTGATGCTAGCTACAGCAAGAAGAATTACGGAAGCTCAAGAATTTGTAAAAGAGGGACACTGGAAAAGCTGGAGTCCCTTCCTGCTTGCAGGTGCCGATGTTCATCAGAAAACAATCGGGATAGTTGGCATGGGCAAAATAGGACAAGCTGTTGCTAGAAGAGCTAGTGGCTTTGGAATGGAGATCCTCTACCATAATAGAAACCGCGATATGGAAACTGAACAGGAGCTAGGGGCGGCATACCGCAGCTTTGAACAGTTGTTAGAGGAATCAGATTATGTTGTCTGCTTAACGCCGTTAACGGTTGATACGAGACATCTGTTTAATCATGATGCATTCACCCGTATGAAGAATTCTGCCTTCTTTATAAATGTAGGGAGGGGGCAGGTGGTGGATGAGGAAGCGCTTATCGCTGCTTTAAATCACAATGAAATTGCCGGAGCTGGATTGGACGTTTTCTATGAGGAACCTATAGGCTCCGACCATCCGTTGCTTCGTTTTCCTCAAGTGGTGGCAATTCCGCATATCGGAAGCGCAAGTGTAGAAACCAGGACTACGATGATAAAGCTATGCAGAGATAATATTGTCGCGGTACTACAAGGAAATCAAGTGAAAACGAAGGTATGATGAGGACCGGATCTCTTCTCCACAAGGAAGTGTGGAGAAGAGATCCGGTCCCTTATTTTTTTCTTACTACTCCCCCAATATGTTAAGCGCTTACAAACTAAAAAAGCAAAATTCTCCCCTTGTCAAGCACGCCAAACCCCTCTATAATGTCCATTATATAAAAACAAATGTACACACAGAAAAGACAAAAAGAAAAATGAGGGAGTCTCTTTAGCGCATTAGAGGAGTGAGGGTCAGACCCCTCTTTAATCCTTTAACGCAATGAGGGTCAGACCCCTTAAAGGGGAGTGGAGCGCAGTGAAGGTGATTTCGGTTGGTTTGTTGGGGTTGGGTACGGTTGGTTGTGGTGTAGTGAAGATTGTGGAGGGTCATCAGGATAAGTTGATGCATCAGGTGGGTTGTCCGGTGCGCGTGAAGAAGGCGCTTGTGAAGGACTTGCATAAGGAGCGGTTGGTGGATTTGAATCCCGAGTTGTTGACTTTGCATGCAGAAGAGGTGCTTGATGATCCTGAAATTGACGTGGTGATTGAGGTAATGGGGGGAGTCGAAGAGACTCGTCATCATATTTTAAGGGCGCTTCATAACAAGAAACATGTTGTTACTGCAAATAAAGATTTAATGGCCGTGTATGGATCAGAGCTTTTAGCGGCAGCCGCCCAGAATAATTGTGACCTATTTTACGAAGCTAGTGTGGCAGGTGGGATTCCTATTCTTAGAGGTTTAGTAGATGGGCTTGCGTCAGATAGAATCACGAAAATGATGGGGATCGTAAACGGAACGACGAATTTCATCCTTACAAAAATGAACAATGAAGGTTCTTCCTATGAAGAAGTGCTGAAAGAAGCACAGGAACTTGGATTTGCTGAAGCCGATCCGACAGCGGATGTGGAAGGAATTGATGCGGCAAGAAAAATGGCCATCCTTTCCACGTTAGGGTTTTCGATGAATATCGAACTCAAAGATGTCCAGGTGAGAGGAATTAGTTCCATCTCTGAAGAGGATCTGAACTATAGCAAAAAACTTGGGTACACAATGAAACTGATTGGTATCGCGCATCGTGAAAAAGAAAAGGTCGAGGTCAGCGTTCAGCCGACTCTTCTCCCGCATGCACATCCATTGGCAAGTGTGCAGAACGAATATAATGCGGTGTATGTGTACGGCGAAGCGGTAGGAGAAACGATGTTTTACGGACCAGGTGCAGGCAGTTTGCCTACAGCAACAGCGGTTGTGTCCGACCTTGTGGGAGTTATGAAAAACATGCGCCTTGGCGTGAATGGAAAAAGCATGGTATCCCCTCAGTTCCAAAAGACTCTCAAAGGAAAAGAAGAAATTCAAGCAAAGCATTTCCTCAGGGTTCATGTACAAGATGAAGTAGGAGTACTCTCTCACATTACGAATCTATTTTCGCAAAAGGGAGTCAGCTTTGAAAAGATCTTACAGCTCCCTCTAAAAGACGAGGCCTTGGCAGAAGTGGTGGTCGTGACACATCATGCATCTCTAGAGCGCTATGACAATCTACTTCAAGAGCTGGCAGATATGAAGTATGTGAAAGAAATAAAAAGCAGTTATCGGGTGGAAGGGGAAGTCGCAGTATGATGTGGAGGGGACTAGTCAAGGAATATAGCAGATTTCTACCAGTTAGTGAGCAAACGCCAAACGTTTCCCTTCAGGAAGGGCACACGCCACTGCTGTTTCTCGAAAACCTTTCTGAACAACTTGGAGTGGAGTTGCATGTAAAAGTGGAAGGAGCCAATCCAACCGGCTCTTTCAAGGACAGAGGAATGGCGCTAGCCGTTGCGAAGGCAAAAGAAGAAGGAAGTACAACAGTTGTTTGTGCCTCTACAGGTAACACATCAGCATCTGCAGCAGCCTATGCGGCAAGAGCGGGCATGAAATGCATTGTCGTAATTCCGGACGGGAAAATCGCGCAAGGAAAGCTTGCACAGGCCGTCATGTATGGCGCAGAGATCTATTCCTTGGATGGAAATTTTGATGAAGCTTTGCAAATGGTCCGGCAATTATCAGAGGAGCTTCCTATCACGCTCGTAAACTCTCTTAATCCATATAGAATTGAAGGACAAAAAACGGCTGCTTTTGAAGTGTGCGATCAGCTTGGAAAAGCACCAGATGTCCTCGCCCTGCCTGTCGGAAATGCAGGGAACATCACCGCATATTGGCGAGGTTTTCAAGAATATCATCAAGAAAAGGGAACGGGATTACCTGAAATGCGTGGATTTGAAGCGGAGGGAGCAGCGGCAATCGTCCAAAACAGGGTCATTCCTCACCCAGAAACAATCGCAACAGCCATTCGTATCGGAAATCCTGCCAGTTGGAAGTATGCAGTTCGGGCAGCAGAGGATTCAAATGGGAAAATTGATTTTGTTACAGATGAAGAAATGCTGTATGCCTATAAATTACTTGCTCAAACAGAAGGAGTGTTTGCAGAACCAGCATCTAGCGCATCCGTTGCTGGAGTTATCAAACAGCTAAAAACAGGAGAACTGGCAAAAGGTAAGCAGGTGGTTGCAGTATTGACTGGAAATGGTTTGAAGGATCCGGTAACAGCTACGAGTTATGCGGATGTAAAAGTACAAAAGATTCCCAATGACTATTCCCAACTCGTCAAATCGTTCGAAGGTGTAACGGTATGAACGGATATAGAGATGGATTTGTCATCAAAGTACCCGGAAGCTCTGCCAATCTTGGACCAGGATTTGATTCTATCGGAATGGCTGTAAACAAATACGTTACCCTTTTTGTCAATCATTCAGACGAATGGAAGTTTACAAGTGTGCCGCCTCTTTCTATAAAAAAGGAGGAAAATATTCTCTATACCGTTTGTCTTGAATTGCAGAAGCTTTGGAACGTTGAAGCTCCTCCTGCGCACGTTTTGACCATGAGTGATATTCCGCTTGCAAGAGGACTCGGCAGCAGTGCAGCAGCCATTGTAGGAGCCATTGAAATCATGAATGTACTCTGTGAGAAAAATCTTAGTCCAGATGAAAAACTGCAGCTAGCAGCAAAGTTTGAAGGTCATGCGGATAATGTAGCACCCTCTCTCTATGGTGGGCTTGTCGTCTCTACCTACCAAAATGATAAATGGGAATATGTCAAACTTCCAGTGGAGGAGGTGGAACTGGTTGCGGTGATTCCTGAATTTGAGGCCAAAACAAAGGATTCAAGAGGTTTGTTGCCAGATAGTCTTTCATTCAGTGAGGCAGTGACCGGTAGTAGTCATGCCAATGTCATGCTCGGGGCGTTTATGCTCAAAAAATGGGATCTTGTCGGCAAAATGATGGAAAGTGATATTTTCCACGAGCCATATCGCCAAAAGTTGTTTCCAAATTTTCAACAATTAAAGGAGAGAGCAGGGGAGGCAGGTGCGTTTGGAGTGACAATCAGCGGAGCCGGACCTACAGTCATCTGCTTTTGTGAAAAAGGAAAAGGAAGAAAAGTCGTTAGCACGCTGTCTTCGGAGTTCTCCCAACATAAAGTGGAGCTTTTGCAAGTAAGTAAAGCAGGCAGCGAGGTGCATTCCAATCATTTATGTAAAGTGTCATCCATATAAATGCTGTTTTCGTAAGCTTTGTTGCTGTTTCGTAAACTCAAATCGACTTTTTATAAATAATAACAATAATCTTTGAGTAAAGAGCTATATAAAAAACCGGCAAGCTGACTAGAAATGTCCGCTTGCCGGTTTTGTTTAAATGTCAGGACTATAAAACACCGCTGGTAATTTCCGCATCGTGCTTCGCTTTCCACGGGGTGCTTGCGGAGCCTCCTCGGCTATGCCTACGGAGTCTACTCTAAGCACTACCTTCCGTAGGAGTCTACGCCCTATACTTCAATCAACAGCTACAAATCCCTTAACTTTAGAATACTTGCTCTACTTCAATGATGCCTGGTACTTCTTCAAGTAATGCACGCTCAATACCAGCTTTCAACGTGATAGTGGAACTTGGGCAAGAACCGCATGCACCTAATAGACGCAACTTTACGATGCCGTCTTCCACATCTACTAATTCACAGTCCCCTCCGTCACGAAGAAGAAATGGACGTAATTTATCTAGTACTTCCTGAACTTGCGCATTGATTTCCGGGTTAGACATAGTTATCGCTCCTTTCCTTACATAATTCTATTATAAAGAAAACCTCTCAAAAAATCTATTGCTCTGCACTGGGTCTTTTTAGGAAATCGAGATTAATTCCATGAAAAAGTAAGCGTTTTACGTTAAAATAAAGAAAAAGTAATGAATGTTGGGGGATGTCGGCTTATGAAGAAAAAGGTAGAAATTTGTGTATATGGTGCAGAGGTGCTATGCCCTAGCTGTGTTAACCTTCCATCATCAAAAGAAACCTACGAATGGTTAGAAGCTGCAGTAGCAAGAAAATATCCAAATCAAGAATTCACCATCTCTTATATAGATATTTATAAAACGGAAGATTGTGACGGTGAAAAGAGAGAATTTGCCGCTAGAGTCGTGGAGGAAGATATGTTTTATCCCGTAGTGGTCATCGAAGGGGAGATTGTGGGAGAAGGCAATCCTAAATTGAAAACCATTTATTCTGAGATGGAGAAGTATGGATACGCGGCATCATAAAAATTAATCCCCAAGAGTCAAAACGACTTTTGGGGATATTTTTTAGCCATTATGATATTTATACATCCAAAGAATACCGGATTTCAATAAACGCGCCACTCGGCCAGTTAACGGTCTTTCATTGACCAAGCCAAATCCATGCTTCTTGCCTAGTGAGCCTAATACTCCTTTTAGCTTGATGGCAGGGAATTCTTCTGGAGGAGCTTCGCCATTCCAGCGTTTCAATAACACTTGGACAATCTGTTCAGCTTGTCCTTCTGCTAATTGAGCACTTGGTGCGTGAGGGAGGCTGGCACAATCCCCAACTACATAAATATTCTCATGGCCTGGTATGTTGTGCTGTTTTGTCAGGACCACGCGACCTTGTCCATCTTTTTCGACATCTAGCTCACGAACTACTTTGTTTGGCTGAATTCCTGCAGTCCAAACGATTACATCACAATGTACCGGTTCGTCATGGTTGTAAAGGGTGTTTTCCTCTACACGGGTGATGTTTGAGCCATTCACTACTTCCACTCCATGCGTCTCAAACCAGTTTTGTACATATTTACTAAGTCTTTCAGGAAAGCTCGAAAGAATGATATTACCGCGGTCGAATAGTTTAATGGTCAAGTCTGGACGGCTTTCACGAAGCTCACTCGCAATCTCAACCCCACTCAATCCACCACCGACAATAGCAACCACTTTATTAGCCGGTAAGTCGTTTAAAGCCTGGTAAGCCTTTCTGGACTTATTAATAGTCTGAATACTGTACGTGTATTCTTCTGCACCAGGAATATCATGGTACTTGTCCTCACAGCCAAGGCCGATGATGAGATCATCGAAGGAAAGCGTGCTCTGATCTTCAAAGTGTACCATTTTTTGATCCATGTCCACTTTGGAAACCTCTCCGTACTTAACAGAAAGTCTTTCATGTTCTGGAAAAGTTACTCGTACATGATGGTCTGAAATCGTTCCCGCAGCCAATGCATAGAATTCTGTTTTCAAACTATGATATGGAGCTCTGTCCACCAATACAATTTCAATATCAGATGGTAATTGATTAGGAAGAAGTCGATGTAAAACGCGCATACCACCGTAGCCTGCGCCAAGCACAACAAGTTTTTTCATAGCAGCTAAACCCCTTTTTAAGCGAATAGAATCAAAAGTATAATAACGTAGACCCTTTGAAGGTAATGGTAAGAAGATTCATAAAACTAGTATTCTAGGAAAACTTTTATGTGAAAGAAAACACAAATTGTAATACAATTGCGCTTTCATTTTGAAAATGTATAACACGTTTAAATAAAATAACATTAAAAGTATATCGAAATTATGACAAAATAACAACATTCTTTCGGAAAAATGTTGAGTTAAGTCGATTAATATCAACACTTTATAGAGAAACTTCATAATTGACGTTTTAAGGAAAAAAAGGTAGCATGGAAGTGCAATAGAGGGGTGAAATTAGTGAAGCCAATCATCGAATTTTGTATAAGTAATTTAGCCAGTGGTTCGCAAAGAGCGAGAGAAGTGTTGGAAAAAGATCCAAATCTGGATATTGTGGAATATGGCTGCCTAGGATATTGTGGCAAATGCTTTGACACACTTTTTGCTCTCGTTAACGGAGACGTTGTGGCAGGAGAATCTCCGGAACAGCTGGTAGACAACATATATATTTATCTGGAAGAGAACCCGATGTTCTAATCCAAAAAAGAGCATGGAGCCCATCTTGGGGAACCATGCTCTTTTTATATTGTACCGGTATGTACTTCATCCATCCTAGCTACTTACTTTCAATTTTGGGGATTTTCGAATCTCATACCAACGGTCCCTTGCTTTTTCTACAAGGCGTTGCTCCTTGTCTTTATGCTTGTGACCAATGACCATTTGGAAATATCGAATGGCTTGTCGTTCCAGGCTTAAACGGCAATTAAGGTCACCTATTAAGTAAAGTAATTTTATTTCAGACATCCCTTTTTCTTCATAATCCCCTATAGTATAGGAAAGTTCATACTGCTCTATCGCAAGCTTTAGAAATCTCTGCTCCTGCGTATTACTCTGTTCAATGGTGCGATATATCCAAGCAAGTCGAAGATAGAGACCTGCCATGACAATTGGAGTTTCTTTTTTAATAAGCCCTGAATAGATCCCTAATTTATACGAGTTTATGGCAGTTTCTACAGAACGCTTCTGCCCGTAATTTTTATAGTTCCAATGCTTTTGTATCTTTGTTTGTATGGCGAAATGTGCTTCTTTCGTCAATTTAGAGTTAAATTCGTCTGAAACCGCATATCCACAATGTGGACAAACAGAAACGTAATAAAGGAGAGGGTTGGTCTCTAATGACTGGTAAGTAGAACAAAAATCCGAATCATGGGTTATAGGACGAATATAACGGGATTTTATTTTTAACGTGCTGTATGCATGCTTACAATTTACACATGAAATATTTCGGCTATAGTATTGTTCCATTTTGTCACCCTCTCTTAACTCTCTCGACAATATAATACAAAAGTACCATAAGAGGAAAATGCAGACAACTCAAATGAATCAAAATACCTATAAAGAGAGGTGTGTTTTTTTTCTCGTCTATACATTATTTTGCTATTCTTGGGTAATTTATTTAAGAACACACAGATAGGAAGACGGTTTCTTACTGGTTGTAACATATTGACAAAAAAAAGTTCTTTCAAACGCTTTCATTTCGTAGTAAAGTGGTACTGTGATAGTTAGATGTCTGACGACAAACAACTTGCAGAAATTTCTAATAGAGGTGAATATTATGAATAATATCCTTTGGGGTTTAATGGGAATCGCAGTTATTTTTGCCATCGCATTCCTACTTTCGGAAAACAAACGAAAGATTAAGATTCGTACAATTTTAGGTGGACTGGCTATCCAATTGCTATTCGCATTTATCGTATTGAAGTGGGAGTTAGGCCGAACAGCTTTTCTTGGCTTGACTGAAATTGTTCAAAATATTATCAATTACGCGAATGAGGGTATTGGTTTCCTGTTCGGACCGGTACTAGGTAATCCAGGTTCTGAAGCTACAGGATTTGTATTCGCATTCCATGTATTAACGATTATCATTTTCTTCTCTGCGTTAATATCTGTCCTTTACTATCTTGGTATCATGCAGGTGGTTATTCGCTTTCTTGGTGGCGGTCTTGCAAAGCTTCTAGGAACAAGCAAGACAGAATCATTGTCTGCTTCCGCTAACATTTTCGTTGGACAAACAGAAGCACCTTTAGTAATTCGTCCTTATATCGCAGGAATGACTAAATCTGAGTTGTTTGCTGTTATGACAGGTGGACTTGCATCTGTAGCAGGTTCTGTATTGTTCGGTTATGCGGCACTTGGAATTCCTCTTGAGTACTTATTGGCAGCAAGTTTCATGGCAGCGCCTGGTGGATTGATCATGGCGAAAATGCTTATTCCTGAAACGGAAGAACCAAAAAACGATAACAATGCTCAAATAGGTGAATCTGAAGAAGACAGAGCAACGAACGTAATTGATGCTGCTGCTCGAGGAGCTTCTGACGGTTTAAAACTTGCACTAAACGTTGGTGCGATGCTACTAGCATTCATCGCGTTGATTGCTCTAATCAATGGAATCTTAGGTGGAATCGGTGGTTGGTTCGGTGCTGAAAACTTCTCACTTGACTACATTCTTGGTTATCTATTTGCACCACTTGCCTTCGTAATCGGAATTCCTTGGAGTGAAGCCGTTGCCGCAGGTAACTTAATTGGTCAAAAGCTTGTATTAAATGAGTTCGTAGCTTACTCTACTTTCTCTGCACAGCTTGATATGTTCAGCGAAAAATCTGTTGCTGTTATCGCATTCGCACTATGCGGATTTGCTAACCTTTCTTCTTTAGCAATCCTATTAGGTGGACTTGGAAACCTAGCTCCAAGCCGTCGCCCTGATATCGCACGTTTAGGATTCCGCGCTATCATTGCTGGTACCCTTTCTAACTTGTTAAGTGCAGCAATTGCAGGTATGTTCTTGTTCTAAAACGATAGATCCACTCGCCAGTGTCAGTTGGCGGGTGGTTTTTTTATGTATAGAAAAGTGGATGAAGACCTCTGAGAACAGTTTTTTGAATGGGGGAAGTCTTCATAAACTAGATGAAGACTTTAGAGAACAGTTTTTCGGTGGAAAGATGTCTTCATGAGCCGGATGAAGACTTCAGAGAACAGTTTTTCGGTGGAGAGATGTCCTCATAAGTTGTATGAAGACCTGTGAGAGAAGTTTTTCGGTGGAGAGATGTCCTCATAAGTTGTATGAAGACCTGTGAGAGAAGATTTTCGGAAGAGAGATGTCTTCATGAGCCGGATGAAGACCTCAGAGAACAATATTTCTGGTGGAGAGATGTCCTCATAAGTTGTATGAAGACCTGTGAGAGAATATTTCTGGTGGAGAGATGTCTTCATAAGCCGGATGAAGACTTCAGAGAACAGTTTTCCGGTGGAGAGATGTCCTCATGAGCCGGATGAAGACTTCAAAGAACAGTTTTTCGGTGGAGTGATGTCCTCATGAGCCGGATGAAGACTTCAGAGAACAGTTTTTCGGTGGAGAGATGTCTTCATGAGCCGGATGAAGACTTCAAAGAACAGTTTTTCGGTGGAGAGATGTCCTCATGAGCCGGATGAAGACCTCTGAGAACAGTTTTTCGGTGGAGAGATGTCCTCATAAGTTGTATGAAGACCTGTGAGAGAAGATTTCTGGTGGAGAGATGTCCTCATGAGCCGGATGAAGACTTCAGAGAGCAGTTTTCCGGTGGAGAGATGTCCTCATGAGCCGGATGAAGACTTCGGAGAACAGTTTTTCGGTGGAGAGATGTCTTCATGAGCCGGATGAAGACTTCAAAGAACAGTTTTCGGTGGAGAGATGTCCTCATGAGCCGGATGAAGACTTCAAAGAACAGTTTCCGGTGAAGAGATGTCTTCATAAGCAAGATGAAGCCCTCCGAGAGCACCTACAAACCCCAAACACCTCGCATCAACCAAAACCAGAAAAACCCATGTTATCGTGCTTCTACAGAAGCAAGCGATACATGGGTTTTTCATATAAAACGGGGGATATTTCTATTGTGTTCAGACTTTTATGTATTTATACTTGAAGAAATAATTATTTTTGGAGGAATAGTAAAAATGCGCTCCTTTCATTTCACCAAGATGCACGGACTCGGAAACAACTATATATATGTAAATACGTTTGAGGAAAAGTTAAATGAAGATGAGCTATCAATTCTAGCCGTCAAAGTTGCAAACATCCATACCGGCATAGGTTCCGACGGGATGATTTTAATCTGTCCATCTGAGGTAACACCAGTAAAGATGCGAATCTTCAATAATGACGGATCCGAAGGGAAAAACTGTGGGAATGGTCTTCGTTGTATGGCGAAATATGCTTATGAGCATGGGATTGTACAAACACAAACTTTTAAAATTGAAACACTTTCTGGACTAGTGGAAGCAGAGTTAGAAGTGGCAGAAGGAAAGGTTACCTCTGTGACTGTCGACATGGGAGAACCAAAGCTCTCTACGAATGAAATCCCGATACTTGTGGACGAAAAGGAAGCCTTAGTTGCTGAACCATTTACTATAGCCGGAGAAACTTACGAAATAACCACAGTTTCCATGGGGAATCCACACGTCATTTTTTATGTAGATGATATTAAAAATGCCCCCCTAACTACTCTGGGACCTGTTGTGGAAAAGGACCCCCGTTTTCCTGAGGGAGTAAATGTTGAGTTTGTCGAGGTTGTAGCAGAAGATGAACTGCACTTTCGTGTTTGGGAAAGAGGCTCTGGCATTACCCAAGCATGCGGTACTGGTGCATGTGCGGCAGTAGTGGCATCTGTCCTTAACAACCAAACGGTACGTGATAAAGAAACGGTCGTTCATTTAGCAGGAGGAGACCTTTTTATCACATGGACGAACGAAGGGTCTGTCAGAATGCGTGGACCCGCAGAAGTTATCTGTACCGGAACTTTCTATTATTAATCACAAAGGCTTGTTCCTTTTGCATATACTATTAAAGCAGTAAGTTTGAGCAGACTTCCAATTCACGATATAATGGGGATAATGGAATTGGAAATACATTGGGAGGTGTAACAAATGAGTGATGTTATTACAATTACGGAAGCAGCAGCTTTTCAAATAAAAGATATGATGAAAGAACATGGCGATGAATCCGTCTTCTTACGTGTAGGCGTGAAAGGTGGAGGATGTAGCGGTCTTTCTTACGGTATGGGCTTTGAAGAAGAAAAAGGCGAAAAAGATATTGAATTGGAACAACACGGTATCAAAATTTTAATTGACGCTGAAAGCAAGCCAATTCTTCAAGATGTAAAAATTGATTTTAAACAATCCATGATGGGTGGCGGATTTACCATCGACAACCCGAACGCCATCGCGAACTGTGGCTGTGGTTCTTCTTTCCGTACAGCGACGAACACCGGTACACCGGAGGAATGTTAATAACAAAAAATTTAAACTTGGATAGCCTATATGCTTATCCAAGTTTTTTTGTGCTTAATTTCCAAAAATATGAAACCATCTACCTCTTCCAAACGTCTATATAATTAGGTGAAAAAGAAGGAGTGGTCGCAGTGAAAAATAAAAGGAGCATGACAATTATTCTTTTGTCGGCGCTAGGATTTGCAAGCATCGGAACAGCCTGTCAAGGAGTCGAAACACAGGCCATTGAGTCATACCAATTTCATTCAACAAAACCTTCCTTTCAATATGTACGCATGGCGATACCATCTCATACATTTTCCATAGATAGCAATGAAGTAGAAGAAATTACGGAAGTTAGTACGCAGTCGGTAGAAAAACCAACTGAAACTCCTCGAGAAGAGCCCCCTGCAGCTGAACCAGTTGACCATAAAGAAGATGAGGTGGAAACAGTTACTATTGGTGACTATACCTACCATAGAATACTTGACGAAAAATTCACAAGCCACATAGCCATCGCAGAAAAGCATGGTGCCAATCTATATGGAATTCCGGAATCCGATGGATTTATGATCTATCATGAGGCGGAAGGCATTTTACTTTCCATGAGTACAGGTGCCGCGGTGGCAGATGTCGAACATGTTGAAGTATTGATTGATTATTTTTCTACAGAGGATTGGACGGAGTATACCGGACTAGTGGAGAACATTAAACACGTTCTAGAAACTGGGGAAGAGGTTAATGTAGATCTTGGAGACTATGTAGGATATTTCATTAGCCTCGATAATGGCAAGATTGTTGTCTTTTGGTAAACCTATCATACAAGAAAAGCACCTTTCGAAAAGAGAGGTGCTTTTCCGTGTTCACTTATTTTGTACTTTTCCAGCGATAGAAGAAACAAGCGCCTAAAACAAGTGCCAATCCAAGTGTCCCGATCACTGCATTTTGGGTGGAGAAGTTGGCGAATGGCTTTTTATCACCTGTGGGCACAGTACCTTCTCCAAGCTCCTTTAAATCGGTCTGTGCCTGGGGTAGCTCTGCTGTTCTGGAACAAAGGTAAGTCGTATATTCTCCATCTTCCAAATGGGCATAGACCAAGTAGTCTTTGTTTTTCTCAAAATTCACACCACATGCTGCGGAGTCCATGGCAGTGTAAATGACTACTTCCTTTGTTTCCACACCTTTCCATGTTTCTGTCACATTCAACTTTACTTCTTTTGTACTGTTGAATTTCTCTTCAACCTCTAACACCTTACCTGTGAAAACGGCATCCATTTTTGCAAGTTCCTCTTGCGGTGTACCAGGTGGAAGGCAGGAGCACGCATAGCCTGTTGGTGAATAGAACGGTAAAGATAAGATAGTGAGGAGAAAGGAAAGAACAGCAACCTTGAAGAGTTTCATTTAGCTGATCACCTCGTTAGGTTTGTTACTAGGTTAGACGTAGAATGGTGGAGAAGGTTACAGGTTGATTTAATTTTGGGGATAAAATGCAAAAAACCAACCCCTGTATCCACTAGGGTTGGCTGCACCTTCATAGCCTGCTTAGAATAAACTAGTACTATGAAGCGGTTGTACTTTTGCTTTTGGATCGATATAGGATTTGGCGTTATTTACAGCAGTAGGTGCCTCGCCAAAGCCGCAAGCGATTAGTTTCACTTTTCCTTCGTATGTGCAAATATCACCGGCAGCATAAATTCCGGATATATTTGTTTCCATTTTGGAATTGACTAGGATGGAATTCTTTTCGATTTCAAGTCCCCAATCTTTGATAGGCCCAAGGGAGGAAACAAATCCGTAGTTAACAATAACATCATCAACCTCCAACACTTCACGCTCTTCGGATTTCACTTTTTCGAGGACAACCTGATTGATTGCGTTATCGTCACCGATTAGTTCTGCAGGTACGTATGGCGTTTTAATTTCAACGTTGGAATTCATTAATGTTTCTACACTGTGCTCGTGAGCACGGAACTTGTCACGACGGTGAACGAGCGTCACTTTCTCAGCAATCGGCTCAAGCATCAGCGCCCAGTCAACAGCAGAGTCACCGCCACCGAATACAACCACTTTCTTGCCAGCAAATTTATTCATATCGTCCACAAAATAGTGGATGTTCTTGTTCTCATAATCTTTAGCGTTATCAAGCTCGAGGCGGCGTGGTTGGAATGCGCCATTACCAGCAGTAATGATGACTGCTTTGGAATAGTGCGTTTCTTTGTCCGTTACAATCTTGAACGTTCCGTCTCCCATTTTTTCAAGGGTTTGTACGGATTGCTCCAATGCAACCGTTGGCTCAAACTTGGCCATCTGTTCTTTTAGGTTGTTGATCAATTCCTGTGCACGGATTTTTGGGAAGCCGGCGATATCATATATGTACTTTTCGGGGTATAACGCGGATAACTGTCCACCCAATTGTGGTAGACTTTCAATGATTTTGACGCTAGCCTGCCTCATACCTCCGTAGAAAGCAGTGAATAAGCCAGTTGGCCCTCCACCGATGATGGTGATGTCAAATACTTTTTGTTCTTCGCTCATCTGAATCTATCCCCCTAAACAATTGTTAACTTTCTTTCTTTATCATAGCATAATTTTCTCACAATTTCTGTTTTCAACCTTGGAAAAAGGGGAACATATACTGAAAATAGCTAGAAATTTAAAAATTTTTATACGAAATTACTTGTTTTTTCCGAATATTTTAAAGCTTTTTAAACTATGATTTTGTCTTGAAAAAAAGACAGAAAAAGAATATGATGTTAGGTAGGTTAAGTTTCTTTGTGACAAATTTCGCACTTTTTTGCCGTTCATATTCGTGAAGTGTTTCACAATCATTTATTTCTAATAAATTTTATCTTAATAGTGGATAGTAAGAAAAGGTACAGTGAGATTTGTTTCATGTCTTCATATTTATTTTATAAAAAATTTCAATATAAAAGGTGTGATTCATTTGAAAAAGCCAAGTATAGTTATTCTAGGTGCTGGTTACGGTGGACTTGTAACGGCTGTTCGTCTTCAAAAAATGATCGGTGTCAATGAAGCCGATATTACGTTGGTAAACAAAAACGATTACCATTATGAGTCTACATGGTTACACGAAGCATCAGCAGGAACACTGCCGGCTGATCGTACTCGTTACAAAATTTCTGACGTAATTGATCGCAGCAAGGTTCATTTCTTACACGATACAGTTACAGGCATCAATCGTGAAGCTAAAACTGTTGCTTTGACTAAAGGCGGAGAAATCTCTTACGACTATCTAGTGGTTGGTCTTGGTTATGAAGCAGAGACTTTTGGCATCAAGGGCTTGAAAGAGCATGCGTTCACGATTGCAAACTTAAATGTTGCTCGTAAGATCCGTGAGCACATCGAATATCAATTTGCTACTTACAATACAGAAGCACACCGCCGTAACGACCGTTTAACTATCGTAGTTGGTGGAGCTGGATTTACTGGTATCGAATTCCTTGGAGAACTAGTTAACCGTGTTCCTGAACTTTGCCAAGAGTTTGATATTCCTAAAGAAAAAGTACGCATCGTGTGTGTAGAAGCTGCACCGACTGTACTTCCTGGATTTGATCCGGAACTAGTGGAATACGCTGTAAACACGCTTGAACGTAAAGGTGTAGAATTCAAAATTGGCACTGCTATCAAAGAAGCGACGGAAGAAGGAATTATCGTTGCTAAAGACGAAGAAGTGGAAGAAATCAAAGCTGGTACAGTCGTTTGGGCAGCAGGTGTACGTGGAAACCACTTGGTAGAAGATTCCGGATTCGAAAACATGCGTGGCCGTGTGAAAGTAGATCCTTACTTACGCGCTCCTGGACATGAGGATGTATTCATCGTTGGAGACTGTTCTCTAATCATCAACGAAGAAATCAACCGTCCATACCCTCCAACTGCTCAAATCGCGATGCAGCAAGGGGAAGTTTGTGCGAAGAACTTGGCAGTATTGGTTCGTGGCCAAGGTGAACTACAAACCTTCACTCCAGATTTAAAAGGAACGGTATGTTCTTTAGGTGAAGACGATGCAATCGGCGTAGTATTCGGTCGCAAAATCTGGGGCTCTAAAGCATCCTTCATGAAGAAAATGGTCGACAACCGTGCACTATACATGATCGGTGGAGCTGGCCTAGTAATGAAAAAAGGTAAATTCAACGTATTATAAGATATATTTTTTAGAAGCTGCACATTTTATAACGTGCAGCTTTTCTTTTTGTCTTTTTTCCTGATACCATTACTTTATCAGGTACAAACAGGGGGACGATAACATGGGAAAAAGAGAAAATGTCTGGCTCGCGGTTGCGGGTATTGTGGTAGCAGAAGACGGCAAATGGCTTGTCGTAAAAAAGAGCTACGGTGGACTTAAGGGGAAGTGGTCCTTTCCTGCAGGATTTGTGGAAGCGAATGAAACCGTAGATGAGGCAGTAGCTCGAGAAATATTAGAGGAAACGGGCATCAACGTAAAGGTCGAGGGGCTGATTGGAGTCAGATCTGGTGTCATAAAGGATAAAATCAGCGATAATATGCTCCTATTCTTATGTACTCCTCTAAACCACGACGTAGTCTATCAAGAAAGCGAACTATCTGATGCGGCATTTAAAACGCTTGAGGAACTTGAGAGAGACCCTGATTCCTCTTTGCTCATCCACTATTGCGCAAAGCTCACAAATCTTTCTGTTTTAAAAGAAACGAAGGCTATGAATCCTGGACAGATATTTAACTATAGTTCGTACAAGTTATTTTTCTAATAATTCTGTAAATTTAAGAAAAAGAAAGAAACAGATAGATTGGATAAGATGTATTCGCTTACATCGTCTTATTTAGCTATTTTCGTCCCTTTCCTTTTCCTTTAAAAGGATGATATATTATCAGAAAATTAAATTAAATTCTGTTTTGAGAAAATCATCTGGAGGGATATGGAATGAAAAATCAACTGCAAACAGAGAAAAAGGATTGCCCGTATTGTTCAGGTAAAGGATATTTTCAGTTATTGCTAGGCGGATCAGAAACTTGTTCCTGTTGTGGTGGGAGCGGAAGGAAATAAATAGCTAATAGATGCTTTTCACACAATCGCGCTCGTTCTATGATAGGTCATTTATGACGTATTTAGGACAATTGCGATTGTGTTTTTGTTTGAATGCCAAAAGTAATTGACTCGTATCAACGCTTTCAGTACACTAAGGAAAGATGTGTAATGGAGGTGCTTGGTATTGAATATACCAATTTTACTTATATCTGTTGTCTTATTTTTCGTGCTATTCTTTGGGATTGGATTCCTTTTAAATATGTTATTGCGCATGTCTTGGATTATGGCCATCATATATCCTTTAGTATGTGTGTGGATCATCGCTCAGGATGATGTGAGATTGATTGATTATTTCAGGCAGCCTGGCAGTGCTTTTTCAAAACTTGGCTCAGAGGTGGCGTCCTTACAGGTGGCAGATATCACTATATTGGTGAGTGGCTTAGCTGGGGCAATAACTTCTGGTATTGTTATTAAAATGCTTCGTAAAAATGGATATCAAATGTTTTAACGTCAAGTTAAGAATCGGCCCAGTTAGCCGGTTCTTTTTTTAGGATAAGAAAGTATATTAACCGGTTAATTTCCGTTCCATGCGCTACGCTTGCATGTGGGCGGTCCGTGAGCCTTCTCGCTCCTGGAAGCCACTGAAAAAGTCTTTGAATTTAGATGTTGTTGTTGTTGATGTTAAGATAAGACACCGCTGTTGATTTCTGCAAATGGCTTCGCTTTCCTTGGGGCTGAAGAGATCCTCCTCGGCTACCTGCGGGGTCTCCAGCTAGTGCTGTCTTCCTCAGGAGTCTTCGTCTTTTGTTCCAATCCCCAGCAAGCAATTTTTGAAGATCTTCGGGTGTGAGCGCTTCTATAAGACAGTTCAGCCTTATTTTAAGTATTTTAGGGCGTATAGAGCGCTTCTATTAGACAGATTAACCTTTTTTTGAAGGTCTTCGGGTGTATAGAGCGCCTCTATAAGACAGTTCAGCCTTATTTTAAGTATTTTAGGGCGTATAGAGCGCTTCTATAAGACAGTTTAACCTTTTTTTGAAGGTCTTCGGGCGTATAGAGCGCCTCTATTAGACAGATTAACCTTTCCTTTACGTTATCAGTTTTTCAGTAACTTCCTCCGTATTGGGATATAAGCCTGTCACTTCCTCCCGCGGGCGTTATTGCGCCATCCACTCCAATCAACAAGATGTCTACATTTATCCAAGGGTTTATGAAAAGCAATCTAATTGAGTTTATTGAATAAGCATTAACCTAACGTTTATGTGATTTCCAGCTGTGAATTGGAACAAATGGCGGAGACTCCTGCGGGGGAGAAACGGTTGGTTGAGACCCCGCAACGAAGTGAGGAGGCTCAAGCACCGTCCCGCGGAAAGCGAAGCCATTTGCGGAAAGGAACAGCGGCTATTAACACCACTAACTAATGTTTTTTTTGATAAAGAAGGACCCTCCGTTTTTGCACCTTTTTTTATTGCCTGATGCCTCGAAATACTCCACTAATCTATTATTTTTAATTGGTAAAAATAGGTGTTTACTAGCTTTTCTCACAAAAAAGGAATACTTTTCTTAAAAACAGGGAAGGAATATCTTGTGAGAGGAGTGTGAGTGTGTCACATGAAAATAGCGAAAATGATTTTTCGAAGGACGGTTATCGGCTTACTATTTGTACTAGCCTTGTCTGTAACATTCCAATCCATATCAGGTGTTGAGGCATCAACCATTCACAACTGGCTAAAAGAAAATAACATATATGCCACTAATGGACAAGGAAAAAATGAAGAAGAAAAAGAAGGTTTCTTCAAGAAAATCGGACTGAATTTAAAGCAGTTGAATTTCCTTTCTGCGACACCTACCATGGTCTCAGCAGAAGAGGCGATAGAAAAGCCCAAGAAGCTAGAGGATCTAGACTGGGATCAATACGAGACACATACGGTCCACGCAACTGGATATACAGCAGGCTATGAATCAACAGGCAAAAATCCTGGCGATCCAAGCTATGGAATTACATACTCAGGACTTAAAGTCAAAAGGGATTTATATTCTACCATTGCGGCAGATATCAATGTATTTCCGATAGGTACGATTCTTTTTATACCCGGCTATGGTTACGGTGTAGTGGCTGATATTGGCGGAGCAATTAAAGGAAATAAGATAGATCTCTATTACGACACAGTAGATGAAGTATTCAATGATTGGGGCAAACAGACCATCGATGTTTACATTATCAAAAAAGGCGATGGTACATTGACTGAGGAAGAGTTGACTAGATTAAACGAAGACGAAAGCATGCAGGTGTTCCGCCAGCAATACAGAGGGAGCGGAGAATAGCATGACAAAAGCCGTACCTATCAGAATGATTTCTGAGGATACGGCTTTTTATTATTATAGTAAAGGGTCGTTTCCTGTGTATGCAGGGTAACAAGTAGGGTGAAGAAGGGAAGCGAGTTTTTGTAAACCTAAGATAAGCCTTGGCGAAGGCCTGCAATAGAGGCTTTCCTCTAATACATAAATTTGGGAGTTTTGAACCGCGTTGATCGTGTCGGCATTTTCTCGCTTCAATACATGCTTAGGATTCATTTTTGACTCTTTTACACCAACCCAAATCATACATATCGCATCAGGATTCTTCTCCACTACTTCTGCCCATTCAGTCTGGTAACTTGCCACACTTTTATCCGAAAATATATTGACCGCACCAGCCAAATCACTTACTTCAGTCAGCCAATTGACCTTGCCCGGAGTGAAAATTGGTTTTGGCCACCATTCCCAATATAAAGACGGTCTATTTTCACAATGTGTTGCGCACTGTCTGTATGTATGGATAATTTTACGCATAGAGGAAACAATCTCGTTTGCCTTTGAAGAAGAATTTGTAAGTTCTCCTACCGTCAACAAGTCACGGGCAATTTCCTCAAGTGATTGAGGATTTAAGACAACATGCGGGATGGAGCGCTTTTCCAATTCTCGAACATTTCGCTCCATTCCAGGGACACTTAAACTGGCCAATACTAAGTCAGGCTCCAAGGCTTCCAGTTTTTCCATATTGATATTCAAATCTGGTCCAAGCTTCGGTAGATTTGAAACTTCTTTAGGCCAATCAGAGAAATCATCCACTCCAACTAGTGTGTTTGTCAAACCTAGATAGTGGAGCAACTCTGTGTTGCTCGGACAAATGGATATGAGTCTCAAAACTTCCCCCCCTTTACAAAACATAAGCAAAGTAATGCAAAACGATGGTCAGTAAAATCCCGGTAATCGCACCGAAAAATACTTCGATTGGTTTATGTCCTAACAGTTCTTTCAGGTCTTTTACTTTTTCTTGCTCATTCATTTTTGGCCATTTCTTGGTCTCTTCCACAAAACGATTAAAATCTCCAACAAGTTTGTTTAACACAGTGGCTTGTTCGCCGGCATGTCTTCTAACTCCGGTTGCATCAAACATGACAATAATGGCAAATACAGTGGCTACTGCAAAAATGGGAGAATCCAGTCCTGTTTCAAATGCAACGCCTGTAGCCAGAGCCGTAACCGCAGCGGAGTGGGAACTTGGCATTCCTCCTGTACTTGTGATCAAGGACCAATCAATTCTTCTAGAGGCAATATATTGAATAGGTACCTTTACAAATTGTGCAAAACCGATTGCTGCCAAAGCAGCCCATAAAGGAAAATTAGAAAATAACTCCATTTGATAGAATCGTCCTTTCTCTGCAGTTGTATCTATTACTATACCCATTCTTAAGGGATGAAGCACGTTAAGTAGAGTGTTATGTATAGATAATTAATATTCTTATTATTATGAATCATTATAACGAATTTGTTAAGGTGAATATAGGACAAAATGATGATTAGAGTACAAACTTATCTGATTTGGACCACTTTTGAATATGATTAGAAACTCGAAATATTTCCTTAAGTTCGATATAATATAATTATAATAAAATGGAGGTGTACAAATATGTTTGTCGTACATAATGTAGCTGATTTTTCAAATCAACAGGAGGCACTAGTAGTAGGCCTTTCCGAGAAACATAGCAAGTTAGATGGTTTATTGGGAGAACTAGATTCTCAATTGGAAGGGCATCTGACACAGTTATTAAAGGATGGAGACATATCTGCGAAAAAAGGAAAGTTAGCAAGAATACATACATTCGGCAAAACGTCATACAAAAGAATTTTTGTAGTGGGGACAGGTCGTGAAGAAAAACTAACTTTCGTTGAGTTGCGTAAAGTTTTTGGCAAAGTGGGTAAAACCATTCAAGAATCCAAGCTTAACCAAGTTGTAGTCGCCATTGATACTTTTGTAACGGAAGATGTGGATGTGTTAGACGCTGCTCATGCGTTAGGAGAGTCCATTCCATTATCCACATATAAGTTTGATGGATATAAGCAAAAATCTAATGAACCAGAAGTGACACTGAATCAGGTTATTCTCTTAACAGATTATGATAAAGAAGAGGTGGGAGCAAGTGCACATGTAGGATATGTGTTTGCAAAAGGCACAAACACTGCGCGTACACTTGTTAACCTGCCAGGAAATATGCTGACTGCCACAGACCTGGCAAACCATGCTGCAGGCCTAGCAGAGAAGTATGGATTTGAGCTAGAGATCCTTGAAAAAGAAGAGATGGAGAAGCTTGGTATGGGTGCTTTGTTAGCCGTGAATAAAGGGTCCGTGGAACCACCTAAAATGATTGTGTTGAAATATCAAGGAAAAGAAGACTGGACAGATGTCATTGGCTTAGTCGGAAAAGGAATTACTTTTGATACTGGAGGATATTCCATCAAACCGAAAGACGGTATAGTTGGGATGAAAACAGATATGGGTGGAGCAGCAACAGTTCTAGGAGCAATGGAAGCGATTGGAGAACTGAAGCCAGAGCAAAATGTCCTAGCTGTTATTGCATCAACGGATAATATGATTAGCGGAGATGCCTTCAAACCGGATGATGTAATCACATCAATGAGCGGAAAAACGATTGAGATCTTAAACACCGATGCGGAAGGTCGTCTTGTATTAGCCGATGCAGTAACCTATGCTAAGCAACACGGTGCTAACTACCTTGTCGACGTTGCTACCCTTACAGGCGGTGTCATCATCGCATTAGGTCACCACACCACAGGTGCAATGACCAATGACGAAGCATGGTTTGAACAAGTGCTTGAAGCATCCCATGAAGCGGGAGAAGAAATGTGGAGACTTCCAATTTTTGACCATGCAAAAGAAAGAGTTCGCAGCAGTAAAGTAGCCGACTTGAACAACTCTCCAGGTCGTGACGGACACGCTATTTTTGCAGGAGCGTTCATCGGAGAATTTGCAGAAGGTACACCATGGGTTCACTTGGATATCGCGGGCACAGCTACTTCAAAGTCTTCTCATGACCTTGGACCAAGCGGCGGAACAGGTGCGATGGTACGAACGCTAGTAACGTTAGTAGAACGTTTTGGACAGACAGAAGAAAACTAATCGTTTATACAGAGTGTACTTAATGCGCATCCTAAGTAGGGTGCGCATTATTTTTTTGCGCGTTTCAAGTTGACTTCCTAACTTTTCCGTTGACAGTCATTCAACATCTATGTTAATTTGTTTCTATGCTTTTTTACTCTAATTCTCTAATGATTTAATTAACTAAAGCAAAGGCAACAAGAAACACAGAAAGAAAGGAAGTCTTTATTATGAATGCAGTTATCATAGCCGTATTGGTTATGCTTACATTAAGTTTACTTAGAATAAATGTTGTACTTGCCCTGGTTTCAGGTGCTTTTATTGGAGGAATGGTGGGAGGTTTAGGCCTCGAAACCACTATTAATACTTTTACAAATGGTCTGGGAGGGAATGCAGCGGTAGCCCTTAGTTATGCACTTTTGGGTGCTTTTGCAGTGGCATTATCCAAAACAGGTCTTCCGGATGCACTTGTCGAAGGTGCAATCAAGCTTGTAGGGACAAAAGAGGATTCACGCAAAAAAGCGTTATCTAAAGTACTTATATTATTAATAATTCTAGCTGTCTCCATTATGTCCCAAAACGCCGTTCCTGTTCATATTGCGTTCATTCCAATTCTAATTCCGCCCTTACTTAAAATATTGAATGAACTGAATATTGACAGAAGGCTTACAGCGACCATCATTACATTCGGATTAACAGCACCGTATATTCTGTTGCCAGTCGGTTTTGGTGGTATTTTTCATGGTATCCTAAAAACGAATATGAAAGAAAGCGGATTGGATATCAGCTTATCCTCTATTCCGACAGCCATGTTAATTCCTGTTTCAGGAATGTTAGTAGGACTTCTTATCGCGGTTTTCTTTAGCTATAGAAAGCCGAGAACATACGAACAAAAAGCTATTGCAGATCAAGAAACAGAGACATATTCGAAAAAGTCCATCCTCATTGCTTTAGTGGCGGTTGTTATCTCTCTTGCTACGCAAGTCTATCTAAGTGATGTGCTTGGTGTAGATGGAATGATATATGGTTCTCTTGTAGGTATCATCATCCTGTATGCGGGCGGAGTAATGAAGTCCACTGAGACCGATGTTATCCTCACGTCTGGTATGCGTATGATGGCATTCATCGGATTCGTCATGATTGCAGCTTCTGGGTTTGCTAGTGTATTAAGAGAGACTGGCCATATTGAGACATTGGTTGCTTCTTCTGCAGAGTGGATTGGATCTAATCAGTTGCTTGCAGCATTAGCTATGCTGATAGTCGGGCTTCTCATCACAATGGGGATCGGATCTTCTTTTTCCACGATACCTATTATTGCAGCGATATTTGTTCCGTTATGTGCGGAGCTTGGTTTCAGCGCAATGGCAACCATTGCTATCGTTGGTACGGCTGCTGCTCTAGGTGATGCAGGGTCTCCTGCCTCTGATAGTACGCTTGGACCAACTTCAGGTTTGAATGCCGACGGTCAACATAACCACATTTGGGATACGTGTGTACCGACGTTTCTACATTACAATATTCCGCTGATTATTTTTGGTTGTATTGCAGCGGTAATTTTATAAAATACACAACAAAGCCAGGCTGCGCGATTTGCGGCCTGGCTTTTGTTTAGTTAAGCGATTTTACGTGTGTAAGGTGCTTTGGTTGTTTTATTGACAACATAGTATAATCTAGCAGCAAGCAATGCGCATAGGATTGTAAACACAACGTCTTTTATAGCGAAAAGGGTCATTGTTGTCCAGGCCGCAATATATGGTGTGCTTATATCTAAAACATAGTTTAGAATCATAAACATGTAGTTTGTTCCGATAAAATAAATAAGAATAATGCCAATGAAAGAAGCAAACATAAATGTGCCTAATTTCGGCTGAGCTTTCTTTTCTACAATCAGTCCAGCTGCAAAAGCGGCAGCCACATAGGATAATAGGAATCCTCCTGTCGGACCGATAATCGTTGCAAATCCTGAACTAAACTGAGCAAAGACTGGTGCACCTGCGATACCTACTAGTAAATAAACAATCATGGAAATGGCTCCAAGTCTTGATCCTAATAATATTCCGGCTAACACACAGAAAAATGGTTGCATAGATAGTGGAACACCACCGACTTGAAGAAATGGCATCCAAGATACGATATTGGCACCAATTGCCATCAAGGCAACAAACATGGCTGCGTAAGTAATATCCAATGTTGACAGTGAACGTTTCATAATGTAAACCCCTTTGTTGTATGTAGTTGACAATAAAATAATAATCTAAAAGTTTGATAGTTGTCAACACCATTATTTGTTTGGTTAACAAATGACGTGGTTGAATATTTTACTTAGCCTCGCTAAAATATGAACTATAAAGTTTAGGAGGACGTTTCTGCATGAAGATTAGAAAAGCGAATTTAGAGGTTGATACTGTTAGCGTGTATATACATGAGAATAAAAAAGAGGAACATACATTGATTGCGATTCCATCTATTAAATGGTCTACTATCATTCCGTATGAGGAGGATAATACGAGTTTGACGAAGAGGCTTAAGGCAGAGTTCCAATCTGTGTTAGATTCTGCAGAGGATGTTACCCATTTATCCCTAAAGCTTGTCCAATGGGTCCGTGAAATGTAAAAAATGCCTGTTAGCTGTCTGTGAGTTTCTTCAATATTGAATGTGTCGATGTGTGTCGAATGGCATTTATATGGCGTAAAGTGGACAATAAAATGAAAAAGTGGCTAATATAATTGCAAGTTGGACAATAAAATGAAAAGTTGGATTAAATAATTTTTATGGGAAGGAAAAATTCCCCGAATCAACAGCGGTGACTAACCGATAACTAAAGTTTTATAACTATTAAAGCACCGGGCCTTGCCCGGTTTTTTTTATTTCTGGCAAGAAAAGAAAAGTTCCCACTCAAGGAATCAATTACTAAATCTGTAGGGAATAGTACCCTTTTTCCTGATTTTTGTTTAAAGATGAGACAGAGAGTGAATATAACCTGAAACAGAATAAAAATCTTTTAAAGGAGTGGATGTAAATGAGTGTAAAAAATAGTGCCATGCAACTTAGTAAAAGCAAGTGGGTAACAGGGGCAGTTGTCGGGGGAGTAGCAGCAAGCTCTGCTTTACTATTTAAGAAAGAGCGTCGCAATAAGGTGATGAAATTTTTTCGGCGAGATGAAGGGGACCAGCAACCTGAAGGAACTGAAGAAGAAACTGTTAAAGAAAGCTAAAAAAGAAGCCACGGAACAATATCTAGTTTATAAGAAGGAAAAAACAAAGAACAAGATGCAAAAGGAGGTTAATGAATTTTCAGATAATTTAGATGATTCAACGGATCAGTTTGCAGACAAGGTTCACAGCAAGGCAAAGGACATCCAGGGAAAAGTGCAAGACTCGCTGTTAAAGGTGAAAGATCGATTGAAGGAAGTAAAATATGCAGGTGAAAGCTTTCAAGAAAAAGTCGGAAAGGGAAGTCGTTCCAGTGGAATCAAATCCTATTCAAATGTGAAAAGGGCAGATGATTTAAATGGAATGAATTCCGTGAAACGAAGCGATCAAATCCAAAATGTGAGTGACATTAAAGGAGTGAAGTAAAATGGCAGCTATCCAAAAAAGTACGGATGGATCCAGTCTTGCAGAAGTAATCGATAGAATTTTAGACAAGGGTGTCGTCATTGACGTCTATGCACGTGTATCCCTTGTTGGAATTGAACTGATCACAGTGGAAGCGCGCGTAGTAATCGCCAGTGTGGATACATGGTTGCGCTATGCAGAAGCAGTTGGATTATTAAGAGATGACCTAATGGACGGAGAATTTCACTTATCCGGACAATCTACAGAACGTCAAAATGCATAAAAGTTGATAAATGAATACTTGGGAATCAAGGCACATATTACATGTGCCTTTGTTCCATTTTCCATAAAGGTGGGGTTGGCATTGAGCATGAAGAAGGTGTTGAAAGAGGTAACAGATTTTTTTACGGAGTTCGTAAAACCTCCATATAAGATCACAGCTGTGCAGCCTACTGACCATGGCTGGGACGTTGTTGTAGAAGTAATAGAAGAAAAAGAATACATGAAGGCATATGCCAAAGACCAAATGGTTGGTGTTTATCATGCCAAACTTAATAAAGACATGGAAGTAGAATCATATAATCGAAGGAGCTTACGTTCAAGAAGTTCCATAGATTTGAACAATGAGTAAGGGCCATTTGCAATGGAGGTAGTAGGATATGAACAAACAGCTGGAGAAGGAGATTGTGACACATGCTAAGGTAGAGGAGATTTCTTCTAGAACGTTAGACTACTTAAAAAATGGTTTCCCCGTCCATTTTACTGGACCGACTGGAGTAGGAAAGACATCCATGGCACTCCATGTTGCCAGACAACTTGAGAGGCCGGTGGTGGTACTGCAAGGGCATGAAGAAATGACCAATGCAGATCTGCTAGGAGACTTTAACGGATACACCAAGAAGCTATTAGTGGATAATTATGTCCGCTCGGTCATGAAAAAGGAAGAAACAATGAAAGAGTCTTTCCAGGAAGGGCTATTATTGGAAGCGGTAAAAAACGGATATACACTTATCTACGATGAATTTACACGGTCCAAACCTGAAACAAACAATCTTTTCTTATCGGTTATCGAAGAGGGAGTTCTTCCCTTATATGGGTCCAAGCACGAAGAGAAGTGGGTGAAAGTTCATGAGGATTTCTCCATCATTTTTACGAGCAATCCTGCTGAATATGCAGGCGTGCACAAAACACAGGATGCATTGCTGGACCGAATGATTACCTTGGAACTTGGATATATGGAGAAAAATGCAGAAACGGAGATTTTGAAGCAGAAGGTAGATATATCAGAAGAGGAAGCCATACAGATTACTAATTTCATTTCAGCTCTTAGAGACAAATGCTTGAATAAAGGCAAGCATGCACCAGGTATCCGTGCTGCCATCATGATTGCAACCATTTCGAAGCAAAAAGAAATGGAGAAGAGCACCGAAAATGAGGAGTTCAAACAACTTTGTGTAGACGTACTGTTGCATTCCGTCCATAAAGGGATGGAATACGAAAAGCAATCAAGGTCTTTATCTCTTATAACTCAAGAATTTAAGAAAGCCTTTGGAGGGAATGCAAATGGAAAATAACCTTGGCTATTATACGTTTTGTGTCATACCAAAAGATTCCAAGGAAATGAATTTAGGAGAAGTGGTGATGGAGGGGAAGACCAGACAGCTTCTGACTATTGATCACAAGGAGTTCTCTATGGTGGTCACAAAGGCTCCTATCAAAATCTATCATCCTAAAAAGGAAAACCTATTAACACACCAGAATGCTGTGTCTTTCCTGATGGAAAAAACGACGGTCATCCCAATGAGCTTTGGGAATGTGTTTGAAACAGAGGCAGATGTTGAATTCTTGATGAAATCACTATACTCAGAGCTTCAAGACATCTATAAAAAAATAGAAAACAAGATAGAAGTAGGCCTGAAAATAATTGGCAAGGAAAATTGGTTGAAAGCTGAAATCAATAAGAACCAAAAAGCGATGAAGCTAAAGGAAAAAATCAGCGGCAAGTCAGAAGCTGCTTCCTATTATGAACGAATTGAACTTGGAGATATGGCCCAGAAGTTCATGAAGGAAAAGATGCAAATCTGCATGCAGGAAGTTTTCTTGCCACTAGCGGAAAAAGCAGTTTCTGCAAAACAAAATGAAACAATTGGAGGCAAGATGCTAATCAACGCAAGCTTCTTAATAGACAGAGACCATGAAGAAGAGTTTGATGAATTGGTAAACAAAATCTATGAAAAGTGGCAGGACAAAGTTGAATTTAAATATACCGGTCCATGGCCTGCTTACAATTTCATTGATATTAAATTGAAGGCGAAGGAAGCTTAATGATCCATAAACTTCTTACTGGCCCAATGGGTGTGTTAGTAAAACTCGGGGAAAAAATAAAAGAAGAAGTGGACCGGGAAATGTATGATATTGATCATATCCAGAAGCAATTGGTTCAATTAGAAATGTTAATAGAAACAGATGAAATTACAGAAGAAGAATATCATGCACAAGAAGAAGAACTACTGCAGCGTTACGAAGTGGCCAAGCTTCGGGAACAGCGAATGTTTGAAGACTTGAAGAGAAGAAATGGGGGTGGCTGAACATGACAGAAACAAAAACAGACAAGTCTTTGTTTTATTTATACGGATTAGTGCCTACAAAAGAATTAAAAGATAACCCGCTGATGCCATTGGCTGGAATTGATGGACGACATCACTTATATGAGAAACATATGGGAGAAGTGACAGCAATCCTATGTGAAATTGATGAAGGGGAATTCTCAGAAGAGATTATTGAAGATAAGGTCAATCATGATATGGAATGGTTGAAAGCTAAAGCTTTGCATCATCATGAAACTCTTGAACAGCTCCATAACAGCTATACACTTATCCCACTGAAGTTCTGTACCATTTACAAAAGTGAACAGAATTTAGCTAGAACAATAGAGTCTGAGGATCTTAAGTTCCACCAGCTTTTCGAGAATATTTCACAAAAAGAAGAGTGGAATTTAAAAATTTATTGTGACGATAAGAAAATCAAAGAAGAAGTAGCCGAGCACTCCTCCGACATCAAAGAACAAGAAAAAGCAATCGAATCACTAAGTCCAGGTAGGCAGTTTTTTGAACGGAAAAAATGGAAGCAAAAATTAGAAGAAGCCGTTGTAAATGTAAAAAGAAGTAAGTGTGATGAAATTCATGAAAGTTTGAGCGGCTTGTGCGCAAAGTCAGATGTGAAGAAAAACTGGAGCCAAGAAATGTCCGGTAGAAAGCAAGATATGAATTGGAACGGCATTTATCTATTAAATAAAAATAAGAGAGATACCTTTTTACACCAAGTTAAACACCTTCAGGAAGAGTACAAGAATCTTGGTTTCACATTGGAATATACCGGTCCGTGGCCATGTTATCATTTTGCAAACTTATAGTCAGAAGGAAGGGAACAAGATGCCGACGCAATATGGAGTAAACCCTAATCAGGATGTTTCTTTGCTGGACATTTTAGATGTCATTTTGGATAAGGGTGTCGTGCTAAGAGGGGAGCTTATCATCTCCATCGCGGACATTGATTTGATTTACTTGGATCTGCGTTTACTTATCACATCAGTAGATAAACTGATGGAATCCAATGAACGAAAAATAATCGGTGAGGAGGAAGCGAAATGGAGCATAGACCAGAAAAGAGCGGCAGGATCCAATTAGACCCAGATAATGTGGAGCAAGGGCTATCACAGCTTGTCCTGACGATAATAGAATTATTGCGTCAACTGATAGAGCGGCATGCACTAAGAAGAGTGGATAGTGGCAATTTGACAGATGAGGAGATTGAAAAGCTTGGGACGGCATTGATGAACCTGGAATTGAAAATGGAGGACCTTAAGGAGATTTTCGACTTAGATGATGAGGATTTGAACATTAATTTGGGACCGCTGGGGAATCTACTATAATTTTTTAGCCTGTGAAGGAGCTGTTATATATGTCAATGCAAACACCTTCAAACTCCAGTAACCTGGTGGAAGTACTTGAAAAAATACTCGATAAAGGTGTAGTAATCGCTGGGGATATCAAAATAGGGCTTGCTGATGTGGAATTATTGACTATTAAGATTCGATTGCTTGTGGCATCAGTAGATAAGGCGAAGGAGATTGGGATGGATTGGTGGGAAACAGATCCTTATTTTTCTTCAAGGGGTGTGAATCAGGAGCTACAGGAGCAGAATCAGAAGTTGTTGGAGCGGATTGATCAGTTGGAGAAGCGGTTGGAAGCACCAAAGGAATAAGCTATTATACTTTCATAAATCAGTTTGGACAGTGTTTTAAAAGAGAAGCACTGTTTTTTTCTATTTCAATAAAAATCTGTTAAACACCGCTGTTGATTTCCGCAAATGGCTTCGCTTTCCTAAGGGCGGTGCTTGAGCTTCCTCGGCTTCGCCTGTGGGGTCTCAAGCTACCGCTATTCTCCCGCAGGAGTCTTCGCCATTTGCTCCAATCACCAGCTGGAAACTCCAATCTATCAATCATTAAACTAAACAAAAAACATCTCACCTATTAAAAGATGAGATGTTGGTGCCTAGTCAAACATAAATCGCTTCGTTCTGAATTTAACACTCATGACAATTCCCATGGCTATCATATTTGTTAATAGCGCACTTCCTCCGTAACTCATAAACGGAAGGGCAAGGCCTGTAATTGGCATTAAGCCAATGGTCATGGCAATGTTTTGAAATATTTGAAATGCCAATAGACCAATGACCCCTGTCACCAAATAAGTACCGTATGGGTTATCACAGCTTATGGCAATAATGATCAAGCGATAGATCATGATGAAGTAAATAGAGATTACAAGAGTTGCGCCGATAAATCCGAATTCCTCTCCAATAAGGGCAAATATGAAGTCTGTCTGAACTTCCGGTATCCGTCCGCTCTGGGACTGAACACCTTCTAATAAGCCCCTTCCAGATACTTGACCAGAACCTATTCCTTTCAATGCTTCCGTTAGCTGAAAACCATAGGAAGAAGCGTATTCCTCTCGACTTAACCATCCATAAATACGCTCAAGCTGGTGAGGCTTGATAAACTTTGAAAACAACTCTATATGATTGTTATGCAAGTAAACAAGTGTCGTCAATCCAGCAATAATGGTTCCTGCAAGTAAGGTAAGTATCCTCCAGGAAGTCCCGCTTATGAATATCATCGTCACCATGATGGCTCCAATAACAAGTGCTGTTCCTAAATCAGGCTGTAGAAGAATCAAGCCAAAGGGAGGAAGAGAATAGGCCATAATCTTAATGACAACACTAAGAGGGGTCTTATTATCTAATTCATGTTTTTCTTTGGCCCATTTGTAGATTACTCCTGCAAGCACTATCAGGAGGAAAATTTTCATAAACTCAGAAGGTTGTAACAAGAATCCCCCAAGGTTGATCCATCGTTGGGATCCATTTCTGACCGTCCCGAATAAATGAACAGCGAATAAAAGACTGATTCCTAAAAAATAAAAGGGTAAGGCTAGATTTTCCAAGAGTTCATAGTCAAAGAACATAATGGAAAACATAATTCCTACCCCGAGTATGTACCAAATAATCTGCCGTTTTACGAAATAATACGGGTCATTGACGAAGTATTGACCCGATGCACTATAAACAGCTACTAAACTGATAATGAATAGCAAAAACAGCAGAAATAACAAAGTATAATCTATCCGACTATACTCTAGCTTGTTATTTTCTGTCCCCATGTTGGTTCTGTCTCCTCTCTAGCTTCTCTCGCGATGGTGGCATGTTTCGATAGGTGAACTAAAATGCCTGCTGCAAAAATGGTGATAAGCAGGGAAGACCCTCCATAACTGATGAAAGGAAGTGTGATACCTGTGATAGGCAATAATCCGCTTACTGCCCCAGCATTAAAGAACACCTGACTGCTGATTTGGAAGGTGATTCCGAATGCTAATAACTTTCCAAAGGGATCCTTTAGGGAAACCCCAACTCGAACACCTCTTACTAGTACGATTCCATACAGTAAAAACAATGTCAATATTCCAAAAATCCCAAGCTCCTCCGAAATAACTGCGAGGATAAAATCTGTATGAGCCTCTGGAAGATAGCCCAGCTTATGTACCCCTTGCGCCAATCCTCTTCCTAATAGTCCGCCATTGCCAATGGCGATAAACGATTCTACCAGTTGGAAACCTGTATCTGATGCATCTCCGAAAGGATCAATGAAAGAAGTAATCCTTGCCCAGCGGTAACTAGCGGTTTTTGCAAGAATAAAGATCGCCAAGGCTGCTACAGAGCCAAGTAAAAGGATATGTTTTAGCCTAGCCCCTGAACATATGAGGATAGCTCCGCATGCGATGATAATCATTGAGCCCGTACCTACATCAGGTTGAAGGATAATCAGGAAAAATACTAACACTACTACAGCCAATGGAGGGGCAACGCCTTTACCAAATTGATGGATATATGGCTGTTTTCTTGCATAAACCCTCGCAAAATAAATGATCATAACTAGTTTGGCAATTTCAGAAGGTTGCACACTAATACTTCCTAATTGAAACCAGCTTCGTGCTCCATTCACTTCATTTCCGATAAACGGGACAAGTACAAGTATTAAAGCAAGTAAAGTTCCTCCCACCAGTAAGGGAGTCAATCTGTCATATAATTTGTAAGGAGTAATGATGGCAGCAATGAAAACAGGTATTCCCAAATACAGCCAAGTTTTCTGGCGATTAAAAAAATAAGCGTAGTCCTCATGAAGTTCATAGCCTAGCAACATCCCGGCACTGTAAATCATGATTAAACCGTATATACATAACAACACGATAGCTGTTAACAATAACCAATCAAGTTTTTTGAAAAAATTTATCATTCTCTAATACTCCTTTAAAAAAGGCTGATTTCACAAAGAAATAATTCCCCAATATTATTATACAATACCACACTGTTACAAAGATATTGGGAATATGTGAAACTTGTGTAACAGTGATAGAGAACTGGAAGGAAAGAAAAAAGAAGCTATCTATCTTTAGCTTCTTTTGTGTATTTTCTAATAAAGAAAGCATCTTCCATGGTAGGTGGTGCTTCTATAAATCCATGTACAGGCTTTATGGTACTTGCACACCTGACTGTCAGTTTATCTTTAACACGGCCTGCATAAACGATAAGGTGCTGGGTTGAGAAGTGCTCGTATAAGCTATCCTGAAGTTCACCGGTCCAAACTTTTAGGGGGAGCTGATGCTTCCACATTAGTTTGCTACCTGAATAGACGACTTTTCCTTGATACATCCATATAACTTTGTTACAAACTGGTTCCCACTCATTCAATTCATGTGTGGCAACAAGAATGACGCAATGTGGAGCAAGTTTTGCTACATAGTTTAATAAGCTTTTCCTCTCATGAATATCTAGGAAGTTAAGAGGCTCATCCAAAAAAATGTATTCAGGTTTTCCTAGAAATGCCTGTGCCAACGCTAAACGCTGTTGCATCCCTTGGGAAAGTTTTTTGACTTTCTTTTTTTTAACATCCTCCAAATGAAATACTTTTAGCAATTCGTCAATTTGGCGCATGGAAAAGTCTTTTCTGAGACCTTTAAGCTGTGCCATATACATCAATAATTTCAGTGGAGTGAAATCCGGATACAGTTCTACTCCTGTCGGCACAAAACCAATTCTACTTCTGACTAAAGCAAGTGCTGAGTCCATCGTGTCATCATGGTAATGAATTGTACCCCGGGGCGCCCGTGTAGCGGTTGCCAGGAGATGCAAAAGAGTGGACTTTCCAGACCCATTATTTCCTACTAAAATGGTGATTCCTGTTTGTAGTGTCAAATCATCTATCTCTAAGGTAAAGTGTTTATATTTCCAATATATATTGTCTAACTTTATCATGTAATATCGCCTCAATTAACGAAACATCGTTTGCAGTTTCAGGCTTTTTTTATAAGCCAAGAACAAAAGTAATAGGCCAAGAGTGACAAAGAAGCTTTGTATGCCTGCTACTTGGCTATGTGAAAACTCAATGTATGCATAACCTTGTGCCTGATAAAGAGTGCCTGCAACCATAAGAGTTATCCATGCTGCTATCCCAAAGGCTAGACCGAACTTTACTCCTTTTCGCATCATCACATAGGCAATCATTCCATAGATTAGCATGGCAGGTGCAATCCAATCTAACAAAAAGGGGAGCAGTTGAAAATGTTGCACCTTAAAGCTAAGGTAAAAAGATCCTAAGATACCTAAAATAATATTCATGGCTAAGATGATGACCATCCGAGTTAGCAATAACAAGGCAGGTGGAAAAGGTGTAATACTCTCAATTGTCCGCATTTGTTTATTCCATGTTTGGTACGTATAAAACACACCGACCAACATTGATAATGGAATTGCAAACTGATAAAATTGTGTTGCTTCTGTAACATAAACATTGGATGAAAATAACGTCAGCATGACAAAAATGAGAGTACTCATCATCCAGAAGTGCCATTGATAAAAGGATATTTGTGCTTTTAACTGAGAAAGAAAGCTCGGCGGTTGTATAGCCTCTTGTCTAAACTCTTCTACGGGTGAAATTCCAATTTCATTGAATGTGGGTTGCAGGGCTGCCAGCAATGCTTTTGTATCTTGACTGGATGGCGACTTGACGACATATGAAGAAAGCATTTCTTTCATTTCATCCTCTAGTTGATACAGCTCTTGGTCCTGGTTGTGTTGTTCCTTCATTTTTCTTCGCCTCCTTTTCCGCTTCTTTTGATAATACCCCTTTAAGTTTCTTTAAAGCATGAAACAAATTGGATTTAACCGTTCCGAGAGGTAGATCCAGAATGTCTGCGATTTCTTTCAATTTCATGTCTTGATAAAATCTTAATGTCACAATTTGCTGTTGTGACTCTGACAAACTTTTCAAGGAAGTTAACATCTCTTTTCTCGTTTCTTGGCGCTCATAAATTTCCACAACAGATGCCTGTTGGTCCACTGTAACCGGAAGTTCCTCTTTTGCCGTATCTTCTGAACGATATTGAGCACTACGCCAATAATCCTTGCAGATGTTAGAAGCCACTCGGTATAACCAGGCCTTAGGATATGTCGGTATTTTTTTGGTTTTTAGCTGCTTCAGAAGGCGGATGAATGTTTCTTGGACAACATCCTCTGCTTTTTTAGAATCCTTCAACAGCCTTTCTGTATATTGATGTATCGGTACATGGTACCTGTGAACAAATGCTTCAAATGCCGCCTGGTCACCCTCAGCCATCTGTTCAAGAAGCTTTTCATCGCTTATCACCGCATTCCCCCGCTTTCAAACGTACGATTCCAATAGGTCATCCATTCTTCATAGGTGAAGGAATCTTTATTATTGGTCTTTATATCTTGATAAATTTCTTTGAGTAATTTTTTTATCTCTTCTTTATTTCCTTTCTCCCATTCCTTTGCCACCATCAATACGACTTGTTCATTATATTGAAGTTTGTATGAGTCAATTAGTTCATCAAACTTTTCTAGGGTAGTCATATCTGCGGAAGAGGTCATCCAGTTAATATGAGAGACAGTGGAAAGATAATAGAATTCTGTGCCGTTAAATTGCTCAAAATCATTCCATTTGAAGTCATAATTATCTTTATAAAAAACAAGCAGATATGTTTCTATGAGCCCCTTTAACACAGAGTCTGCAGGGACTTCGTAATAGTAATGGTTTAGAGATTTGTGCTTGAACAGCAAAAACGTCACTAATCTTGATTTCAAATCTGTCATCGTATTATTTATTACTTTCCCATCTTCGACCTGTACATATGTCTGGATGCTATCATCAAAGAAAAGGGCTTCATCAAAAAGGTTGGTGTTATAATATTCCGCACCGACAAAATCAAGGGATGGAATGTATATTAACTTCATGTCTTGTTGGAATGATTCACCAAGCCACCTCTGGAAATACTTTTCAACATCATTCATGTCTGCAAGCTTTTGCTGTAATAATTGGTTGTTTTCCTTATGAGCAATGATAGATATAGGGAGATCTTCGGTATTTTCAATAAGTCCTTTATTTGAGAAGAGTGTGATACCTTTCGCATTTTCACTAGTAAATACCTGCACCCCATCTGTTGTTGCTTTGCTAGAATGACCAGTACTAAAAACATGAGAGTCAAAGTCAATCAATTCTACTTCAAAGTCGGAAGCGGGAAGCTCTTGGTTCAGTTCAAGATAGCGATTATACTGGATTGTATGGATATAATTTTCTGTATCCATATTAAATAAAGTATAAATTGGATAATTCCCTGGGAGAGGGTACCAACCTATATAGGAAGGGAGGTACATATCCTCTTTTTTCAAGAAAGCAAAATTTCTTTCTTTTCCGTATACATGTCCCCATTCATTAAGACTTCCACTATATTCTACTTCCAACCGGTTTATTTCCTGTTGTCCTATGTCCTGAACTGTGATGAGGTGATGTTTCTTTATATAATCAGCTTTCACCCCGTTCCAAGATACGGTGTCCACTTCAAAAGAGGGATACAGACTAAAATTTAGAGAAGAGTATGACTCCGTGCTCGGAATAGTCATCTCTGCTCGCACATGAAACCTATCGTTTCCAACCCGTTCCATTGTTAAAGTGTAGCTATCAATGTCGTAAAATTCCCCTACTGTGTCAACTAGATTTCCACTCTCCAGGTCAAACTGGTCAACAGCTCCTGCTTTCAATTGATTATAATGTCCTATACGCTCTGTCCATAAAGACCCGTAAGGAAAAAATGAAGCAATGGTAAGGGCAGTTACGAGTCCAAAGAAAGTCCATTTCCTCTTTTCGAAAGAAGAAATTCGATTAGTAGATGACTTCATGATCGTAATTGCCAACAAAAATAGACTGAAAAACAAGACAAATAACTGCGAATACAAGGTTTCTTTCCTAGATAAACGGTAACCCCAATCATCAGAATGGGAAATATCCATGAAAAACTGATTAAGATGAAACGTCTTTAAAAAATATAATTGATAGCGTTGTATAATATAGCCTTCCATAAAGAATGTGCCAAACATCCAAGCGCAAAATACGATGATATAAACAATCCTGTTGTTTATTAGAACAGCCAATACCATCCCTAAAGAGATTGTGACAGCATAAGAAAGTTGACTTTGAATAGAGAATGCTACGCCATGCTCGAGTAAATAGGAGAGATCTTTGCCAAAGGAAGAACCTTGCCACAAAAAGATCAAGAAATATAATAAAGTAAACAAACCGCTGTAAATAAAAAGCGATAAAAATTTTGCTAGAATAATGGATAAAAAGGAATTCGGCAATGAATTCGTCCAATCTAATAACACTGTTTGTTTCTCTCTCCGAATAGAAAGCACACTTGCTAAAAATAGTACTCCAAGTGAAAGGGTATGCCCAATCGCAAGGAATTCATTATTTGCTTTATAAAAACCGGCCGCATATTGACCCATAATATTTGTAGTCGCTTCATTTCGATTAATCATCCATAACGACATACTTATTCCGTATACAAGAGGTGCTAACAGGAAGAACCAATTCTTTAGAAGAAAACGGCTCTCTAGTTGTAATTGTTTTAAGAATCTCATCAGGATGTTCCCCCTAACAAGGCGAGATAACCATCCTCTAAACTAGGCTCTTGCATCTTTGCTCCGTAAAACGGCTTTTCATCTGCCAGGACTCGTGCATACACAGAGCTGCCCCGATGTTCCGAACTTAGGACAGTATCTTCTGACATGTTTTCTAAGTATCCAGATGGCACAATCCCCTCCCACACTTTTCCACAAGCTAACTCTTTCAACTCTTCGACTGTAGCATCTAATAGAAGTTCCCCTTTTCTCATTACCGCTATCTCATAGCAACTGCTTTCAATATCTGTTACTACATGGGTAGAAAGGAGGATACTTTTGTTAAGACCTTCTTTAGACAGAAGATTACGAAAGCGCAGACGTTCTTCTGGATCTAATCCGACAGTGGGTTCATCTAAGATAACTAGTTTCGGATTCCCCATAAATGCTTGGGCGATGCCGACACGCTGCTTCATCCCATGGGAAAATGTTTTGACCTTTTCATTGGCTCTGGATGTTAGGTTTACCTCGTGTAACCAGTGTTCAATCTGTTCTCTGCGTTCTTTCTTGTTCGTAACACCTTTCATTACCCCTACATAATCTAATATCTCCATTGGTGACATTTGGGGGTAGACATGGAAGTGCTGCGGCAGGTAGCCAATCATTCTTCGAACCTTTTCTGGATGCGAAAGGATGGAAATCGAGTCGATGTGAATGTCTCCTGTACTTGGTTTCATTAAGGTGGCCATAATTCGCATCAGTGTTGATTTTCCCGCGCCGTTTGGACCTAATAGACCGAATATTCCTGTAGAGATTCGCAGGTTGATAGAGGATAGCACTTTTTGTTGTTTATATGTTTTTGATAGATTGCGAATTTCAATCATGGTGAATCCTTCTTTCTGTTTAACTGCATCAAAGATTTGTTTAACTTCTTGAGATTTACGTTTCAGGTGTTCGCTTATCCAAAGGACGATGCTTGAGCCTCCTCGGCTTCGCCTGTGGGGTCTCAACCTACCGTTACCCCCCGCAGGACAAGGAAGGCTTCGGCAGCAATTCATCGCACGAAGAAAATGCGGTAGCATTTTCGAGGAGTCTCACACCTTGCACTCCAATCTCAAGGAGAACTCCATTCATTATTAAATCCTTCACTAATTATAACGAAATAGATGGGAAAAGGTTTAAAGTATTAGAGGGAATTTGGAGAAGGGGAGATTTACCAGTAACATTCTGCAATATTTCTGAAATTTCTTTGTAAAAAGTCATTGACGACGTTTTCATTATATTTTATAATTACTTTCGAAAGCGCTTTCGGTTCGAGAGAGGGAAAACAATGACAACTATTTATGATATTGCGAAAAAGACGGGCTTCTCCATTACAACTGTCTCAAAAGTATTAAACAATTATACAGATGTAAGTGAGAAAACCAAAAAAAAGATACTACAAGCTGTAGATGAAATGGGTTATTACCCCAATTCCCATGCACGCTCGTTGATGACCAAGAAATCTTGGACAATCGGAGTGGTGTTTATGGAAAACTTAGGTGTTGGTATTAAACATCCCTTTTTCAATGCCGTTATTGAAAGTTTCAAACAAAGAGCAGAGCAGTTTGGCTATGACATGCTTTTTGTTTCAAGAAACATCATCAATGAGAAAAAAAGCTATCTTGACCACTTCCGGCATAGAGGGGTGGACGGAGTAGTGGTAGTTTGTTCCGTATCTGATGATCCAGAAGTAAAAAAACTGATGGAGTCACCATTACCTACCGTTATCATTGATATGCATAGCTCCAAATCAAGTGTAGTTTATAGTGATAATAGTTATGGAAGTGTGTTGGCTGTAGACTATCTTTACTCGCTAGGGCACAGAAAGATTGCACACATTTACGGACATCAGGAAACGTATGCGGGAACCGAGAGGTTAAAGGGTTTTATAAAAGCAGTTAAAAAACATGACTTAAATATTCCGAAATCTTACATTGTAAATGGTGGATTTTTCTCCTTGGAAAGTGGAGAACAGGCGATGAAAGAATTATTATCACTTGATGATCCTCCCACAGCAGTCTATGCTGCAGGAGATAACATGGCAATTGGTGCAATGAAAGCAATACGAGAAAATGGATTATCCGTACCTGCTGACATATCAGTTATCGGTTATGATGATATTGAAATTGCTAAACATATCGCACCGCCATTAACCACGGTCAAACAGAATATGAATCAACTTGGTTCCACAGCTGCCGATCTGTTATTAGACCAGATCAATGACAAAACAAAGCTCAACAAAGCCGTTACCATTCCAGTTGAACTTATTATCAGGGAATCGTGTAAGGCAATTAAAATTGATGAGTGAAGAGGGGACTAACAAGTTCTCTTTTTATCCATAAAACGAAAGCGCTTTAGTTAAAAATAAGCATTTTCGAAAGCGCTTTAGTATTTTTATAACAAAACAGGGGGGTATTTTTGTGAAAAAGAAGCTTTTAATTCTTATTACTGCAGTAATGACGCTAAGCTTATTGTCAGCTTGCAGTAACTCGTCTTCTTCTAAGAAGGCAGATTTAACTGTATGGTCCTTCACAGATGAGTTGCAAGAACCAATCAATGTATTTAAAGAAGAAAACGGAGTAACGGTTGATCTGACAATTATTCCAATTGAAGATTATCCAACTCGTTTACGTCCAGTTTTAGAGAGTGGCCAGGGAGCTCCTGACGTATTTACAGGGGAACTTGCATTCATTAAAGACTGGGTTGAGCAAGATTATTGGGAAGACCTTTCCCAAGAGCCTTACAACGTTCAAGAATGGGCAGATGATTACATCCCTTATGTATTCGATCTAGGGAAAGATTCTGAAGGGAAAATCAAAGCGGTATCTTGGCAAACAACACCAGGCGGTATCTTCTATAGAAGAAGTATTGCTAAAGAAGTATTAGGTACAGATGATCCTGCTGAGATCGGTGAAAGAATGAGTACGATGGACGGTCTATTTGAAGTCGGAGAAGAATTGAAATCCGCTGGATACCGTCTATTCCCTGATGAAGGAGCTGTTCGTTGGTTTGCACAAGGTCAAGATCCTCAACCTTGGGTAAATGAGAATAATGAGCTTGTTCTTACAGAAGGTAGAATTAACTATTTTGACTATGCAAAAGAACTTAGAGACAAAGACTTAACAGCATTTGCTCCAGAATGGTCTCCTGCATGGTTTGCAGCAATGGATGAGCCAATCAACTACAATGCAGGTTGGGAAGAAGTAAAAGAAGACAGTTCTGATCAAACAGAAGTGTTTGCATATGCACTACCAACTTGGGGTCTTCATAGTGTTTTGAAAACAAATACAGAAGAAACAGTTGGAGACTGGGCAGTAACAAATGGTCCGAACCCATACTTCTGGGGTGGAACTTGGTTAGGAATTTACAAAGGTTCTGAAAATAAAGACTTAGCGTGGAAATTTGTTCAAATGATGACTCATGATGAAGAGTTCTTGACTGATTGGGCAACTGAAACAGGAGATGTGCTTTCCTACTTACCAGTTACAGAAAAAATCAAGGATGAATTCCAAGAGCCATTCTTAGGTGGACAAAATAACTATACGTTCTTCCTAGAAGAAGCGCAAAAAATCAACCCAGGTACTGTAACAAAATATGACCAGCAGATTGACGGGTTCTTTGGATCTATGGTTGGGGAGTATGTGGAAGGAACGAAAACGAAAGAAGAAGCAATTGAAGAGTTCTATCGTTTAGTGAAAAACGCATACCCGGATATTAAGACACCTGAATAATGCAACAAGGGATGTGGTGGGAGCTAAAATAGCTCCCATCACATCATTTACAGAAGGCTCTGTTAAACCATCGCTGTGGATTTACGCACTTGGCTTCGCTTATCCAGAGGGCGTGTGCTTGAGCCTCCTCACAACGCTTCAGGGGTCTCAACCTACCGCTGTCTCCCGCAGGAGTCTTCGCCATGTGCTCCAATCCACAGCTAGGTTATTTATTTAATACATCATTTATTTTATTAACAGGGTTATAAGAGAGAAGGCGATTAATTTGAAGAAAAAAGATCATTATGGCTATCTGTTCATCCTACCATTTTTCATCGTCTTTGGAATATTTAGCATCTATCCAATACTACTAACCTTCTATTATAGTTTTACAAACTACTCCGGTATGGGAGTGCCAGAAGTTATTGGATTGGCTAACTATACAAGACTACTTACTGACAGCTACTTTTTACAAGCATTCTTTAACACTTGGTACATTTGGGGAGTTAACTTCTTTTTCCAAATGCTGATAGCATTGGGGCTTGCGATTTTGTTCTCTGATATCCGCTTGAAGATGAGAGGGCTTGGTTTCTTCCGTGCTGTACTTTATCTTCCAAACTTGATTACTATCGCATCGGTAGCTTTGTTGTTTGGTATTTTATTAGGCTGGCATCATGGAACATTGAATCATTTATTAATGGATTTAGGAATTATCTCTCAGCCAATCAACTGGCTTAATGATCCTACTACAGCAAAATGGTCTGTTGCTCTAATCGGGGCATGGATGTGGTTTGGTCATACATTTATCGTATTAATGGCAGGTATTTCAGGTATTTCAAAGGATTACTATGAAGCGGCACTTATTGACGGAGCAAACCGTTGGAAAACATTGTTCCACATTACATTGCCATTGTTGAAACCAATTATGTTATATATCATGATCACTTCTCTAATTGGCGGCTTGCAGATTTTCGAATTGCCGATGTTATTAACAGACGGTATGGGTGCACCGCAAGGATCCTTAAACACAATGGTTTTATATATGTACAACCAGGCATTTAAATTTAACAACTATGGATACGCCGCAGCGGTCGCATACGGATTATTCTTGATTACGTTAATCTTCTCGTTTGCAACATTTAAAGCTATGTACCGCAAAAGCATGGATTAGGAGTGAGTTAGTGTGAATAAAAGTACTTTTGTAAAGAGCATCCTCTACGGGCTTTTAATATTGCTTGCGATTATTAGCTTTATCCCATTTTATATGATGATTATCAACGCTACGAGATCCAATTCAGAAATTTTGCAAAAAGGGTTCACTCTTTTACCAGGTAGCGCAATCATGGAAAACTATGAAAGATTGATAAGTTTCGTCAATATTTGGCAAGGATTCGGTAACAGTGTATTTATTGCAATTTGTGTGACTGTATTAAGCTCATACTTTTCCGCACTGACGGCATATGGGTTTGCAATTTATAATTTTAAAGGTAAAAATTTTCTATTCGTTTCTGTATTAATTTTGATGATGGTCCCGGGCCAATTAGGTCTAATTGGATTCTATGACTTAAATAAGACATTAGGTACATTGGACAGTTATATCCCATTAATCATTCCGGCTATAGCAAGTCCATTCGTTGTTTTCTTCCTACGACAATTTCTTGTCTCCACCCTGCATCCAACATTATTGGAAGCTGCCAGAATGGATGGAGCAAGTGAAATAAGAATTTTCCATACGATAGGCTTACCTATCATGATGCCGGCAGTAGCTACAATGGGTATCTTCACCTTTATTGGATCTTGGAATAACTACATTGTTCCACTAGTAGTTCTTTTCAGTCCGGAAAAGTACACGTTACCTGTCATGATGGGCTTCTTGAGAGGATCAAAGGTAGCAGAAAATCTAGGTTCTATGTATTTAGGTATCGCGATATCTGTTGTACCAATCATGATTACCTTCTTGTTCCTATCCAAATACATCATTAGCAGTATTTCCGCAGGTGGAGTAAAAGAATAAATAAAAAGCAACTAGATTAATAGAAGAGGTGAACGGCATGTTAAATTTTTCAAAGGATTTTATTTTTGGAACAGCAACATCCTCCTATCAAATAGAAGGAGCACATGATGAAGGAGGTCGTACTCCATCCATCTGGGATACTTTTTCAAGAACACCAGGTAAGGTGTGGAATGGAGACACAGGAGATGTTGCTTGTGACCACTACCACCGTTATGAAGAAGACATCAATATCATTAAAAGCCTTGGTGTAGATTCCTATCGTCTATCTATCGCTTGGCCAAGAATATTCCCACAACAAGGTGTCTATAACCAAGAAGGTATGGACTTTTATAAAAAGTTAATTAACGGCTTATTGGATGCAGGTATTAAGCCAATGGTTACGTTATACCACTGGGACCTTCCGATGTGGGCGCATGAGCAAGGTGGATGGATAAACCGCGAGTCAGTTTCATGGTTCCTAGAATTTGCAGAGAAGTGCTATGAAGAGTTAGATGACCTAGTTTACTCTTGGATTACGCACAATGAACCATGGTGTGCTAGTTTCTTGAGCTACCACCTTGGCCATCATGCTCCTGGACATACAAACCTTGAAGAAGGAGTAAAAGCAGCACACCATATCCTACTTTCACATGGTGAAGCGGTTAAATTGTTAAAAGGTAAATTCGGATCTTCTACACCGATTGGAATTACACTTAACCTGGCACCTTCTTATGCTCCAACAGATTCCATCAATGACCAGATTGCAAGAAACAATTCAGATGGCTATGCTAACCGTTGGTTCCTTGATCCAATTTTCAAAGGATCTTATCCAATGGATATGATTAACCTGTTTTCCAAGTTGATTCATAACTTTGATTTCATTCAAGAAGGAGATTTGGAATCGATTTCAACTCCATGTGATTTCTTCGGAATCAATTATTACGCAAGATCATTGGTTGAGTTTGATGCTAGTTCACCAATGCTAAATAAAGGTGCATATTCGGATTACCCGAAAACTGGAATGGGCTGGGATATCTCTCCAAAGGAGTTCAAGGAATTGATTAGAGGACTTCGAGAGAACTATACAGACCTACCAATCTACATCACTGAAAATGGTGCGGCTTATGACGATGTAGTGGTAGATGGTTGTGTACATGACCATGAGCGTAAAGACTATGTTGAGAAGCATATTACAGCTGTTGCTGAGTTGAATGAAGAAGGAATGAACATCGCAGGATATTTCCTATGGTCTTTATTTGATAACTTTGAATGGGCGTTTGGCTATGATAAGCGATTCGGCATGGTATATGTGGACTTTGAAACGCAGGAAAGAATTTTGAAAGATAGTGCTAAGAGATATCAGGAGATTATTAGTTCAAGAAGTATATAACCACTCAGGATTGAGTGGTTTTTTTTGAAAGAGAATTGGTTTTGGCACGAACTCGGGGGATTTTGGCATCAACTCGTGTGGTTTTGGCACGAAATCGGGCTGATTTGGCATCAACTTCCCCCATTTTGGCACGAACTTAATAAATGGAGGTCATTTTATGAAAAATGTAACAGTCATTCAAACGAAGCAAGATGGAGAAAGACCTTGGGACGAAATAAGTGAGGTTGCTTGGAAGCAGAAAGAAGACAATAACGGCACCTCGGTAAAGCTTTTTCCTGAAAAACAACATCAAGAGTGGTTAGGTTTCGGCGGAGCTTTTACGGAAGCGGCTGCTTTTAATTGGTCACAGCTGTCAGAAGCCAACAAAGATGCGATTATTAACGCCTATTTTAATAAAGAAACAGGACTAGGATATAACCTTGGTCGGACTGCAATCCACAGCAGTGATTTTGCGCTAGGGAACTATACATACGTGGAAGATGGAGATGTGAGCCTTGAGTCCTTTAACATTGAGCGCGAACAAAAGTACGTTCTTCCATTTATAAAAGCAGCAGAGTCCGAAGCGGCTGAAACGTTGACTATTCTAGCATCGCCTTGGAGTCCGCCTGCATGGATGAAAACAAATGGTGAAATGAATCATGGTGGCAAGTTAATAGAAAAGTACAGAGAAGCATGGGCCAATTATTATGTGAAATATATCAAGGCAATGGAAGCGGAAGGGGTGCCGATTTGGGGAATTTCCGTGCAAAACGAACCGGAAGCGACACAGGTATGGGATTCTTGTATATATACAGCAGAGGAAGAACGAGATTTTGTGAAAAACTTCTTAGGTCCAATTATGGAAAAGAACGGTCTTGGCGATAAAAAAATCATCATCTGGGACCATAATCGAGATGTAATTGTCGAGAGAGCTACAACTGTATTATCCGATCCTGAAGCGGCTAAATATGTATGGGGAACAGGCAACCACTGGTATGTATCAGAAGAGTTTGAGAATCTATCAAAAGTACATGAGGCATTCCCAGATAAGCATTTATTATTCACAGAAGGTTGTATTGAAGGTGGAGTGAAGCTTGGTGCATGGCATACAGGAGAACGCTATGCTAGAAACATCATCGGGGACATGAACAACTGGCTAGAAGGATTTATCGACTGGAACCTTTTGCTTGATATGCAAGGCGGGCCAAATCATGTAGGAAATTACTGCGATGCGCCAATCATTGCGGACACAGAAAAAGATGAAGTCCATTTCAACAGTTCTTACTATTATATTGGTCATTTTAGTAAGTTCATCAAGCCTGGTGCAATGAGAATTGCTCATGAAACAGAGCTTTCAGACATTTCACTTGTGGCATTCAGAAATGAAGATGAAAGCATTGCAGTCGTTCTTTTAAATGAAACAGAAGCGGCTAAAGAGACTTCTATTGAGCTTGAAGGGAATGTAATGGAACTGGCCATTCCTGCAAGATCTATTACAACTGTTGTATTCAACTAATTATTTTAAGGGGGTGATGGGCTAACTTTAAGGAAGGAAAACACAAAAGGGTGAAGGAGGAAAAAATGTGTTAAAAAAAGGATTCACGGTCATGTTAGCAGCATGCTTACTGACAACGGGGTACTCTCACGTCTATTCCAATGATGCTGTAGGGAAAGGAGAGAACAGTCAAACGATGACAGATGGAGAAAAAGATTGGCAGCTGGTATGGGAAGATAATTTTGATGGGGCTGAATTGGATCAAACCAAATGGTCCTATGATACAGGAAATGGCTTTGTTCAGCCAGACGGTAGCTATGTTCGTGGCTGGGGTAATGAGGAGCTTCAGTATTATCAAGAAGATAATGTATCAGTCAAGGGTGGAAATCTCGTTCTAACTGGAAAAAGGGAAGCTGCTTCGGATGAGCATGGAACATACGACTATACTTCCGGCAAAATCCATACAAAGGGGAAGTTCAACCAGAAGTATGGAAAGTTTGAAGCGAAGATCAAACTACCAGCCGGACAAGGCTATTGGCCTGCTTTCTGGATGATGCCAGAAGAAGACAAGTACGGAGGCTGGGCGGCATCTGGTGAAATTGACATCATGGAGGCAGCTGGTGGAGACGTGCACACAGTAGGTGGCGCCATCCATTATGGTAGCCAGTGGCCTAATAATACGTATACCGCAAAAGATTACCATTTTGGAGAAGGTGCGGACATCACAAGATACAATGTCTATTCTGTAGAATGGGAACCTGGAGAAATTAGATGGTATGTTAATGGTAAGCTTTTTCAAACGCTTAATAACTGGACAAGCTTTAACACTGAAAATGGCACAAAATACGCCTACCCCGCACCTTTTGATCAGGAGTTTTATCTAATTCTTAACCTGGCAATCGGAGGCTGGTATGGTGGAGGTCCAGATGATTCCACCGAATTCCCAGGACAGATGGAAGTGGATTATGTAAAGGTATATGAATTGGACGAAGATCAATATCGTGAGCCTGTCGAGCCCGTTTTTGAAAAAGAAGAGCTACCGGAAGGATCCAAGGAACCTGTGAATGGTAATTATATCTATGACACTACTTTCAACAATGGGTTTACAGAAATCAAGGATGGAACGGAAACGTTCAGTGAGGATGAATGGAACTTTGTTCATTTAAATCAGTTTGGTGGAAATGGAAGCGCTTCAGTGGAAGATGGATTTGCAAAGATTGATATAGGTCAAGCCGGTTCACAACCGCATTCCATTCAGTTGATTCAGCATGTACCTGCAGGAGTAGGGAGAACATACAAAATTAGCTTTGATGCGAAAGCTGCTTCTAACAGGAATATGAATCTTAAAGTTAGCGGCGGAGAAGCGCGTGGATGGTCACTCTATTCACCAAATTATGAGGTAGCCTTAACTCCTGAACTAAAAAGCTATGAATACACGTATCTGATGCAAGCAGAGTCAGATGCAAAAGCACGTCTGGAATTCAATATGGGCTTAAATACGAATTCTGTTTGGATTGGAAATGTGAAAGTCGAAGAAATAGAAGCCATCGATCCATACAACGAAGACGCAGCGAAGCCACCGCTACGTAATGGCAACCATATTTATAATGGGACCTTTGACCAGGGTCGAATGGATCGAATGACATATTGGAATCTTATCTTAAATGGAGCAGATGCACAAGCATATGTTGAAGAAGATACAAGAGCATTAAAGGTGGATGTAAAAGAAGACGGAGCACCTGATTCTGTTCAACTCGTTCAAAAAGGTATTTCCATCAAGAGCAACAATGAGTACACACTTTCCTTTGATGCAAGTGCCTTAGAAGGAAGAGATATCCAGGTTGCTGTTGTAAGTAATGATGGCAGTATAAATTATTCTGGCTGGGAGACGATTTCCCTTTCTACAACGGGAGAGAACAGAACGTTTAGCTTCCAACCTCAAAATGCAGATGACTCAGAAGCAAAACTAGTGTTTCTATTAGGTGGAAATGCAGGGTCCATAACATTAGATAATGTATCTATGTTTGCGAAGAAACTGCGTGCAGAAGTTTTGTCCTTTGAAGAGATTTTCCCGTTAAAAAATGGGAAGTTCAACTTCGGTCTTGAGCATTGGAATAACCATGTCCAAGGAATTTATGATGGACCTTCTGACGCTAGCTTTGAAGTGGTAGATGGAAAAGCAGTAACAACCGTTAAAAATGTAGGATGGAACCCATGGGATGTCATCTTCATGCAAGAAGGCCTGCAGATGAAGGGCGAAAACACGTATCTGGTTTCCTTTGAAGCTTCTTCCACTTTAGAGCGTAATATGGAAGTTGTGTTAGAGGACAGTTCGTATAACCGTTCTTTGTCAGAGCTGATTTCACTTAATCCAGAGCCAACTACTTACACTTATGAAGTAACACTTAACGAGGATAAGCAACTTGGTCTTAAATATTTGCTAGGAAACGTAACAGGTAACGAAATTACAGATGAAGAGCACCATGTAGTCATCGATAATGTAAAAGTAGAAGTAGCAGGAGAAAGAGAGAAGCTATTCCCACTTAAAAATGGCGATCTTACTAATAGCATAGAAAACTGGCATCTGCATGTGCAAGGAGAGCATGATGACAATTCATCTAAAGCGAACGTGATAGCGAAGGACGAACATGCTACTGTTACTGTAGAAAACCTAGGTACTAACCCTTGGGATATCATGTTCTTCCAAGAGAATCTTGAGCTTTCAGGTGGCAGAACATATGAACTTCAAGTGGAAACAAGATCAAATCATCCTAGAAATATGGAAGTGGTAGTAGACAATGGAGCTCCATCCTATCACAGATTTTTTGAGGATATAGTGATGATTGGTCCAAAACCGCAAAACCATCAATTCGAGTGGAACCAACCAGAAGATGCGCAACTTGGTCTTAAGTTCTTGCTAGGTAACATGGAAGGTGTTTCTAAGAAAAAACATCACGTCGATTTTCGTGATGTTAAACTAGAAGCACAAGGCGCGAGAGCCTTCCTAGAACAACTTGAAGGAACAGATGACGTAACGGAATAATCCATAACAACAAAAAGGATTACAGGCGACCCTGTAATCCTTTTTGTCATCCCCATCTTAAGGAGATGGTCAAGTGGCAGCAATCTTTTCCTTGAATTTCAGACGTCATATTCAAATTAATGCCATCTGGGTTAAAGTCCACTTTGACACCAGAATGCACTCCTGTTGACAGTAATAGTTGAGAAACTTTTTCTTTGTTACCTTCCTGTGCAGCTGCCATCACGTCCGATGCGAACTCTTTGGAATCAGACAGCTTCTTTAAAATGATGCTGGCCTCTTTCATCAATTGCTGCATGGATTCTGCCGATTCAGTAAAAACAGTCGGATCCACTTCGGGGTAGACCCGCATATATGGTCTTGGCATTGTATGTGTGTAAACAGGAAAATAAACATTTCTTGGATAATAAACAGGGCGGTGGAAAGGGGTTTGATAAAAATACATGACGAACCCTCCATTTTTCATCGGTACAGTACTATATGTAATGTAAAAAGGAATGGAGAGTTGTCACCCTTCTATTTAGTCTTTATTCCTTAATTGGCTTAATACAATCTTTTCCCATACTCTCCATGGCAATAGACGCTTGGCAAGTAGAGAGACCCTTACACCCTTTCCGACGGTATAACGGAGTGTGGGAGTTTTTTTCATGTCGGCTATCTTCAACACCAGGTTAGCAACTTCAACAGGGTCCCCATACTTTTCTCGATCTTTTTGAAGTCTGTTATTCATCCCCGTAAACAATTCAAGGTATGGGGAATTGGAGTTTCCAGCTTTGGATGACATATGGGTGCCGGAAGACCAAATATTCGTTTGGAACGAGCCTGGTTCCACAAGGACCACGTCTATACCGAACTGTTTCACCTCCAGTCTGAGACTCTCACTGTACCCTTCTAAAGCATATTTAGAGGAAACATAAGGGGAAAGGCCGGGGAAGCCAATTAAGCCGCTGATGGAGCTAATATTGATAATTCTGCCGTTGCCTTCCTTGCGCATCTTCGGTAGCACATGATTTGTTACTCTCATTACTCCTAAAAGGTTGGTTTCCAACTGGAACTGATACTCCTCCATACTCAACTCTTCAGCAAAACCAGCTACAGCAAAACCAGCATTATTGATTAGCACATCCACACGGTCTAGACCCTGAACAATGATACCGAAATTATTAACGGATTCTTCATCTGTTACATCCAATAAAGCAAAAGTCAGATTGCCCGCATCCTTTGGAGTCAATCCCTCCAATAAGGTGGATTTTTTCGCTTCATCCCTGATCGTTGCAACTACATGATATCCCACTTCTAGAAAAGCTTTTGTAAATGTTTTTCCGAAGCCTCCGGAAGCACCTGTAATGATGACTGTCTTGTTTTTCAAGGAAATAGCCTCCCTAGCATTAATTGGTAAAGAGTTTGATAGTTTATTAATAAAATATAAAAGGAATAAATACTATACAGTGACAATGGATGTTTGGCGTTTGGAAGCATAACAAACTTTGCTTCAAGCAGAAAGAAGGGGTCACATGGATTTGACCATTATCTTAGAAATAATAAAGGAATATGGATATATAGGATTGTTTATATGGCTTTGGTTAGGTATGTTCGGAATCCCGGTGCCTAATGAAGTTTTTGTGAGCTCAGTGGGGATTGTCGCACAAAAGGGACTCCTTGAGACATCGCCTGCATTAATCACAATTTATCTAGGAGTGATTGCAAGTTTAACCACCTGTTACTTTCTAGGACGGTTCTTAGGGAAAGGCGTGTATTCAAAGCTTAAGAAACACGATAAAATGGAAGCTTCCTTTGAAAAGGGGGAAGAACTTTTGAATAAATATCATGCCTATGCATTATGTATTTCCTATTTCCTGCCCGGAGTGAGAAATGTCGTTCCCTTTTTGGCTGGATTTATGAAACTGCCATACTATCAGTTTGCCATAGCAGCCTATACATCTGCAATTGTATGGGTGACGACATTCTTCTTCATGGGTAGGCTTGTGTGGAATTATGCACAGCTTTTCGTGGTGTATAGATTGGAGTTGCTGATTGCCTCATCTGTTTTTATCCTGCTGTACTTTGCTTATGACAGGTACAAAAAGCAAAACGACCCCAGCTTCATTTTCCAAAAGTATCGTTAACGTATATGTTAAGCCGTCCTCTCATAGACTAAGAATAAAAGGTTAAGAGGATGGTGGTCATGTTGCAACGAACGATGCTTGTTCAAGGAACCGCAAAAAAAGAAGTCCAACCGGATATTGCGTACCTTCAATTAGGAGTGGTCACCACCAGTCCTGATGTACAACGAGCACAGGAAGAAAATAGATTGATAGCTAATCGAATGATTCAAGCCCTTATAGCAGCCGGCATTCCTCAAGAAGACATTGAAACATCCTCTTACACTTCCTTTCCGCGTTATAAAACAGATCCATCAGGTAATTCTGTCCTATCTGGCTATGAAGTCCGCCACATTCTCCGTATAGCAGTCAGAGATATTACAAAAGCTGGCACCATTGTGGATGTGGCATTTGAAAATGGTGCAAATATTTCCGAGAGTGTATCCTTTGAAGTTTCCAATTATAACGAAATCTATCGTCATGTCTTGCAGCTGGCAGTTGTGGATGGGGCGAAAAAGGCACATGCAATGGCTGTAACTCTACAAGTTTGCCTTTCTCCCATACCAATGAAGGTGGAGGAGGTTACACAACAGGTATTTGCAGGGCCACGTTATGCATCTTTAGCGGTTCAAGAAAAAGCTAGCACTCCTATTGAACCAAAGGAAATCACCATTAGTGCGTCCGTCAATTTAGAATATATTTACTAAAAAAAACAGACCGATTCGTGTTCCAATTTGGAAGATGGCGGTCTGTTTTTAACTCCTTTAGCGGAAAATGCAACATAATTCCTCTGATAATAAGTTGTCTACTTCCTTTTGGTTCAATGAGTAATAACTCCACGTACCCCTTGTTTCTTTGACAATGATTTCCGCATCCAACAAAATCTTCAGATGGTAGGAAAGTTTAGATTGGGGCATCCCAATCAGCGGGACCATATCGCATACACACATGGCTCCTTGTTGACATAGGATGTTCATAATGTGCAGTCGTTTTTTATCTGCAACGGCTTTGTACTTTGCTTCATATTTTTCAAACATTTTTTCCAAGGACACATCTTGTAGAGGGATTTCTTTTTTCAACTAATTTCACCTCTAGTACTCTCTAATTTTAAATTTATTATATGCGATAGATAGCTAGGACTCAACATAACTGCAGTCAAGATTTCATTAAAGGAGGGAAGATTCATGCTGGACTGGTCGGCACTTATTCCTATTTGTGTATTATTCTTTGTGTATTTTCTTTTTGCAGTAGTATTATTAAGAGATAAGCGGTAACAAAAGGAGGAAACAGGAGTGGAACTAGAAAACACACTAATAGACTTACTAGGAATAGAAATTGTAGAACTGTCGGAAGAAAGAGCGGTGGCAACCATGCCGGTAGACAGCCGCACGCACCAACCATTCGGATTGCTGCATGGTGGAGCGTCAGTTGCCCTAGCTGAGACGATTGCAAGCATCGGGACTTTTAATCTGATCGACAAGGAAACAGAAATCTGTGTAGGGCTGGAGATAAACGCCAACCACCTGAAAGGGAAAAAGGATGGGGTGGTTACGGCAATTGGTACTCCGTTGCATAGAGGTAAATCTACGATGGTGTGGGATATTAAAATTGTAGACGAAAATGATACGCTAATTTGCATTTCGCGTTGTACGATGGCGATTTTGAAGAAAAGGTAATGAAGAATAAGAGAAGAGGAGTGGGGGAGGTTAATCAAACCTCCATTCCCCTCCTAGCCATATGTTTCAGCCCCTCACGCCTGCTAAGAGGTGCCAGGTTTGTACACTTTATAAACATCAATACCTCATCCGGAGCAGTTTTGGAATATTCCCTTAACGCCCAGCCGATAGCCTTCTGAATAAAAAACTCCTTAGCACCTTTGGTGGCCTCTATATAAGTAAACAACTTCTGAGCATCTGTCTTTTCCTTATACTTCAATTGAAAAAGAATGGCTGATCTTTGAAGCCAGAAATTATCCGACACAATCCACCTATCTGGATATTCAATAATACTTGCCTTCTCCCTCAGCAAAATTGCCCCGACATGATGTGGTGCAATATGATCCACTGTGTCCCACCAGGAATTTGTACTTATCAATTCTTCCAAAAAGGGGAGCCACTCTGCGTCCAGTTTTTTAATATGAACATCTATCATCGCGAGGGCCGCATAATGAAATTCTCTTTCAGGCTGAGTATATAAAAAAGTTACAAGCGGCTGAATCCAATCTCGTTCTGGCTTTCCATATTCCACAAAAAATCTTTTTAATAACTCTTTACGCTCAGGCGACTTTATTCCTAAGAACGAGAAGTGATTGCGCATATAATTTTCCATGGGCTCTCTATTCCGTTTATTCCCATTTATTCGAAAGAAATCGATTAACTCACTTTGATACCTATCCAAAGGAATGCTCACCATAAAAAACCTCCCGATATCCTGTCCTTTTACTAGTAGAATACAGGAAATTGGGAGGCGGTGAAACCAAGCATTTTAAGATTCTGCTGTTTTCTTTGCACTTTCTGGATGAAGAATGCTATAGAGTAACATCACTCCTGAGCATAAAAAGATAAAACTAGTGATATAAAACACAGTAGTGATACCGTAAAAGCCAGCAATCATTCCGCCCATTACTGGTCCAATAACATTCCCTAAGAATCGGAAACTGACATTGTAGCCAAGAACTTCTCCCTGCATGGATAACGGAGCTACATTACGGATGTAGGCGGTCATACATGGAATCAAGCCACCTACCACCATACCAAATAAGAAACGGAACAGGACAAGCTGCCATAGCGATGTCGCAAGGGCTTGAGGAATAAAGAGTATCGAACTTGCAAGCATAAGAATGACAATGACTTTATCATGGCCAATATTATCCCCAAGTTTTCCCCAGTTCCGTGACGCTAACAAATTACCAAAGCCTGTGGCAGAGAATGCGAACCCTGCAAGCAAGGCGATATTTGTTGCGATGCCACCTGTTAATTCATTCACATAAAGTGCAAGCAAGGGCTGAATGCTAAAATTGGCCGCTTGGATGAACATGGATAAGAACATAATCTTAAGCAATAGCGGTTTTTGTATGATATATTGAAGTACTTCTTTCCGTGAATATTTCTTTTCTTTTTGATTTGCAGAACTTTTTTTCTTCTCTTTAATGCCAAATGCCACTAGAATCACAGCTAAATAAATTAGGGCTGATGTAAGGAAAAACGTGTAGGCAAAGCCAAAGGAATCCGCAAGCATCCCACCAATCAATGGACCGAGGAGTCCGCCGGAAACCGTACCTGTCTGTAAGGTTCCGAGTGTTTTTCCTGCAATCTCTTTTGGTGCTTGAGAGGAGATTAAAGCCATTGAAGTCGGGATGAATCCGGTTGCCAATCCCATGAACATCCGGAGAATGAACAGTCCATGAACAGAATCCACTACACTCATCAACAGGATGCTGGTTGCAATCCCTGTTCCTGTTAACAACAAGATCGGCTTAAAACCGTACTTATCCCCAATTCTCCCCCAAATTGGTGAAACGAAAAACGCTGTGAGAAAGGTAATGCCAAAAATAAATCCCGACCAACGCTGTACATAGGAATCGGAGTAATTCCCAAACGTCTCAATGAATAAGGATAAGAAAGGGAGAATCATAGTAGCACTAGCAGCAACGAAAAAGTTCGCAATCCACATGATGAACAAGTTTCGTCCTGATATGGAGATGATCGTCACCTTCTCTTCATAAATTTCGGATTTTAAATATTTCGTATAACTAAATAATAACGCATTCTCCAGGAAAATCAACAAAACAAGCTTTATTTTTGGAAAAATGAGTGAATTTCGTGCTAAAAACGTTATTCACCGTGATATAATATAGTAATAAAATTCTGAAAATTAAAGAGGGAGGGGAACCATGAAGTCAACACCGATACACTTGTTTATTGATTTTGAATTTTCAATGCCTGAAAATAGAAATTATCCCAAAAATTTTTTCCCCGAAATCATTGAAGCTGGAATTGTTGTAGTGGAAAAAGATAAAATAATGGACCAATATTCAAACTATATTCGTCCAACCGCATTTCCCACTTTGACTAACCGTTGTAAGTCATTCTTAAATATCAGTCAAAGGGATGTCCTTGAGGGGGCAAGTTTTGAAGAGTTGATAGACGTTTTGAATTCCTATAACGTGCAAGAGAGGGGAACAGTTGTAACGTGGGGGAATATGGATATGAAGGTGCTAAGAAACAACTGTGATTATCACGGAGTACCTTTTCCATTGACGTGCAAGCATGTTGATCTTTCGATGGAATACAAGAAATTCTTTGGTGACCAAAATCAAACAGGGTTATGGAAAGCTGTGCAAGAATACGGAAAGGAAGGAACAGGTAAGCACCATCGCGCACTGGATGATGCGCTTACGACGTTTAATATCTTTCGACTCGTTGAAAAGGACAAAAGTTATCTTGCCAAACCAGAACCTACTACAATCGGAGACCGAATTGACCTTTCCAAGATAATAAACAAATATGCCTTATAAAAAGCCAAATCCCATAGTCAGGAGATTTGGCTTTTAGTTTGCTATCATCAAAGCTTATAATCCTTTTTTAAAATAGAAAAGTTTTCTATGCTTCTTTTTGCCCAAAGGCTTTCGTCATTCTCGAGTGCTTGCGTTGCTGAGTGTAGTGCAATTCTCAATGATTCTTTGTAATCAAGAATCTCCCCATCATAGGGCTTCACCATGTTTTTAGGTATGTTGGTCTGTTCATGAAAGGCCAAAGCCCGACGCTCATGAAAGAGCGGAACGTCCGTTTCTTTAGGTGCGTGCAAATCCCCTTGCTGTGGATGCTTCAAAACTGCTTTTACTTTAACTAAATAATGCATAGGGCGAATAGCTGTTACTTCCCCAATATATTTTCCAGTTTTATAAATCCCGGTTACGATGCTACCAACCTCTATTTTCTCCATCATAAGTCCCCTTTCGCATTCAGATAGTGATTTTTTTTGTTATATTTAGTAATATCTTGTTAAGTAAATAAAATATGGGGTGTGACACGTGAAAAAATTGATGATTATGATGCTTGCGCTACTTCTTATTGTAACAGGTTGTGGGACAAGTACAAACGAAGAAAATGCAACTAGCAATAATGCAACAAACGAACAACAGACTGAAGAAAATGCAGGCCAAGACACAGGAGATGAAGGAGCCGGCGAGGAAGTGGAAGTTGGTGAGTTTCAACAGTTTACGAACACTAGTGAGACAATCCGTACTGTAGAAATAGAAACAACAAAAGGGAAAATGGTTGTAAACCTTTATCCAGATGCAGCACCAAAAGCAGTAGAGAACTTTGTTACACATGCAGAAAATGGCTACTATGATGGATTGATCTTTCACCGTGTAATAGAAGATTTCATGATTCAAGGTGGAGATCCAGAAGGTACAGGTAGAGGTGGAGAAAGTATCTATGGACAACCGTTTGAAGACGAGTTCAGTCGTGAGATGCTACACTTCAGAGGTGCTCTTTCTATGGCGAATTCTGGAGCGAATACTAACGGAAGTCAATTCTTCATTGTTCATGCTAAAGAGGTAGATGAAGCCACAATGGAATCAATGATCAAAGCTGGATATCCTGAAGAAGTAATAGAATTGTATGAGGAGAATGGCGGGACACCTGGACTAGATTTTAGACATACCGTATTTGGACAAGTGGTGGAAGGTATGGAAGTGCTTGATGCCATTGCAACAGTGGAGACTGGAGAAGCAGACAAGCCAGTAGAAGATGTCGTGATAGAAAAGATGACCGTAGTAAAATAAGGAAGTGTGTGCCTAGATTGGTTCCTTGCAGAAACTTTTGATATAATGAATAAGTTCATAACCTTTGAAAGGTCGTGTGGTAACGATGCTTAATTTTTTTATGTTACAACTATTCTTATATTTTCCAGAAGATAAATCTGAGTACATTCCTGCAGGGATTACCTTTGCCGTTTTCTTTATAGCTGCCATTTTTGTTTTTCGATATATTATCAAAGTTTCCAAAAGTGAAAGCCAGAAGGCGAAGGCATTAGAGGAACAGTTGCGAAGAGAAAAAGTTATAAAAGATTGAAATGCATAAAGGTTCATTCACCCATGTCGGTGAGTGAGCCTTTTTTTGTTAAAGAAAAACATATTCCCCCTCCTTTTCGGGGAAACTCTTTTAAAACGATTTATTGGAGGTTAATTAGTTTATGCGAGCTAAAATAGTTATCCTGCCTTTTCTATTATGCTTAATCCTTACAGGTTGTATGGAGAGCAAGATAACGGCACTTGATGTAGAGATTTTTAATGCTACTGGCGACTCTCTTGGAGTAGCAAAAATTTCGGAAGATCCAAATGGTGTGAAGATTGAATTGAATCTAGAGGGGCTTCCTCCCGGAGAGCATGCTGTACATATTCATGAGAAAGGCTTATGTGATGCGCCGGATTTCAAAACAGCAGGCAATCACTTCAATCCTGACGATAAACAGCATGGACTTATGCATCCTGAAGGAGCGCATGTAGGGGACTTGCCAAACATCATTGTGGAAGATGACGGAACGGTCATTGCAGAACTGATGGCACCACAAGCAACATTAGAAGAGGGAAAAACCTCTTTATTTGGAAAAGATGGAACAGCCATTATCATTACCGAAAACATTGATGACGGCATGACCCAGCCGGCAGGAGACTCCGGTGAGAGAATAGCATGCGGTGTCATCACAAAAGAAGTCGCAGAAAAAAATGAAGCTGTGGAAGAACCGGTAGACGAAGCCGAGAAAGAATAATAACAAAATAAGACACACTCAATGGGGTGTGTTTTTTTGTTGTTTAGGAATGTATAAAAGAATCAAATTGTAGAATAGTCTTCATGCAATTCTTCATCGTCGTGATGAAAACCTGAGTGACAAGGGAAAAGGAGTAGAGAAGTCTTCATCGTCGTGATGAAGACCTGAGTGTCAAGGAAAAAGGAGTAGAGAAGTCTTCATGGCGAGTATGAAGACCTTGGCGACAAGGAAAAAGGAGTAGAGGAGTCTTCATGGCGAGTATGAAGACCTTGGTGACAAGGAAAAAGGAGTAGAGGAGTCTTCATGGCCGTTATGAAGAGCTCGAAGACGAGATAAGGGAAGTAGGGAAGTCCTCATGATCAGTATAAAGACCTTGGTGACAAGGAAAAGGAGTAGAGGAGTCTTCATAGCGATTATGAAGACCTTGGTGACTAGGAAAAAGGAGTAGACAAGTCTTCATGGCCAGTATGAAGACCTTGGTGACAAGGAAAAAGGAGTAGAGAAGTCCTCATAGCCGTTATGAAGACCTCGAAGACGAGATAAGGGAAGTAGGGAAGTCCTCATGGCGAGTATGAAGACCTTGGTGACAAGGAAAAAGGAGTAGAGGAGTCTTCATAGCCGTTATGAAGACCTCGAAGACGAGATAAGGGAAGTAGGGAAGTCCTCATGGCGAGTATGAAGACCTTGGTGACAAGGAAAAAGGAGTAGAGGAGTCTTCATAGCCGTTATGAAGACCTC
>NZ_JAAZWB010000084.1 GCF_012524115.1 Bacillus sp. RO1 | reverse complement strand
AATGTTCACGTATTTCCACCTCTGCCGGGCGTCATTGCTCTTCTATGAGGACAATGTTCACGGATTTTCCCTTTCTCCGGGCGTCATTGCTCTTCTATGAGGACAATGTTCACTTATTTCCACCTTTTAAGGGCGTCATTGCTCTCCTATGAGGACAATGTTCACTTATTTCCACCTCTTCAGGGAGTCATTGCTTTCCTATGAGGACAATGTTCACTTATTTCCACCTCTTCAGGGAGTCATTGCTTTCCTATGAGGACAATGTTCACTTATTTCCACCTCTAAAGGGCGTCATTGCTCTCCTATGAGGACAATGTTCACTTATTTCCACCTCTTAAGGGCGTCATTGCTCTTCTATGAGGACAATGTTTACGGATTTTCACTTTCTCCGGGCGTCATTGCTCTTCTATGAGGACAATGTTCACTTATTTCCACCTCTTAAGGGAGTCATTGCTTTCCTATGAGGACAATGTTCACTTATTTCCACCTCTTAAGGGAGTCATTGCTTTCCTATGAGGACAATGTTCACTTATTTCCACCTCTAAAGGGCGTCATTGCTCTCCTATGAGGACAATGTTCACTTATTTCCACCTCTTAAGGGAGTCATTGCTCTTCTATGAGGAAAATGTTTACTGGTTTTCCCTTTCTCCGGGCGTCATTGCTCTTCTATGAGGACAATGTTTCATGCTATTCTCTTCCTAAGGGATTCATACACTATTAACCCAAAAAGCAACCGACTTCTCACTCGAGAAATCGGTTGCTTTTTATCCTTTACTTTCCGTATAGAAAAATAAAAACCATACCGCATGATTCTGCTCATCTGCTGCTGCTCTTTTGAAGACTCTCCTAATATAAGGATTTTGCGTAGAATCAGCGATATCTAAATAAAAATCCACGGTTTCCTGTTCATCCTTCAATGATGCAACCAAACCCTCCTGGTAATCATCCATACACTCTTCCGTTATCTCAGGAGTGGCCGTTTTTCCAGTTAACGATTGATAAATTTGACTGAACGTATTATAGTGCTTGATTTCATCTTCTCTTATTTCGGTTATTCTCTTTCGAGTTTCCGCATCTGGTGCCATTTGGGCAAGTTTTTCGTAACAGGCAACGGCACTATATTCTCCATTAATTGCTTTCATGATATTTTCTATTAAAGTGGGATCCTGTGGAGCCCTTGTATAGTATGGATAATAATACCCAGTCAAAATTCCCATCTCCTTTTCAGGTCAATTCCTACTAATACTGTATGATGCAATACTTTTATTCATGCCTTATATGGTAATACTAATAGGATTAAACTCGAAGTCTTGCGAAAAGGAGCTGGAATAATGCCTGAACACATAGAAGTGGTCATCCGATCCATTCTAGCCTTCAGTATCCTTCTGATAGGAACGAGAATTTTAGGAAAACAAACCATCTCACAGATGACATTATTTGATTTTATTGCGGGAATTTCTTTAGGGGCCATTACAGCAAATTTAGCTTTCAACCTGACGATTGATATTCATCATTTCCTTATTTCATTCTTCATATTTGTTTTAATACTATTTATTACTGCCTATATCTCTATGAAAAGTAGAAAGGCGCGAAAGATCTTGGCAGGTGACCCAACCGTTATCATTCAAGAGGGAAAGATACTAGAAAATAATATGAGAAAGATGCGTTACACATTAGATTATCTAAATCAACAATTAAGAGAAAAGGATATTTTTGAAATTGAAGAAGTACTTTATGCTATGGTGGAACCTAATGGAACCCTCACAGTATTGAAAAAGCCTTTATTCCGGAGCGTAACACCAAAGGATCTCCAGCTACAGCCAAGTGAAAAGATGTTACCCATTGAACTAATAATGGATGGGAAAATTATTACAAAGAATCTAGCGGAATATAACCTTTCCCTACACTGGCTCGAAGGAGAGTTAAGAAAACGTAGTGTTACATGCAAAGAAGTATTGTATGCAGTCCGTTCCTCTAACGGATGTCTTTATTTTGACTATTATGACGATAACCTCCCTTCTCCAGTAGATAAGGAATAACGATGTAAATAAGCACCCACAAGGTGAAATCACACTCTTTGACGAGGGTGATTTCCTCTAATTGCATCAGCCACCATCCAGCCGCTCAAGCTGCTTCCTAATGAACCAGCTCCTGGAAAAACGGTATCTCCACAAAACCATAGCCCATCCACGCCAGAGTTCGGAGAGTAACTTTTCAATAAACTATATTTTCCTGATGGAATATAGCCACCTACCTTTCCATAAGACCGTTGGGTATAACGCTTGAAAGTCACGGGAGTTCCCGCCATCTTCATATCAATATGGGAAGAGAAACTCGAAAACCTTTTATCAATAGAATCAATGATTCTCTCCATGTATTCTTCTTTTAAGTTTTCATACCTTTCCCTCTCCCACCACTTGTCCACATTGGTGTGAGTGGAAATAGTAATGGACGTTTTTCCACGTGGAGCGAATTTTGTATCCCCCTCTTGTGACATGGAAAATAAGAACTGATTCCCTTCTGATAATGGAGAGTCATAAGAGGAGATAAAATGATGAAATGGGATGGAACTTGTTTCTGGCATCATAAACGAAGGTTCTGCTCCAATATAAAGTGTAAAAGCTCCCCAAGCATCTTTTTGTTTTTCTTTCTCCTCTTTTATAGGTAAATCCATATGCAACTCTGGCTCCAACAACGAAAACACATTATGAATAGGGGCATTCATAATCACCTGCTTCGTTCTAAATACCTCTCCACGTTTGGTCATAATCGTCCAGACATCGCCCTGTTTGGCTATACTGACCACTTTATGACGCAGGCGCAGTTCTCCACCAGAAGTACGATAGTTTTCCGCTAACGCATGGATGATAGAAGCAAGGCCACCCTCCACGTAAAATGCTCCCTTATGAAAAATACTTAATGCCATATAACCTAACAAAGAAGGACTAGATGCTGCTGTGGTCTGAACACTATCCATCAGCTGACCATTGATAAACGTCATAAACGGCTTATTTTTCGTCAAACCGAATTTAGATAGCCGGTCTTGTACTGATTGCGTCAAGTAAGGTGTCAACCCTAGAAGTTTCACATCCATACTTTTTAGTAAATGAAAATACTCTGATGCAGTGGATGGTGGAAAGATAGCGCGTTTCTCCACAAATTTCTGCAATATCTCGGCTACCTTAAATACATCTTCAAAAAATGCATGAATACGGACTTGATCGCACTCAAATTTTTTAACGATTTCTTTAAACCAGCTCTCTTTGTCCGAAAAATAAGTAACCGTCCGGTCAGGAAGGTACACATTCATTATTTCATTAAGCTTTCTCATTGGAGGAATTGGTGCATTTAGCTCTTCAAAGAGTCTCTTTAACATCCCACCCTCTTCAAAACCCATGCCAACTGTCGCACCAGCACTGAACCGATATCCACCTCGGTCAAATTTGCTCGCACACCCACCAAGCTCACTGGCAGCTTCAAGGGTCAAAACGTCGAACCCAGATTTTGCAAGAAGAGCTGCCGCAGTAATTCCACCAAAACCTGTTCCGATAACGATTGCATCTTTAAGCATGATGTTCCCTTCTTTCTTACATGGTAGTACCTATTATATACAAAGGGTACAAAGTCACTAATGTTGGATGTGTTTAAAACTTTTAATAGAAAAAGTGATGAGATACCCCATCACTTTTTCAACCATATTACATCACAACTCTTTTTTTCAACAACCCTACCATTACCGCCGTCACAGCAGCTCCAATTATAATTGCCAACACATACATGAAAATACCGCCGGTCACAATTGGAATAACAAACAATCCACCATGCGGAGCTGGCAATCCTATTCCAAACAGCATAGTCAAAGCACCTGCAATTGCTGAACCTACCACCACTGAAGGGATGACGCGTAACGGATCTGCTGCTGCAAATGGGATGGCACCTTCTGTGATAAAAGAAGCCCCCATGATATAACAAGTTTTTCCTGCTTCCCTCTCCTGCTTGTTAAATTTATTTTTGAAGATGGTTGTAGCAAGTGCCAATCCCAGTGGCGGCACCATTCCCCCTGCCATGATAGCAGCATGTGGCGCATAATTCCCTGCATCAATCATAGCAATACCGAATGTGAAGGCAGCTTTATTGATAGGACCACCCATATCAATAGCCATCATCGCCCCTAATATAATACCCAAAACAACTAGATTACCAGAGCCTAATCCCCCCAGCCAAGACGTTAACCCTTGATTAAACGCTTTCAAAGGAGTCACAAGTTGCAGCATGATCATTCCTGTAAAAAAGATCCCGAATAGTGGGTACAGTAGAACCGGCTTAATTCCTTCAAGAGATGCTGGTAGCCCACTGAAAACTTTCTTTAAACCTAGAACGAGATAACCTGCAAGGAAACCGGCAATCAGACCACCCAAGAAGCCAGCTTCACCTGTATATGCAATCAGTCCCCCTACCATTCCTGCTGCAAAGCCAGGTCGGTCTGCAATACTCATTGCAATGAATCCGGCAAGAACTGGTATCATCAAATAGAAGGCATTTCCGCCCCCAATAGTCATAAGAGCTTCTGCAAACCAATGGTAACTTGGGTCATCAGGATTTGCAGCATTGATTCCGAACATAAAGGATATCGCAATGAGGATCCCACCACCTACAACAAACGGTAGCATATTGGAAACACCGCTCATCAAGTGCTTATAGAAACCAGAACGTCCCTTTTTTCCTTCTGAAACAAAGTTGCCTGATCCCTTGTAAGTTTCCCCTTCTCCACGGTTTGCCTTTAATAAAAGTTCCTCAGGCTTACGAATTGCTTGGGCCACAGGAACCTGAATGACTTTCTTGCCATTAAACCGATCCATTTCCACTTGCTTATCGGCAGCTACGATAATTCCTGAAGCGTTATCAATTTCTTCTTGGGTCAATTGATTTTTCACACCACTTGAACCATTCGTTTCTACCTTTAACTCTAATCCTAATTCCTTCGCCTTGTGCTTTAACGCATCTGCCGCCATGTAAGTGTGGGCAATTCCAGTCGGGCAGGCGGTTACAGCAAGAATCAACCCTTTATCAGAAGAAAGAGAGGCTGCTTCCACTTCTTCCTCTTCAAATAATTCCTTTTCCTTGTTATCTATTAATCTGATAACTTCTTCTTTAGAGGATGCTGCTAATAAAGCATTACGGAATTCAATATCCATCAGCATGGAAGACAACCGAGATAAGGTTTCCAAGTGTTCGTTGTTGGCCCCAGCACTTGCTGCAATCATAAAAAACAGCTGACTTGGCTGACCGTCCAGTGACTCGTAATCCACACCATCCTTTGCAATACCAAAGGCGATCGCTGGTGTCCTCACCGCATCCGTTTTTGCATGTGGGATTGCTATTCCCTCACCGATTCCAGTCGTGCTCTGTGCCTCCCTGGCAAGGATCGCTTCTTCATACTTCTGTTTATCTGCAAGCTTTCCGGCACGATCCAATGAGTCAATCAATTCTTTAATAACATTAGTTTTGTTACTTGATCTTAACTCCAGGGTAACTGTTTCTTTAATTAGTAAATCTGTAATTTTCATGGTCCTTTCCCCCTCATAACTTTTCTATGCTTACTAGGTTTATCATTCTATTTACATCTGATGTTTGACAAAGGTCATAAGAAAATGCCGTCGCACTTCCGGAAGCTATTCCGTATCGCAACGCTTCTTCACTTTTTTTTGAGTTTATATATCCCGCGAGAAAACCCGCAACAAGGGAATCCCCAGCACCTACGGAATTTTTCACTTCACCACGCGGCGCTTTTGCGCAGAAAACACCCGATCCTGTGTAAAGGATTGCGCCTTCCCCAGCCAAGGATACAACGACATTCTCAACACCTTGTTCATGAATCTTGCCTGCGTAATGGATAACATCATCTTGTGATTGAATGGTGACACCAAACAGCTCCCCAAGTTCATGGTGATTTGGTTTAATGAAAAAAGGTTTGTATGGAATGAGTGTTTTTAATGTTTGCCCTCCCGTGTCCAGTACTACTTTTGCTTCATGTTGCTGACACTTTTGTATGAGTGTTTCGTAAATATTAGATGGAACTGTTCCCGGGATGCTCCCAGCAAGCACGACGATATCTTCACTTGAAAGCTGATTCAGCTGTTGAAGCAATCTCTTCACCGCATCATCACTTACTAAAGGTCCGGTTCCATTGATTTCCGTTTCCTTATCGGCTTTTAGTTTTACATTAATACGCGAATGGCCTTCGACTTCCACTAGCCTGACCGCCACTTGTTCCTCTATCAATTTCTCTTTTATAAAGTTTCCGGTAAACCCTCCTGCATAGCCTAGTGCTATCGTATCTGCACCAAGTCTTTTTAACACTCTGGAAACATTTATCCCTTTTCCTCCGGGGTAATAATTTGTTTTGGAAGCCCTATTTATCGTTCCCTCTTCAAACCCCTCCACCTCAACTACATAATCAATAGAAGGATTCAATGTAATGGTATATATCATGAGTTCACACCTCTATCACAGTTGTTATCTCTTTGTAAGCTGCTGCAAGACCTTGTTCGAATTTATTAGTTATAAGTGTTCCTGATTGAAGGGGTCCAATTTTCGCAAATGCTACTTCATTGACTTTAGAGGAGTCCGCGAGGATGAATGTTTCATTTGCAAGCTTAATTGCCAATGTCTTAATACTCGCCTCTTCAGGATCAGGAGTTGTATAACCTGTTTTTGGATGCACGCCATTTGCCCCTATAAAAGCTTTATCAAAATTGTACTCCAGCAAGGATTGACTAGCCTTGCTTCCGATAATGGCACCTGTTTTATTTTTCATAAATCCTCCAACAATGTATGTTGTTAGCCCTTTGTCCATTAAAGATTGAATATGGGCAAACCCATTGGTAACAACGGTTATCTGCTTATTTTCAAGATAAGGAATCATCTGAAATGTTGTGGTTCCAGCATCAAGGAAAATGCAATCTCCCTCATTTACAAGCTCTGCCGCAGCTTTAGCTATCAGTTGTTTTTCATGAAGATTTATCGAAGATTTCTCAAGAATGCTTGGCTCTTCTGTCTTCTGATGTATCCTTGCAGCTCCACCGTGGACTCTTTTTAATTTATTCAACTCTTCAAGCTGACTCAAATCTCTTCGTATTGTTGACTCTGATGCTCCTGTTGCATCTACGAAATCTTGTAGCTTTACTATTTCTTGTTTTTGAACCAACTCTAGAATCTTTTGTTGTCTTTCTGGAGTTAACATGCCATTCACCTTTTCTTTTGTTCGTTTGTATGTAAGTTACATTGTAATGTAAGCTCTTACAAAAATCAACCACAAACAATCATAAACGATTAATATCAACCATAAACACTCAAACTCTACCATGTTCTTTACGTTGATTTTTCGAGTATTCCCGCAACTTAGACCGCTTTCCAAACAACTTTCAGACTATTTCAATCCCATATCAATCAAACGAATAGAATTAGTGGTATACTTGGTAGGATATCCTCTAGAAAAAACATAAGATGATTCATGATACGGTGTCCACGGTTAACATCCGAGGTAATGACGTAATGTTTATTTTGGTTGAAATCAAATCTATTTTTAGAGGTGAGACCAATTACTGTATCTTCAATCCAAAGTCTAGAGAGTATAAAAGCAGGTCACGTCTACTATCTCTTTGAGGATAGAGATGTCTACCTGGATCACTTGATAACATTTGCGAAAACAGGAGTAAACACTGGTGAAAATGTTCTTATCATTGAGAGCATGAAAAACATTTCAAAAATTTACGCTGAATTAAATAAACATTTTAATGAGGAACAGAAATCAAATATTAGAGTAGTAAATAATTTTGATTACTATTTTGCAAGCGGGGATTTTAATACAAAGGCTATGCTAGCTCATTTTGCAAAAGATGTAATTTTGTTTAATAGGGTAAACAGTACTATTCGCACTTGGGCCAATGTGGAATGGGCTTCAGATGATCCTGATGCAGATAAGTTAAAAATCTACGAAGCAACCATCGACGACTTTGTATTAAATGAAAACATGGTATCAGTGTGCGCATACTCCAGCACCTCAGTCACACCAACGTTAGACACAATTTTGAAAAAGGTGCACTATTACCAAATGACTGATCACAGCTTTACAGTGTCAAACCTATATAAAAAACCTTGAGGGCTTACTTCCCTCAAGGTTTTTTTGTAATATTTTTAGTTATATTCTATAAACCTGCAAACTTTCTCGATATTTACAGGATACTCTATATTTATTACAGGTAGGATACGACCTTGAATCTTAGCCAATCTAGGGCTTTGAGTTCTTTCTTGATGTAATGTTTCCCTCACAGACGGGTGGGAAATAAAGAAAGATAAACACTATGGAGGTTCGGAAATGAAAAAAAAGGTGAAGTTATTTATCACGATGTCAATAATAAGCATTCTGGCTGTTGGTTGCTCAAGTAAAGGACAGAATAGCAATGATAAATATTTTATAGAAGCAAAGGAAGACACCATAAATCATATCCACGGAATTGGTTACTTGGGTGATAAACAAGATTTTTTTCTAGCAACCCATCATGGCCTTTTCCGTTTCTCTGAAGATAAGTGGTATAAGACTAGTAGAAATAATCATGATTATATGGGATTCCAAACTACAGATGAGCAATTCTTTTCCAGTGGTCATCCTGAGCTAGGCTCCGATTTAAAAAATCCCCTAGGAATCATAAAAAGTAATGACCAGGGAAAGTCAATGGAAAAGTTAGCTTTTTACGGAAAAATTGACTTTCACTATCTTGCGGCGGGCTATAAGAGTCACACTTTGTATGTTTTTAATGAGCAAGAAAATTCTTTGAAAATTGGTCTCCATTTTTCGATTGATGAAGGTCAAACATGGGAAACTGCTTCTATGAAAGGAATCTCTGCAAATTCGGTTGGAAACATTGCGACACATCCTACTGTTTCCGAAAATGTTGCTATTTCCACCAATAAAGGATTATTTATTTCTACTGACTTTGGTAATGAGTTTAAATTACTTACAAGTTCAAATCCCGTGACAACAGTGGAATACCAAGAGGACAGCCTAATTTACTTTATCTTGGAAAACAATGAAACCAAATTATTAACATACAATTCTAAAAATGAAACTTTCGACGAATTGTCCCTACCTGAAGGGATATCTCGTAAAAATCCCATCTTGTTTATTGCCACGAATCCTGAGAATCGGAAAGAAATAACAGCAGTCTCCTTAAATAATGACATTTTTCAATCGGATGATAATGGAGCAAGCTGGAAGCTACTAGTAGAGGAAGGAAACGTCACGAATGAATAGTGATCGTTCAATTCCGATAAGTTTATAAATATTAAAAAGCAGAACTCAGAGTAAAACTAGCATTCTTTAGCCTCTTTTTTCGCTAAGGTGTTACTTAATAATTCTAAATAGTATTCCATTAAAAAATAATTACATTTATACGAACTAGGGGGAAATACCAGTGGAACAAATCTCAAGAACCTGGAATCTAATATGGTTTCCATATGTCATTTACATCATGTACTTTTTAGGAGTTGGGCTCATTTCTGGAGGAATAGTCCATATGCCAATAGAACCAGCACGATATTCTATAATCCTAATCTTAGGTTCCTTCTTATTTATTTCTGCATCTTTTGTAAATGAGTTTTATATAGAAAAAAAGAAGATGAATTTACCTCAAGCTATGAAGCTTTTATTTTTTTCACTTTTACTTTCTTTAGGAGTAGGTATGGTAAGCGGCGGTATCCAGCATTTTGGTGATTTGGGAGGTTATGCTGTAGTCTTAATTCCAGGTGGGATAGTATTGTCGGTTTTAAGTTTTATTTTCAAAAACAATATTAAGTTAAACACTAAACAAACTACTTTAGTAATTACAATGTTATTGCTTCTAGTGTCCCCTTTAGCATTCACACTGAACTGGTATGTTGATGGAGTAACCAGAACTGAGAATATCAGTGAGGTAAAAAATGATGGGCATGGACATGGGCATTAATATTCTGGATAAAATTTAATAATTTTTTTACAAAGAAAAGCTCGCAGTAGTTGGCCTGCGAGCTTTTCTTAATATAACATTACTTATTCGTCTTTGAGTAATTTGGCGTTAATGGCGACAATAATGGTACTTAAAGACATCAACACGGCTCCAACAGCGGGGCTCAAAACTATACCAGCATTATAGAGGATACCCGCTGCCAATGGAATGGCAAGGATATTATAGCCAGCTGCCCACCATAAATTTTGAACCATTTTCCTATAGGTCGCTTTGGATAAATGGATTACATTCACTACATCCTTAGGATTACTTTTTACCAAAACTACATCAGCAGTTTCAATTGCTACATCAGTCCCAGTTCCAATAGCTATTCCTAAATCAGCATTTGCTAAGGCAGGTGCATCATTTACTCCATCTCCGGTCATAGCCACCCGCTTATTGGTCTGTTTGATTTCCGTTATCTTTTCCGACTTTTGATGGGGAAGAACTTCCGCATAAATTTTATCTATGCCTAGTTGTTTTCCCACATATTCAGCAACTTTTTGATTATCACCAGTCAGCATAATGGATTCTATACCCATCTCTTTCAGCTCTTGAATAGCCTGCTTTGCAGTTTCTCTTACAATATCCGCCAGAGCTATCATACCAGCCAGATTGTTTTCAATTAATACAAATACTACCGTCTTACCTTCTTCAGCCCACTTGCTATATTGGTCCGTATTATAAGCTAGATTCTGTTCTCTCATGTAACCAGGGCTTACCACCTTGATGGCTTTTCCATTCACAACACCCTGTAATCCTTTACCTGTTAGGGACTTAAAGTTTTCAACTGAATAATATTTTAAGTTTCTATTATTCGCTTCTCTTACGATTCCCTTTGCAATAGGATGCTCCGATTTAGCTTCCACACTTGCGGTCAATCTCAAGAATTCCTCTTCTTCCATAGATTGAATCAAATCTAAGTTGGTTACACCGAATTTTCCTTCTGTCAAGGTTCCGGTCTTATCAAAAACAACTGAATTTACTTTTCTAGCTTCCTCAAAATTGGTTCTATTTCTAATTAACAACCCTTTTTTTGCAGAAATAGCTGTAGACACCGCTATTACTAAAGGAGCTGCTAATCCTAATGCATGTGGACAAGAGATAACCATTACAGTAACCATTCTTTCCATTGCAAATGACAATGGATACCCTGCTATCAACCAGCCCAAGAACGTAATGAAACCAGCCCCCAAAGCAACATAAAATAGCCATTTTGCTGCCCTGTTTGAGAGGTCTTGTGTTTTGGATTTTGAGCCTTGTGCCTCTTTCACTAAATTGATAACCTGGGACAGGTACGTTTCATCGCCAGTTTTTTTAACAGAGATAGTGATAGATCCTTCACCATTAATGGAACCGCCAATCGCTTCTTCTCCACTTTTTTTGTTAACAGGTACAGATTCACCGGTTAGCATTGATTCATCAATGGTTGTTTCACCTTCAATAATGCTTCCATCAATTGGGACCTTCTCACCGGGTTTAACTAATACTTTATCTTCATGTTTCAGTTTATCAATAGATACCTCTTCGGTTGTCCCATCTTCCTTTACAAGATGGGCTTTAGATGGCATCAGTTTTACTAACTCCTCTAGGGCCCTGGATGCTCCCATTACAGAACGCATTTCAATCCAATGACCAAGAAGCATAATATCAATCAAAGTAGCAAGTTCCCAGAAAAAATTATTGCCTTCTAAACCGAAGACAGCAAATGAACTGTAAACGTATGCTACCACAATTGCCAAAGCAATAAGAGTCATCATTCCAGGATTTCTTTTCTTTAACTCATCCCTAGAACCTGATAAGAAAGGCCATCCTCCATAGAAAAAAATAAATGTGGAAAGTCCAAACAATATGAGCATATCATAGGGAAAACGCCAATCAACCTGTAAAAACATCTGAATCATTGGAGATAGAGCCAATATAGGAATCGTAATAATAACTGAAATCCAGAACCTCTTTTTAAAATCCCCTATCATATTATCATGGTCATTATGGTCGGTGTGATTATGGTTTGAATGATCATGACCAGATTCTTGTTTTATTGTTTTTTGATTATTGTGACCAGAGTGCATATCCGACATCAAGTTTTCTCCTTTCTTTAATATCCTTATTTACAGTAGTTATTCCCATAACCTTTGCAGAAATGGTGCAGATTAATAAAAAAGTATAATTTCTTTAAATTAGAAAAACCCCATCCCTAAGAATGAGGTTTATTTCCCATATTCATGTCTTCTTTTTCCATTTCATGTTTACTAGATATACTTCCTATGCACGCTCTTCCCGTCATACGTAAACAATACATTTTTCGTCTCAATCACCGATTCCATATGGACTGGTCTACCCCAAATTTGAAAAATGTACGGCATTACTTTTTCTAGATATTTTAGGTCGAGCTCAATTCCCTCAAACCAATGCTTCAAATATAGCTCCCCTGCTCTTAAATAATCCCCGTCATTAACCGTAATATATGGGAACCCACCGTTAACACGCATGTTCACCAGTTGATCTCGTACTTGTTCCCAAGCCTTATCGACAATCTTGTAGTCCTTGCCCTGCTTTTGGAAAAGGTACATATCCTCCCGCATGACAAGATCTTTGTTGAGATAGTTGCGAAGGAAGGAGATGTCAGATTCTACTTCCCTCACCTCAAACATTTTTTCCCTTCCTGATCCTGGCATCACTCCATCCCGTTTCATCGCTTCAGTCGGGTTGTTGTAACGTTCCTCGATATCCTCAAAGATTTTAATGCCAAGATAGTATGGATTGATACTCGTTTTTGAAGGTTGCACAACCCCTGCATTCAATTTTGCATATTCCAATGCCTCATCACTTGTGAGATCCATTTCGCGCAGAATTCTTTGATGCCAATAGGAGGCCCAGCCTTCATTCATGATTTTCGTTTCCATTTGCGGCCAGAAATATAGCATCTCCTCTCGCATCATCGTCAGGATGTCGCGTTGCCAGTCTTCAAGCTCACTGCTGTATTGTTCAATAAAAAGCAGAATATCTTTTTCAGGTTGAGGAGGAAATTTCTTTTTTCTTTTCTTAGGAGCTGCTTTCGGTTTACTCCGATTATCCAAATTCCATAAGTCATCATATTGACTCGCCTTCTTCGGTGCTTCTTCCTCCTCCACCATATCCTCCATGCTCCAGGCAAGCTTGGATCGAATGAGAGAAGGATCAATGTGTTCCTGTATGGCAAGGACTGCATTCAAAAAGTCCTCTACTTCTTTTTTTCCATAATCATGTTCATATTGCTTAATTCTCTCGGCAGTTGCGGCCATACTCTCCACCATGTCCCTGTTGGTGTTTTGGAACCGGCAATTATTCTTAAAAAAGTCACAGTGGGCTAGCACATGAGCGACAATCAACTTGTTTTGAATTAGCGAGTTGGTGTCCAAAAGAAAGGCATAACATGGATTCGAGTTAATAACCAATTCATATATCTTACTGAGACCCAGATCATAGTGCAGTTTCATCTTGTGAAATTGCTTCCCAAAGCTCCAATGGGAAAAGCGTGTCGGCATTCCGTATGCTCCAAAAGTATAGATGATATCAGCAGGACAAATTTCATAACGCATTGGGTAAAAGTCCAGTCCAAACCCTTTGGCAATCTCGGTAATTTCATCAATGGCGTGGAATAAGGCCTTTTCATCATTTGCTCTCATTAAAACTACCTCCCTTTTCCTCTTATCACAATGTATGAACAAGGTGACAATAACATGAGAAGGGATTGTTCTATTGCGACATTTTTCTATATCCCCCCTAACTTTAGCGCATGTTATACTAAAGATAAGCGTTTTTGAAGGAGAATACATATATGGAATATATATTATTTATACTAGTAGGATTTTCAATCAGTATGCTTTCTGGTTTTTTTGGAATAGGAGGTGGCCTTGTACTCACGCCGGTCTTGCTTCTTATTGGCTACACCCCCATCGAAGCAATTTCTACAAGTCTTCTTTATACCATCGGGACATCTGTGGCAGGTGTATATGCCCATTTCAAAATGAAGAACATTCAATGGAAGGCCGCACTCATAATTGGAGCAAGTGGAGTTGTTGCCACACAAATTGCCTACCCTGTAGTAAGTTGGCTAGAGTTTAATGAATATGACACTACTGTTGTACCAATTCTATATCTTGCCTTACTTACCTATTTTGCATATAAAATGTTGAGGAATGAAAAAGGGGAAAAACCAGTTGCTTATGATGCCACTTCGAACAAGCAGAACTTTTGGAAGTTTATTTTCATAGGAGTCATTGCAGGATTTCTTTCTACTACCCTAGGTGTGGGTGGCGGATTTATCATTGTCCCATTATTGATCGCCTACTACGGTTTCTCTTCCAAGCAAGCTGTAGCAACAAGCCTTGCAGGAGTCATTTTAATTGTGAGTGCAGGATTCATTACATATGCAATAAACAATCCAATAAATTTTAAGGTAGGATTATTTTTAATTGCCGGTGCGATCGTTGGGTCTCAATTAGGCGCAAAAGCCACCTCTTTCTTTAAAAGCAGAAGTATACAAAAATTGTTGGGATTTCTATATATAGTTACCATGCTTAGTCTCATTTTAGAGATGATAGAACTGTCTACAGTTGGCTTGGTGGCCTTAGGTTGTTACACCATATTTATTAATATCTTCTTGCTGACAAGACTTTTAAAGAAGAAAGTACAGCCGTCTCATTTGTAAAAAAGAAAAGACCCTCCTTTTAACATTGAACTGTTGATAAGGAGGGACTTTTCTTTTGAATTATGGAGCCAAGTATGATAGAAATGCTGTCGCAATTCCAAAATATATTAATAATGAAAGGATATCGTTCACTGTTGTGATAAGTGGCCCGGATGCAATGGCCGGGTCAATGTTCAGTTTATAGAGAATTAAAGGAATGATAGTACCCGCGAGTGTACCGATGATAAGAGTAAAAAATAAAGAAACCCCTACAACCATTCCCAAAATCAAATCGCCTCGCCATACAAAAGCAATGATGGCAATTAAAAAAGCGCATGTAACTCCAATTGTTATTCCCACTCCAAGTTCACGGAGTACAACTTTTGTAACCAGCTTTTTATCCAAATCACGAGAGATGAGTCCACGAACAATCACTGCAAGGGACTGTGTACCTGTATTACCTGTCATCCCTGCAATCATCGGCATAAAGAATGCCAGCGCCACAACGGTACCTAAAGTATCTTCAAACCCGCTTATGATGCTTCCTGAAATAAGTCCAATAAATAATAATAAAATCAGCCACGGCAAACGTCTTGCAGAGGCCACTAGGGCCGGTGTATCGAAGTCAATATCTTTACCAGATGCAGAAAGTTTTTCAATATCTTCATTTGCTTCTTGAATGACGACGTCGATGACATCATCAACTGTAATAATTCCAATTAATGTTTTTTCATCGTCCACAACAGGGACCGCTAAGAAGTCGTAACGCTCGATGACATTTGCCACTTCCTCTTGGTCTGTATCAACATGAACGGAGATTACCCTCGAAAACATAATTTCCTGAATCTTTTCATGCGCGTCTGCCAATATAAGGTCACGGTAAGAGACAACGCCTACAAGCCTTTTTTCTTCATCAATTACATACAAGTAGTTGATGGTCTCTGCCAGTTCCGCAAAAGATTTAAGTTTATCGACCACTTCACGGACTGTGTATTCTTGAGGTATCCACACGTAGCGGTTTGTCATCAATCGACCGGCAGTTTCCGCTTCATACTTCATTAGGTCCTGAACGGCGCTGGATTCTTCTTTGTTCATTTTTGCTAAAAATCGGCCCTTAACTTCCGGATCCATTTCATCGAATAATGTAGCTAAGTCATCATTGTCCATTCGGTCCATTACTTTTGCCGATTTTTCCACACCGATTTTTTGTAATACTTCCAGTTGCAATTCCTGATTTAGTTCTTGAATTAGTGCTGTTAACTGTTCGATTGTAAGGTATGTTAAAAATCTCACTTTATGTTTTTCAGGAAGCTGTTGATAAATGACTCCTGTGTCATAAGGTTGAAGCTCTTCGATGATATCTTGAAAAGCTTTTCGCTTTCCATCTTTTAAAAAGTTGATGATGTTTAGAATGATTTGATCCTCTGTCATGTTTTTCACCATGAGCTTTGCCTCCCCTGCATGCTAAGGAGTACCAGGAACCACAATTTTTATTTTACCATGGGGGTGGTAACGAATAATGATATGTATGTTCCTGTACTTCTTATAAAATTCGTCCTCGGACTTGGACTACTATCCATTTTCGTTACCACCACCTTTAAATTTGTATATTACAGTAACTCCCTGTTTCATTGCGTTCCAGGTGTTCGCTTTCCGCGTGACGGTGCTTGAGCCTCCTCACAACGCTTCAGGGGGCTCAACATACTGTTACTCCCCCGCTGGAGTCTCACACCTTGCACTTCATTCAACAGGGGGAATCAGGTTTCACTCATTAAAAAAGCACCTGTCATTTTGGTCGAATGAAGGTGCATGAAGCCCCGCCTAACGAAGGTTATATGAGTTGATTTTGTTTTTCATATTTACTACTCTACAAGGGAAAAACGGACGGTGTCAACCTTTTTTGGCAACTCTTGAATAAAACAATTAACAGACTAAAACCCTTTTTTTTCTTTTGAAAAACCAATACGACTATTCTGCCTCATTAATTTTAATTTCATTACGGTCTAGAAAGAGATTTTTCGCTTGAGCGACAAGGTATATACCCACCTTTTTATTCCGGTTCCATTCTTCCTGAAAAACCGATATCGGAGGGTTTGTATCTTCCACAAAATAAGAGATTTCCGGAGTGAAGGAAGGCCTGCTGAATTCTGAAACAAACCAATCGGAAAACCCACCACCAACAGCATGCTCTTCCGGTTGGTCTAGTTCATACCCTGTTAATTTCGATAACTGATCTGCTATTTTCTTATCCCGTTTTACCACTGCTTGATTATTCTTGAAGTACCAATACAGAACTCTCCCAGAGGAGTGATAGGTAACCGCCATCAACGGCTCTACTTCCTTTGTAAAATGTACAACTGCTCGAACCTCTTTAGCTTGCAGAGGGTATTTCCCCTTATAATATTGGTAGGATGGAACTGACGTCTTTTCTTTAATGCTTTTCCAGCCTGCTGGGTATTGCCTGTTCAAATCAATTCCCATCCCATTTGCTTTCCAGCGATCAAAATCCGCACTATTATCATTCATGTGGATTAATTGAGTTTGATGATGTTTAGGCAGAAAACCTATGCCTTCTTGTTGAATTCGTATCCCGTCTGGATTGACCATCGGGACGAACCAAATGGAAACTTCATCCAAAATTTTCGGGTTGTAACCAAATATATCATGACCTTTTTTATACGCTTCCGAGTAATATTCCAGCTTTGTCATGACAAGGCTTGTCGTAAGCCATTCTCTTCCATGATGACCACCTAATATGATGATGTTTTCTTTACCTGTGCCTATTTTCGCAGCCCAGATATTTTGACCAAACTCTGATTTTCCCAATAGCTTGATTTGCATCGCTTCGTTATACTTTCTATTCAAAAGCCTCAAATCTTCCCTCATTCTGTCATAGGTATACCATTCTTGAGCATTCACTATTTGCTCTGCATCTGAAATGACTGGGTTGATTTGCACAAATATAAGCAGTAAAACAATCGCTTTCCATCGCTTCATTTATACACCTCAAAATCGCATTTCAATTATTTTGTGTAACTTTTCGTTTGGAGATACGACCAACATTTTCAACGGAGGAAACATCGATTTTTAACACAAAATAAAAGTACTCCTTAACAAGAGGAGGCGAGGATTCCAGATGAACACCGTTGATTATGACCGCGCCTTATATTACACGCACCGTTCTGAATGGGATAACCTGCTTATCCTGATGGTGCGGACAAAAGATGACTTCCTCTCCAAAAATATCGAGCACTTCCTTCACTCCTACAATTTCTCTAAGGATTATAAGGAAATCGAGAACAATCTCTATCAGTTGCTTCGATATATTGATCACGCTGTAACAAGGAGCACAGAAGATCAATTGGATGAAATCAGTCACGGATATATGGTGTAAATCACTTTTTAAACAAACAGTGATCCGAGGTGCTATGAGCCTTGGGTTGCTGTTTTTATTGTCTAAAATTTCCATTTTTCGGTATCATTTTGTGCTAATGAGGCTTTACACGTAGGGAATTCCAAGAGGTTAATGAATATTGACGAAGTAACAAAAAAAGTATCTCCCCTAGATGAAAAGAGACGACCATGATAACCTCTCTCGTCCTATTTCCTTGCCACTCAAGTCTTCAGACCAACCATGAAGACCCCTCTCGTCCTATTTCCTTGCCACTCAGGTCTTCATACCAACCATGAAGGCCCCTCTCGTCCTATTTCCTTGCAAACTATCCACAATTCTTATATTTTTGTATCCTAAACAATAAAAAAAGGCCACTAATTAGGCCTCTTTACTCTGCATCATATATTCACGCATTTTCACATACATCACTAACTCTTTATATAGTGCATCAACCAATTCTGAACTCTCTTCATTCACAGAATCATTTTCATAATCAAAACAATGCGGGTCCAATACCAATTGTCTTGGAATCACATTCGCATAGACGCCACGGCCAACCACACGCATATTGTTCAAGGCATTGATACCGCCTTTTCCACCACCTGCTATTGCCAACAACCCAACAGGCTTGCTATGGAACTGCTCGCTGCCAAGGAAATCCAACGCGTTCTTCAATGCACCACTCATTCCACTGTGGTACTCAGGAGATAAAAGCAGAACTCCATCTGCCTCTTTAACCTTCGCCCTTAAGGCCGCTACGTTTTCCAACTCCGCCTGATAAGACTCTCCATTATATAAAGGAATGTCACCATCACTTAAATCAATAACTTCTACACCATATTTATTTTGAAGAAATCTTGCGGCTATTCCAGTACGACCATTTTTTCTCGGACTACCACTTATCGCTAAAATTTTCATAACTAATTACTCCCTCCAACTGTCTTTATACATTTAGTATATTAGACATTCTACATTGGCAAATCGGAAGAAATAGCTAACTTTCCCTACGAAAAACGAATCATCTTTTCTACAACTAAAGTCGTAGATCAAGCAATGCCATGTTTCACTGCATATAATGCAGCCTGGGTCCGATCTGCCACTTCAAGCTTCGCCAATATGTTGGAAACATGGGTTTTTACCGTCTTTTCGGTAATAAACAATGATGAAGCAATTTCTTTATTGCTCTTTCCTTTTGCTATCTCCGCTAATACTTCCAGCTCTCGTTTGGTTAGTTCTTCATGTAAGTTTCTTTTTTCAAACCCTTTAGCAAAATGGGACATGACATGTGATGTGACTTTAGGGTGCAGTTGACTTTCCCCTCGATGAACCGCTCGAATTGATTCAATTAATTGGTCAGGTTCTACATCCTTCAGTTGATAGCCAGTCGCACCAGCACGAATAGCAGGAATGACATGATCTTGGTCAGCGAAACTAGTCAAAATTAACACCTTGGAAGGTATCTTTCTTTCCATGATCTGCTTCGTTGCTTCAATTCCATCCATTTCCGGCATAACCAAATCCATTAGAATAACATCAGGCTTCAATACCTCAGCTAGCTCCACTGCTTCCTTACCGTTTTTTGCCTCCCCGACAATTTCTATATCCTTTTGTGTTTTCAAGAAAAAAAGTAAGCCCCTTCTCACCACATGATGGTCATCTGCAATTACAATCCTGATCATTTACTCTCCCCCTTTGTGACTGGCATTTCTACACGTACCATCGTGCCTTTTCCTAACTGGCTTAAAAGGATAAATTCCCCTCCAAGCGCCTCGGTTCTCTCTTTCATGCTTTTTAATCCTAATGAAGGAATTTCTTCACTTTGTGTAAAAGAAAAGCCTGTCCCCGTATCTTTTATCTCCATGGAAACTTTATTATTTTTCACTTCAATTAACAAGCACGCTTCTTTTTTTCCTGCATGCTTTTTACAATTGTTTAGCGCTTCTTGTCCTATCCTCCATAAGCATTCTTCCATATGATTTGGCAAATCAATGACACCTTTCACCTCGGAATGTATGCTTAAACCAAGCACTTTGCCATAATTGAGCAGTGCACTCACTACCCCATTTTCCAAACCTTCTGGCCTCAATTGCCAAATGAGCGCTCTCATTTCACTTAAAGCTTCCTGGGAAAGTTCTTGCATATACGTTAGCATTTCTAGGATTTGAGCGTCTTTTGTCAGCTCTTTTGTCCCTCTTGCCGTTAGCATAAGAGAGAAAAGAAGTTGGTTGACCGAATCATGCAAATCCCTGGCTAAGCGATTTCTTTCTGCCAAAATGGAAAGATGCTGCTCGCTTTCAGAAAGCCTAATACGTTTGATTGCAGTTCCGATTTGATAGGCAACAGACTCTAAAAGCTCTAGTTCTGTATCGGTAAAATGTGTTTTGGAAGGAGAAGCTACATTCAGAAGACCAAACTTCTCCTCTCCTGCACGTAATGGGACTGTAGCATGGTGTGTAATATCATTTGTCTCCCCCCATTCAAACTTTACTGCATCCTCTAGCCTTTTACAGGCAATGATATTGGATGCGCGCTTCAGACGACCGTCCTGATAGCGATCAAGACACCAACACCCGCCCTCGCACATTGGTTTTTTATTTTTGCTTTTGAGTGCTTCTGGTAATAGGTGCTCTGCGGCCAATTCGTAATTTCCTTTTTCATCTATAAGAAAAATCCAGCCTGTTTCGAGGCTTGTCACCTGTAATAGTTCTATTAACACACTTTCTAACATTGTCGGTAAATCATTTGCTTGATTAAGTGATTCGGCAATGATTTTTAACGCGCGCAGTTCTTGAATTCTTTGATTTTCCTGGACCATGTTTCATGTCCCCCTGTCATATGATGGTTGACGCCACCTTTTATCTTTCTATTGTAACAACGGGAATCCCTTTCGGCTTTCGCATAAAGTCTGGAGTTTTTTTACGACTTTGGTCGTAGATGTGTTGAATCTCAACATAAAACCATTTCAAACATGATACTCTACTTACAACAGCACCTAATGATTCGTTTTAGGATGTAATTTTCTCTTCTCAGTTAGAGTTCGTGCCAAACTACCTTATCCCCCTAAAATCCCACCTTATAATTCGTCTCCAATAAAAAAGGGAAAGCGACCAACCTCGCCTTCCCATCTTACAACAATTTTTAAGCTTTTCCTTCAGAGTTCATGCCTTTCAAAAACTGATCCACCTTCTCCATCAGCGAAGAGGAGATGGTATCCAACTTCTCCTTGCTGGCTTCCATTGAGTCGGATTGAGTACCAAAGTAGAACTTAATCTTCGGCTCTGTCCCTGAAGGCCTTACACATACCCAGGTACCGTCTTCTAAGAAATACTTCAGTACGTTGGATTTTGGAAGTTCCATTTTTTCCACAGCTTTTGTTTCTACAACCAATCTTTCCTGTGTGGAGTAGTCCTCTATAGCTGTAACCGCATATCCAGCTAAATCAGCAGGAGGGGTATTACGGAATGCTGTTAGGAGATTAGCAATCTGCTCTGCTCCTTCTTTTCCTTTTAATGTGAGGGACTTCATGCCTTCTAAGTAGTAACCGTACTCTTCATACAATTCCATTAACCCTTCATACATCGTCTTGCCAAGTCTCTTGTAGAATGCGCATATTTCCACTGCCATGATGCATGCTTGAACGGCATCTTTATCGCGGGCAAAATCAGCAATCAAGGAACCATAGCTCTCTTCGTAACCGAATAAGAAGGTATATTCTCCACTCTCTTCATACTGCTTGATTTTCTCTCCGATAAACTTAAATCCTGTTAGCGTGTCTACAGTTTCCACACCATAACTATCGGCAATGACGCGGCCAAACTCTGAAGTTACAATCGTTTTCAGCATGACACCATTCCCAGGAAGGGTACCTGTTGCCTTCTTCTCAGACAATAAATAATGTAGGAAAAGAGCACCTGTTTGGTTACCAGTCAACACTACATAATCCCCGTCAGCATCTTTGACTGCTACTCCAAGACGGTCTGCATCTGGATCTGTTGCTATTAGAATATCGGCATCCATTGCCTTGCCATCACGAATCGCCAATTCAAATGCAGCATGCTCCTCCGGGTTTGGAGAGGAAACAGTAGAGAAGTTAGGATCTGGCTGTTCCTGCTCTGCCACTACTTTCACATTTTTATATCCAAGGGCATTTAGACCTTCGCGTACTGGTAGGTTAGCTGTCCCATGTAATGGAGTAAATACCACCTTTACATCCTCGCCCATCTCATCCCCTAACTCAGGGTGTACACTAATGGTAGTAAGCTGTTTTAAGTACTCCTTGTCTAACTCTTCTCCAATGATTTTAATCAGGCCATTATTCTTCAGCTCTTCTTCTGAAGCAACCTGTATTTCAAGCTCATTCTCCACTTCTTTCACTTTAGAGATAACCTGATCCGCTTCAAACAACGGCAATTGTCCCCCGTCTGGACCATATACTTTATAGCCGTTATATTCTGGTGGGTTATGACTAGCCGTAATGACGATTCCAGAGAACGCTCCTAAATATCGAACGGCAAAAGAAAGCACCGGCGTCGGACGCAGGCTTTCAAACACATATGTTTGAATACCGTGGCTCGCAAGTGTTTTAGCTGCTTCCATTGCGAACTCTGGAGATTTATGGCGGCAATCATAAGCAATCGCCACTCCGCCTTTTTTCGCTTCCTCACCGAATGATTCTATGTATCGTGCCAATCCTTCAGACGCTTTTCGTACAGTATATATATTCATACGGTTTGTTCCTGCGCCAATTTCCCCGCGCATTCCACCAGTACCAAATTCTAATTCTTTATAAAAGCTTTCTTCTTTCGCCTTCTCGTCGTGCTTCATTTCTTGAATCAGCTTCACCATTTCTTCATCAAGATTCGTGTGTGACTCCCATAGGTCAAATTTTTCCATCCATTTCATCTGTCTTTTCCTCCTTGCGTTTATCAGGATATAGTATAACTTCTACTTACCTACTAATGCTTCCTGCAAAAAAAATACGTCGAATTATGACAAATTACGCGTTCGTGAAACATTTCACTCATTATTATACTAAAAAACAAGGAATTGCCCTATGCAATTCCTTGTTAAAGAAAAACTTAACTGATTTTATTTGAAGCCTTTTGTTCAAAACCCTGTTCTTCGTCCACCGCTCTTACTGCATCATGTAAATGACGCTCTAACAAGATTCGATGTTGCTCTTTTTGCTCTCTGCTCCAAACTAATTCCTTGCCCATTAAATCCAATACTTTTGTTTTCCAATTCTCCACCCAGGCAATGTCGAAAAACAATGCGCCCGTTCTGCGGATGAAAAAGTCAGCAGGAGTTGCCGTCATTTCTTCTTTTAATGCATATACAACCTGTGCATACACATCTAATGGCAAACCTGCTTTTTTTGCTTGGCCCGCATCTGTTGCAACAATGGCATAAAGTTTATCCACATTAGAACCATACATGGAAGAAAGCTTCGTTGCTGTTTCTTCTGTGAACCCTAACTTCATTCCTTCTTTCACTTTCTTTTTCATATAGGAAGGGAAGTTATGAGAACCTCCGACATCTCCGCCTGAAATTGGCATATTCTTTGTTTTGGATTTACCGTAGTTTTTACCTGTTTCTTTTACAAACTGTTTATTAATTAGATCCACAACCATTTCAGCCATTTTTCGATAGCCTGTCAGCTTGCCACCTGCAATGGTAATTAATCCGGAGTCTGAGATCCACACTTCGTCTTTTCTGGAAATTTCAGAAGCTGATTTCCCTTCTTCATGAATTAACGGGCGTAATCCAGTCCAACTGGATTCAATGTCAGACTCCTTCAGCTTCAAGGAAGGAAACATGTAAGCAATCGCTTCCAGTACATATGTTTTATCCCCTTTGGTCATTCGTGGATGGACCATGTCTTCTTTGTAAACCGTATCCGTTGTTCCAACATATGTTTTCCCATCACGAGGAATGGCAAAAATCATTCTCTTGTCTTGTGTGTCAAAATAGATCGCCTGTTTTAACGGGAATTTCTTTTGGTCAAATACTAAATGAATCCCTTTTGTCAGTTGCAGATGCTTTCCTTTTTTCGAACCGTCCATCTCACGCAGTGTATCTACCCACGGACCTGCAGCATTTACGATTTTTTTAGCGTGGATAGTATAAGCCTTGTTTGATAATTGATCGACCACTTTTGCTCCTACTACTTTGCCGTTTTCATAAAGGAGTTCTTCCACTTTTGCATAGTTAACTGCTTCTGCTCCTCTTTTGACCGCTTCTTTCATTACTTCAATGGTAAGGCGTGCGTCATCCGTGCGGTATTCCACATATACGCCTCCACCTTTTAAGCCGTTGCTGTTTAAAAGGGGCTCACGTTTTAACGTTTCTTGTGGATTCAACATTTTGCGGCGTTCTGATTTTTTTACATTTGCCAAGAAGTCATACACCCTTAAACCTAAGGAAGTAGAGAACTTTCCAAATGTTCCTCCTTGTTGGATCGGCAACAGCATCCATTCAGGGGTCGTTACATGCGGGCCATTTTCGTACACGACGGCACGTTCCTTCCCTACTTCTGCCACCATCTTCACTTCTAATTGTTTTAAGTATCGAAGTCCGCCGTGAACAAGCTTAGTGGAACGGCTGGATGTACCGGCAGCAAAGTCCTGCATTTCAACAACAGCCGTTTTAAGTCCACGTGTTGCAGCATCCAGGGCGATTCCACTGCCTGTTATACCACCACCGATTACTAATACATCATAAGTCTCTTTTGTCATTTTTTCTAAAATAAGGCTTCTGTTAAAGCTCGCAAAATTTAATTTTTTCATTTTATTTGCCTCCATCCTCTTAGTGGGTATATATACAAAAAGAGACCACAGAAAACATAGACAAAGCTTTTGCTCTGAATACGTTCTGTGGTCTCTCCTAATCTCCAACCGAAATATTAACTTATATTTAGTATATCATATGCAACGCTTACTTGAAAGCAATAGTTGCATTTACTGCTTTTTTCCAACCACTGTACAATTCTTCTTGTACTTGTTTGTCCATCTCTACCTCAAAGGTTGTTTCAACCTGCCACTGTGAAGCGATTTCCTCTTTATTTTTCCAATAGCCAACAGCCAATCCAGCCAAATACGCTGCTCCAAGTGCCGTCGTTTCATTGACAGATGGTCGCTCCACTCCAACCCGAAGCATATCACTTTGGAATTGCATTAAGAAATTATTCTTCACTGCTCCTCCATCTACACGCAATGTTTTTAAAGAAATACCTGAATCATGCTCCATCGCTGTCAAAACATCTTTCGTCTGATAAGCCAATGATTCTAACGTGGCACGAATAAAATGTTCTTTAGATGTTCCCCTCGTCAAACCAAATGCCGCTCCGCGAACATCGCTATCCCAATAAGGAGTGCCTAGTCCGACAAATGCCGGCACTACATACACACCTTCTGTAGAGTCTACTTTTGTGGCATATTCTTCACTTTGACTTGCATCCTTGATCATGCGGAGTCCATCACGTAGCCACTGAATAGCGGAACCTGCTACAAAAATACTGCCTTCCAATGCGTAAGTTACTTTCCCATCAATACCCCACGCGATAGTTGTAAGAAGTCCACTCTCTGATTTAATCGGATTTTCCCCTGTATTCATGAGCATAAAACATCCTGTACCGTAAGTGTTCTTTGCCATCCCCTCTTCATAGCACGCCTGTCCAAATAGCGCAGCTTGCTGATCGCCTGCCGCACCTGCAATCGGAATTTCCTGACCAAAGAAATGATAGTCCACAGTATGTGCGTAAATTTCCGATGATGGCTTCACTTCCGGAAGCATACTTGCAGGGACATCGAGAATATCCAGTAATTCTTGATCCCATTTTAATTCATGGATATTGTAAAGAAGAGTCCTTGAAGCATTGGAATAATCCGTCACATGTGCCTTTCCACCTGAAAGCTTCCAGATCAACCACGTATCAATAGTTCCAAAAAGCAACTCACCTTTTTCCGCACGTTCTCTGGCCCCGTCTACATGATCGAGCAGCCACTTCACTTTTGTCCCGGAAAAATAGGCATCAATTAATAAACCTGTTTTTTCTCTAAAGGTCTGTTCGTGGCCATCTTCTTTAAGTTGGTCACAAATAGCTGACGTCTGTCTGGACTGCCAAACAATCGCATCATGTATCGGTTGTCCCGTCTCTTTATCCCACACAACAGTCGTTTCACGTTGATTGGTGATACCAATACCAGCTATCTGGTTAGGCTTTACCCCGGACTCAGACAAGCAAGATGCAATTACAGACAAGATGGAGCTCCATATTTCGTTCGCATTATGCTCCACCCAGCCTGACTTTGGAAAGTACTGTTGAAATTCTTTTTGGGCCGTATATACCGGCTCCCCACTCTTATTAAAAAGAATCGCTCGTGAACTTGTTGTTCCCTGGTCTAATGATAATATATATGTTTCCATTTCTAGCACTCTCCCTAACATCTATTTTGAATAATGCTCCCAAAGATCCTGTTTGGATGTGGTAACTGCTGTCGCCCCTGCTTCAATGGCACGATCCACATCTTCCACGGAACGTATCAAACCTCCTGCAAATACAGGAATGCCTGTTTTTTCTTTTACTTCCCTAATCATATGAGGGACAACCCCGGGTAATACTTCTATAAAATCGGGCTGGACCTTTTCAATTACCTGATAACTTTTTTCCACTGCATTGGAATCTAGTAAAAAGAGACGCTGTATAGCGTAGATACCCCTTTGTTTGGCTTTTGCAATCACTGCCGCTCTCGTGGAGACGAGTCCTGCCGGTTTTAAGGTTTGACATAGAAATTCTGCCGCATGTTCATCATTTTTTATTCCTTGGATAAGGTCTACATGGACAAATAGCTTTTTCTTTTCTTTTTTAGCTGCTTTTATATAATTTGGTATTTGTGAGAGTTGACTGTCTAGTATTACACCATATTCGTAGTTGCTTTGTAAAAATCTTTCTAGTGTTTTGCCGTTTTTTACAGCAGGGAGTATGGTTTGGTTTTGGAATGTCATATTATTAACCTCAATTCATATGGTAATCGAGTTTAGGTATAACGCTTACATTTTTTATACCTACATTTTAATACGTTTTGTATTAAGGTTACAACCTTTTTGCGCGAAATAATTAAGAAGCACGTTGAACACCGCTGGTGATTTCCGCACGGGGCTTCGCTTTCCTAGGGGCGGTGCTTGAGCCTCCTCACTTCGTTGCGGGGTCTCAACCTACCGCTACCTCCCTCAGGAGTCTCCGCCCCGTGCTCCAATCACCAGCTAGAAAATTAAAAAATCTTAATGTTTATGTTAACGAGTTTACTTGTGGGGTGCAAACAGCAAATCACAATGAAAATCACGACATTTTTGACATAAAAAAGGCTCAAAGAGATTTTCTTTCCTAAGCCTTTTTTACTTTGTTTTATTTCACAACAATCGCTCCTATATTCTTGAAGACTTAGTACTGAGATAGTTTAGCGAGCTTAATCTATAAAGTCGTTAAATAGCCCATATATAATTTACAAATCTCAATTTTTCTCCATTCATTACAAATTCTTCGGCACTTTCTTCTATCTTCTTAAAGCCATTTTTTTCCAAGACTTTTTGTGAAGCAATGTTATTATTTGTGGTTTTAGCAAAGATTTTTTTAAAACCATCCGTACTTAATTTATCCATTAAGGTATGTAAAGCTCTATATGCTATCCCATGCCCAGTATGTTTTTCACCCACTCTATAGCCTATGTGACCTGAGTTTTGGGTTTTGTCTATGTCTACAAAATTGATCCTCCCTAAGATTTCACCATTCGTTTTTCTTATCAAGTAAAAGTAAGATAATCCTTGACTCTGTTCATTTAATAACTGATGGTGGCGTGTAATGAAGTTGTCAAAGTAATAGTAGTCATCCCCCCTACTTGGTACCATCTTTTCAAAATATGCTCTATTTTCTTTTTCAAAGTCAATCACTGCTTCTGCATCTTCAAGTCTTAATTTTTCAACTGTAATGTCCATTTAATCCTCCCACTAACCTTATTAGGAAGTTGCAATATTTACCTCATCCTTGTTAAACAAAAGCCCCATTTAGTTTAATAAAGAAGCAGTATTCATAGAAAAGTTTAATTCATTTTCTAACATTTGATAATCAAAACTCCAGTAATAACCATTGCTACCTTGGACAATGTTTTCTCCCATCATAAATAGATTCCCACCATAAGTAGTGTTATCTTTTGTGCGGATAAGAATTTTTGTGTAATCACCAGAAGTGTTTATAGAATAGGAGTCAGAAACCTCCACTTTTGAGTGTTTTTTCATTGTTGAAATTTCCTTCGCAATCGCTAACACAGTCTCTTTATGGGTAATCAAATAAGATGTATTTTCAGTTTGAACGATTACCTCTTTAATGTCTTTTTTGGCAATTTTAAATCCCCATATTGATATATGAGTTTGTTGATAAAAAACAAATGATAAAGTTACTATTAAACTGATGCAAATTAAAATATTCCAACCCTTTTTATTCATAAACTCGACTCTCCTTTTTATAAATACGTCTTACATAATATTAAACCCTCTTGTACAACTCTTCTCCCTCTATAAAGAAAGAGATAACTCTTGTTTTCTCGCTTATTCTCAATATTTCTATAAGGTTTAATTTTTCATAACATTTGAAGTGTGGTTAGATGTTGAAAATAAGGATGATTTTGGGCATAAAGAGAAAAAGAAAGCTAACCTTTCAGCCACTTCAATCCAAAAAGTGGATAACTAGTTAAAGTATGGTCGCACTGGTGGATCTCCACATATCTCACGGAGGTCAACCCTCCCATTTCTCACAGAGTCTATGCTCTAAAATTCCTTCGTCCAACCTTTCCATGAGGTGGATGTCAGTCATGCTGCCCGACAGGGTCTATGCCCGCACTTTAATTGTTTTACTGACTAATCCGTGCTTCAAATGTCTATGACTATACTTCTTAGAAAAATACTTAAAAAAACGATGAAACTTAAGCTACGGCCTGTAATGAAGCCAGATGGGGAATGTCTTTCAACATTCTTTCTTCACTAAATTCACATTGCTTTGTGCCAATCGCAAATAAGATACGTATTAGCTTGTTACATATGGCAATCATGGACTGCATCTTCTTCAAAGGATTACTCTTTCGAGTTGTATAGTAGTGATGTAGAGCCTTAAAAGCTGCATTCTTGGCAACTAACGGCATAGCTACTCGGAAGAGGAGAGCTCTGAGTGCTTTCCTGCCTCGTTTCGTGATTTTCGTTAGTCCTTTATGTTTCCCTGAGGTGTTTTCTTTCAAGCTTAGTCCGGCCAATTTAATGATTTGGCGAGGGTGAGAGTAGTTCCTTAGGTCTCCTACTTCCGCATAAAAACCTGCCACTGTCTCCTTGCCAATTCCAGTAATGGCTAACATCTGTGGAACTCCAGGAATATGTTCGAGAAGCTCTTCAATATCAGAATCTAACTCTTCGAACCTTTCGATTATCAATTCATACTTTTCTAGTAAGGTGCGGAGCTCTAATTTAGCCATTTTTGAACCTTCACGAATGCCAATAGAGTCATTGGCTGCTCGTTTAAGTTCATGAATTTTACGGAGTCCAACCGCACGTTTTACTGCCTTTCTGAGGTGAATTAGGATCTCTTGATCCGAGATATGTTCGAGCTCATGTGGTAATACATTGAGCTTTAATAATTGTAGTGCTGCTTTCCCTTCCCAATCCTTAAAAATAGTTAAGAATTCAGGGAAATAGCGATCCAGCCAGTTGTGAATCTGCCCTTGAAGCATCTGTAAGTCAACAGACAAAAGGTCGCGTATTTTTCTAGCCACACGAAGTTCTGCATAAACTCCTTGAGGAATTTGTGGTTCAGCGTATCTTCCGTCCTTGACTAACTGTGCAATCACTTTGGCATCTTTCACATCATTTTTGGTTGGTGAGTTGTCATCCAATTCCTTGGACTTCTTGACATGCATTGGGTTCACCACGACGAACTTAATATCTTTTTCCTTTAAGAAATGAGCAAGATTAAGCCAGTAGTGACCTGTCGGTTCCATTCCAATAATCACATTGTCCATCTCATTTTGCTTCATCAGCTGGTTAATCCAGCTAAGGAACAGATCGAAATGAGCATGTGTATTTTCAAAGTGACAAGGAGCTCCAAACTCCAAGCCTCTGAAGTCTTGAGCACGCGCGACATGCTTGAACTTCGCAATATCTACACCTATAATTAGTGTTTGAGAAGTGATTTGAGCAATCTTTTCATTTTGGTTATAATTCATCTTGAAGGCCTCCTGGTATATATGATTTTGTCCATTTTGCTGGCCAGCTCAGGACACTCATATCATACCAAGAGGTTATTTTTTAGTTCAAACCCCATTTTTCTTCATAACAGGAATGCTGCCCGATTGTTTAATACCAATTATTTCAAAAACAGATGATAATCTCAATCATTTATTTTCATTTAATATCTAGATATTTTTCCACTTTCCACTCATAAAAATTAATTTAATGAATATAAGTTAAGAAGAATGAGGGTTGGACTATAATAGGGGGGAACAAGATGGAGAACTTATGGACATTTTCTATTAATGGGACTGATTGGCCTTATGATACCTATTCTTCAGCTCAAGAAGCAATAGATCAATGAGTAGAAAAGATAAGTTATAATCAATTGGAGTTCACTATTTGGGTTGGTAGATTGAGCACTAAAGATGAACAGCAGCTGGTATTCATAGTTACCGATATTGAAGAAATAAATTTCTACTCATTAACATACGAAAAAACTCCCTGCGCCATTTAATACTGCAGGGAGTTTGCTATTTTTATAATTGTTTTCATTAATTTTAAACCTTAAACACGCGCTTTCATTTTTGCTAGGAAACTTGAAATAAGTCTAGTTGATACATCGTTTCTTCTTTCTCGATAGGAAAAGGTTCTTTTCCTAAAGTAATCAACACTTTATTAATTTGTGTTAATTCTTCTAAATTTTTAGTGCGTTCTTTTAGCAACTCTCTTCCAGCATCTATATATCTTTTAGCAAAAGCTTCCCAGTCCATCCTCTCGCTCTTAGGAGGCTCATACAGCCAATTTGAGATAGCATTTACCGCTTCCTCATATGAATGTACCCCTTCCTCACAAACAAGGAAATAAGCCACGTTCCAGGCGTATTGTTCCTCCTCCCCTATATCATGATGATCGGAATAGTAGAAGTAAGACTTTCCAGTTTGTTTTACACGCTGTTCAATGTGCTTAACCAATTCATCTCGGCCAAGTTCAAAATCCTGATGTACCCAAAATTGAGGATAAGGGCTTAAAGTCTCCTCTTCTTTTAAATCTCCATCTTTATCGTATACAACCGGGCCCTCGTATTGCCAATCTAGAGGAGAAATATCCGAAACGGTATAACCCTCTTCCTTCCATACACTCTCAATAGCATGTACTATGTTGGGAGGAATAAGATTGGTTTGCAATTGCCTCTGAATGAATAATAGCTTTCTCAATAGCAAAACCCGCGCTTCAATGGTTAAAGAGCCTGGATTATACTCGGTATCTTCCGCTCGGTGGAAGTTTTCATATTCTGTTAAGCGAATTCGCTCAAGAACTGATTCTTCATTATCCTTAAGAAATCCATCTCCCAATAAATCTAATTGATTACCCGCATTGTTTATATGTTCCATGCGCTTGTTTGTTCTTTTGAGTTCCACTCTTTTAATTGGCATTCGGTACCTTGCATCATTCCGAATCTGTGCTAAAATGTTCTTATATTCAAGGAGAGGCTCTAGCTTGGTGTCTTTTTGAACTAAGTTTTTAAGCATTTTATCCTCAGAAATAGCGGTGCACGTCCAACATCCGTTCCTCCCATTTCCGCAGCTATTTCCTTGCCCGTCTGTTTTTAGAGAACACTCAAAAATATCTTCTGGATAGAAATTTCTTAATTGATTAACGCTTGTCCCCCAAGGAAAACAATCATAATCATCAAAATATCCCCATAACTGATCTCCAGATATATGTTTAATAGGGTGATAAACTAGTACATTTTTATACGTGCTATGTTTAGCAAACTTTCCTTCGTCGCCATTTAATTGATTCTTTTTTATCGACGCATTCCTTGAAATAGACTCTTGCATTCTAACTCCCATCCCCAGGATCACATCATATTCTTCTCCTATTGATACAATCCCACTTGCAATGATATCTTTCATGAGGCGATCTACTGCATTTATCTTTAGTTTGCTACTGCACCACCGGAATCTGCTATTGGGAGAAACTGGTGGATTCCCTTTACCAAGTACATTCATCCAATAATTATCTTTTAAAGAGGGTACAGCAATATGCCCAACAATAGGTAAATCTTGGACAGTAGCTGCCTTATTTAATTCTTCAATAGATTTTACTAGATAATGGTGCATATCTGGTGTTTCAACCTCCGTATTGGAAGTGACAACATGGATGGTTTTATGTCTATCTGTAGGTGGGATAGAAAGTAACATTTCCCAAAACAACAGCAATACCAACGTAGAGTCCTTTCCAAAACTTGTAGCCAATACAATCTCTTTTTCGTCTCTTAAATAGAGCTCTTTCATTTCTTCTTTTATGTCCTTAAATGGTTTATAAAAATTAGACATGATCCATTCCTCCCGATAATAAAAAAGACTCCTCCTATCACTAGGAAAAGTCTCTCTTCTCTTATTACGCGAATAAACTTAATGATTTTTGAATGGACATCCGTTGGAATTGAGAAGTAATCCTTCTCTCCACTTCAAGATTCATCATCACAAAGTCTAATCTGTAATCAATTATTTGTTTAAAACGCTCTACCTCTGATTGGGGTAGAATACGATTCTCTATTAGCGACTGTAACGCAGCAGTCTCCGGCACAGCATAGTTGACCAAGAACTCCTCCCCGTACACTCTTAGGATCTTTTCTATGTCAAAGGTGGGACGATTGGCAACTAACGAAACTGAGCCGAACTCGTGGGGCAATTTTTTGCTCTCCTTCAGCTTTTCGCATGCTATCATTTTCTTTTTTATTGATTCGTACTCTTCTTCTTGCGCCTTCACTCTTTCTTGGAGCGGCACAAACCGTTTTACCAGGTGGTCAAGCGACATTTCGCCAAATGAATAAGTATCTTCTACAGCCAGCAACTCTTTTCCATTCTTGTTAAAGCTAGGCTTTACATAGTAGGAAGATGGAAGTTCAAACTCCTTAAGCGCCACTAGCTCCTCTGGAAGCTCCTTTTTAATTAAGGTAGTATCTAATTTAATAACACTACAAACAATCTGGTCATGTAAAAAACAGAAAAGATTTTCAATTAAACCAGGACTGTCCACTTTAGTAATAGGTTTACGAATAAACTTAGCAACTACATTATGCTTTTCATATTCATGCCTTCTTACTTCACTATCCTTTAAGCGATAATGAACTTCGCTTTTAAGGGCTTCAAGTTGACTCTTATGTTGCTTCATCGCTAAATATGCGCCATCCCTTAAAAAACCTTCCATTATGTCAGCTGCTGATAGTATTACTTCTTCCTCTTGAATGGGCTCAAAGAAAGCTCTATTAGTTCTTGAACATTTTTTGCATAGTTTTATATCAAAGTGAGTTTGCTGCATATTGAACTTGCAGTTATCACAACTTTTCTCCATCTCAATACCTCCATAGCTCCCTATTATCTAGTATATTTGGGAGCGGAATTAGGTACTCCCTACTAGAAAGGGTTTATGAAGTTTTAACCTGCTACACTTGTTGCTGTGTCTTTAATTAATTTTCCTTGCATATCACAGACAATAAGCCTGGCAACACTTTTATTTGTTCTAATGAAACTCTCAAACTCTTCAATAGGAAATGTAACGGTTTCTTTTACATAACCACTTTTATTAATAAGGTAGCCTTTATAAAGACACCGCTGCTTTTCTTGAAACATGCGTATTCTCCCTGTTATTTCTTATTTAGCACTAAGTTCATTAATACCATCTTAGCGGTGCGAGGATCTAGATTATCTACTATGACAAATTTCTTGTACTCGTCGTCAGTTGTGATAAGTTTTTTATAGATTTTAGAGATATCTTTCATCAACCTCTCTCACCTTCTCTTCTTGTGGATTTCATGCGACTGATTTCCCTGTTTGTTGAGTAATTTTTTCTACAACAGTTTCAGGAAGAAAATGAGTGAATATGCTTCTTGCATGTTCCGAATCCACTCCAGGTATTAGGAAGTGCAACACTTGTTCATGTTGATCCGCTTTAAATCTGTATGAGATCTCAAATAAATGTTTCTTAGCAGGCTCTCCATCTAAGTATTCATTTGCTGCTAAAACAGAAGTGATAGTCTCAGTTTTTAGAAACTGAGGTGGACAATACTCAGAATGCGTTACAATAAGAATAGCCGGCATACCAAGTAAGATTTGAAAAGGAAAAATAGTCCCTTCTGCAATAAGTTCACCATCTTTAAATAGACGACTACTATCCACTAAGAAACAGGACTTTGAAGTATGAAATTCATATTTCATATAGCCACAACCTCCTCATAAGCAGAAAATAAATCGTATTTTACGGGCTTTAATTCCTCTTTAATATTCTCAACTTCCTTTAGTAACTCAATTAGTTTAAATGCTTTTGAATGCTTTTTCCTAATCTGTAAATTTACAATTTGGTTAGGCAAACAAATAACATTCACATTCCCCTTAGAGAAGATCCCTCTCACTTGTTGAGGTGTATAGGAAGGTCTTTTTAATAGGTCCTTAATCCAATCTTCTTGTTTTTTACCTTTGAATATAAGGTCATATTCGACAGCATTGATTGTTGGGTTAAGGCAGCCCATGGATAATTCGAACAGGTATAAACCTCCATCAATGGAACCATTAAAATACACACGGTAACCATATTGCGTTTGGGAATTACCTTGAGTACCGAACGGTACAATCCGAAAACAATGCCCATCTACTTCCCAAACAAATTCATTAGCAATATGTTTGAATCTAAAACCCTTTAATAAATTTCCAATCTCCTTAGCAGGTACAGGTGAAAAACATGTCAACTTGAACATACCTAATCCTTTCTTTTCACCATAGTTACTACAATCTTTCATACAAAAAACACCCTTTCTAAAAGTTTATTATTAAGATTTTTGCCAAAACGCAAAAAGACCCCTGGAACAAGGTTTTATAAACGACGAATGGTTTCATTCGTTAAACCTTGACCCAGAGGCCAATCAACTCTTATATATCCGCTGTCAAGCTGATTGCTGACGCTTTGAAAAATGAAAAATAAAGAAATCTTAATAAATTTATTATACCTTATTTATACCATACAAAAAAAGTACTAAATAAAAAAGACATTGCTTCCTAATGAAGAAAGCAAGTGTCCTTTAGTTTAATTTTAAAGTTTTAGTGCTAAACTCAATATCTAATAATTCTTTAAATGTATCTTCAGTATATGTGTTAACAATATAATTATATTGTAAAGTATTTAATTCAATTTCCTCAATATTATTCACTAGGGTTACCCGTTTTTTTTCTAAAGGTGATAATTCTGAAATAACTCGTTCCCTTGATGCGGTAAGAATAGTTTCAACTGTTTCTTTAAAGTCATGATCCGTTTCCCATACTCCACTTTTCAACAGGGTTAGTAACTCGACAACAATATCTTCCTCTTTAAGAATAATGATTCGTTTTCTTAAGTGAAACTTTCGATCCGCTTTCATAATCATAAAACAACCTTCTCTAATACATTTATTTTTACTTTTCATTAATATACCCTCACTTATTTAAAATAATCCTTATTTTAAGAATAAATGAATAAATATAGAAAAGTGGTGGATTCAAATATTATATTACATATTTATATAATCTTATAATATCAATTGACCTATTTATCAGCGTAAACTTGATAATTTCCTCCTTTTTTTGGAATAATATCAAAATTATTATAACACCTACAGTTTACTAAAACTACAATAATTAAGTGCTTTCTACCTATAAAATAAAAACCTCTCCTGCCGAAGCAAAGAGAGGTTTTTAAGTCGTATTAGTATGATTGATGCAAGTCAAAAGCGTTATAGCTTGAACCTAAAATTTCAATCCATACTATATCATTTCTTACTGCTCCATTATAGAATTCTACTTCAAAGTTAACCATTAATGGCCCTTTTTTCATAGCATATTCAGGATTCATGTACAGCTCCTTAAAGAAATCATTGATATGAATTTCTAATGACTGTGGATTTAACATTACAGTTTCTTCTATTACTCTGCCATTTACATCTTCAGTAATCAATGTTGCTTTTACATAATTTGAAGGAGCATCAGGTGTATTTCCAGTAAGAATAATTGTTTCTCCTGAATAGAAAAAGTGAGCCGGATGGCCATGACCTTCATGAATTTTTAACCAATCATCTGTATGGTCAACTTTTCCTTTTATAAAAAGGTCTTTAACGACAATAATTGTTTGAGTGGTGTCTTTCTCACCATACTCATCTGTTACCGTTTGCTCAACGATAATATTGCCATGTTCCTCAACTTTCCAGCAGAAATTAGGTTCAGTGCTTTCTATCACTTTTCCGCTTGGTAGTATTATTTTATAGTGAATAGTAATCCTATGGTTATCTGGATCATAAGCTGTACTTCTTAAACATATATTATCTTCTATCCAATATTCTTCTTTATCCGGTTCAATTCCGCCAACCGGCTCCGTGTTTACAAACCGTGAAACATGCGCCTCATTATCAGTTTCAATTGATTCAAGAATTTCATCTGGGTAGTCAACAAAAGCTCTAAACGTTTTCTGACCTGGATTTCTTGCTGTAAATGTTAAATAAATTGTTGAACTTGAAGCCTTTGATATAGTATTAACAGTTAAGTCAGTTAAACGAGTGTTTTCCTCATATAAGCCAATCTTATGCTTTGAAATATCTAGGTTTCCTGTGTTGCTATATATGACTTTAGCTTTGTAATTTCTACCAACTACTAAGTGAGATACATGTTTATTGCTCTCATCTACAATCTCTATAGATGTAGCTTTAAGGTTTATTTCATTTACCACTACACTCTTTGTTACTGTCACGCTACCGCCAAAAGGATCAGTTACCGTTTGTTTAACTGTATAAGTCCCTCTTATTAAGTTAGTAACAGTTGGATTTTCTGTATTAAAGGTTAATTTTTGATTGTTTGGTGATGTTATTTCATATAAATGTATCAAGCGATCACCATCTGGATCACTTGCAGTGGAAGTAATTTTGATTGTATCAGTCGTCAAGTAATCAGGTTTATCAAAATTAAATCCACCTTTAGGGTCTCTGTTTCTAACGGTAATAGTCTTGGTAGCAGAGTGACTCACTAAACCGTCGAAAGCAGTCAGTCTGATTTTCCATTCACCCTGTGTATTTAATATTCTAGTAGGGTTTACCGCGGTAGAGAAATCGACCCAAGATGAAGACTGAGGTTCTTGATATGACCACTGATATGATAATGTATCCAAATCAGCGTCTGTACTAGAATTTGTAAATGTAATATTCGTATTGTTATAGATGGTAGTTGGACTATAGGTAAAGTTAGCTACTGGAGCTCTATTTTGAACGATTAAGTTTTTAGTAACAGTATCAGAAAATTCTCCGTCATTAACAGTTAGGCGAACTTTCCATGCTCCCTTTTTGTTAAAAGTCCTTGAAGGGTCTTCTAAAGTGGAAAAATTCACCCACGAAGTGGAATTAGGTTCCTGATAGGACCATTGATTAGTTAAAATGTCCCCCTCTGGATCTGTTGATTTGTTCTCAAATTGTACATTTGTATTGTTATAAACATTTGTAGGACTCCATACAAAATCAGCAGTTGGAGGATTATTAAACTTAAACATGTTAGATGTAGCGGCACCTATATTACCTACATTATCCTGAACTTCTACCTGGATTCTATGTTCTCCATGATTTGATAGAACGATGTCTGTACTATTTTGATTCGTCCAGCTTGTCCAACTTGTATAGCTTTGACCGTTGTTATTCGATGTTCTGTAGCGGAGGCTCTTAACACCTGATCCGATATCACTTGTGTTAACTCTTACGGTTGTATGTTGTGTATTGGTAAAGGTTGCTGTAGGAACGTCACCGTCAACCTTAAGATACTTTTCAGCAGCACTCCAACCATAGTTGTCTCCTTCAGAGATATTATCAACGTTATCAGAAAAACGATGCCTAATTTCGTGACTAGCTCTATTGGAAATTCCCTTCACATTAAAAGTAACTTCTTTTATGTTCCCACTAGAGTAAGACCTATTTAGAGAGGATACAGTAAATTTGTTACTATTATGGGTGTGCGTTATATTTGTAGCACTGCCACTCCAACTATGAACAGATATATTACGATCAGAGCCGCTTCCTGTACTCAACATAGTATCTTTAAGGCCAGAGTCATAATCTCTACCTCTAATACTAACCTGGACTGAATCGTTGGGACGAATCCAGTAGTCATTTCCATTTTTATACCTGTAATTTGTAATTGATTCACTTACAAGTAAAGGTGATTCTCCATCTACTCTTATCTTTTTCCCAGTGGAGGTGTAATCTGTTGAAGAGTTTCTTGCATTATCTTCAAAGTAATAGAGAACGTCATAGGAATGACCGTGAGTTTTAGGTGTAACGCCCCATAATACCTTCCCATAAGAAGAGTTTTCTTCTTCTTCTCGCAATGCAGAGGCTATTGCCACTCTATCATTTTCGCTTAATCGAAACCTTTCATTATATGTTTCTGAACCATGAAATGTATGCAAACTCCTGACGTCTTGACCACTGCCATCTAACCTCAAATATTGTATTCTATTACCTGAATGAGGGTCATTTTGTCTAAGTCTTACATTTAAAGAATCATTGGGCCGCACCCAATAGTCTGAACCATTAACGTACCTGGCATTAAGTATGCTGTTTGAGACATGAGTGGGTGCTACACCATCAATACGAAGCCTTAAATTTGTGTCTACCCATCCAATATAATTTCCTACATTATCTTGGTGCCAAGCATTCACATCATAGGAATGACCATGGGTTTTTCCTGAAACTTGAAATGTTGCTTCTCGGGTTTTTTTTGTACTTGATTCATACGACTTTTCACCCGAAAATACATCAATACTCGAGCTTTGAGTATAATATTCATAGTTTTTATTTCCATCATTATAACTATGCCTTACTCTAGCTAAACCGCTGCCATCTAATTGCATAGAAGTACGCTCGAGTAAAGAATCATTGTCAAAGCCTCTTAAGCGAATGTTAACTTTATCATTAGGTTGTGCCCAATAATCATTACCGTTTTGATAACGATGACTAGATATACCATGTTGCTTATGCTCTGGCTTAGTATCCTCTGGAGTAAATTTTATAACAGCTTGTTCTCCACCAAAAGTCCAATAAGCCGTATTTGCCCACCTTTTATTGTTATTATCATGTGGACTTCGAACCCCATACCATACTGAAGTTCCAGTTTCATTTGCATCTATTCTGTTATACGTTCTATTTTCTTGAAAATATCCAAGATCATGACCGGAAACTCCAGTTTGTTTTGCTTGTGTCCTTCTGATTACAGGATAATCATTCATAATAAGGTTACTCGCACTTATACCACTTGTTAAATCAATTTTTCCTGTATTAAACGAACGATTATTGAATTCGAATGGTAAGATTAGTTGTGAGTAAACAATATGACTGTCTACTTTTTTAACAATATAGAGACGCCATGATACATTATCTCTATTATTTTGGAACAATTCATTTAGAGGAATATAGGCATCAAAACCGACATTATTATATTGCATGTTACACTCTATATTGTCCTTATTTGTAGCAGTAGAAGAACATTCATTATAAAGTCCAGTTGAACCTTGACTGTTATATTCCAATTCCTTAGTTGCTGATAGATTGATAGGTATAGTAGAATAAATCTTTGTCTCAGAACTACCAGTTTTTTGAGCGACTATATACGTATCATGATTTGTAGAAGTGTGTCTTTTATGTCCGAATAGAACTGCCCAACCTCTAAAGTTTAAATATGGTTGGCTTCCTCTGTTGTTAAAATTCCGATTGGTTATTTGAAATCCACCATCAATGTATTTATGTGAATAAACGTCATAAACTAGTTTACGACCAGTTGTCATATTAAAAGTTTTGCCACCAGGCTTATCGTCCCATCCATTTCTGACACTTGACGGAACATCATAAGGAGAGGAAGCAGCAAAAGCTACCTCCTCATTGGACGTCAAAGCGATGGCAACAATAATTAAACCCGCCAAGAAAAGTCTTGCAATTTTCTTCACGTCATGCCACCTTTCGTTTTATCAACCACCAACCTACAACTAATGAAACAATAATAAGTATTGAGAATAGAATTATAAGTATGGTAGAAGAACCATTCTTATTTCCTTCTTTTAGATCAGAAGCAAGCTCTTGTTCCTGAGAAATCCGACTGATTTTTTTATCTTCACTTTGAGTATCACTTCTACCTTCTTTTAAGGAGGAGTCAGATTTTTCATTTGCTTTATTTTGTTTATTCTCCTGATCTTGTTTATCTTCTTCAATATCTTTTTCCTTTTTTTCTACAGTGTTTTCTTTGTCAATATTACTACGTGCTTCTGTTGTCGTTGAACTGGTCGATACAACCTGGTTTTTTACATCTGAAGACTGACTAGACGATGTCGTTGAATTTGAATTGCTACTAGTATTACTTTTGCTACTAGTATTTGTAGTAGTTGAAGTCTTGTTAGAAGAGGAGGTGCTTGTCGACTCTTCTTGCTCCGGTTTTGGTTCAGGCTTTGGCTCCGGCTTTGGTTCAGGCTTTGGCTCCGGCTTTGGTTCAGGCTTTGGCTCTGGTTTCGGTTCAGGCTTTGGCTCTGGTTTTGGTTCTGGCTTTAGCTCTGGTTTCGGTTCAGGCTTTGGCTCTGGTTTTGGTTCTGGCTTTGGCTCTGTAACTTTAACAGTAAAAACTGTAAGCAATGCGTGGGAATACTCGCCTCCTAAAGGCAGCTCATATACCTTACCGTTTGTAGCATAACCGTTGATAAAACCTTGCAATATGAACTCATTCAAGCTAGGATCATAAAATCCCCAAACATATTCTTTTTCTCCGCAAACTCCATTTGGTCTCGCAGGATTACTTTGGGTATGTTTATTTGACTCAATAGTCATTGAGCATTTAGGAACATTAGCATTCCCTTCTTGTGGTAGCGCTGTAATGAAAATTGCTCCCAACAGTAAAAAACTCAGTAGTAATTTTTTTGATAGATTCTTCATAAAGATCTCCTCCTAGTTTTTATATCGTGGAAAGCCTTCTCTTCTTAAGTAAGTATTTAATGGGGTTAATCGAAATCAAGACACAAAAAACGGTCTCCAGGTATGTAGAGACTATCTAATTAGTAATATACCAATTAGAAAAGTTTACCTACAGTAGCCCAAAGACCGTTATATTTGATGGATTCCGGCTAATCAAAGAGACTGCCACGAAAAGATAATAAAAATATTTGCTATCTTTATTATACTATTATTCATCTTTAGAATCTATCAAATTTTCACTTTAGAGGATATAGATGGTATTTTTATCTTCTATAGTATTCATATACTACAGCTTGGCGAATTAACATACTATCTCCTCTAAAAAATCTAGGGGACTCAGTTTCTGCTACGATTATGACCGCTGGACCTCGGACTGTTTCTAATACATTAAACGTACTATTTGAAAAGTTCATTGGAAACTCCACTCCACTACTGTCATCAATAAATTCTACTTGTAGTATCTCTACCTCGTTGTGGAAGAAGGTATTAGGAAGTGGCTTAAGCAATCCATCAAGATGAAGATTGGCTTGAAGGGATTTATTTATGTTCTCAAGAGCCGCAGCTTGATCAAAAACAATTCTTCCTTGACCCAGTTCTTGTTGGTTAAGAGCTAAAGCTGCATCGTGCACAGCAAGCTCTAAACCATTTTTGAGCTTGCGTGTAGTAGACATATCTAGGTCGAAGTTGAATTGCATGACCATAATACCTGCCCACATGGTAACTAACGCCAAGCCTCTTAATAACGAAGACATACAACTACTTCCTCCTAATACTATCCAACATACTCTGACATAATCTCAGCTGTTCTTTCAATTTTTTTTGGACCTTGATTAAATATATTTAATACAAATATCGGCCCGCGTGGAACGGTTATAGTGCATTCTAAGTAACCACCACGACTGGTTAAAGTCGTAGTGGCATCTATCTCTATTTTAGATCTGTCGAAATTATAATCCTTTTCCAGGGTATCTTTCATTTCATCTATAAGACTACTAGTAAATTGCCCTTTCAAACTGGCTTCCTTCATCATCTGATGTAAAACAGTATCAACCGCTTCTCTATGCAAAGAATCGGTATAAGCCAGGAGCGGCGTAAAAATAATCGTTATAGCTATGAAAATCATCATCCACTTTGCAAGGACTTCACTCATGCTACCACATCAACTTTCGTCATAATTATAGTTAGCGCGTCCCTGGAGCACCAGTTGTAAGACCATGGTTGTCGTCACTTTCAATAACATCTCCGTAGTCAGCGACTTCCCCATCAATTAATGTATAGCCTACTACAAACAACAAAGCTACAATCACCGTAACCGTTAGTGCAATTTTCATAAACTGAGAAATACTTGAATTCATCTTTTAAAATCCTCCCTTAATTTGCTTGAATTTGATATTTGTTAAGCTTTTCATGTTGGTCATTATTAACATTAGATAGTGTCATATATGTAACGCCAATGATGAAGCTGAAAATAGCAACCACTAAAAATGCTAGTTTCATAAATTGGACTATAGAGGTATTCAAATATACCACCTCAATCAAATATTTCGTGATTCTTCTGCACTTCAACTATTTCTTTATAAGCTTCAGATTCATCATCCACGAGGGTATAACCAACCACAAAAAGGCAAGCTACAATTACTGTTACTGTCAGGGCCACCTTCATAAACGTCGCGATTGACGTATTCAACTTGTCACCTCCTTAAAGAACTTATTATAAAAACTAATTAGTTTTATCTACATATTCGGCTACATCATCAGCCATGTCTGCCATCAGGGGAGCAAGCTTGTTCCACAAGAGTGCAACCACGACAATGGAGACTAGCGCCAGCTTCATGAATGTTGCAATTGATGTATTCATTGCCTCCCATCCTTTCTACAAACTAAATCTTGATTCACTCATGATGAACGAAACCATATACACGATTACAACTACGAAGTTTAGAATTATCAAAAAGTGCGTAGCTTTAATAGGTAATTTTCCTAAATCGACATATAGCTTCCTTCTTCTTCGGTAGTTTTCAATTTGGGAGTTTATAAAAGTATCTTCCATTCCTTTTAGGGACTGAAGGATAGTTTCTCTTTTGTTATCATCAAACGTTTTAAGTACTGTTACCAAGGACTCTGCTTCCGGTGTATTTAATTCCTTCGCAAATAATTCCAGTGCGTACTCTGGCCCTTTATCTGAATTCCAATTGATAAGCAGCCTATTAAGCTCGCCGTTAATTTCAGAGAAATAAGGTTTTAAACCTTTCAGAAGGTTATAGGCATTAATCCTAGTGGAATTCATCATTTGGATCTCGCCAATCAACATATCGTATAAAGAGAATAATTCTGCATTTTTCTTTGCTTTTTTATACTCAATCCACCTTTTTAGAATAAAAGTAGAGAGAGAAAATGGATATTTAGGAGATATACCAAACATGATCACAACAATACCTACAACACTAAAGATGGAAAAATCTCCTTTGAACAGATACGGATAAACCATGTAATTTAGTATTAGTAGAACTAATAAGCTATAGCTAAAAAGATGCCACCTTATTGCATTAATTCCTAAAGGATAGCCTGCATCTTTAAATACTTTCTCAAGCTTCCCCTCAGATGATTTAACCACGATTTGTTCTTGCTGCTCTTTCAGGGCTTGTTTAAACCTTAATCTGTAATGCAATCGTTCTTTTCTAGAGGAGAGCCCTAAATAGACCAATAAACCAGAACCAATTGCTCCTAACACAGAGAAAAAATAGATGATAATAGGAAGGAACTTATAAAAAAGAACAGATTCTGCGATAATAATCCCCCCTTACAAATCGTTCTTTGGTTTTCTTAAGAGCAGAGAAACCATAAGAGAAAAAATGGTGAAAATTGCACAGACAATAAATAAGAATAGTGACCAAGTTTGACCGAACTGCAATTTAAACCAATCTTGCGGCCCTGTTACATAATAAGCCAATCCGATAGATGCTGGGAAAATGAAGATGGGCAAGTACCCATCATAAACCGCATCCATAGAGTTAGATTTTTCTTGTTCTAACATCTTCTCTGTATTTTGCATCTGACTTTGTAGCGTTAACAAAGTATTAGCAACATTTTCGTGATATACATAGGCTTTTAATATGACGTTACCTAATCTTTTACTCCATGTGTTTCCGCAAGTGTAGATAAACACGTCTATTGTTGTTCTCAACTCTTCATCATTTCGAGCGGTTTGTAAGTCATTTATTAGTTTTGAAAATACTCGCTTTAAGGAAGGTTCTTCAATATGGGCGTGTGTGTATTTTAAAGCTTCGTAAATGTTATAGCCGGAAGCGCTGTAGGAGCTTACTAACATTTCTGTAACTTTATTTACTTGATTTCCTATCGTATTCCTGGCGCTCCTCAGTTTGATTTGCAAGATGGTATATGGAATGATACTCACCAAAATAGCGAAAATAAGAGAAATTACCAGGTCTTCAAACTTAACCACTGAAAAGCATAGAATAGCTACAAACAGTAACCCGCTTAAGAAGAAGAAGTTTGATACCACATGCTCCCCACCTTCGTCATTACTTGATTTCAACAAGAAATAGATATGACGGTATAGAGGGCTTCTTTCTTCTAGTGGTTTTTCATTCTTTGAAAAAGCTCTACTCCTTTTTAGTTTGGAACGGTATCTCATCTGTGATAACCGTTCTTTGATCGGTAAGTTTATTATTTGGTGAGCTGTCCAAATCGTGATAACAATTAGTATTAAATAAAATACATAATCTAGAAAAACAGTTACCTTGATGTTATGCAATAGGTCATAAATTTTATCCATTTATACCGACACTTCCATCCAATAAATCGTCAATAGATAATTCTTCTTCATGATACGATTTCATCGGGCTTTCTTCTTCTCGCTGTTTTAGCAAACTATAAAGGATTTTTGTTTCCTCCATATTTTCCTCGGCCATTAATCGCAACAGGCGCTTTGAAATATTAGAAGAATAATAATATTTTCTTGATAGTCTGGAATACCTTATTAAATCTACTGTTGTATGCTCTCCTGTTTTGGTATCAAAAACCACTTCCGTAACACCAATGACACGTTTTCTTTTCCTGTCTCTATCAGCTGCCATACTAATGATGATGTCTAAATTCTTTGCAATACGTTGGACTTCGACTTCAAATCTTCTGGTAGGGAATTCATCTAATGTGTGTCGTGCAAGCTGCTCTACTATATCCTGTACATCTGTTAAGTGATAGGTAGATAACGCACCTCTTTCACCGCGCTCCGTAGAAATATTGAATGCCTCAATTTCAAGGGAGCGGATTTCCCCTATTACGATATAATCATGTTCCATTCGCAATAATCGCGGAATGGCATTATGCAGATCCCCTTCTTTTGCTTGAATTTCAAAGAACAATCTGTCTTTAAAGTGTTTAGAAAGCGCTAACTCAAAGTGTTTTTCTAAACAAGCACCTACATATTGAGGATTTCTCTCTCCTATTAAGGTTTTCATAAAGGTAGATTTTGCGGAGCGAACTCTCCCAGCTACAATCGTATTTGGCATAGCTCTAGATAACGCTCTATACAGCGGTACATCTTTAAAAGGGATTGTATCAAAACTTGCTTGATCTTCTAGAGTGAATTGATTAACAGTAAAGCGGCGTAACATGATGTAATTATCTTTACTTCTCGGAGGTTGTATCATGGTGATACGACTACCATCTTCTTTTTCTAATTCGACTTCTGGATTTTCACGGTTTAAGACCGTTTCAGCCGAGCGGATTAGGAATGCCCGCTTAATTCGCTCTACTCTATGAATACTCTCAAACTCTTCGGCTTGCCGAACGAATTGTCCGTTTATATCAATCCAAAGTTGTGTACCACGGACACAACAAGCTTCACTTTCAGGGTAAATGTCCCATTTTGCTAGCACACTCAACCCCCAAACTTCATGGAATACAGCCTGGCTAAGTGTCTCAAAGTAAGAAGGATGATCGGTAGAAGTGATGTTTTTATCTCTCAACACTCGTTCTATCTCCGCTATAAAATAACCAATAGCAGCCTCATCCCCAATTATTGCTTTATGCTGTCTTTCTAAATACTCTCCTTCATTAACATTATTTGAATCTAACTCACTCTTAATAATGTCGCATATCTGTTTGAAGTCCTTTTTCTTCTGATAATTAAATCCAGATACTTGTTCATCTTTTTCTATTTGAGTATGTTTTGAGACAAAGGATGCAACATCAAACGGAGAATCATTAGATAAGTCGTCAAGGTGCAATGGGAGATTTCGATTGGATCGGTCTTCCGTTTTTTCCAGTACTTGAATGTTTTCATTACTCATTATTGGGCCACCTTCTTACTAGCAAAGAAACCAAAGAATCCTCTTTTTCCATCTGTCACATTAACATCTTCACGAATAGTTAACTTTGACCTTGATATGATGCTGCTAGCAATGGTAGAAATGGAGTTTCTGTAATCCTTTGTAGCAATTTCATGTAATAAGCTTTTTCTTGCAATTGCCTGAGATCCCAAATTTCCTTCATCAGGAATGGAAGTCAGTAGAAACATGTCTAATTCTTCCGAGAGATCCTTTTCAGAGATAAGAGATAATTCAGACTCGTACTTATTGATAATCAACATGAAATCCTCAGTTTTAATTTTCATTGGTTGTAACAGTTGATGAAAAGTATGTGGCCAATATCCCCTATATCCCTTAGGCTCCTGGGTTGTCACTAAAAACTTCATTTCGCTTTCCAAGAATGCTTGCCCGTAACAAGCATTATCAAAATGTGTTCCAGTATCTATGAGTACAACATCAAATGTTTGTTTAGCCACGTTTATCAAATGATGAATTTCTTCTGGATTGTAGTACCGTTGCAGTTTAACGTCGCGGTTTCCTGCTAGTAAGTGAAAGCCATTAGTTAAAAAGGTAGAATCCAATAATTTTTGTTCGGTTAAGTTCTTTGTTTTTAATTCTACCTTCATATCATCTAAGTACTTCCCGCGATACTCAGTAAAGTAATCAGCAGGGTCCCAAGGATTAAGTGATAATACTACTACCTTATTGGTAACTCTCTGTGCTAGTGCCTTTGCAACATTCAATACTGTTGTGCTAACTCCAGCTCCAGAATGCGTTCCACTAAAAGTTATCACTCTTTTTCCTTCTGTGTACTCTTCCTCGAAAAGCGCTTTTTTAACTGCATCACTTATCTGTTCGCCTACAAGGTATTCATCTAAAGTATGAATGCTATATGCGTTGCAGACTGCTTGAATGTTCTTTGTAACTGTATGGTTTGTCACATGTGGTAATTTATATAAGATTGGTACAGTAGGGTTTTGTTCCCTTATATACTTTATATCCTTATAAGATACCGAGCTGCCATCAAGGAAAATGGCATTATATCTTAGGTCGTTATCTAAGCTGTCTCTCTGCAAAACTAAATCAATCTTTTCAATACTTGTCAGAATTTCTTTTAATGCTGAATCTACAGAAATTAACTGGACTATAAATGTGGTACCTTCCCACTCATCCTTTGCCAACCCGTCTCACTCCTTTACACATATGTTATATATAGCTTGTATCCCATTTCGATATATTCCTTGAGAAACCGATATTCGTCTTCTGTTAGAATTAACTCTAAATCTGAAATAGTACCTGTGGAGGTTAATCGTTCCTCCTCAGAGGAATTCTCTCCGTTGCGAACTTCATTTCCACTTCCGTCTTTTGCATAGATAATTGGAATATCCACCAAAAGCGGTATGTTTCCAGATTCTATTTGAGCAAGCAATTCCGTTTCGCTTAAGTCCTTGATATTCTCATCTATTATGCTTTTTCTGATTTTCTTTTCTGTGTCCTCTTTATTGCTTACTTCCGTTTTATTGCTTGCGGCTATATTCTCTCTTTCTTCCTGGTACTGCTCACTCTCTTCATTTTGCTTTTCTTCAAGTTCTTTGAGCTTTTCGATTTGTTGGGGAGATAAGCCTTGTATATCAGCAGATCCGTCCGTGTTCTCAGGTGCGAAGAGATAAAGGCTGATTTTATCGTTTCTTCTTAACGTAGAAGGTTTAGCGTAAATCCATTCATTTGGAATAGGACGTATGGCTTGCCCAAAATACGGATTAGGTTTGAGTCCTTCAAAATCTAAAGAGCGTTTAGACAGTAATGAATTGCCTGCTAAGTGGTGGATAGCCGTTGTTCCTAAAACATCTTCTAGTTCATGTGGTAAAACAACACCTTCTACTATGGATGTTCTCCGGCGTTTTTCTACTGATAATTTTTCTTTTGTTATCATTTCATGCTCCAGAATTTCCACTCCTGGCTTTACGACAACCACATCTATACTATCTATTTGATCTTTGATTTTTACGTCCCATATTACGATAAAACCGATTACACTAAGAGCTAGAGTTAGCCCTGCGGTTATTTTCATCCATGGTTTCACTATTGTCTCCCTCTCTGGTTTTAAACTTCTTTTAACTCGACATTCTTACTTTTAAAAATGCTCTTAAACAAAGAACCTTCTTTTTTCTTTTTCTTAATAAATTCTTCTGGTAATAAATCTTCTACTATGGGATTAAATGCTTGGCTAATTAATTTGATATTTTCTTTTTTATTTGGCAAAAAACTACCGACAAATTGCATTTGGAATATCTCTTCTGAAGGTACATTTGGGATTAGATAAGCAGCTCCATCAAGTATCTCTTTTGCAATTTCTTCACTCATTTTGTTGCCAACAATTTGTGTTTTTTCTTCTTTGAGCATTTCACGAAGCTTATTCATTCTGTGTTCTTCGGTCATTTCAAACCTTTCAATTAGTGGGATATCTGGCTCGAATAACATAAATACATGATCAGCTATACTATAGAGCTCTCGGTAAACTTCTCTATGCCAATCTCCTCCAACATCAACCACTACATAAGGGGTTTTGTGAAGAGACAACAGCAGTTTCATGAAAAGTGTTAAATCTATGGTTTCTTCTGGATAAACATCTTCCTTCATGGGATTTGTGGCTACGATGTTAACTCCTTCGTGTTTCCATTCAAAGTTATCGTTTTGGGATTCGATAATGGCTTCGTATTCAGTTGTTTCTTTCCTTACCTCCATTTCTAATTTGGCGAATAAGCTTTTATAGTTAGTAGCATTCTTATGTCCGTAAAAGCGGTCAAAGGTATATCCAACTTGATATGGGTTTTCTATATAAGTTGCCCCTACTCCCATATCAGAAATGTGTTTTGCTAAAATATGTGCAAAGAACGTGGTTCCTGTTCTTCTATAAGGACTACCTACCAAGATAAGCTTGGGTGGAATGGTAACCCCCACTATTTTTTCGACATTGTTGGTTACATTAAATTGATACTGTTTTTTAATGACTTGCTTTTGGATAACTTTCTTTTCTACTACTTTATTTACAACCTTTTTCTCAACTACTTTTTTTATTACTTGTTTTTCTCTTGAGTTGCCAGCTGGCTTTTCTGAAGATTGTACTTTTGTTTCATCTGAAGTAATTACCTCATCTTCATCTGTAACCGCATCCTCAACCTCCACTTTCGGCGCCTGTCTCACTTCATCTGTCATGAACTTCGCTACTTTGGAGTAACGAGGTTTCTCTAACAATTGCTCTGTGAAAGCAGCGATACTAAAACTCGGAGTATTAAAAATATCTAAAACATTGTTACTAGCCAAAGAGAAAAGTAGCGGATCTCCTCTTTCTCTCTCACATAAGTAAACGACACGAATTTCATCTTCGTACTTCATTCGCAATTTTTGTATTATCTGTATAAGCTCTTGTTCTTTTTCTTCTTTAGTCAACTTACTACTCTGCAAGTAAAAATCATGAAGAATTAGGATGGTGGGTTTTTCATGTTCAATAATTTCATCCAGGTAATCTCGATGGAACACTTCGTTTTCAATAATGTAGAAATTGTTGTTATAAGCGCTAAGTGCTTTCCTGACTATCTGGCTATAACTTTTATCTCCTGTTGCAAGCAATACTCTTTGCATGGATACACCTCCTAAAAACGTAAAAAAACCCACAAAACACATGAAATAAAAGCTAAATTTAGCTTCATGTACTTTGTGGGTGCTTCCCAATTTATATAATTGTGAATCTAAGATTAAATGCACCCCGTCAGCGGAACGGGGTACATAAAAACCCTTAGAAAAGTGTTCTTCTAGATAATACCACTTCTTATTTTGGTGGTCAATATTAAAGTTAGTCCTTATATCTCATTCAACAAGTACGTTAGAACTACAGCAAATAGTGGCACAACAACCATGAGTGACGAATATCCCAAGACTTTATTTCGTTTCTTTTTTCTCATTATATCCTCTGGTGTTCTGAATAATTTACTCATGTAAAGTGCTCCTTTTAAAATGGTTTTCCTTGCTGTTCAGCCGGTTCTGCAGCTGTTCCCCATGAATTAATAATGTTATTCTGACTTTCCTTCACTATTAAGTAGTTTTCACGCAATTCGCCTTTATCAACCCTATCATTATTGGCCATTTCAATTGAGTCCAGAAACAATTGGTGCTGCTCGTTAATATAACCAATTAGGCTCCTATGATACGGTTGTATATTTTGATGGTAGTAATCATGGCCATCTACATGTTTAACTAATTCAGAGGAATCCTTGATAATTTCTTTTAATGAATTTGCAAGTTGATCAGCAGATACATCTTGCACATACAAGCTGTCCACTAAGGCATTGTAGCGATCTAGGAGACTCGTAGAGTCGTTTAAGGTATTACCTAAAAATGTTTGATATGACTCTAGGGCTTCCCCGAGTTCCGGGTCATTATTAGCCTTAGCAGATCCACTATCTGAACTAGAACAACCGCTTGTAAAAACAAAGCAAACTGCAAGAATTAATATATAGATGTGCTTCATTCTTTCTTCTCCTTTACACTTGAGGAAATTAACCCTGCTGTTACAAGCAAGGTTAATTAATTTCAAAGAAATCTAGATACATACGCTTGACCTCTTGTCCTTGTGGAGCGAAACATGATTTTGTTAGTCCGTGTTCTTCAAAAAACTCCTCTACACAAAGCCAAACGGTGAATGGATATGTATCTAGCATTAAATGTTTATGGATGTGCTCTGCAGCTGATAAGGTACTAACAAAAATAACCACAATAGGCATCGTTTCTGTTACTCCTTGTATAGGGAGAGACTTTTTCGTATCATATACCTTCTTCCATTGATGCAGTTTCCCTCTTAAAAACCCTACAAAGTCTTGTGACATTTGAACTCTCTCAATAATTAAATTAATATCCGCCTTAGGAGTGCTAACAAGAGCAGTACCTAGAGGTTTCTTAATGGCCCTGTTTAGGTCCATCACACCATTCCACACCCAACCCTTGATGGTTTTACTTTCCACTAATAAGCACCTTAACTCATTCATAGCTACATAGCGCTGTAACGTTTTAATGTTATGGTTATCCCATGAATTTGGATTCATAAAAGGAGTAGCTGGATAAAAATGTTTCATTAGCTTATACCCTGCTATCCCCAATGTAAATGGAGCGGGTGGGCGGATTTCTTCTGCTTCATCATTTTCCAATCGACAATGCCAACGGTCAACAAAGCCATTTCTTCTTAAGCGTTCCAATATTTTTGACGTTTCTGACCTAGACATCTTCGCACTTAAATACCTTCTTATCTGATCTTCATTCGCAGCAATAGCATCCCCAACAATTTTCAGTACAGTAAAATCCTTCTCATCTAAAAGCTTCCTTTGGTAAGCATTTATCGTTTGCTCCACGTTAACAAACGGTCGGTAGTTTTTAGGTAGTTTTCTATATCCATACATAAGGGGGTGATCCCAAAATGGAACATCACCCTCTCTCGAAAGATAGTACTGAATCTGCAGTTCGTTACTTTCAGTTTGAGTGGTCATTATTCAAATAAGAACGAACCTAAATCTTTGATTTTCTTCTTTCCGCGTGGATAATCTACAATTACAACCTTGCCTCTTCTTCGTCTTGCGTCGATTTCTCGAATACGACACGACACAATATCTCCAACTACCGGCTCTTCCAAAGTCCGTGGCTTAATTGCTTTAAGTACAACACCTTCTTCTATTTGCACAAACAACCCATGAATCTGACTAACTTCCACTACTCTTCCGGCAACTACTTGCATTTCTTTAAGATTTTCAAGTTTGGAGAATGGATCTTCCATAGTGAGCTTCCTGGAAACACGGACTAAACCTTGTTCTTTGTCAAATTTTACTACTTTTACATTGATTTTACTTCCGCGGTCTACAACGGTAGAGATATCAAAGGAACGATTCCAATCCCAGTCATTTCGAAGCATAAAGCAGTCTACTCCATCCACACGAACATGAATGGTATCCGATTTTCCGTTAATACCTGAGACTGTACCTTCAAAAATTTCATCGTTTAAAGATTCTTTCTTTTCCAGATAATCAAGTTGGCTCCAAAACCCCTCTGCTTTAATCTTGTCCGCTTTCTTAACGGATACAATCGCGATTTGGTGGTCTAGGTCAATTCGCTCAATTACCATGTTTTGAATAGATCCAACGAAACCATTCAACGACTTATATTTACGGTCACTGAACTCTGCTTCTGGGCAGTAAGCTTTCACTCCACCACGCAAACGGAAAATTGCTACTTCTGTTTCTTTTAGAACAGTTTTTCCTTCTTCTTTAACAGGTAGATTCAAAAACCCTACAGATTGCACAATACCTTCAATGATTTCTTGATTTCTGTGCGCTCTCGCCAAACTGTCTAATTCTTCTTTTGACCATGTTTGTGTTTCTAACATTCCTTATTCCTCCACTCTCAAGGTAGTTTAGTAGTGTAATAAAATGCAAAAAAACCCACAAGGAGACAATGCACATAAGTACACTATCGTTCTTGTGGGTTTTTCCCAGATTATTTATGTCGCAATAGATTAACGACGATTGTTTATACTGTGATTCTAAACGATATTGGAAAATGATGCAATACTTTCCTTAATCTTCGTATTTGAATCTATTCATCTACAAATTTTACAATTTCATCTAAGAAGCCCTTTTCTTTATCATTTAAAGAAGATACTGGTAGTTTAGTGTTTAATCGTTCTTCATCCGCTTCTTTTTCTCTCTTTTCCTCACTAACAGGCTCCCCCTTTAACGTTTGGGACCAATCTGTGATGGGCTCAGCATCTAATGTTTCCGGTCTGTGATTTTTATCTTTAGACTGGCTAGAGTCAATAGTTTCCCTTTGTGTATGTGTATGGGTATTTGCTGTTGTATCTTCTAAGACGAATGGATGATTTTCCTCAAGTTCTACAGCAACAGCTGCCTCCTCTTTTGCTTCCAGAATTACATCTTCTAGTAGAATTATAGGCTCCACTTCCCGCTTCACCTTACTTCTTAATCTAGAGGTTGGTGGAGCGGTATATACTACAGAATCCTTTGGCATTTCATCAAGACGTTGTGAGATAGACCTTTCTACTTCTTCTTCAAAAGATTTTTCATGAGAATCCCCAAGTTGTTCCTTTGATTGTGAAAGTAGTGTAGTTTCTGGGACAACTTCCACTTCATCTTCGATAGGCTCAATATCAATTACATCGTCTATAGGATTAGAGGTAATACCCGCTCTTTCTTCTAACCAAATTGCAGCCGCTTCATCATCTACCAACACGGCAGCCTTCTTGAATTGCTCTTTTGGAACGAAATTAGCTTTTATCCTCCTTACTGGCATAGGACGATTATTAACTACAATCTTAACCGCACATTCAAATTCCCGTTGGAACATAATATCTGCTTCAGACAAAGCAACATTCTTAACCTTTTGAAACGTAGATCCAGACCTGGTCATTGGATTATCTTGGAGCGGAGAAACAGACATCTCGTTAGTACTCTCTTCGTACTCCCACTTCTCTCCAAACATTTTGGAAAAGTACTGAGAGTCAAATGCAGGTAAATCCCCATACACGAATCTATTTCTAAGCGTACCAATCAAGGTTTCCATGTAGTGTTCCCCGTATCTATCAGCCAGCTGGGCGATAGTTTGCATAATTACTGTCACGATTACTTTATATTTACGTGATTGTGCAGGGAATTCTCTAAACGGTTGGTAAAGGTAATCTGGCGCTTCATCAATTAGGATATGGTGGAATGTACTAGTATTTGGAGGTCTACGGAATACGGCATTTTGTAGACTCAGCAACACAATTTTCCCTAACACATTCGCAAGTCCAGATAGCTCCCCTTTTGCTGTGTTAACTAAAAGGACTCCACCGGCTTCCAAGTGCTGATCAAAATCGAAATCACTTTTACCAAATAGTACCCTTCTTATGAGCGGGTTAGCACCCACGTCATTCAAGATATTTCGTAAACCTTGTACGTATTCCGCTTTCGCATCATAATACTTATCTTCCCCTCTATACTCTCCTTCCTGTACTTTTTCCGTTATCTCCCCTTGCGGAGTACGAATTGTTTTTGGTAATAAGTTTTGGTCAAACCATTCGTCAATCTGTTGAACAATCTTCCAATGGTTCCGTTCATCTCTATCCTCAATGGAATCTATATCTTTTGGAATTCTAGCTTTGAGTAATACGTGCATCCTTCTTACTAACTGAGAGTTATTATACATATCTAATAACATATCAAACGTTACTTCTTTTTCAGGTTCGTGCAGCTTCAATAAGTAAATATAATGCTTTAAGTGGTTCCTTTGCGATTGCTCGAAGAAGAAGTTTCCTCCATCACCACTTTCATTCAAACCCTCAATAACCATAGCAAATGCTTCTGCTACCTTATCAACTGGCCCCTTCATCGCATTAATAGAAGGGGTATTCTTATCTAACGGATTGATATAAGTAATACTTTGCTCTGGAATGTTATGAGCTTGAACTAATTGAAATGCTTTTTGACAAAGATCATTTGACGGCTCAATGATGGATATTCCATTCAAGTACATTCCTTTTACCTCTTCTGAGTGATAATTCTCATGCTTTGAAATTCGAGGATAGGAATTAATGAATTTGGTTATATGATGTAAATCTTGATTAATTTTAGGTAAAGCTAATGCTGCTGTCTTACCAGTACCGATACTACCGATAATTATCCCGTTTAACGTTCTATCTCGACCTGGTTGCACCACAATTTCATTATTTTCTATATCAGGACCTAATTCAACATCCGGCCACACTTCTCTTTTTTCTACATCAGCTATTTTTTGTAGCCAACGCCCAGACCACGTAAACTCTCTGAATGCTTCCACAATATCGTTCTGATCTTTTGTATATAGACCACCAACATACAGGATGATTAGAAACACAACCATATACGGCAAGGATACTAACAACCAGAAAAAATGCTCTGTGTTATTGAAAAGCACACTTCTCATACCTACATGTTCTATAAACACCTCAGATAGTCGGGATTCAAAGTACGGAATGACATGCTGATAGGTATTAGCTGTGACATGCCACAAGAAATGACCAACTACCCCTCCTATCATGACTAGAAATTGCGTAAGTCGCCATCCAAGGGGCTGAAATTTTGATAATCTCGTAGAAAATAACCAACTGTATATCAACATGACCATGATGATGATAGAGGCTACCTTACTTGGATATAAGGGGTCTCCCATTAAAAACAGAGAGTACCGCTCCCCACTAATATGTGTTTTTATGAGGATCACCTGGTTTATTAGCGCTCTAATTAATTGAAATGCAGAATGACCAAGTAAAACCGAGCCCAAAACAAACGGCCAATTTTTTTTCCACCAATTATCCTGGTCATTCATACGGCGTTACCTCCTTTTTATACGGGGAGGAAAGCTTATAAAAAGTAGGCTGTTCTTCTAATTCGTAACCCCATTTCTCAATACTCCCTACAATACAACGCTGATATTGCTTCCCTATCACGTCCTCCTCCATTTCCATTAGGCTTGAATAGACCACAAGCAGCCTGTCTATCTTTTCTTTAAATCTATTAGCACTTACCAAATAGTGATTAAAATCCAAACGCTCTAAATTTTTTATATGTCCTTCTTCTATCCTCAGTACCCCTACCGTTTCAAACTCGGTATTACTCTTGGTTGCGACTTTATATATCGCATCCACTTGGTAATACCGCTCGATGTTATCTGGGTAATACCGCTTTATATCTTGCTTTTCAAACATGTAAGGAAAAACATAATTTAACTTATCCAGCGTGTGGATTGCTAAATTAGTATCTAGCTGTCTCCTCTCCGGTGTATATGGAGATTCTTCTTTAACCAATTCTAAAAGTTTCTCTTTGGCTCTGAAGAATGGCAAAACATATATTTCTAAATTGGAGCGGTTAATTCCCTTTACTGAAAGTAATGCCTGCTTGATATTTCCCACCCGCTTAAACCGCTTGCCGTATGAATGTCTAGTAGAGAAAGAATCATCCAAAATCGCGAAAAATACAACGTGAGTCGTGTTAGGCTGTTTCTCACTCAGCTCCACATATCTTTCCACCTTCTCCTTGATTACCTTATTTGTCTCTTTTCCTGTATCAAGCTCAATATATATAGTCTGCGACTCAGTTTTCAGCAGCCAATCAGGAATGATTGCAAATGATTGCTCTGTCACATCTACTACCTCCTCATAAGGTGATAGTGATTGCACTTCAAACTGTTCCTTCCTGGACTCAATGAGCGTTCTAACAACTAAATCTTGAGTAGATAAAAAGTGGTCAATGTTTCTGACTGATGAAAACCTATTAATATCTCTGATGATTTTCCCTGTTAATCTCTGATTATCTATTATTATCTCTAATCCTTTAGCACCTATTCTGTAATACTTGAAGCGGAATCCTTTCTGGCCAAGCGAATAATCATGATCAACCAGGATTTCTAATTTAGAAAGCTTCTTTACCCTGTTAGCAAAACCTACATAGGTGATATCAGTCTCCTGAGAAACTAAAGCATACATTTGTTTAGTAGTTAATAATTTATGATGGTACAAGATGGTGAGCAGATCCATCTCATACTCTTGTAATAGCACCCCATTTCTATTTTCTCCAATTACAAAACGATACATAGTAATCCTCCACCTCCTAAAACAACAAAAAGCCCCCACAGCAAGATAGACAGCTTTCAGGCTATCTATATTCTGTGGGGGCTTCCCATTTTATGCAGTTGCTATAATTTCCAACACATTATAGCACAAATCTTAAATGAAAAGGCAGAAAATTTCTAATGAAAGATTACTATCTATAGAGCAGAATTTTAACTATTTCTATAGGTACATATGGAACATTATAAATTGTTAGAGATTATTGCAAATTATTTGCGTTGATTAGGGTAACAAAACCGTAAATAGTTGGACTTCTTTTTGGAAATTCATCTTGCTTAATTTGACTGGTATTAAAGGGTTTTTAAACAAAAATAGGGTATGAGTCCATTCATATAGTCAAATTCATATCCTTAGCATATGAGTTTGACCCTATGAACTTGAACCTATGAACTTGTACTAAATATATGAAGCGTAACCAAGCTATTTCTTATGGCTAATATACAGAGCTAATAGTGAATTAAAAGTTAGTAATATAGAAAAGAGATCCAGTAACATCTTTCCATCACCAGTTAATAAACCTTAAGGGGGGAGATGAAACACAAAGACTTAATACTATTTTTTGCGTCTTTTTATACACTCATATTATAGAGTCTATATATATACTCAACTATTATATATAATTGTGTTTTTTTTAATAATCATTGTTATATAAGCGTTTATATTTACACTCTTTATTTAGACTCTATATATTCAAAAGCATATTAGAAACGACGATTTTATATACATTCAACTATATTTTTTCTAAGAAAAGGTACATTTATTAATATTAAGCGGGGGAAACAAACAAAAATGATGAAGAAAAGCCACAATAAAAGGATTTCACACTCTTAATATAGAGTCTATAAAAAAACCCTTTATTTATAAGCTATTAACGAGTTTTAAAATATTAAATTAATTATAAAAACTCAAGTCAAGACTCTTGTTTAAGAGTCTTATATAAGGTAATATAAAGGAAATAAATAAAAGGAGGAAACGATTTGGACGGTGAGCTGCACATTAAACACGTAGAAGTAATGTTACAACCAGAACAGATATCTATGTTTGCCGACATTATCGAACAAGAAGAATCTACTAAAAAAGTATTTTTCTTTATAGGCAAATCATTAAAGAAGAAACAGAGCGAAGAGAATGCTATTAGCGGCATCACTATTAATGATATCGTGGAGAATGTAACGGTAGAAAGAAAAACTCGCTTAACTAAAGGGAGAAACAACTATACATATAATACAGCAGTTACAAACATATACAGAAAAACAGCTGAAGGTATCGTAGATAAATTATTAAGCATGTCTCTACTACACTACCAGGCTATTAAACCTTATAAGTTTATCTTCTTGACACGCAGAGGTGTACAGGTATTAGAAGAATTAATAAAACGATCTAAACAATCAAATACAAGGAGTGTCTAATATGAATAAGTTTACGAGTAATTCCCCTGCTATTAATATGACTATGGTAGGCTTTGGGCAAGCTGGTAACAGAATGGTTGATATGTTTGGCGAATTGAAGAAGAAAGATGGTACACCGGTTTACAATTGCCTCGCTTTAAATAGTAATGACGGAGACCTAGAAGGTTTAAAACATGTACCTAAAAGCAATCAAGTCTCTTTAAATCTAGGTGGATTAGGTAAAAACCCTGAGAAAGCTATGAAAGTTATTGAAGATACTGCAGATGTTAAAGAAAAACTAAAGCAATTTATCACTGACCGAGTTCGCCCTTCTGATGAATTGGTACTTTTCTTCGCTGGTCTAGGTGGAGGAACAGGAACGTCCACTATTATCAAAGCAATCGAAGAGTTTAACGACTTCCATAATAAGCCGATTATCAAGGAAGAGTTAGTAAAGCTTCAACAATCTACTCCCCCTCAAGAATTTAAAGAAAATATTAAGAAATATATGCTACAAGCTGTTAAGAATGCAGATAGTCGTACAGTAAAAATCGGAATAGTAGTAACTTTACCTGTCCGTGATGATGGACCCGATGTACTTAGACAAGTAAATGATTTTAGCCAAAGAATCTGGAAGCTTTCAAAGGATAAATCAAAAGGAATTGCTTTCGTTATTTTTGCTGACAATCAGCAATTCTACGATGAATACGACGGACTTTCTGATACCATCAAAACAGGTATGAAGATTGATAACTACCGAGATTATGCAAACATAAAAATTAGAGATATAATCCACGAAGTCAACACAGCAACAACCGGTGGCGGAACTTCTGTTATTTTTGATAAATCCGACTTTAAGCGCTTAGTTTTAGAACATAGAGGTTGCCTGGTACTTAACAAAGTTGAGAAAAATATTAAAGATGTTACGAATGAGCATGACATTAATGATATGTTTAAAAAGTCTATTGAATCTAGTTATCTTCACGATCCAATCCAAATAACAGAAAAGCAAGAAGATGGTTCTATTGTAGCTTCTAAAGTTCACCACGTTGGCTTATTAGCTGTTTTAGCAAAAGATAAACAGTTCAGTAGCTCTTTTATTGATAAATCTAAGAAAAGCATTGTAGATGCCCTTCCTATAAGTGGCACTGTATTTTCTGGATACTTGGTTGGTAATAACGACTACCAGGTTAGTGTTTACACCTTTTATAAGACAGAGGCCCTCCCTACTCGCCTAGCAAAAGGTTTAGTTGAGGAGTTTGAGGAATTTAAGATTAAGCAACAACAATATATCTTTAAAGATTCCGCAATTGCTTCTATTGCAGCTACCTCAGAAGAAGATGAGTTCAATGATATGGATATAGACTTATCTGAATTTGGATTTGACCTTGATAACGAAGATAAAAAGGAAGATACGAAAGCAAAAGAAAACAATTTAGATCTCGATTCATTAGATTTCTCGGAATTAGAAGATTAAAAGCTATTTATAAAGCTTGAGGGCTACCACCTCAAGCTTTTTTCATTGTTCTCACATTTTCCAAAGAATAAAAACAGATAAATCAAAATCAATCACACTATTCTACTTATCTACTGAATTAGCAAACGATAATTACAGCGATTCCAAATGATTGGACAAAATCAAAGAAAATTAAGGGAAATCAATTTAACTATCGAAGTAAATCACATGATTTTAATTGAAAGCTACCGCTTATTATTTATTTATATTAGATACTGATAGATTTACCGATAATAATAGATAATTAATATAAATCACTTAAATAATTTAAAATTATAGGTTTTTATCTTACTTTACCGTTCAAAATCAATTGCGATAATAAGCTTGATTTCGCTCAATTAAGGGCATAAATTGTTGTATTCTATAGTTTTTAAGAGTAATATTTACTTATTAGAATTAAACGGAAGGTGGTGTTTCCGCTGGATAGGGAAAAGCTTAAAGAATTGATAGAAGAAAAACTTAAAGATGATCCATTATTTAAAACCTTAGAGCGTATGGGATTAAAAGAGCATATTTACCAGGGCTCATTATTCGAACAAGTACACGTGGAAAGTTCATATTCCACCCGTGAAGCTACTTTCTTATTAGATTTGGACGGAAGGGATTACCAAATCAGAAACTATATCAAGCGGAATGATTTACATGTTTATCTAGATGTACCTAGAGTAGGGCATCAACTTCGATTAGATTTAATTTCTCTCTTTAAATTCAAGATGATCTTTGTTTTGGTTGAAAAAGGAGGAAAATCACCGATAGATATAGCTAGTATTGTGGGTACTAGAGTAGAATCTTATAGCCCATTAAGAACTGCTACTAATAAAAATTCCATCAACTCTAGTATGCCTATGCCATCTAACGATAGTTCTTATTCAGAAGAACTTGACGAAATGCAAGAGAAGTTGGACAACCTGCAAAATATGTTTCTTTTAAATCAACTAAAGCAGCAAAAGAAAGAATGGCAAGAAAGAATTTCAGCAGCGGAACAACAACAAGTAGAGTGGGAAAAATCCATCTCTGATGTCATAGAAAAAATAGAAATTATTGAGTGGACACATACCATTCAAAAACAAGCAGCATCCAATCCTACAATTACAAAAGAGCTTATAAAAAAGATAGATCGTGAACGCCCAAAAGAAAATCTCTGGAGTAAATTATTTGGAGTAAAACGTATTCAAGTAGATATTGAAGCGATGTTTAATGAGGTAGCTACGATGATAGAGGCTGAGGCAAGCTCTGGTCCAGTAATATCAGACGAATTGAATGAAAAGTACACAGAATTAAAAGGCAGACGGACAGAACTAGAAAAGAAGAAGGAAGAAATTCACCTTGCTGTACAAAAAGCAAAAGAGCAGTATCTTCCTAAAATTAAGCAACTGGATGAAAAAACAAACAAGATCCTCTCACGTGTTGATGCGGAAGACCAAGTCTTTCAAACTATGTTAGAAGTAAGTTCTGGAGCAGAGGAAGAAAAATAATTTACATTTAATCACTATTAAGTTATAATATGGATATTAAACCGGTGAGGTGATTGTATGTTCCATTTATTATCAAAGACTAATCAGGCCCTAGCTGACAAAATAATGGTTGGTGTATTAGTTACTGGAGTAGTTTTCGGGGTAACAGTCACAATTATGAATTAAACTAGTACATTTTCTATATACTAACCTACCAACAGATCGCGATTAAAGCGGTCTGTTTTTTGTTTTTGTTTGTTGTTAAATACAAAAAGCCCTCGATTCATGAGAACCGAGGGCTTTTTTGGGATTATATAAGTGTTTTACGCTATTACGTAAAAAACTATTAGATTGTGTAATAAATATATCATCTTTAGCTTTTTTTATCAAGTTTCTAAAATTGTCAAATTTCGACTTTTAAAAAAAAAACATATTTACAATCTATTTTTCACTGTGCTAACATAAGGGTGGGATTAGATAAGTGGCTAAATTTATAAATATATACTTTGTTTTTGTAATACCAGTAGGGGAGTAGTCTAACTACCACACCTATGTCTAAACAGAGTAAATATTTATGATTTTAGACGCTATTTTTGTTATACCCAAAAATAGTTCTCAAAAAAAAACAAAAAAAGAGAGCGCAAGCTTTTAAGGAACAGGCGCTGGAAGCACCGTCACAAAAACACCACTCACACTCAAAACCAAAACGATAATTTAACTAAGAACATTATAACAACAAAGATAAAAATACTCAATAAGTAAGTTCTTACAAAAAAGAGAGATAAATATAAAAATATATAGTGGAGTGGTGTGTTTTTTGTGACGATCTACCGGATTTTGGATTGGTCTGTCATTTTCAAAAAAATATGCCACTTTTTTATATTTTTATTGATATTTTCGGCTTGATCCGTAGAATGCATCCTAGCTGCCTTTCTTTAAAATGCTCAATTTTCCATAAGTACATTTGTACCAAAGGAAAGTGTAGTTTTTAAAAGAGGGAGGTAGTCAACGTGGCAAGTTTACAAATTCCAGATTCCATAAGTCAATACTTTTCTTTTGAAAAAACATCTGTGAAAGGCATTATTGTGCCAGTTGAGTTTATTTATGAACTCTTTTCAGTAGAAAAGCAGTACAACCTCAAAGAAACTTTCATTTCTTCGCTTTCATCTAGAGAGCGAAGACTTCACCATGTTACAAAATCTGATATTATGACCGCCTTAAGTCTGTTTGTTACGTGTAATGCTTCAGGAGTAATATCAGAAGTAACTCCTCACCGACTATATAAAGAAAGAGTAGCTCATTTATTCCCATTATCCTTTCAAGAATTTTACACTTCGCTGGAGAAATTTCAGCACCTATCACTAATTAGAGTGGAAAAGAATGAATATACCAAACGTATCTCTATTGCTATTAATCACTTTATTAATAAAGAGAAGTCACCGGAAGGAAAGAAGCCGATTCTACATAGATATGTAGTTGTTCATCCTATTGTATTTAATCAAAAGTTTATTAAGATGCCTGTAGGGTCCTGGAAGCTATATTTGCTCCAGCTGTGCAGAAGTTATAAGTCGTATCGTTCTTATAACTTCGCAGACGTAAATGTTTTTACAGAAAAGCCAGTTTATCACTTCTCACTTAAAAGCCTTTTGTTAAAGCAGCAAAATAGTGACGTGAAAAATGTTATTAAGGAGCTAGTAGATACCGAATTAGCAGATGGCCAATCACTTTTCATTAGACCATTATCCGCTCCTTTATTTGAGAGAAGGGGCAAGCGGTATGAAAAGGCCAATCTTATGATTAACCCTGCTTATATTCTTTACAAAACACCAAAAGAGGAATATCGTTTTCCTTTACAACCAGAAGAAACATACCCTCGCCAAGCTAGCTTCATTGAAACTGAATTTGCTAGTGAGGGTGTAGGGGAACTAACAAGTGAAACCTTAAAAGGGCAATATAAGGGCTCTTTATTTAAAAACCTTGTTTATATTCTGAAGGATCAATCCAGAAATGCAATTAGACATGCTGTAAAGGAAATAGCTGAATTATGGAAAGAGACAAAGCAGCTTCCATATAACATGGAGCAGTTTGTAGAAAAATCCATTCGTCACAAGAGAGAAATTGATTATAAGCGCATTTTAAGAGAAGAGAGAATCTATGATTATTTAATTTACGGATATAAGCGCGGTGCCGTACAAGAAGACCGGATTTTCACATTCATTAGTACTTTGAGCCATTTAAGCTTAAAAGAATTTCGTCATGTGAGTCGTATTGCATATAAGAAACTAACTGCTATATATGCTACTTCTCAATCAGACCTTCAGTATCGAACTAACCCTGATTTAGATTGTATTCCTGGTATAGAACTGGTACGACAAAGAGCAGGACAATTAAAGGTTAGTACTAATGCCTATGAAGCACTAGAATTTGAATTTATAGGGAAAGTGTTACCTTTTACGAAAGAGGATGAGTTACATAAACTTCCTAGTATTATGATGAAAAAGTTAAATACATTAGAGCGGGAGAAGAATGTATTTATCAAAACACCTTTTGGATTCAAGTTAGAGAAATTTCTTCTTGATGAGTACAATAATAATCGCCACCAATTCGCTACAAGCAGCATGATCCATGCATAGAATTTTTAAAAAAGCAGGATATTAGGGTTTTTCCCTTTTTGCCTAAATTCGTAAAAAAGCAATATTTTTAATGTGAACTATGTGGAGAATGTTAATACTGTTAATTAAATGTGCATCAATTGTGTATAAAAATGGTAGATTAACCCCAGCAGCAGGCATCATTAAAGCTGTTTTTACCAAATTATCTATTGGATACTTTTGGTACAAAAAAAGGGTGCATTTGTTGCTATCGGGCTATTTGTACTATAAAATAATGGGAAATAGAGTATATGAATTTGTTATTTTTACGAATTTAGTAGAATAGAAACATTCATATCAAGTAGTTTAAAAGTCTAATAGACATTATTCTTTTAAAAGGTTTTATTTTTAAAGTTGTAATTACATATAAATAAATATAGGCATAGCCACATTGGGAGGGAGTTTTATGAGCTATGGATTTAAGCAGTATTTAGAAAATGAAGGGTATAAAGAAAAAACTATTACAACTTACCTAACTTGTGTAGAGTGGTTCTTCGCTTACCTTGATTCGACACACAAAAAACAACCAGAGCTCCATGAAATTAATCCTTCTGACATAAAAGGGTTTATGCTATCAAAATTAAATGATGGCAACAGCATTCATAGTATCAATAAACACATAGCAGTATTGAAGACTTTTTTTGATTATTTATGGAAAAATGACAAAGTTCCCATTGATCCTGCTGTAAAAATTAAACGGATGAAAGTCCAAGATGCAGGACCTAATGATATTTCATATAAGCTCCTACTTGATTTGAAATCCAGAATATTGAGCGATTGCCGATATAATTTAATGACAAAATGTATCTATGTGCTTGCCTTAAATGGGTTACGTTTTTCAGAATTCCATTTTCGCAAAGATGATGTTACCATTAATTCTAACGGTAACATTTCAATTCATATCCAAACTAGAAACAATAAGAATAGAATTGTGCAGCTGACAGAAAGTGACGCAACTATGTTTGAATCGTTTTATATAGATACACAATTTAACCCAGGGGAATATGTGTTTACCACCAAAAGGCAGCAAACCAATGAATTCGTGCCGATTGAAATAGATAGCTTGTATACCTATTTAAAGTACATTAGAGACGATTACTCTCTACCGAAGAGGTTTAAGTTAGATGATATACGAATAGCCTATGTGCACTATCTAAAAACTTCTAGAGACTATGTAATTGACCAAATAGCAGAAACATTAGGAATAGAAAAAGTTCGAGCTGCCGAATTAAGTAAATTAGCAATTGAAAGATATAATTCCTGATAGTATAATTTAGTAGAATTTAATATACATGGGACACCCCACTGATAAAACAAAGGTTTAGAACAAGACCTTTGACTTATTGGTGGGGTTTTTTGTTTATATAGGGGGGGGGAGTTGAAATTGAATATTAGAAAAGCAATGGAAGATCTAACTGTTTCTGTATTGATAGGAGGAGGGGAGGTATGCAGAAATAAAGAAAGTATAATATTTTCCTATCATCCCTCAAAAGAACAGTATCTAAAACAATATATATCTATAAACGATCTAAGTCTATATGTGAGGATAGATAGAAAATCACAAGAATGCTCAGTAATGTTTAACAGCTATAATAGTCAGATCCTTTCGAAATGGAATGAAAATAAAGAAAGCTTTGTTAATGCAAATATTTCACAAGATATTCTTTATTTATTTATTATCCTGTTTGGCAAAAGACAATTAGAAGGGATATTGATAAATTGCCAGGAAAGCATCGTAACCAATCGCTCTATAAGTTACTTTATTCATAAGTTAATAGGTGTTTTAGCTATACCTAATCCTAAAACCTTAAAAATACTCGATGTACCTAATTTGCTCTTAAGCGCGATTAATAAAGAAATCGGCTTATCCGAATGTGTTGAAATAGCGAATTATTTAAATGAAAGCGAAAAAAAATACATTACTAGAGCCATAAATGGAGCAGAAAGGCAGTGGAGGTCTTATGAAATGGCGTAGTGTGTTTATCAGTTCTTTAGTAAGCGTTACTCTGCTGGGGTGTAACAATAAAGGATTGGAATCAGAGATTGATAGAGTAGAAGCACTAAAGAAGGATTTAGAGAAAGAAATACAAGCACAAGAGAAAGTGGAAGAAGAAAGGATGGAAGCTTATCAAGAGATGGAGCGGCCATTGGATGAAATACTCGAAAACATAGATAAAGAGGATATGAGAGTATTAGAATCCAAAGAGATAAAAGATCTGATACTTGAAAAGGAAACATTCACAAGCGAAGTGGAGTTTTCTAAAGCTGTAGCTTTTGCAACGTATAACTTCTTTTCTATGAAGTGGAATCCAGAAGAGTATTATGAATTCCTTAGTAAACAAAGTACAACCTATTACAAAGAAAACGTACTCGATAATAAAAAACAAGCGCTTCAAGTATTTGGCAATGTCCAAGGGATTCTTAAAGAGCAAAAAGGGTTAATCCCTGTTGATTATGAAGTTACAGAAGTTGTTTTAGACAAAAACGGCAACAGCGGATACTTTTATCGTAAAGATACATTAGCAAAAGGCGATGAAGCTTTTTATATTATCTCTATTGTGAAAGAAGGCGATTCGTGGAAGTTTGAAAGCGAAAGTCCTTCAGCACCTTACGAAAAAATAGATGATAACGTTAAAGAAGAAAAAGAAGAAGAGTCACCAGAAAACACCGATGCCCCAAAAGAAACGGAGGAAGATGTAGAGAATGAACATGGAGAAGAGTAAATATACCACCACTGTCACATCAGAGATTTTACAGTCACACTTTGAGACTAACCAAGAATTTAGGGATGAATTTTCAGGATATATATATTTTTATGCGCAAAAGTTTAAAAAACAATTGCGTGAAGAGCAACACGATGAATTTGAAAGAATATTTGAAGAGGTGTGTAAGAGTCAATTCTTCCAAGGATATTATCTAATGCTTGAAATTCTCCGTGATGAAGATACCAACTTACCACAAGAGTTTTTAGAGCAGCCGATTGGTGTTTTAACAAATGAAGTACCGTCCATGTTAAGGAAAGCTTATCAAGAGACTCTAAAAGAAATCATTAGAACTGCTCCAACTCAAAAATATGTCATGTGGATGATTACAAACTATGAAAATATATACGATTTAGTTAACCAAGTAATCTTTGATATAACATGCCTCGGTTCTAGAAAAGCTCTTTTAGATGAGAGATTGAAGAGAGACATCCAGGAGATAAAAGAAAGTAAAACACTATTAGGAAATGGGTACGATCTTAACTTCATAACTCCTCAAACATATATAAAATTACAAACTATTAATAGCCAAGTGGAAACCTGGGATATTCATTGGTGGTCAACCGTAAACGACGAACGAGAAAGAGTAGGGGATATTACAGCAATTGCTATTAACACTCCAAATGAAGAAGTAAATGGTTATATCCTTAATATCCAAATGTTGAATATTATAGCTGATCATGAAATAACATCATTTTCCCAAAAAATAGCCTATCGCTTTTCTAATAGAAATCAAATACCGTTACCAAATGTCTTAGTAAATGTATCGGTGGTAGAAGAATTCTATCAACTAGTTCCTCAAACATAAGAAAAAACACCCTCATCTAAATAGATGGGGTGTTTTCATTTATTAGTTCACTTTTCATATAACCCTTTTGGGCATGAAATACTGTTAAACTCTTGGAGATGGTACCACATTCAAATAACTCAGAAAGATAGGAACACAGTGCCAGAGCTGCCATTCTATTTGTTTGCAACCTTTGAGGATCTGATGCACTTAACTCCTCACAACTTAGCTGAGAAGGCTTAATTTCATCATCATCCACCATGATTTCAGGGAATCTAGAAGCAACTGGCTTCAAGATAGTTTGACCATGCCACTTCAAACCTGCGCACACCTGGCCAGTCCAACCACTAAAGTTATAGTCTTTTAGTTCATCTTCTGTCCATTGGCTTTTAGGTCTAACTGGGTAGTCATTAGGTACAGCTGCACTTTCGTTTCCAGAATCTAAGTATAATAGTGTTGGTACTGTTTCAAATAATTCGTGAAATATTCTCCGCGTGTAATTATTATCCACACAACCGATGAGAATAGGTAACACTACGTCTGTACTTCCTGAATAGCTATGGTAGTCAATATTAAAAAGTCTCCTAAGCGCGTTTACATCTTCAATATAGCTCTCTGTGAAAGAATGAACAGGAATACCATAAGCCTGGCTGTATCTACCAGCAAGTATTTCCGCTTTCTTTTTTCCTATATTACTTTCAACAAATAGTTGATTATTGATATTCTTATTTTCAATAGTATCTGGATCTGCTAAACAATAGTAACTTTTTTTGCCAAACATCATAAGCATTTGGGATAGCTGTTGTGCAACTGCTGAGCCCGTCCCGCCGACTCCAACTTGGCAAATTACGGGAAATAGTCTCTTATTACTAGGAGGATAATAGTTATAGTCAGGAGTTAAAAAATTCAACACTTTAGACATATTCTAACACCTCAACCATATCTGTATTAATGCTAACCGTGTCATCAAAAGGACTTTCAAAGATTAAACAAGGGTTAATCTTAATATGCCTCTCTGAAGCAGGATCAAATATCCGTAGAGTTAGCTCTGGAAAAAAATTGTCCACCCTCCCTACAATAGCGTATAAGATACCAGGGCACCTTTCACTTTCATCATCAATAGAAGAAGGGGTAGCACCCATTGTATGGTGCGAATGGATTTCCATCACCTTTTTAAATGGAATGTCCATCAATCTCTCAGCAATAGAATATGCCTCTTCAACAGGTTGAACTAAAAATCTACTTACAATTTGTTGAGGAATGTCCATAAAAAACTCCATTGTTTTTACATTGACGTATATATCCGCATGTAACTCTACTCCAAATCGTTCAGAATACTGCTTAGATAAAGAGATAAAGTCTTTAAGTAAGGAAAAAGGGATTTTCTTAGTAGAAAAAGAACTCTCTGAATTAGAGAGTCCCTTCTTCTTTGCCTTTGGTACAGCAATTATAATATTCTTTTTCTTTAGATAGACCATCTCAGTATAAGCTGCTACTAGATCTGGATAATCTTTCTCTAATCTTTTTCTTACTTCCTCACCGGTGATTTTTTGATACTTGGTCTCCTCTTTTGAAACTGTAGCAATTCCGTTCTCAATCTCCTCTGTAGAGAAATATTCCGTGATTGGTAGTTGCTCTCCAAGGTGATAGATATTCGTATCAAAATTCACTTCAAATGGGTCGCTTTCTTTTTTTGCAGCTGGCGCATTACCATTGGTTCCTGTTGCTGCATTCTTTTTCGCAGCTTCTAAAAGGTTGCGTGCCTCTGCTTGTTGTTTCTTTCTCGCTTCTTCCTCTTGCTGTTTTTTAATTGCTACTTCGTCAGTAATATTAAACAGTAGCGATAGGTAAGTCTTTGAGGTTATCTCCAACTTTTCCCCCGCTTCACACCGTACGTGCGATTTTCACCGCATACGGCGTTCCATCTAACTTTGATTAGTCCTTAACCTTATATCGCTTCTCTGTGTGCTTTTACCCTCAACTTGTTTAGCTTCGCAAGTTGTTCTTTATTAAGAGAAAGATTCTTGAGTATGTGTGTAATCTTGTCCTTATCCTTCAAATGTATTAATTTGTGAATGTCTTTATGGACAATCGTGAGATTGTGATAGCTATCATCTCCACCGAACTCTTTGGGAGTTATGTGGTGACAGTGAATTTCATTAATATGAAGTTCGTCTTTTAGGATGAAGCATTTTCCATATTGAGCAACAAATTTGGAGATACGGTTATCATTGTACTCGATACTTGTACCTCTGATATAGGATTTGGCAAGAAGCTTTAATGTTTCACGACTAACACATTTTAACCCTTTATGAATTTTTGTTCTCCCATTTGCTGTGTAGTTACAGGTATCCTGGGAGAAGTTCATAGCAGGTTTATTCCTCTGAGCGTATATGGGGACTAAAACCATTCCTTGAATTCTCCAAAGTTTAGGTTTGTATTTGCCATATCGCTTTTTGAGGGTTTTGGTCATGTGGTCTTGATTTGCTTCTGCAAGATTTTCTCTTAACCGGTTGTGTAGCACGGTTCTAATAGAGTAGTTAATCTCCGCTAGGTCTATTGTTATAAAGGTAGCAACTGAATAGTAATTTTGTATTCCCATTACCACTGCATTATAGTTCCAGACAGTTTCAGCATCAGGTTTATCTTTGATTTTCTTGATTTGTGATTTAATCAGTGTTTTAGCTTTTTCCTTAGCTTTTTCAGTCATTTTGGACTGCGCTACAAACTTTTTCCCTTTTTGGGTGGCTTTGATTTTAACACCTAAAAATTCACTGCCCTTTTTCTTAAGGTTAATTACCTTAGATTTTTCTGCACTAATTTCAAGTGCTAGTCGGGATTCTAGAAAATCAATAGTAGCGTGAAATATCCGTTGAGCGGTGTGGTAATTACTGCACATGATTTTAAAATCGTCCGCGTATCTGATGATAAAGCATTCCTTTAATCCAGTCTTTTTGAGAGGGGCGTATTTATTTTTTTCAGTTCTATAGGTTCTTCTTGTTTTGAAAGTTTCCCATTGGTTACTGATCCACCAATCTAACTCATTAAGCACGATATTTGAGAGTAGGGGACTTAGGATGCCACCTTGTGGTGTTCCTTTGGTCGGTTTTCCTTCACTCTCAATTTCAGCTTTAAGAAGACGAGATATTATACAAAGTAGTGCTTTATCTCTTATTCCAAGAGACCATATTTGCTTGAGAAGTTTTCCATGGTTCACATTATCAAAGAAGCCTTTGATGTCAACGTCTACGCAATAATGTTTTTTCCCTTTATTAATAAGGTCATTCATTCTTGCAATAGCATGGTGTGTACTACGGTTAGGTCTGAATCCATAGCTGTGTTTATGGAATTTAGCTTCGCAAATAGGTTCTAGAATTTGTAATATACATTGCTGGAAGATTCTATCCCATATAGTAGGAATACCTAAAGGTCTCTTATCTCCATTTGGTTTGTCAATAAACACCCTTCTTACAGAATGAGGAGTGTATCTATCGAACTTGGATTTAACCGTTGAGATTACTGTTTCTATACTGAGACATTGGATATCTTTAATAGTAAGTCCATCAGTCCCAGGTGTTTTGCTACCTTTATTCCTCTTAATGTTTCTATATGCTAGCCTTATGTTATTTTCATTGCTCATAAGTTCTATAAGGTTATAAAAGTTATTGTTGTTTAGGCTTCTTGAATACAATTCATCTTGTTTTTCTTGAGTTGAGTAGTATTCTGAGTGCCTTAACTTTGTTTTCTTTTCCTTGGTCATAAGTCGGTCCCTCCTTGAAAGGAGAAAAACCACTCTTAGTCTTACTCGAACCTTATAACTCATTAGAAACGATTACTTTTTATTAGTGGACTTAATCTTTCTGTTAGACTAGTGGCTATCCCTCCACGTTCATTAGACGCTTCACAGGTACTGTGCCACCACCTTCATCTGCTTAAATTAGGTTATGTATTTGACTGTTATCATCAATACTTTCCCTAAACCATTTCGTAGGGGGCAAACCCTCCATGTAGCAGACTTACCACGTTCCATTATTCCTATCTGTGCATATACCCTTAGATTTCTCCTTTAGTCCTGCAACTTGAAATGCGCCTTTAACACATTATGGGTTTTCATATTTCAAATTTTTACTCACCCACGGTTGCCACTCTTAATGAGTGCCTGGACATTTCTATCCAGTCATCTTATAGACCCGTACATTCGGAGATTCGTCAGTTCTAGCTAAACATGAAAGCATTAAGAACATTCTAATCATAGGTATTTTGTAGACTCCCGGCCTATCAGTTACACCATCCACCTCTGGACAGCTTTCGTCAACATTACTTGATACGGTAACTTTCAGCCGCCTTTACCGAGCTTCAGACAATAAGATATATGCCTATCTTTTGTGCCTGTCGGAGTATCAGAGGAAGCCCTTCATGGCGTTACCCAGTCATTTGACTTCTCGGAATAATAGTTCTACTAACTTATTAAGTTAGCGCCTAACCTTTTCAGTTAGGAACGTGTCGCACTAGAAAAAATGTCTGTTTGTTCAATTGTCATTGTTATTTCTCCTCTCAAAATTTATTATTTTTCAAACTTTCCAAGACCAAAAAATGAATTGAAAGTGGCATGTTTTGGTACTAGAATCTCATCGTTAAATTCGTTTTCGTTAAAAATCTCCAAGAACAACTTCCATAGTGGATCCCCGGTAGTAGTTTTTGCACCATAATCACTAGAAAATGGTGAGTTAAAGAATAACGAGTGCATACTTTCTAATTCGCTAATACACTTGATATCGGGGAGTTCTGTACCGCCCATACAAACCTGCGCATTTTCATTTACATGAGAGTAAGGGAAGGCGAAGAGTGGAGTTGTTTGTGTTATTCTTCTTTTCCCTTTGACGGCTACAATTTTACTCAATATAACGGTGTAGCCGTTCTCTTTTGTTAATCTCTTCTCACTTAAAAGGTATTGAAAAATAAGTCTAGGAAAACCAACTTTAATTTTTTTGTTGGAATACTCAATTTCCCATATTCCTTTTGGTATCTCGATATACACATGTAAGCCTGGTGGGGCTACAGAATATTTAATACAATTTTTAGGAAGTATAGGACTCTCCCACATGGTAGTTTCTGTAGAAGCAGAGAAAAGATCTACCAGATCATTCAATTGCATAAGATAATTACTCACTCTACCATTTTCTGTTTGTTTGACTTCAACATAATCCTTTAAATTACGCAACTTTGTCGAGTCTATTGTCACTTCCAACTTCATGTTGTAGTACCTCCAGACATTTATTTATATCAATGGACACCTTATGAAGTTCTAATAAAGCTTCTGTTATTTCATGAAAAGTATGAACATACTCCACACAAATAGAGATACCTTCTTTTGATGGAAGAAGGGACATACATACTGATTCATCATGAAATTCAATCCAACAATCATTAATGATCCCAATAACCTTTCTTTCATCTTGCTCAATAGCATTCTTAAGAAGGGGATTAGAAATGATTATTACAAGTTCCATAGAACTAACTCCATATTTTTGCTGAAATTCCTCCGATTTGTTTTCATTAAAATCATACGTCTCAACACCCTGGAATACCGAGCTAATACCCTGAACAAAAATATCCAGACTATTCCCTTCTTGATAACCGTTAATGTGAACCATAGGATTATCAAAATTACTCACGTTTACACCATAGTCATGAAAGAGTTTCAACGTGAAAAGGTTACTCAAAGACATAGTGTAGGAATCCATATCATAGACATCCATTTCCATTAATAAAATCTCCTCTCAAATGAAGATATCTTCTTCATTTTTTGTATATACCTTTTTCTTTGATTTATTTATTGAATACATCAAAGATAAAATAGTGTTATACCTCATTAACAAGTTATCTGGATCACAGATAAAGGTTTCTCCTCCATCATCCCAATGCAGAGGCAGTTCATTTAGAACATCAATTGCCTTTTGCACGTCTTTTACGGAAAAAGAATCAAAGTCAATCTCACTTGTAGGTGTATGAGTCCATATATAGTGAATTGCTTTAGCAGTACCGGAACGATCCTCAACTTCTGATTTCTCTTTGTTTTTTACTTCAAAGGGCTTAAGTCTAGCTTGAAGTTTTTCAAAGTTAACTCTCATAATTTCCTCCATATAAAAGAGAAGGGGAATGTCCCTTCTCTCTTGATTTATGCAGTACGGACTGGAAGAATTAGTTGCAATTCTTCTTCATCAGGTACCACAACAAATGGTCTCATTTGGCCACTAAAGCATAAATCTACTTCATCCTTATCTATGCTTTTTAAGGCATCTTGAAGATATTTCACATTAAACGATATCGTAAAATCCTCTTCTCCTTCGTAAGCATTGTAAGGAACCTCTATCTTTCCTTTACCTTTTTGCGATTGATTAGTAGAAAGGTGTGCCGCTCCATTAATGTGAAGCTTTACAATCCCGCCTTTATTATCGTCAGCAGATAAGGACAGACTCTTTAATGCATCTAAACCATCATAAAGATCTTGACGCATTATGGTTAGTTTGTTCTGATGTTCAGTAGGAACTAGACGAGAAGTGTCTGGATAATTCCCTTCAAGCAATCTTGATAGGTAAAGAGTATTACCGTTTTTCAAGAGTACTTGTTGCTGATTGTGATATAGCTCAACATCTTCGTCTGAGAACACTCTACTTGCGTTATCAAGGCTCTTAGCAGGTATTACCAACTTGAAGTCCTTATCAGATTTAGTTGGCTTAGAGACCCTACTTAAACGGTGAGAATCCGTACATACCAAGCTACAATATCCTCCAGAAACTTCTACGCATACACCCGTTAGGAGTGGACGCACTTCACTGGTAGAAGCAGAAAAGGCTGTTTTTCTAATTAAATCCCTAAACTCATTTCCGCTGTACGTAACAGTAGGAGTGTTATTTAAGTGAAAGTTATTAAATTTAGGGTATTCCTCTGCATCAAGTGTGATGATGACAAAATCACTCTTTCCGCTAATAATCTGACAATTCGGGCCATCTGTAGAAACCTGGATTTCTTTCTTGAATTTCTTCACTATTTCTACAAGATTTCTCGGTAATACCGCCTTTCCTTCGGACAAGACAGTTAGGTTTTTATCATCCACCGGAATTGCATACCGAACAGTTTCAGTCGCATCAGAACCAGTTACCACAAGCATATCCATTGTCACTTCAATTAGAATACCTTGAAGAATAGGGATGCTGTGTTTTGAAGAAATAACCTTGATCACTTTGTTTAAACCTTCAAGAAAAGTCTCTTTATTAATAGTAAATTGCATGTTTTTATCCTCCTGTTTTTTAATATAAAAAAAGCATGAAATAGTTTAGTTGCTACTATTCCACGCTTTCTCTCTTATGCAGTACGATTTGCCTGTTTTTCTTGACGAATCATACTGATTATTTGTTCTACATCGCTTTTCTTACACTTGAAGAATAAGCTAGGGATGTCGTTCAGCTGCACTTTAAGAACAATTTGACAATAATTTAATAATTGTTCCGGTGAAAGCTGAAAATTTTTCGCACTTGCTACTAGCGCTGAAACGGGTTTTAAAACTGCATAATAGTTTTGAAGCTCAGTTTCCGTTGCTTTGCTAATATCATTTGTCTGGGTATTAGGGTTCGCCTGCTTGAAAAGAGGTAATCTAATGTTGTTAGGAATCCCAATCATATTCTCTTGACCAGCAATAGCCTTTAACGCCTCGTTACGGTTAAATGGCTGTGGACCATTATTATTGGTGTTCTGCGGTGTCTGTTTGTTTTCATTCTTGTTGTTATTGGCACCTGCAGATTTCCTGTTGTTACTTTGGTTTACTTGATTACCTCTTGGAGAAGCTTGCTCACCAGCTGGTAATGCCCAACTAGGAAGGTCTGGGGTTATCCAGTATCCAGTGACATTTTGCTTTTTGTCATTGATATAAGTTTCTCCCTTTTTATTAGAACGGTTTTGATAAACATCAACCCACACTTCTGTAAGGTCATATAAATAACGACCTATACCGAATTGAACAGCTGCACGTTTCATAGAACCACTTATTGCACCCTTAGTAGGTTCAATGTTTGTTAGATCCGCGCCGTCCCATTTGGTAGTTTTATTACCATTAATCGTAACAGTAATACCACATAAAACACCGTTATGAATCTCTTTAAAATTGTTTTCCCAACCAAACGGACCAAAAATGGCATCTAAACGCTCCATAATTGCCCTGTTCTGGACATAAGGAACTACGATAGCCTTAGCACCGTTGTTGTTTTTGAAGCATCTTTGTACGCGCCACTCAATGTCTTTTGCAGGGAACGGCTCTTTCAATTTCTCTTCTAATTCATAGATTGAAAGAAGCGGCCCCTCCGTACAATTAATTCCTGTCATACTTAACACTCCTCTAAAGGTTTTTTATTCAATCCTCTTTTTGCGCAACAAAAAAGCCCTTGAGTTGTTTAGTATTCATACAAAAAAAGTATGACCAAACAGCCCAAAGGCTTATTAATTATTAAATATATACCCGCTGACGTATATTGTCGCAAAAAACCGAAAAGGAAATTGAATATAAGATTATTATACCGAAAGCTTTTAAAAAATAAAATACAAATTAACTCGAATGTTCAAGAAACTGATAAAATATGATATTATGAAGAAAATACAATACATAGCAAATACTGCTCATATTTCTCTTAGGAGAAGTGTGAGCTTTTTTATTGTTAATTAATTGTTGGAGGGTGAATCAGTGAGACTAGAACAAATAACGATAGAAACTGATGTAGAACGGTTAGTATTATTACGGAAGAAGTTAGAGAAAAGACAATATGAGTTTGCTAAAGAACTTGGAATAAGTACTAATTATCTTGTTGCTGTTGAAAATTACCGACTACCATTTACCGATAAGCTTAAAAGGAAAGTGGATCGTTATCTAAATAATTTAGAAATGGAGAAAGTAATGCATGACTCAAGTGCTTGTTTATTTAAATAATCAAATAGATTTGCAGAAAGTTCTGGATTCTTTTAAAGCAGCACAAGTTAACGACGGGGATATTACCATTGAAGTAGCACATACAGCAGAAGACTTCTTCACTTACTCCGAGCGCAATTCTTACTATTACTACGTTATTGATAGTGAAGAGTTCTTACCACTTCTTGAAGAAAAAGAGGGATTGGTATTACTATGCTTTGGAGAAGGGAAACAATTCAAACGAGAGGAACGTAAAATTAGGTTTGCTAATGTCTACGAATTAACAAAGTGGTTAATGAACTTAAGAAGTTTGTCTGTAAAAAATCCTGCAACACAAAGCAAGGAGAATAGGGAAAAAGAAACGAAGAACACGAAGGAGGTACAAGAGAATCCAAAAGGAAAAAAAGTCAAAAATGATAGTTCTGCAACTAAAAAAAAAGGTCAGGGAAATGGGGACAATACAGGTAGACCCGAGAAAGTAGAAGAGGAACAAAGTAGTGAGCATAAAAGTAATCAAGCGGAGGAAGATGATGATGTGTCTTCAATTGCTGCGCAAATAGATTCAGAAGAACAAAAGGAAAGAATTGCTTTTAGAGCAAAGGAAATAAGAAAGAAAATCTTTCACGGTGTAAGTTGGGATGATAATAAAACCATTGGGGTGTGGTCTCCAATGCATAGAATGGGAGTTACCACTTTCTTAGTGAATTATGCTGTTTTTTTAGGCTCACAAAAAATACAATGTGCTGTTATTGAAGCGTTAAATGAAAATCACCTCTTGAAAAATATCATAAAAAGATACAATGCCCCTCCTGAAGAATGGATTTCTTATGCAAAAGCACTGCATAGTACAGATGAAGAAATGGATAATGTTTCATGGACGTACAAGAATGTGTTCTGGCTGCCGCTCGATTCAAAAGATATTCACTTCGACTGGGATGAAGATACCCTTTACCATTATTACAACAATGCCAGCTACTTTGATACACTTCTAGTAGACCTACCAACTGGCAAGATGGAAGATTTCACTCTCCAAACACTAAATCACTTAACCGAACTTTGGATAATAGTTGACGATTCTTATCATCAACTACAAGCTTGGAAAAATTACATTCATAGTTTGGCTGAGGATTATAATCTAAAGATATATCTTATTTTCAATAAAGAATTTAAATTTAGTCAAGCGAATAGATTAGCAGATGAACTAAACCTCCCTTTACTAGCAACCCTTCCATCCTTATACGAAGAGGTTGTGAAAAACACTTATGAAGATAAACCGATAATAGAGCAAAAACATGTAATGGAGCTCTTAAAAGACCCATTTTCGAACATTACAAAACACTTAGTGGATAGTGATTTTTCATATAAGAATGTACAGGATTCCTTTTTCAAAAGGAGCATGACCAAAATTCAGAAATCGTTGCAGAGCAAAAAGAAGCATGGTATTATTTGATTAATTAGTTATTTATTGCTTTTTTACGCGACTGTTTCTGTCAGCGGAATCTAATACAAAAAATTTAAGCGATCTTTGGATTTGGTTTTAGTAACCTTTGTTACTAGCAAACTATTTTCCATTGGTCGCTTTTTTATTTGAAGGAGAGGTGAATGGAATTGAGATTAAAAGAGAAGTTACGCGCAATTAAAAAAGTATTGATGAGTGGGAACACAATAAGAATTGGCACTCATACTAGAGACCAACTTATAAAACGCGGTTATTCCAAAAGAGACATTTTACATTGTATCTTCACTGGACAAATAACCGAAGTTCAAAGAGGTATGAATTACTATGCAAATAAGGTTTGCCCAACTTATGTCATTGCTGGCAGGGATACGTTTGAAAACCCAATTGTGGTAGTTATTTCAGATGAAGGAAATAATTTGTTTTCCTTAGTAACAATCATGCCTCCTATTGATAAAAATCGTTTTGAGGAGACTATATCGTAAACTAAAAAACCTTAGAGGAGTGTTATTGTATGACAGTAAACTACAAGGCTAACACTTTAAGAAGAACAAGTGTACCTGGCTGGTTCGAGTATTCCAAAGAGCCGTGTCCAATTTGTGGTCATAGCGGAGGCTGCATGGTAAATAAAGAAGGAGAAGCGGTGGCGTGTATTCGAAAAGAAAGCAAAACCGCCTTTTCTAAAAACAGCGCTTGTCCTTCATGGCTTCATTTCTTAAAGGGTGCGAAAAAGAAAAAAATTGACGTAGCTGCAACTTCCGAAGTAGAGCATCAACAAAAGCTAGAAAGCTCTATTCTAAACAAAGTGTACAGGGCTCTTCTAGATTGTACTATTTTAGAAGATGGTCATTATCAACATCTTACTTCAGCTAAGCGTGGACTAACAGATCTTCAGATTAGAAATAGAGAGTATCGCTCTTTTCCTTCAAAGCCTTGGGAAATTGTAAAACTAATTGAAGATGAAACTGGAATTAGTGACTTTACAGGAATTCCTGGCTTTTATAAGGCTAAAGGAAAGTATGGGGATTATTGGTCAATTAATGGTTCTGACGGGATATTAATACCTTTTAGAAACACTAAAAATGAAATCGAAGGGTTTCAGGTTAGGATTGACAATCCTCCTAACGACGTAGAAATAAAGCGTTTAAAAGAAGGTTTACAAGCGAGAGTGATAAAGCAACCTAACCTTGTTCAAGTAATTTTTGAAGGGGAGATTATCCAAGAAATAGAAATGGAACTTAAGAAAGAGAATGTGATCACCTATGAAGGAAGAGTAGTTGGATGGGTGACGCTAAAAAAGGGAAAACGCTATTTTTGGTTTAGCAGCGCAAACAAAGAGTGCGGAACAGGCCCCGGCAGTCCCGCTCCAGTACATGTATCTATTCCGAGCTTTCAATTACAAGGTTGGCAAGTTGGAGAACAGATGAAAACCAGAACAGTTTGGCTTGGTGAAGGACCATTAAAAGGGGATATTGCAGTAGACCTTATCGTAGAGCTATACGACGAAATAGAATTACATGATATAGGTACTACCATCCTTTCATTACCTGGCGTTGGCTCTTGGAGACTAGCGATTCCGCTCCTTGAAGAAATGGGAGTAGAACAGGTCAACATTTGCTTTGATATGGATGCTATTACAAACCCATATGTGAAGAAGCATTTAATGGAAGCAGCAAAAGAACTAAAGTCTAGAGGTTATAGAGGAAACATCGTTCTCTGGTCAGAAAAGGAAAATGCGGGTGGCATAGACGACTTGCTTTTAAAGAGAACTACTGTTCCTCAGATAAAACGACTTTTTTAAATTCAAATAAATTGTAAAGAGCAATTCAAGTTATATTGAATTGCTTTTTATATTGTTGGAATTTGGTCGATAAAAATAAATGGGGTGTAATGAATATGTTTGGTTTTTTTGAAAATTTATTAATTCAGCATCAAAATGTACTAGAAACCATGCTGATATCTTCTGTGGGAGGTATAGTAATATTTTTTATAAATCTGCTTCTAAACAAGAAGAAAGAGAAAAGAGATCGAGGAAATGAATATTATAAATTCTCATCTGGCAAAATTCATGCATTCAATGTAATACTAATCTCATTAAAAAAAGCATTAGAAGATCCGCTTTGCAGTTCTTCTAGAAATGAAGTGAGAGATAAATATGAAAGCATTGGTCATGAATTGCCTATAGATATTGCATTAGACATAGAGTGTTTTATTATTAAAGATGTAGATAATCCATTCGTAGAAAAGAAAAGACAAAACTTACTAAAGAAAGCAATTCTTCAATTAGAAAAAGAAAGAAGAGCTTTTCAGCTGATAAACTACGATTTTGTAGAAAATGAAAAGATGTCTAACTCTAAGTCAAGAAATTTCTTTAGGACTACATTCTGGTTTTTATTTTACTATTTAATGTTCTATATAGTATTTCTTACAGTTTTAATCTATTTAGAAAACGAGACAAAGATAATAATGGAGACAACAGCAGATGGAGAAATTAATAATCCATTTGTAAATTTTTTAGCCCTTTCAAGCGTAACCTTGGCCCTACTATCAATTGTATTCATAATTAGTTATTCCTATTTTAGATTAGAGGAAAAATTCAAGAAATTTAAGATGCTAAAAAGTCAATACTCTAATGGAGAATACGTGTCAGAGGGAGAACAAGGTCACTATATATGTTCTATATGTAAAAAGAAGAAATATTTTGAGGCATATGAAAAATTCCCTAGTTGTGAACGGGATCTAAAACATATCTTTAAAACCATCCTTAAAGATAAATCATATGACTGGAAGAAAGAAGAACAAAGAAAAAGCTAATGGCCTCCATTAGCTTTTCTTTTTACTCGGTAGTCCATATTTATTGCCGTTATCTAAACACTTTTTTGCTAAATCATTCTTTGCACTTTTCTTCGCACTGGTTGCCAAAATAATCAACTCCTAAACTTTATATTTACCTATCAATCTCTCCAATAATAAATGGTTTTATACATTGTAATAACTCCCCCATCCTTCTCATATAGATAAAAATAAGTCTAGGACACTAGGACAGTGTTCTAAAGTAAATTTCATTAAAAGGGGGAGATTTTGTTGAGGGAAGAAGTGTCAAATAAACCGCCAAGGAAAGATAAAAAACGAGATGTACGCCCAACAATTTCTAATAAATTATATGTAACAATTGATAGGATTTCTTATATTACAAGAATGCCTATAAAAAATGTAGCAGAGGAATTATGTGAAAGGGGAATGCAGAAAGCTAATGTAATAGATCATATATCTAGTTATTTTCAACGGTCCTACTGGCATAAGTCCACATTCTATAATGAGAATTTAGGCAATAAAAAATTTTTGGGAGCCAAAGCTATTAAGGGCAATAAACAAAGAATCACTATCCGTTTTTCGCAAACCTTCCATGAACGGTTATACCACCTGGCTTATGCACTTGATACAAGCGTGTCTAGCGCAACGGGGTTTTTATTGTTTGCAGCTTGCAAGGATGCCGACATAGTAAATGACATTGTGGAGAGAAGTATGTCAGATCACCTAGATGAAGTAAGGGTGAAGGAATTAAAAGAAGTGGTAAAATATATTAATAAGAGCAATCCATACTCAGAGGAAGTATCATTTGTCCACCTTATCTCCTACTTAATGGATGAATTAATGAAGAGCACAGAAGACACGTTTAAAAGAGCTGTAGATAAATGGTTAGAAGGAAGAAAGAGAATTTAATACCTTGTGGGAAATTTACAAATATTTGTTGATTTTCCCAAAATATTTCGCTATATTAATAATGTATTAGATTAACAGCTTAATATATTTGGGAACGCCCCACTTAGCATATGAAAGAATGCCATTCTTGCATTCTCTTTTCGTATGATAAGTGGGGCTTTTTGTGTTCCCGTAGAAAAAAATGGAGGTGTACCCAAATTGAAACTAGGTACCGTAGTTAAAACGGCAGGGATGGTCATTACAAGTATACTAACTTTTCTTGTAGTAACTCCCTACCATGCATCCGCTAGTGTTAATGATGCGCTCAAACGTGTTGGGATTAAACCTAACGGGGACTTTGGGGACTCAGGAGTATACGACGATTTAACCAACATGGTTTACTTCGTTATGGCTCTGGGTGGTTTCTGGATTATTTTCTGTCTTATCTGGGGTGGTATGACTTTGGCTGGAAGCGGAGGAAACCCTCAAAAGAGAACGGAAGGGTTTATTAAATTGGCATTAGTAGCAGTTGGAGGATGGATAATTCTCAAGAGTTACGATATTGCCGGCTTTATAGCTGGACTAGGCACAGCATTCATTATGTAAATTACTATCATTAATCAATAAGCAACCCCCTCTATCTTAGAGGGGATTTGTTTTAATGGAAGGTGAAAAAATGAGGAAAGAAACGGTACCTGTGGATATGTCCTCTGAACAAAAATCCATACTAGGTATTATATCGAAAAGACAATTAATTTATTTCATAATAGGTGGTTCCATTATCTACTCCTATACTCCTACAGTGTTTAATCTTGGTCCCAATATCTTAATTTCAATAATTATGTGTTTAATGGCAGCTACACCAACTGGTGCAGTCGTATTTTTCCTAGCATTTTATAAATTAGAAAAACGTCAGCTAAGTTTGGATCAGTATTTATTAATTAAAGCACAATATCGAACTCAGCTAGGAAGCTGGAGAAAAGGAAGGAGAATCTAAATTATGAAAGATATTTTAATAATGGCATGTATAGGCCTTGCGATTTATGTTTTTGCAAGAGTCATGCTAAAGGAACCGATTCTCCCATGGGGGAAGCAAAAAACGGTGTCCAACTTAACGAAAAAAAAATCTAAGAAAAAGAGTAGTATTCAAGCTGACATGGATACATCTATTCCTTTTGAAGATTTATTCTCTGACTTGATAGAAATTAAAGACCATATGTTTATAAAAACCAACAATCAATTCGTATTAGTCGCAAAAGTAGAAGCGGTTAATTATTTCTTGCTTAGTAACGACGAACAAGAAGCGATAGATATATCATTTGAAACATGGTTAGCACAATTTAACTATCCAGTTGATTGGTACTTACAAAACAGATATATCGACTTAAGTGAGCCCATTGAAGAAATGCGCAAAATCATGAGAACAGAAGACGACTTAGATGCTAATGCTGCAGAGTATGGACAAGCAATGATTGATGATCTAATGAAATGGCAGTCCATCTCTCCTAGATATGAAACAAAAAGGTTTATAGTGTTCCACCATCAGATTGAAGTTAATGATTTAAAAGCAGACACTGCAGAAGAGTTGGAGACTAAAATTTTAGAAAAAGCTTTTGCAGAATTATATCGTCGCTTCAATACCGCCAAAGGTGCCTTAAGAAAGGCAGGGATGGAAATAGATATTCTTACTAATGAAGATTTAGGTGAGCTTTTATATTACGCATTTAACCGCAGAAAAGCGTTTAAGAACAAGTACAAAGACGTAGCCCTCCAGGAACAACTTTCACTATATGTTACAGCTGATCAAGACGACAGTCGCATAGAAGCAGTAAAGGAGATGATTGAAGTTGAAACTTCAGAAAAAGAAGAAGCAAGAGAAAAGGAAGCAAGCTGAGGAAAGTAACCAACCCAATCAACTAGATATGAAACCATCATTTTGGGATGTAGTTGCCCCAGAAGGAATGGCCATACGACAAGAAGATTATGATTTCGGGGTTATCAAGCAATCTTTGGGGTCCAAGACATACTTTCGGCCATTTTATATACCTAAAGACGGTTATCCGAGAAAGCTACAAACTAATTGGTTATATTCTTTAACTTCAAGCGGAGAATGTGACGTGCTAATTAAAGTTCATAAAATCCCTAAGTCTGATTCTATTAAGATGCTGCAAAATCAGATAACCATGTTGAAATCCAATTTAAACTTTCAAACTAAAAGAGGAAACATCGACCAGGTAAACGATTTGCAAACAAAAATCTTTGATACCGAGCAATTAATGGCAGAAACTCAGTTTTCTGAAAACGATTCTTATCATGTTGCGGTAACGGGAATGCTCTATGCTCAAAGTGAAAAAGAACTAAACAATTATAGCGAGTATGTAGAAGATGAGCTCACTAGTATGTTTTTTAAAGTGACTTCCGCTTGGAGCCGAGTTAAAAAAGGATTTCGAACGGTATTACCACTTGGAAACAATGAACTAAAAGATGCTCTTAGAAATATTGACCGTAGAGCCCTGAGCACTTTTTCTCCTTTTATTAGCGGAAGTGGCCGTTTTAATGGAGGAGTTCCTTTAGGTATTAACAAAATCACCGGGCAAAAAGAATTTTACAATGCTTTTGGTACAAAAGAAATTAGACCAGATAACTATAACATGTTCGTGAGTGGAACATCTGGGAGTGGAAAATCACTTGCAATTAAACTTCTTTTAGCAAGAGAGACTACAGGTATGGGAGTTTACACCCGGCTTATTGATGTAGAAGGGGAATTCGTAAAAATCGTTAAGCGTTTAGGTGGAATGAACTTAAATATCTCAGAAGAGTCGAATATACGGATTAATCCTTTAGCGCTAAACGTTACGAATATTCCTTTAGATGAAGACGATGAAGAATTAGAAATTCTGGAAGATGGGGATGAAAAGGAGATATTCGAGAAGGATGGAAAAAAATACATCTCCTTTGTCCCACTGAGAGAAAAATTAAATGAGGCTTTGGATTTCTTTGATATCGTGTGTAGAGGAAAGAATGGGGAAGAAGGTGGATTAGACGTTTTCGAGAGAAACTATCTAGAAGAAGCAATTTATCATATCTTTGAAGAGTTTGAATTCACAACACACCCATCTTCCTTATACGAAAATTCCGTAAAAGAGATAGATGGTCAGCTCATCCAGTCCAGAGCAAGAAAGCCAGAACCGACAATATCTGATATTTATAACTACTTATTAAAGGTTTATGGAGAAGAGCCAAAGGCAGAAAGATTAATAGCAGCTATTCGTCCATTCTTAAGAGATGGATCAAAACCAATTTTTGATGGGCAAACCTACTTAGGAAAGAACATGACACAAGCTCTCCACAATGCAAGATTAGTAAACTTTAATATTAGCGGAATGGAAGAAGGTTTCCTTCGACCTATCGCCTACCATGTCATTCTTAATTATGTATGGGAGTACTTTGTAAAAAATGTAGATAACGCTTCAAAAAAGAAAATTGTACTAGCAGATGAAGCGTGGACATTGGTGGATTCAGAGCAAACTGTAGACTTCTTAGAAAAAGTAGCACGTCGTGCTCGAAAAAGAAACTGCGGGTTACGTTTAGCATCTCAAGATTTCGTTCGTTTTATTGAAAGTAAAAAAGCGCGGGGGATCTTACAGAACACATACACCTTCTTCTTTTTAAAACAAAATAAAATTGATTTAGCCAGCATTAAAACGAACTTCGACTTATCAGCAGGTGAAAGAAGCATTCTATTTGGAAATCCGGATAAGGGCGAAGGAATAATACGTTCAGGTAAGTCTTCCACTTGGCTAAGAACAGATCCAAGCGAAGAAGAATTGGCTTTTGTTGAGTCCAATCAGGCTGTACTGGATGAATTATTAGAACGGAAGCGGAGACAACGTGACTTTTAGGAGATGAATAAATGAATAAAATCTTTGACGTCGTCGAAAGTCTTTTTGAATTTTTATGGGAACTTCTCATAGAACCCTTTCTTGGATTGAAGAAGTTAGACGACCTGATATTCGGTAAGGATACTTTATGGGGAGAAGAGTTAATTTGGAGGACATTTGTTGAATCTGAATTGCAATATGCATACTTTCCAGGTTCGTTTGTCATGACAATAATAGCAGGTTTTCTAATATTACTTGCGGTAATCATTGCCGGAATTAGAATATCGGGGGCCACCATTAATCCTGCTAGCAGAACGGCATTAATTGAATTCTTAAAGGATGCTCTTATTGTAGGAATTCTTCTTTCGCAGTTAGGTACAGTTTATACTCTGATATTTCAATTCAATAGTACCATTGTAGGGATTTTTGAAGGGCCTGTAGAAAATATGCAGACGAATTTCGATTTAGTAAGTGATGGTGCTGGTGCTGCTGGTTCTATTTTAGGTTGGATTGTCATTCAATTAGCATTATTAGGTTTGTTAATATGGGCAAATTTTTACTATATGATGCGAAAATTAACTTTATTGATCCTAATGATATTAGGTCCAGTAATGGTTGCTCTATACCTATTCCCAAAAACAAAGGCCATAACAGCTGGATGGTTCAAAGAGCTTGTTGGCAGTGTGTTGGTTCAAAGTATTCATGCTTCGACCATTTGGATAATTGCTGTTATCGCTTCTACACAAAATAGTTATAGTGTAGCAACAGGTGGATTTTCAGTAGCAGCAGTAATCCTATACATTATTTTTATTCCTATTTCAGAGAGTATTCGTAATCTTTTTGGGCTAGGCGGAGGAATGCAAGGTGGACTTGCTAAGGCTGGTGCAATGTTTGGAATGGCTGGACTTGCAGGTATGTACGGTTCGGTTAAAGGTGCATTAGATGGTAAGAGTGTCGGTTCTGCATTGCAAGGAATGTATCGTGGTGCAAAGGATAAAGTTAAAGGCGAAGGTAGCACAGACAAGGATGTAAAAAACACTATAGGCGCTAACACAGGCACAGACACCGGAACCACTGCAAAAGCAGACAAGATGTTAAAGGCAGGACAAATTTTAGGTAAAACCGGGAAAATGACAGCTGGAATGGCCGGTTCTATTGCCGGTTCAGTTATGGGTCCAATGGGAGCAGTAGCGTTGGGAACCATTGGAGGAGAGTTAGGTGAAAAAGCCGGTGGGCTTGCTGGTAGAATGGGAGCGGCGGGCGCTCAAGGTATTGCTAGTAGATTAGCCAAGGGGAAAGAAGGCGCCTTAAAAAGTTTAGCGGATCAGAAAAATAAAGATGCGGATAGTGCCATGATAGATTCTCTTACTGAAGATGAATCTACTAAATGGGCAAGTGATAATAAAGAAGGGTTTATGAAGGACCTTAAGGAAAGGTTTCCAGATGCAACAAATGAAGACTTAGAGAAAAAATGGAATGACGAATTAGGACAACGAAGAGGCAAGTTTAGAGATGCTGCTGAAAAAAAATGGGAGCAAGCAAAATCCAGTAATGGTAAATACGCAGATGCCAACAAATTAAAAGAATCACTTAGTAATGATATGACTAGCGCATGGGCAGAACAAAATCAAGCTCAATTCATGGAGGACTTCACTAAGAATAATCCACCAGAAAAGTCTTTTGATAAGATGACTGAAGCAGAAAAAGTAGATTATGAAAATAAGAAAACTGATGCCTGGAATAAAAAGCTAGGGCAAAAGAAAGCTCAGTTCCAAAAAGCTGGTGAAGATACAGCTAATGCTATGGTGAAAGGTCAAGATCATAACTTAGTCAATAAACAAGATTTCGCTTCTACTATGGTGGATAGAGCGCTTGGGCTAGAAAAAGAAGATTTAAAGCAATCTATGAATTTAAATAATGACGAAGCTATTAGAGAGTTTGAACTAACTAAAGATTCTCGTCAACAGGCTCTGGTCAAAATATCTCAAAAGTCCTTAAATAGTGTCCCAACAATAAATAATATTGAAAACGGACGTGCAGGTGAAATAGGAAGTGCTATTGCAAAAGAAATGACTAGTGATTGGGCCGTTAATAATAAAGATGCCTTCATGAAGCAATATGAAAACAGTAACCCTCCTAAACAGAATATGAGCCAAGAGGAAAGTGAGGCTTATAACAGCAACAGAGAAAAAGCTTGGTCAAAGAGAGTTGCTGGAAAACAATCTACATTCGAAAAAGCAGCCACACAAACCATTGAAGACTTTGGAGGGAATCCAAGTTCAGTAGTAAGTAAGGCGGACTTTTCTTCTAAGATGGTTGATAACGCTATGTCACAAGAAAAATCAGCTTATATCACTGATAATGCTGACAAACTTGGTGGAGTAGAAAAAGCGGAAGCAGCATTTAAAGCTACTAGGGGAGAAAGAAAACAAGCTTTAACAATGTCAGCTACACGTTCTTCCGGGAATGTGGAATCTATTTCGTTTGGTAATGTTACTGAAGGAGCTAAAGGAAGTGTTATAGCTAATCAGATCTCTGAAGATATGACAAAAGCATGGGCAAGTAACAATAAAGACCTGTTCATGCAAAATTACGAATCAGCTAATCCTCCTAGCCCTAATATGTCTCCTTCTGAAGCAAAAATATATGATGCTGAAAAACAAAATTCTTGGAAGCAAGTGGTTCAAGGGAAAAAGCAACAGTTCTCCCAAGCGGCTAGCGAAGTGGTAACTCAAATGACAAATGGAAATCCAAGTGCCATAGTCGACAAAAATCAGTTTGGTAGTGCAATGGTTGATAAAGCCATGAATATTGAAAAAGCAGGTCTAAGTGATATTAGTACAGGTTCGATTGGATTTGAAATTGACTATGGAAAACAAGCAGGTGAACGAAAGAAAGTCTATGCTAACGTAGCTCAAAGTTCAATAAATGGTGTAGAAGGGGTTCAAATATTCAACAAATCTGGTGCTGTAAACAGTAATTTTCTTGCAAGCCAATTAGCAAGTGCGGAAGTAGAAACGGAAAGAAAAGCATTTGTAAATGCTGCTCAGAGTAATGGTATATCTAAAAATGAGGCAATTGTCCAATGGAATAATCAAAACCCTGGTGTATTTGAAAATAAGTATCAACGGATAAAACAGAATATCCCGGATAAGATTTCTTCTCCAGATATCCCACTTATGACAGCGGGTAGAACTGTAGCTCAATTTGTTGGTGAAGCTTCTGGTATGAATACGGTTCTACGTACAGTGCAAGGTATTGGGCAGGGAGTAGTTAGTGGATACACTAATGCAGCGGAAACAGGTGAAAACAGGTTAGTGCAAGCCGTAAAAGGTTCATTCTCAGGGGCTGCCACAGGTTTTGTTAGAGGTGGAGATGCAATAGAGAAACAACAAAATTGGAGTAATGGAATTGCCTACGCTTCAAGTGTTTTAGGTGGTGTATCTGGATACCAAGTGGCGGCTAAAATTGCAAACAAAGTAAGTCCTTTTAATAACCAAGTTAAACAAGCTATCTATGAACCTTCTGAAGTTATGCAAATGGCACAGACTACAATAGATGACTTTGGCACCCAGAAAGTTGCTAGTGGAGCTGTAAGAATGGTTACCACTAACAATGGTTCTCACATTGAAATCCGAACCAAAACTGGAGAATCAAGAATTGTTTCTCGATACGGTTCTGGTCATAGTGGATTAAAGAAAGGTGAGGTAGTATATCAGGATTTAGATGTGCAAAACGATTCATTTGTTCCGACAAAAGTGAATGGACAATCCTCTGTTTATCGGGTTGATAGTGGGGGAGGTAAGATCCCGCTAAATATGGACTTAAACGTAGACCCCAATAGGCTATTAGCAAACCGATTAAACCCAAAAGCCGTATCCACTAGACAAGCACCAATGTATAGTCAACAAGTTGATATGGGTAATTTTTATTTGGACGATGCAATGGAAAAAGGGTTTAAAAATGTACATGTAGTTGTAGAGAGAGGCAAGAGTTATATAGCTGGAAATCAGGGAGATCAAACTTATCGTATATCACCAATTTATCCAGGTGATACAAGAATACCAGATGGTAAAACCTACAATATTAACTGTGATGTTGTTAATAGCAAGTTGATTAAAGGTAAGACTGTGCTTGATAACACAAATGTTAATCAGCAACATGTAATCGAAGAAGTAGATTTTACCTCTTCTTTGGATCCCAATAAGATGCTAACCATCAAGCCGAATAAACGTTTAGAAAATAGAAGAAATAATGAACCGTTTAGAAGAAAGCAAGGATTGTTGGGGTGATCTGATGGAAGAAAGAGAGATAGAAGAACAACATCAATCTAATCCAGTTAAAGAAGCAGCTGCTAATCAAGTAAGAAAAAAAGGTCGCAAGCTTGTAGCTAGAGCATTAAAAAAAGGTGCAAAGCTTGCGGCTAACGCCGCTGCTAAAGGTATTGCTGTCCTTGGAAAAGTATTATTATCATTGGCCGCAGCAGTTGGAATACCTCTACTTATTAAACTAACAATCATTATTTCTCTTATTCTGATTGTTACGTTAGTCAGTTTGTTTTTGTTAGGTGGACTTGGTTCAGATTCAGAATTAGATGGTGATTATAAAGTACTGAATGAGTATATCATCGAACAAGCAAATAATACGGTAGATATGTCTAAACCGGAACAAGCACGTTATAGAGTTCCAGAAGGTTTAATTGCATCAGTTATTCAAATAGATGGGTTATCAGAAGAAAGTAACATAAATAACCATAAAGACCTTATTAAGAAAATGACTACGTCATTAAAGCCGGAGTTTACTTACGAAAGATTCAACGAATACGAAGAAGTGGAAACAACCGTTTGTGAGGATGGAGTATGCGGTTCACCATCGTTGAAAAAGATAGACCATTGGGTTAGCAAGCTAACATTCGTTGATTATTGGAATGGCTTTACAGCAATTCAACATGACCCTTACTTAACTAACTGGACCACCAAAGAAGAAATCTCTTATAGAACAGAAACACATAAAGAAATGCAAGAGGTAAGCAAAACTATTACTAAAACAAAAACTGAATATAGATTAGAACTAGTAAGAAAAACACGACAAGAAGCATATGAAGTATGGGAATCCTCTCCCTATTTAGATGATTACGGAAATCTAGCATGTTGTATCTTTAAAAAAGTAACAAAATACAAGACTGTTGTATATTACGAAGAAGAGCTAGTCCCTTATGAAGTAGAATATGAAGAAGAAATAACTGTCACGGAAGAAGTGGAAGTTGAAGTAAAGATAGAAATAAAAACGATCATTCGTACCAGGAGACAGTTATTTAACTCCTCAGAAAACCAAACAGAAGACTATAGCACGTTTGATAATATATTGAACAGTTATAATATGGGGAAAAAGGACAAACAATTAATAGATGGCTTATATGAACTTGTAGGTGGCATAAGCAATTATACACAGTGGCTAGAAGGATATAGCGGAGGTTCTTGGGGTGGAGGCTTTAATGGGAACATAATTCCTGGCGATAACGTACCACCACAGTACATGCCAATATATTTAGCAGCAGAATCCGCTTTCGGTGTGGATTGGTATGTAATAGCGGCTTTACACTTTGTAGAAACAGGTTATTCTACTCACCCAACGATGATTAGTAATATGGGAGCAGTCGGACATTTCCAGTTTTTAAAGAGAACATGGGTTGGGTGGAGCTTTAGTGGCAATATAACAGACACTATACTAGTCAGCTTAGACCACATTAATCGACATCGCGGGTTCGGTACAGATGCAAATGATGATAAGAAAGCAGATCCTTGGGATATGGAAGATAGCGCATTCGCTGCAGCAAGATACCTTGCCCACTCGGGTTATAAAACTGACCCACGAAAAGCGATATATGAATACAACCGAGCTGATTGGTATGTTGATAAAGTCCTAAAAAAAGCAGAAGAGATTAGGGTGCAAGCAACATACACGCCTGAGTCTGGGATGCCACCAGTAACCTCAGGTCATTATATGGCTCCAACTACAGGACCAATAACTTCTGGCTTTGGTGAGAGATGGGGTACTAACCATAACGGAATTGATATTGGTAGAAAAATAAATGGGAAAGATAGAAGTAATGTGCCAGTAGTATCTATTGGAGATGGGAAAGTAATAAATTCATACTATTCCAGTTCTTATGGAAATTGCATAATAATCAGACATAATTTTGATGGAGTACAATATGAATCGCTTTATGCTCATTTAGAAAACAGAGCTGTAAAAACGGGACAGGAAGTGAAAAAAGGGGCATTTATTGGATATATGGGGGATACAGGATATTCTACTGGACCCCATTTACATTTCGAGCTCCACCAACCCGCATGGGAAAGTTCTAAAAAATATGCATTTAACCCGTTAAGCAATAATAAAGGAATAATTATTAGCATTCCTGGATCGTAGTTGAGGATGTGTTTATATGAACTTAAAACAAGTTTATCTAGTAAGTTTCCTGTGTATAATCTTTATAGCAGTTGTTGGAGGATATGTCTATAAATATTTTACACCTCAAGAAGTATCATACAGAGAGATCAGTAGTGAAGAAGCGGTTAATACCATTTTATCTTTACGTGAACAAATAGACAATGTGGAAGTAACTTCAATGTCTTGGATAAAAGGTGTAGATAAACAGGCAGACATAGGGTATTTAACCGATGTAGATGAAGAAATTTTAGCAGCTAATGCTAAGCCTGAAGAAGCCATAAAATATTTATTGGGTAGTCTTCAAATGGGAGATCCTGATGCGTTTTCCCAAGCATTTGACCCATCGGTGTTTTCTAATGCAATATTTGAACATCCCAATGATGATAAGTATGAAGCTTTAATGGAGATTATGAATGAATTGTCTAGAGAAGGTACTCTTGTTTCAAGTGAACTACTTACAACGGAATACTCTTTTGGAGTAGAAGATAAGAATAATACTTCAGTAATTTTAGAGTATAATGATGGAAAGAAAGTGGAGATTGAAATCGCTCTAACCTTTCAAAAGTATAATCATGGGAAGAATGCGAAGGGGATTGTCTTTATTTCAACATCTCCAACCGACATCATTAACCAAATCAAGGAACAGACATAATAGGATAGAGCCATATATTAATTATGGCTCTTTTTAGTATGTTTAATAAATTCATTAAAGGTTAGATGTTTTCTTATAGTTTTATATGAAGGTAGGGAGTTTAGTTTAGCATATTCATTCCATTGTAGTTGGTTAACATAACTGTTTGGGTGGTTTTTAAGAAGTTCAATAATTCCTTCTTTATTATAAGATTTAGGAATATGCCTAGGTGTAGTTCTAACTCCTATAGTTTCTTGGGCTTGTTTCCAACTACCAAAGTGATTAATAATTGTTCTACTAGAAGGTAATTCTTCTTTCTCAGCATATTCATCCCACATTAAGGTCGTTGTAAAATGATCTTTATGCTTACACAATAATTCTGTCATTTCGCTTTTATTTGCAATAACTCTTCTCCTTGTATTAACCCCTAGATGCTCTTTCACCTTTCGCCAGCTTCCAATGCTTTTTATTAATTGATAAGAAGAGGGCAATCCATACTTTTTTGCATAACGGTCCCAGTCACTTCTACTCGTTAGCATGTCCTTATGATGTTTTAGATTATGAAGGTATTTTAAGTCCAATGTCCGATAACTCCTTATTCAAATCACTATAGATAAGGCTAGCCATTTCATGATTATGAGCTTTATAAAGCTTTATTACTTCCAAAGGCTCTTTCTCAAAGACAGCCATTTCTCTTTCCCCTGAAATATGTTTAATTAAATCATCGTATTCTTTCAAGTAAACTAAGGTATCGTGTAGTAAATGGTGTCTGAAGTGTATACTGATAGATAATCCATGAAAATACTTCTCGAGTTTAGAGTCTTTATCTAAGTCCTTCTCTACAATAAGGTTCAAATCGTTGCTATATACTTTCTTTGTAAAATTATCTTTTAATATTAAACCATCTTTGCCTGGTGTTTCAAACCCTACTTCAAAACCGGTAAAACCATATACATCTGAATATCCTTCAGCACTCCACTCTGGTTTAAAGTAAGAGTTTTGGTCAGTTGCGTTAGTTTGCCATCCGTATAATTTACTACAAGAAGATTTCTTAAAGTAAAGAGGTGAAGGAAGTAATATAAACATCTTATCTCTCTCTTCCGAATAGCCCATTAAAAACGATTTATCTCCTACAATGAATAATCTATTCAAATAATCTTTTGCTTCTTCAACCGTAAGAGAGCGCCGTATGTCTTTTTGTAGGTAGTTTTTCTTCTGATTCATAGTGTATAATTTTTTCTCTTTTTTAACTTTCCGTTCGGCCGCTCCTTTTCGTAGAAATTCTTTGGGCGATTTAATGAAGAGGTATAATGTAACCATTAAATATAATGGGAAACCTAGAATAGTCAAAATGGCTGTTTTAAAGAAATTATCATTGTTTTCATCAACGATATAATTCCCAATCAAAACCAAACCCAGCATTAGAGTCAAACCTATAATGAAGATAATAAACATGCAGATTACTATGTAGAAGAACCAGGCTAAAATTAATAGTGGCGTCAATTCTGCATTAATCAATCCTAATCTTTCAAAAAAGCCAACAATCCCTAGTATATCTAGAACAGCATATATCTTATCCCAAAACATTACTGATAATATAATAGCTGCTACTCCAATTAGACCAGCTAAGCCTGCGGATCTGCCTCGGTCATAGTTAAGTTTTGCATCCCAGAACCACAATAAATCTCTTAACATATTTTTTCACCTCATTTTTAAATAATTCAATAAGTTTTACTTTACTTAATTTTATTCTAATATTTTCCTTTGGTCAATTGTTTTTTAAAATATATTAATTTATAATAATACAAGAAAATGTTAACTAAATAATTTGGGAGCTCCCCAAGGATGTAGGGTCTATTTTTATAGCCTTATCTCTTTGGGGAGCTTTTTTGGTAGGAGGATGTACTTGACTAAATTCCATTGGAAATTACTAATATTGATTTCTTCCATTCTAGTTGTAATTATTGCTATTGGATTGTTTTTTAAGATTCTAATACTGAGACAGGAGGGATATAACCAAAGCACGATATTATACTTTGTAGGAATAACAGCTATGATTACTACTTTAATTATAAGTTTTATCTATCAACTATTAGGAGGATTGAATAACAGTATTTCTAGACTAATACAACAAGTCCAAACCATGAGGAAAGGGACTGGAGATAAAATAACGGAGAGTGAAAAATGGAATGGCCTAAGAGTTCTGCAAAAAAATCTAGACGATCTTTCTAACTCATTGGAACACTTAAAAGCTAAGGAAATGAAACTCAACTTTCATCTCACACATGACCAATTAACCGGCTTGCCTAACAAAACAAAATTACACCAAAAACTTGTGGCTTTACAAAAAGAAGAAAACCCACCATTTATTATTATGGTAGATATCCACGGATTTAAAGTCTTGAATGATACCTATGGTAAAGAAGCAGGGGACTACATTCTAATAGAAGCTGGTAGGCGTATAGAAAGCGCGGCCCCAATTCATTTTGTGGCGAGAGTGAGTAGTGATCAGTTTTGCATTGTTACCAATCAGATTAAAGATAAAAGGGATGCGCAGTCATTGGTCGCACGAATAAAAACCGTTCTATTAAACCCTTATAACTTTCAAAGGGAAGATATTAGAATTGATATAGCTGTAGGTATTAGTAAATGCGATACAGATGATGTTGAATCCAGTCTTACTCGTGCAACCATTGCTTTGTTCTCATCAAAAAGCAAAGGAAGAGGCCAGGTAGAATTTTACGTGCCGGCTATGAGTGAACATCAAACAGAAAAAATGAGGATTGAAAACAAGTTACATCAAGCTGTAGCAAACAAAGAAATTTACCTAGAGTATCAACCAAAAGTATCTTTAATTAGTGGTAAAACAATAGGAGTGGAGGCTCTAGCACGTTGGATTGACGCTCACTTGGGCTCAGTCCCTCCAAATCATTTTATTCCCATAGCAGAAGAAACAGGGCTGATAACCACATTAACAAGGGATCTACTAATGGAAGCGTGCAAAAGAGCGTATGAATGGAACACTAGAGATACATTCATTCCTATTTCCGTTAACTTATCTCCAATCCTCTTCACTTTATATCCAGAGCTGGACAAGTTTATCGAAGAGGCTTTAAAAGAATCTCAACTTAATCCAGGACTATTAGAAATAGAAATAACAGAAGGGGTTTTGTTATCCAAAGGCAGTGTAGATGTCTTGCAAAAGATCTGTGATTTAGGAGTAACTATATCAGTTGATGATTTCGGAACGGGGTACTCTTCATTAGGATATTTAAAAGACTTCCCGATTCACACACTAAAAATAGACAAGTCCTTTATACAAATAATTAGAAAGGACAAAACAAATCGAGAGCTTGCAGAATCTATATTATTTTTAGGGAAGAAGTTGGGGCTTCAAGTAGTGGCAGAAGGTGTAGAAACGAAAGAGCAGCTTCAGTTTTTAATGGAAAAAGGTTGCGATGCTATTCAAGGTTATTACATAAGTAAGCCGCTCCCTTTAAAAGACCTCCACACCTTTTTAAACGAAGATTATAAAGTTTCGGTATAAAAAATATAAAAGAGACTATCAGGAATCCATATTGGAGGAGGATCCTAATAGTCTTTTTTTACTCCCAGCTGTCGAAAGAAGGGATACGTAATAAGTTATTCTTAGTTAAATTTCTGTATTTTACTTTACAAGGAATTGGTTTAGTATAAATATATTTCTCGTCTTCGCCGGTTGACGTTTTTAGGGAATATAGTAATTTTCTTTCCTTTATTGGAACAAACTCCATAATACCAGCAGGTCGTCCATCCTTAAATGCTAATAACCAACCAAATTTATCTTTTCTTAAACCAACAATATCAACAGAATCATATTGATAATTAATTACCTTATACCAGTGCTTGGACCTTTTATGCTCATAAGGAGAGTTCTTATCTTTAAGTACTATACCCTCTAAGCCCTTATCCTGAGTTAATTGGAAATACTCTATGCCATGGCCGTACATCCACTTACTTACCACAATATGCTTGTGTTCAATTGCTAGTGAATCTAATAGCTCCTTACGCTCCCACAAAGGCTTCTGAGCAACCTTCTCATGATTAAGGTAGATTATATCGAATATGCAAAATTGATAAAAATGGGTGCTTTTTGAAGACCTGAAGACCTCCATGGCAGCTTCGAAGTCTGGTGCTCCATTTTCTCCAGGTACAATAAACTCTCCATCAAGCATCGTACGATCTGGAATATCTATATTTGTAAGGGATTTGAATAAGGAAGTTACTTCATTTCCATGTCTCGTATATAACTTAACTTTATGATTAAACTTGGATAATAACAGCCTAAAACCATCTAACTTCGGTTATAAAGTCACTATTATTGAAAGGTTCTTTGCTCTGTTCAAGTAACATAGGTTGAATAAACAATGTTTTTCACACTCCTATATCTTATTGTAACAGTAAGTTTTCTTTATTTAATTAGGAGGTGATTTCCAATCGCTACTTTACAACAAAGAACATATGTTCTAATATTAGTGGTATAAATTGAAGTTGAGAGGGATATTATGGGTAATATTCTACCTAGTGAAGATATAGAGATTGCCGATCAATACGTCATACTTAACCTTCTAATTGATACATTAGAACGTGAATTAAAGTCAATTGAAGCTTCCACTATTCGGTTGCAGAAACCCTATCTAGAATTAACAGATAATGTATTGAAGACGGGGAGAAGGGACCTGATAGAATTAAAAAGAGTAATGCGTCAAAAGGGGATAAAAGTTTTTGACAAAGTAATCCATAGTGAAGGTGACTTTTGGAACTATAAATATTTGATAAGAGGGTATGAGGGTAATTTAAATTACTTGAAATATGCGCTAAAAATGAAGATGCAAAAAAGGTTAATGGAGTACTTCCAACTAAAATGAGTATTTAGATGCTTTTTAACAAACAAGCGTTCTTTTAAGGGTAAAAGTGGTATAATGGAGAAGACAGTTTAATACGGGTGGAGCGGCTAAATCCCTGTGGAGAACGGGGGTGAAGCCATGAGCGAACTACAAATCTTTCTAACGTCTGGAATATTCATTCTAGCTTTTTTAAACTTTGTGGTCGTACTAATTAAAATGAACCAAAAGAAATAATCCACCCGTCAAACGCTGGCAAGTGAAGGCCGGGTGGATTTCGTTCGCCCACAGTAGCTGAGCCACTGCAGAATTATTCTGTCACGAGTCAAAGTGTTGGTAGCACTTTGGCTCCTTTTTTATTATATGCTTCTAATGTAAATTATATCACAATCCATATAACTGTAAACTTATTTCATAAGGTAACTTAGTAGAAGTCTAATTTTCTTATAAAAAATATAGCAAAAAAACATAAAAAAGGAGTGTTTCTCTAGAGAAACATTCCTTTTTAAATAATATATATAGTCACTCTCTAATTATTAGATATAACCTTTTTCTTTAAGGCTAACAAATCTACCGGATCCACCAATCACAAGGTGGTCTAAAATATCTATACCAACTAACTTTCCAGCTTCAACAAGCCTTTTTGTTGTGTCAATGTCTTCTCTTGAAGGGCTAGGGTCGTTGCTAGGGTGGTTATGAGCCGCGATAAAACTAGCTGCGTTAACTCTTACAGCTTCGCGTAGGACATCCCTTGGATGGACTATACTGGCGTTTAATGTACCCTTAAAGATATTTTTTCTAGAAATAACTTGGTTCTTTGAATTTAGATAGATTATATCAAAAAATTCTTGATTAAGATACTCCATATCCGAAAAATATTTTGCCGCATCTTCAGGAGAACGAATAGTGAAACGCTCTTCTTTTTGATATTTTCTAATGTAGTTAGCAAGACCAAATGCCGCTAAAATTCTACTAGCTCCTAACTCACCAATGGATGGATACTCCAGTAAATCGCCTTTTGATAATAGACCTAATCCATTAACTCCTAAGCTTGCTAATTGCCCTGTTACAGAAGCATCTGCCTTTGGTCCAATTAGTATAGCTAACATATTCTGCAAACTTGTACAATCTTCTCCGTAAAAGGCCATTTCTTCTTTTGCTACAGTAAAATGATTTTTCATAATACACACTCTCCTAAAGGTTTTTTGTTTTTGAACACAAAAAAGCGCTCTTTAGAGACGATTCTTAGACAAAGAGAAAACTCTTTGATTAGAAATCGTTCCAAAGAACGCTTATGGTTTAGTGTTCAACTGCAAATCATAAATGATTGCAAAAATAAGAAAAAGTAAAAAAATTATTAATTTGATTATACCCTATAAGTGTAATCCGAACCATATGTTTTATATTTTTTGTTTAGGCATCTTTAAGGATTTGCTCGATTGTCTTATAGATACACTCAGCAAGATCTCTGTTCCAATTTTGATCCTCATTACTCACGTTTTGAAGCTGTTCTTCAATATTTCTTGCTGTAATTGTAGAAGCAGGGAGGAGAAAGCAAGTATTATATTGCGGTATACTCACTAGCCAATTAAAGCCTTTAGTTGACATATTTTCTGTTAGATTTATGACATATTCTAAAGAATTTTCTTTGCCAGTTCTAAAGGTATAACCATTCGAAAAATTATGCTTTTCTTTAATACGGTTCATTACAGCTATTTTCATATAATCTATGTTTACATGTTCCATTATTCCACCTACCTTCAATTTTTCTCTACAGAGTCATATTTAGCCTGGTATGAAATGATACCTATGAGAATAAGGCCTAACAAAAATAGGAGACTTCCATATAACTTAAGAATTATAGGATGAATAAATTCAGATAAAATCGGTACAGGGGCAGAAGTTAAACCTAAAAATAAACCACTAGAAATAAGTATTACCCCAAGAGCAATGTACTGTAACTTATCATTTAGGCTTTCAAGTGAAGCTAATGTAAAGCCAACTATTAATAATATTAGAGCAGCTACTCCTACAATATTGTTAATCCAGAATAGTAAGGATAAAGTTAATACCAACGTTCCAATAATAAAATAAATCAATTAATCACTCCGTTCTAGTATAGTTACGATGATAAACGCTATTAACCCAATAGAATGATCTAGTACTTCCATCAATCATTTCTCATAGAATCTATTTTATATGCATGATAAAAAGCAAAAATACCCCAAACTATAAACAGTCCTAAAACCAATATTATTTTCATGAGACACCTCTTTCATACCGGGGATTTCTTAAACCTTTGTTTTCGAAAAATTAGTACTTTTCTTCATTTATCAAAGTCTGGAATGTTTTTTACTGGATGAAAAGCTTAGAAGGTTCACTAAAAGTATGGAAATAAAGACAAAGATGTAAAAATAGTGAGGTTCATAATAATGTAAGTTAACATGTTTTTTAATCCACGTAGCTGATTGTTAGGGGTCTATATAACTTCTATTGTTCTAACTAAATAAAACATCATGAAGAAATTTTATAGTAAGTCCGATAGTAAAGAATAATGCTACTATCCCTATAGAGTTTCATAGATAGATTAATCATAAATTAAACCTGCATTAAAATATTTGTCTATTTTCAATTTTATAACCTGGGACCATTGTAATTATCTCAGTATTGGTAAGAGTTTTAACCTTAAATTTGGTAGATTCTTTCGGAGAGCGGTCTATCAGTTCTATTTCCTTAACATTATGTTTTCCATATACTTCAAAAAGCTTCTTAATCTGATCCTCCCTAGCTTCTCCAATTTTATATTTGATCAAAATGGGAGATACTAAGACAGCTACTAAAACAAAATAAAAAGGAAGAACATCTAGACTAATTAGATATTCAAATAATGAGCTTAACATAGTTACCATCCCTTCAATTTAAGTCATAATTTATTGGCAAATGTACAGTTACTTCTTCAATTTCATTTACTAATGATGTCTCAACTGTTAATTCTTCTGGAACTTCTTTATATCTTACAACTGGATTTTCATCAGGCTGTAAATCAAACTTCATATTAAGTATACGTTGCTCCACTAGTTTTCCATTTACTACAAAAGAAACTCTTTCTTTATCTAGCTGTAATAAATTTGGCTCAACTTCCGCAATTGACAATGAAGATATGTAAGGCTCTACATATTCTTTATTCCATGTGCTTTCTATACGATATGAAGCGATTAGATAAAATCCTGTTGAGAAAACAATAACACTTATAACTATTAGAGTAGTTAAAAAATCCTTATAGAACATTTCTTTTAAAGGTTTTATTCTGCCTCCCTCATATAATAAGAATAGAAAAACAACTGCCAATATTAAAGATAGTGAAAATAGACCAATGTAATCAACTAGATCAAATAACTGAAACGACTCAAAGAAAGAATATGAGGGGGTATTTTCTAACACTTCATTTAAACTCATAGGGTGTGCTCCTTTATTATAAATTTAATATGATTACTTATTAGATGCAGCCTAGTTAAAGTCTAAGGTCTTAACTTTTTATCTATCAATCGTCCAGTGCATCAATAGCTTGCTGTGCTTGTTCTTCCGTTGTATTTACGTATAAAGAAGAAGTTTCCGCTGATGTATGGCCAAGTTGTCTCATGAGATCATATACTGAATTTCTTTTTGCATATTCAGTAGCAAAGGTATGTCTGAATTTATGTGGAGAGAGTTTTTCATCCCTATAAGCTTCAGTATATTTCATAATTATTTGCTGGATAGAGCGTACTGAAAGCGGCTGTGCGGCCTTTTTATAGTTTGTAAGGAAAAAGTATCTATCAGTATCTCTAGCTTTATATCTAGAGCCTCTGATACGTTTATACTCCTCTAAAAAGGGAAGAGCAAACTTCCTAAAGAAAACCGATGATTCCTTATTACCTTTTCTTAATACGTAAAGTTTCCTCTTTTTCATATTTACAGAAGAGAGGGAGAGGTTGGCTAATTCACCAACACGTATTCCAGAAGCTAAGAGAAGGGAGATAATAGCGAGATCTCTCTCAACGTCGCGTTTATAATACCCCATTTTAATCTTTTGTCCCTCTATAGCTTTTGGATAATCATATGCTACAAAGTTAATGAAATCTTGAATCTCTGGACCGTGTAGTATCTTTTCACTTATTCTTTCAGCTCGAACATCTAGGGTTTCAGTATTCTTTTTCATTTTCACCTTAGCCATTACGTTTCGATAAAAGTAACATTCTCCAGCTTCATCTTCAGTACGTTCAGTAAGAAACTTAAATAACGATTTTAATGAACTTTTCTTACGATTAATGGTTTCGTCTTGTAGTTCTTGCTCGAATGCAAGGAAAGAAAAGAATGAGTTTGCTTCCTGCAACTTTAAATTCTCAAGTGTAGTGAGCGGAATTTCTTTGATGTTCTCAACTTTAGCAATGCCTTCAACAATTAACCAATTAAAAAACTTTTCAAAATCATGAAAGTATCCCAAAAGGGTGGAAGGTGAAACATTCCCGGAAAACATATCATCCTTGTATTCTTCAATATAAGGAGGGAGGTTCTTTAGTTTTTCATCTAATTTTTCTTTATGGAGGCGTTGTTGCCTAGTAAGTCGTTCTCGCTTAGCCAAATTATTAACACCTCTTAGTATGTCGTATTTTGTCGAAATGTGTGCGTGAAATACAATTTAACGCTTATAAAATTGCGCCTAGAAAACGTTCAATCCCTTGGTATATAAGGGATTGGGCGTTTTTTTTATTATATCATAATTAACGTTAAAAGAGGTTAACGCTTATTTTGGATAAAAGAGGAAGTAATAGACTGTTCTTAAATAATGATGGGAATCCGATTAACTTACTAAAATAATTCTTAAATTTAAAAAGCCTACTACCTGCAGGGTGCAGATAATAGGCTTTTTTTTGGATTCACACTCTGATTGAAAACTAGGAATAAAAGAAGCTGTTGTTTCTATAGGGGATATAAACATAATGTACTGTGTATAAGGATTTAAGGCGACCAAAGTGGGACTTTCAATGAAATTTGCTATTGAACGTTTCTCAAGATCCTATAGCGAGTATTTAGTCTTAAATCCTATTTGAGGCCGCTGGTTCTATAATCAAATTGTCTAGTCATGCTTATTCCGCAATCGGGCCAGATTGTGGTATAAAGTAGAAAAGCAACTTGAATATCAATCTAAAGAATGAAATACGAGCTAATTGTAAATTGGAAAAAAATAGATGTAGAGGATTTTTAGATAATGGTCAGTGTAAATCTTAACCGCATCCTATTAACTAACGTATAAAATACAAAGTCAGAGCCTGATAAAAATATTTAATCAACTACAATAATTGATTCTGAACTGGTGGTATAAGTCAGTTTCAATAAACACTTTATTATAATTAATCTAAAAAATAAAAGCTGGGTTTCTAATTTAATGGAAAAATCAGCTATATACTTTTAATTTGATTTACACAGATAATCATTAGCCATTTATCGATCATTTCAGTAAAGATTTATTTATTCTTCTCCCCGTTTATGCTCATTCCTTTATAAAGGTGGGCAATATCCTCGACTAGGAAGATTCACTTTCATAAAACCTTCACACTTTTATCTCAGATTGGCATACAGTGAATGCTATAATTGCCTCAATACTAAAATATCAACCATAGGAGAGAGATGTAATTGAATAAAAAGCAAAGACTGATTATGCGTTCGGTTATCTTAGCCGTAATGGTGATTGCAGTAGGATATACGATGTACATAAATTTTGTTCAATCTGGTGAAATAGTAGAGGTTGGAGATAAAGCACCGAATTTTGTTCTAACAGACTTAGAGGGCAACCAAGTAATGCTTTCTGACTATGAAGGGCAAGGGGTGTTTTTAAACTTCTGGGGAACTTGGTGTAAGCCTTGTGAGCGTGAGATGCCTTACATGGAGAAACAGTATCAAGTATACAAAGAGCAAGGTGTAGAAATCCTTGCAGTAAATATACAGGAAACAGATCTGGCAGTTGAAAAATTTCGAGATCGCCATGGAATGACATTTCCTATTCCCATGGATAGAAATGATCAAGTAAGACAGGCTTATGGAGTTCTTCCATTACCTACCACAATATTACTTGACCAAAATGGCATTGTAGTAAAAAAGCATTCAGGAGAATTAACAGAGGCAAGAGTGAAAGAATTCATGGAAATGATTAAGCCAAACCCTTAAGAAGTTCAATAACTGTTTGAGACTAAATTTGTTTATCGCCATTATTAAGATATCCCACGGTTGAAATAGTTTCGGAATAAGAACGGGATATCGCTACTATTTTTATAAAAATTTGTATGTTAAGCGATTTATAAACAAAAGTCGATTTCCTTTTAAGTTTAGGAACGACTTTTTTATTTGTAAAATTAAAAAAGTTAGCTTAATTAATCTCAAGCCTAAACAAGTTCTAAAAATACGTTATCCTTACTTTCTTCTAAATACTGTTAGATTGTCTTAGAAAATATGATAGTAGATACTTGAACTTTATAAACAACTTCAGGAGGTCTTTTTAATGGAGCATCTAAACTTATTTCTAGCATTTGGTGCAGGTCTCTTATCATTTATTTCACCATGTGCGCTTCCTTTATATCCTGCTTTTCTTTCCTATATTACTGGAGTGTCTGTAAATGATTTAAAAAATGAAAAAGGTATTCTACGTGGGAAAGCTTTTGTTCATACCATTTTATTTTTAGTAGGATTTTCAATTATCTTTTTAGCTTTAGGGCTCTCCACGTCATTTATTGGTACTTTTTTTATAGGTAATCAAAATTTATTACGGCAACTTGGCGCTATGGTCATGGTGTTCTTTGGTTTAGTCCTTACAGGGCTTCTAAATTTCAACTTCCTACTTTCTGATAAAAAAGTTAAATTTCAAAAGAGACCTACAGGTTATTTAGGTACAGTTTTGATTGGCATTGGTTTTGCTGCTGGTTGGACGCCTTGTTCAGGTCCAATCCTTGCTGGTGTCATCGCCTTAGGTGTAACAGATCCAGGGAAAGGATTTATTTACATGTTTTTTTATGTATTAGGATTTTCCATTCCTTTTCTTTTAATGACCTTATTTATTAATAAAATGACTTTTATTAAAAAGCATAGTGCATTATTTATGAAAGTGGGAGGTTCAATAATGATTTTGATGGGAGTCTTATTGTACTTTAATTTAATGACCAAAATTATTGCTGTATTAGTTAGTTGGTTTGGAGGGTTCACTGGATTTTAACTGTTGATCAATAAGTTTACCAAGTAATATGTCATAAATTTATCAAGTATATGCAATGTTTTATGAGTTATTTCAACTATGATTAGAGAAGTAGGAGGATAATTCATATGTATGAGATATTTAATAAATTCAGTAATTTTTTTCTGCAGCCTTTCTTTAATATGGCGATGTCTTTTGAAGGATTCCAATACTAATTGCATTGATATTAGGTGTGGTAGGTTCTCTGGTACCTTGTCAAATCACAGGGAATTTAGGCGCGCTTATGTTGTATGGTAATAAATCTTTACAAAAAAAATAGCATGGGGGGATGTTTGGCTTTTTACTATGGGGAAAGTTTTAGCTTTTTCCATAGTGGGGATAATATTATGGGTTTTCGGTAAAGAAATCGAAGCTACCTTGACCAATTTCTTTTCTTGGATTCGAATTTTTATCGGTCCGGCAATCATACTCATTGGATTATTTCTTTTAGGCGTTATTAAATGGAAATGGTCCATCCCTGTACTATTAAAAAAGGGGAAAATTGGGAACTTTCCTTAAGGGGTAGTACCAGCGAAGCTGTCACTACCCCTTAAAGAGTGAATTATATATTTTCTCCTTTGCCCGTCGCCTTGTATCCCATACTAATCAATACTAATCTTCCAATCATTGTCATAGCAGGCAGAATGATTTTTCGCTTTCGCATTTCTTCTAAAGTCATCCTTATTAGGAAAAGGGCATTTGAATTTTCAATTGCATGGGGGAGTAATGCCTGTGAAATAATCCGATATGACTGTGCTGAAAAATTAGAAAAACCATAATGCTTTCGTATTTCCTCAATATGTTCATGTTTTGTTTGCTCTCGTTCAGAATATCACTTAAATTCACTTGCATCTACTTGTAACTGATTAGCAACATAGTTTATCACCTTATCAGGAACATTCTTGATATCTGAAAGAGACCAACCAGGGTAACGAAAAAGACAAATTTGAATAGCGAATCTCAATCGATTATGATCTCTTCTTCTACGTCTTATTACCTCAATATCATCTTGTGTAAGGGTATAGTAATACGCTAATTCCCAATCACTTAAAGTAGACGGGATTATCAAAAAATCCTTCTTTGATCAGGTGTAAGTAGTTCTCTCGCTCTTAGACACACAGGAAAAGCCCCCTAATCCAACCAGAAGGTTTAATTTTTTTCCAAAGCTCGCGATACAACACTGATTTACTAACACCCGTAATATCAGTAATTCCTTTGATGCTAAATTGTTTAGATGAATGTAGTTTTAAAGCACGTTCCACCAACTTGGAGTCTTTGGAAGGTCTCCCCCCATTTCGGCCTCTCATTCTTGCAGATTGTAATCCTGATTTTGTACGCTCACTGATAATATCTCGTTCAAGTTCAGCATTACTCGCCATTGTTCGGAAGAAAAAACGTCCCATAGCTGTTGACGTATCAATATTATCCTGTATGGAAAATGACCTTTTTTTCTTCAAAGGTTTCAACCAATTCAATTAGATGTTTTGTAGACCTTGAGATACGATCCAACTTATAAACGACCACAGAATCAACTTTACTTATAGCCTTTAGAAGTTGTTCTAATTCTGGACGTTCTTTTCTTGTTCCAGTTATTTTCTCTTTGTAAATAACAGCTGCGCCTGCTTTTTCTAAAGCATCAATTTGAAGATCTATAATTTAATTTTGAGTAGAAACACGAGCATATCCAAAGATTTTCCCCATTTTAATTCACTCCTTCAAAATAATTATTCCCTAATTCGGATTCGGAGTCAATTTTGGGAAAGATGTTAAAGGGAAGCTTTTAGGGAATGAAAAACATAAAAACTACTGAATTATGGAGGAGTAAAAATTAATCCCTAAAACGTTCGTTAATGGAAATTACTATTATAAAAAATAATTTTATGTTTTTCATTCAAATACTCACTTGAATATTAACCAAGGAAAGGTATATACTATATTCAAGTAAACACTTGAATATTAATGGGGTGATAATGTGAATAAGAAAGATACTTGTGAAATTTTTTGTTATGACGAGAAAAAGGTCAATCGAATACAAGCTGATCTAAAAACAATCGATATTGTTAGTGTTGCCCAAATGTTAAAAGCAATTGCGGATGAAAATAGGGCAAAGATTACCTTTGCTTTGTGTCAAGACGAAGAGTTATGTGTGTGTGATATAGCAAATATTATTGGTATTACGGTGGCAAATGCTTCTCATCATTTAAGGACCCTTCATAAGCAGGGGATTGTAAAATATAGAAAAGAAGGAAAACTAGCGTTTTATTCGTTAGACGATGAACATATTAGACAAATAATGATGATTGTACTAGAACATAAGAAAGAGGTGAATGTCAATGTCTGATCAAAAGGCAATAACATCTGAACAAGAAATGAAGGCCTATCGTGTACAAGGTTTTACTTGCGCAAACTGCGCGGGTAAATTCGAAAAAAATGTAAAACAGCTATCTGGAGTTGAGGATGCAAAAGTAAATTTTGGTGCATCTAAAATTGCTGTTTATGGTAATGCAACGATAGAAGAACTAGAAAAAGCAGGTGCATTTGAGAATCTTAAAGTGACTCCTGAAAAATTTGCTCGTCAAGATTCACAAGAGGTGAAAGAGGTTAAAAAAGAAGAAAAAGTGCCGTTCTATAAAAAACACAGCACTTTACTCTATTCAGCCTTATTTCTTGTCTTTGGTTACCTTTCCTCATCTGTTAATGGGGATGAGAACATTGTTACTACATTATTATTTGTAGCATCTATGTTAATCGGAGGATTATCACTCTTTAAAGTCGGTTTACAAAACTTGATTCATTTTGACTTTGACATGAAAACCCTTATGACAGTAGCTGTTATAGGTGGTGCCATTATAGGAGAATGGGCTGAAGTTTCCCTTGTTGTCATACTCTTTGCAATTAGTGAAGCACTTGAGCGATTCTCTATGGATAGAGCAAGACAATCGATTCGTTCATTAATGGATATCGCTCCTAAAGAGGCACTCGTTAGACGTAATGGACAAGAAATAATGATTCATGTTGATGATATTGCTGTTGGGGATATCATGATTGTAAAACCTGGTCAAAAGATTGCTATGGATGGTGTAGTTGTAAGTGGTTACTCTGCCGTTAACCAAGCAGCTATTACAGGTGAATCAGTCCCTGTTGAGAAAACGGTTGATAATGAAGTATTTGCAGGTACCTTAAATGAAGAAGGATTACTTGAAGTACAAATAACGAAACTAGTAGAAGATACAACGATTTCTAAAATTATTCATCTTGTAGAGGAAGCACAAGGAGAACGTGCTCCTTCGCAAGCATTTGTTGATAAATTCGCGAAATATTACACACCGATCATTATGATCATTGCAGCATTGGTTGCTATAGTCCCTCCTTTGTTCTTTGATGGCAGTTGGGAAACATGGGTTTATCAAGGATTAGCTGTTCTTGTTGTTGGTTGTCCTTGTGCATTGGTCATATCGACTCCGATTTCTATTGTTTCAGCGATTGGGAATGCTGCTAAAAAAGGGGTCCTTGTAAAAGGCGGAGTGTATTTAGAAGAAATGGGCGCCTTAAAGGCTATTGCATTCGATAAAACAGGAACATTAACAAAAGGAGTCCCAGCTGTAACTGATTATAATGTGTTGAACAAACAGACAAATGAAAAAGAATTACTATCCATTATTACTGCATTGGAGTATCGTTCTCAGCATCCTCTTGCTTCAGCCATCATGAAAAAAGCAGAAGAAAAGGACATTACTTATTCTGACATACAGGTAGGGGATTTCTCTTCTATCACAGGAAAGGGTATAAAGGGTATTGTAAACGGGACCACTTATTATATCGGTAGCCCGAAACTCTTTAAGGAATTATTGACTACTGATTTTGATAAAGACTTAGAGAAAAATGTTACTAAACTTCAAAATCAAGGGAAAACAGCGATGATTATTGGGACCGAAAAAGAATTACTTGCAGTTATTGCAGTTGCTGATGAAGTTCGTGAATCAAGTAAGGAAATCATTCAAAAGTTACATCAACTTGGCATCAAAAAAACAATTATGCTTACAGGTGATAACAAAGGTACTGCGAATGCTATCGGAGGACAGGTTGGAGTTTCTGATATAGAGGCAGAATTAATGCCACAAGACAAATTAGACTTTATTAAACAGTTGAGATCCGAGTTTGGCAACGTAGCTATGGTAGGAGATGGTGTTAATGATGCACCTGCTTTGGCGGCCTCAACAGTTGGTATTGCAATGGGTGGAGCTGGTACAGATACAGCTCTGGAAACAGCAGACGTCGCTCTTATGGGAGACGATTTAAGAAAACTACCATTTACTGTAAAACTTAGCCGGAAAGCTCTAAATATCATCAAAGCTAACATTACTTTTGCAATTGCTATTAAATTTATTGCCTTACTATTGGTTATCCCAGGTTGGTTAACGCTCTGGATTGCCATTCTTTCCGATATGGGCGCAACCCTTCTAGTAGCTCTAAATGGTTTGCGACTAATGAGAGTGAAAGAATAAAGGGAAAAGTGCTAAAAAGGGATTTTCCAGAAAGATAGAAATTCCTTTTCTAAAATGGTCTCATTAATAGTATAACTTCTAAATATAGTAAAAAATCAGTTAGTGGGTTGATGTAATTGACTTTAATTTTGAACGTTATTTCTGCAATAGGGGCATTTATAGTTACCAATATTGATGATATTTTTGTTTTGATGCTGCTATTTTCACAGGTAAAAGCACAGGTGAAAACGAGTGAAGGTTTAAAAGGTAACCAGACAGAGAATAAACCTATATCCCCTAAGGATATAATTATTGGACAATATCTAGGTTTTACCTTGTTAGTAGTAGTTAGTCTCTTAGGAACTTTTGGAGTTATGTTAATTCCAGAGAAATGGGTAGGATTACTTGGACTAATTCCAATCTATTTAGGGATTATGTTGTTTATAAAGGGAGAAGATGAGGATGAGGATGAAAATGCAATTCTTTCAAGTTTAAATTCTGGAAAGTATAATAGTGTCTTTTTAAGTGTAGCATTTATAACATTTGCTAATGGAGGAGATAACATTGGAATATATGTTCCTTTCTTCTCTACTTTAACCATGAACCAACTAGCAGTATCGGTTATTACTTTCTTTATTATGGTTGCAATTTGGTGTTTTATTGGATATCGTTTGGCAGCTTTTAAACATGTCTCTGAAACCTTAGAGAATTACGGTAGGTGGATTATACCCATTGTCTTTATTGGTTTAGGAATCTATATCATGGTGGAGAACGAAACTTTCGGTGCCCTTTTGAGTTTAATAAATTATTAAAAAATAATCTTCAAAAGTCGCTCTAGTTAACAGTTGGGACTTTTGTTTTTCTTCTTTCAAATAATAGAACCTACCTTAACCAACTAACTATTGGATATAAGTAATTGCTTGTCTACCCAGTTGCACCCATGCAGCTTCAAAGTCTGCTATTTTTGGCCTTTTTATTCTTTGTGTTTGCTAGTGGATCATTAAAGTAAATATAGTATTGGTCATATCCTGTCACTAATACAGAGTGCAGCTTATGAAGCCCTATTATATTAATTTGCAACACAGGGGCTAACTACCATTTCAATAGAAAAAACTGAGGAGTTACCACAAAGGAACCCTAAAATTGGCAAGTACCAGCATGTTTGGATTGATTATCATGAATAACCAAATGGAAAATGTCTGGATTTATACAGATAATAAAACGACTAGAATAGTTACTAATAAGCCGATGATTCCTTAGCGTAGGGAATCATCGGCTTATTTTATGTCGAAATTTGCTTAGCGTGTGGTTTTATGACAAACTGTTGGTGGTACCCCTATATGGAGTCGGTTATTGAGAAGAAGAACGTACTTTTACTTATGACGGTAAGAACGTGCATAGAAAGTATATCTAAATAAAATTTACCAAGGTACAAAAACTAGAGGAGCCACCTTGATTAAGACAGGTGGCTCCTTTGTTTTCTATGAGTGTCAGTACTTTTATGAGTCGGTATCGCGTTGAGGTTTTTTTTCATCCTCATCCATGAGGCCCTGTGTTGACTTTTTAAATTCCCTAAGCGTTGTTCCAACTGCTTTACCTAATTCGGGAAGTTTTTTCGGTCCGAAGATAATAAGAGCAGCTGCTCCAACTAATACCCAGCTTCCAGGTCCTAACATTACTATCCCTCCTTAAAATTTTACGAAAAATGCGGTAAAGTACATGATAAGCATCCCTGCAGAAAATGCAGAAAGGTTTAACCAAGAGACAGAAGGTTCTCTGAATTTTTTATGGTCTTCAACTAGCATCTTTGTGATAACAAAGATGACTTGCAGGATAGCACCTGCTCCAATTCCTAAGAATAACGCTCCCCAGATTGGTGAGAAGACAAAGCCTCCAAACCAAGTACCCAAGATTGCTGGTGCACCAGCAATCAATCCTAAGAGAACGAAGTCCCTAAATCGTGGTTTCGTCTTTAATAACGGTGCTGCGATTCCGATTCCTTCTGTGATGTTATGCAATGTGAACCCGATAATTAAAAAGGTTCCGAGTGCTGCTTCCCCTAGGGCAAAAGAAGATCCGATGGCAAGACCTTCACCGAAGTTATGGAGTCCTATCCCTGTTGCCATGAGTAAGGCTATGGCATAAGGAGAATATCCTTTAGACTCCAGTTTCTTTTGTTGATACTGATCAAAGCCGATCAGTAGGAGGAATGTAAGAGCGGCTCCGATGATGACCACCATGTTTCCTTGAAATACAGAAGGTGCTTCAGCTCCTATCTCAAACCCATCAGCTAACGTTCCTACAAATAAAAAGAGCAGTAATCCAACGGTTAATGCTAAAATTGCATTGATCCATTTACGCTTAAAGCGTTTCATGAACGGATACCATAACAATCCTAATGTGATAGGAACAATTCCCACATAAAATCCAATAAAACCGTAATTCAAAAAGTTTTCCCAAGTGGGCAATGGCGTTAAAGCTGCAACAGGAACCTCACCTTCTGTGATGATGCCATTTTCCGTAATCAGTTTTATCAGATGGGGATCTCCTTTTACCCATGGGTAGTTGATCACGATATTCCCATCATCAAATCGTTCAAGTGTTTGACTAGGAGAGACAGTGAAATCCCAAACCGAATCATCCACCATAACCTGTGAAATCTTTAATGTTTCAGGTCCCGTGTTGCTCACGTCAAGCTCGAACCCAGAGACTGTTACTTTTATTCTCTCAATGTTTAATACTTCAATTGGAGCAGCAGGATCTTGTTCAACGCCTGCTCCATTTTTTAACACCCAACCAAGTACGCCGACTAACAAAATTAATGGAATAAGTCCAGCAATCAACCATTTAATCTTCATCTTCATCCCTCCTTTTACTCGACCTCAAAGAATCCCATCCAACCCAGTTCAGCGAATTCACTGACATGAGCATGGAACATATATTTCCCTTTGTATGGGAAACGGACTTCAACGATTCCACGTTCACCTTGACATTGCATAATCGTATCAGTGAATTGGGAGGGGTTGTCGTCTCTTCCAGTTGGATAATACGTAAAATAGTTAGCATGAAGATGGAACGAGTTCAATAAATCAAATTCCGTTAGATTGCTCAAATAAATTCGGACGAGTTCATCTTTTTTTATCTTTATCGGATGATTCATAAATGCAAACGCATAGCCGTTCACAGTGTAGAATTCGTTCGCTCCGTCTAAGTCCAAGTCATAAGCGTTCATGACCATGTTAAGCTCTTTCGCTGGTTTTCTAGGTGTCTTAGGATCAATGATAAAATTCCCATAAAGTCCTTTGTGAATATGACGAGCCAAAGGGAGTACATGGCAATGATAGACTTGTAGTCCGTAAGGTTTCGCTTCAAATTCATACGTGAAAGATTGACCTGGATAGATTGGTTCTATTCCATCCATTTCAGGTGGGTGGATGCCATGAAAGTGAATGGAGTGTGGATGGCTGCCTTGGTTAATAAAGTTGAATCGCAGCATATCACCTTCTGTACACCGGAAGGTTGGTCCTGGAATGGTTCCATTGTACGTCCATCCAGGAAACTTGATGCCCTTAGCGATTTCGATTTCTTTATCAATTGCAACGACTTCGTATGTTCTGAGAGTTTGACCATTAGGCAGGGTACTCACTTTTCCATAATCAAATTCAGTGAGCAATCGCTCAGCCATCTTATAACCGCTCGTTTTGGAATTATCCGTCATGTTCGCATGATTGGCATGACCATTGTTCTTCTTGTGATTATTGTGAGAAGAAGCGTTGGCTGTTCCTGTATATGGAGCAACCTTGTTTAAAAAATAACTCCCTGCAAGTCCTACGGCTCCAACTGATCCAATCTTCAAAATATCACGACGAGATATTTTTTGCTGTTCTTCCTTTTCGTTATCCATACTTTACCTCCTCTTAAAAAATTGCCTATATGCAACTTTTATGATAAATAACTACATTGAATGCCTATTGGGACTATCCTTTTAATAGAAAATTTAAAGATAATTTCTAATTTTTTACTATTTAGGTTTCACCTCGCGCTAATAAATTGGTATAAGCTCATAAAGTTTCCTTAGGACAACTTTAACTTCATAATATGTGCATATGTTCATATTGTCAACCATATAAAATAATAAAGAAATAAATATTTTTGAAACCGAATAGGACAATTTGAAGGTGAATACACTACTAATTTAGTAAAGGATGGCACTCATGGAGCAATGGACAATTGGAATGTTCTTATTGGTTTGTTTAGTAGTCGGGGGAGGTAGTGCGATAGGAATTTTCTATCTGTTCCAACGATCTGTTTACGGTATCTTTCTTCTATGTGGTGCATTATTAATTGGAGTAGTCTGTATAGAGATAATTCCACTAGCTATGAATGAGAGAGATATAGAAAGCTTAGCAGTTGGCAGTATGATTGGTCTGTCTTTATTTATAACACTCCATTTTTTCCTGCACTCTTTCGAGAAAGCAAATCATTCTGTATTGCTTATTTTTCTGGCAATGATTTTACATACCATTCCTTTCAGCCTTACTCTTGGGGCTATCATTCATAAAACTGAAATTTTCACATCGCTTACGATAATGTCCGGAATTCACCATATTCCAGAAGGGTTTGCAATTACCCTAGCACTTTTATCAAAAGGAGAAGCATCTTGGAAATCCCTCCTGTACTATGTACCTTTTGCTCTTCTTTTTATTAGCTTTATGTCATTAGGAAATTATTTTTCCATAACAGACCGAGTTCAAAGTGTGTTAATTGCTATGACTGGCAGTCTTATCTTTTTTACTTCCTTACACGAATTTATTCTTTCTTACTGGAACATGTTGTCCAGAAAACAGGCATACTTCTTTTTATTGACGGGAATTATTTTAAGTATTACTTTTCATATTATTGTGGAAAAATAATGAAAAATGTATTGATGTTAACTAATAAGTTTGTAATAATGTATATATGAACATATACACATATAAAGAAAGGATGATTCTTGATGGGAGCTCATCATAGCCACAGTCATGACCATGGACATCATCATCATGGCAGTAAGAATAAAAAAGCACTGAAACTTTCATTCATCATTATTGCCACCTATATGATCGTAGAAGTAATCGGGGGAATACTGACCAACAGTTTGGCCTTATTGTCCGATGCAGGACACATGTTAAGTGATGCTGTTGCCTTAGGATTAAGTTATTTGGCGTTAACATTTGGAGAAAAGCAGGCAACACTTTCGAAAACATTTGGATATAAACGGTTCGAAATCCTCGCTGCTTTCATAAATGGTGTCACATTAATAGGCATTTCCGTTTATATATTCTGGGAGGCCTACAAAAGAATTCAAAGCCCTCCTGAAGTGATCAGTGGCGGGATGCTAATTATCTCTGTGTTAGGATTACTTGTGAATATTATTGCTGCATATATTCTAATGAGCGGAGATAAGGACGAAAACTTGAATGTCAGGAGTGCCTTCCTACATGTATTGGGGGATCTCCTTGGATCGGTGGGGGCTATAACGGCGGCTTTACTCATCATGTTTTTTGGATGGAATTTGGCTGACCCGATTGCAAGCGTAATAGTAGCAGTCCTAATAATAATTAGTGGTTATCGCGTAACAAAAGATTCCTTTCACATTCTGATGGAGGGGGCACCAAGCAATATAAATGTGAAGGAGATTAAAGAGTCGTTGCTCCAGATTACGGGAGTAAGGGATGTGCACGACCTGCACGTTTGGTCCATCACATCCGAATTCCCTGCATTAAGTTGTCACATCGTTATCGATGCAGACGTGAATCAGCAGGATATTTTAAAAACAGCACAAACACTTTTACACCATAATTACCATCTTGAGCACACTACCATTCAAATTGATTTGATTGGAGAGAATTGTGAAGGGGATCTTTGCAACTGATTTATAAAAAATAAACGCTCGTATTGGGAGCGTTTATTTTTTATGGAGTTACACACTCCAAATTAACTATGTTTGGTATGTTGTATGGTCTGCTGCAATATGTCAATGACATGTTGATCATCATGCGAGTAATAAATAGTTGTTCCTTCTCTACGGAATTTCACCAATCGCAGACTCTTCAGTAAGCGGAGTTGGTGTGATACTGTGGACTGCAAGAGGCCTAAGTTCTCTGCGATATCGTTAACCGAAAACTCTCCATCAAAGAGCAGGTGAAGAATTCTCAGTCTTGTAGGGTCCGATAGTGCCTTGAATGTCTGAGAAACCATGTTCAATGTTTCTGAATCTAACTCAATGTTGCTCTTACTCATAACATAAACTCCTTAAAGTTAATACCTTTATTATATATGATTGTGCTGGGAAATACATAGAATCGGAATTATTGTTATGTAATAAAAGATGAGAAAAAATTGAAGGATTAGTTATTTTCTAATATTTTTTGATGAATAAAACCGGCATCACTTCCAACACCAAGTAACAAAGCGGAACCGCGTTGGGACTGCCAAGGCATTCCTAGGAAGAAAAGCCCCTTGATACTTGTAACTCCCCTTTCATGTAACGGCCTCTCTTTTTCTTGGATAATGTTAGGCATATCTATCCAGGAATAATCCGGGGTATATCCTGTAGCCCATATAATATTATCTGGATTAAGGGTAGTTTGATCAGCAAAGAGAATGGTTTGATCAGTTGCCCCCACGCTTCTTTTCTTAATAGTGATTTTCCCTTCTGCAACTGCATCATTTAACTCTGTACCAAAAATGACATTCCCTCTTTTTCGAAAGGCTTTTCCAACTAGCGTATTTTTATTTGCTCGAAGAATTTTGGTTCGATCTAGCCACCAAAAGATGCTTTTATTCGCAATGGTTAAGGGTAAGTGAGTTAGACTTTTACTTACAGAAAGGTAGGTGTCATAGCCTTGGTTTGCAATTTCTATTGCAATTTGTGCACCTGAATTTCCTCCACCTACTACCAACACAGAACCTGATGCCAATTGGGATGGGTTACGATATTCAGAGGAATGCATCTGGTTTATGGTAGTGGATAGTGTTTTAGCAATTGAAGGAATACTGGGAGTATGGAAAGGCCCAGTGCATACTATAACATTTCTTGCCCTAAGTGTAGAAGCATTGGTCTCTACAACAAAAAGATCCATTTCTTTCGTTAGTTTTTTCACTTGAGTGTTTAGCTGGATTGGAAGCTGGTAGTGGGTAGCATAACTCTCTAGATACATGGCGATTTCCTCTTTTGTAGGAAATTGGCTGGGACATCCTTCTACTCCCATGCCGGGTAAAGAGCTGTACGACTTTGGGGTAAATAGCACGAGGGAATCGTATCTTTTTCTCCAGGATTCCCCGATTCGAGAATGTTCATCTAGGAGTAAAAAGGATAGCGAAGTCTTCTTTAAATAGTAACCTAAGGATAAGCCTGCTTGGCCAGCTCCAATTACTAAAGCATCATAAATCATAATAAAGACCACCTTTATATATGCATATATACTCATATTTTAATGTTTATAAAGACTGAGAGCAATGAAATTTTGAATATATTTCGCTATTCAAGACATTTCTATGAACAAAGTTTAGGTAATCTTTCTTTCTTCTTCGGAGCATGATACGATTCCGTTGTTGTTACTTATTTTACAGTAAAGGATGAAACAGATTGCGAAACAAATCTACTTTTTTAGGAATGCTTAGCGTCCTTTTATTAATTCTTTCTTCATGTGGTTTTAGTAGTGAAAAGATTCCGGACCAGACAAATTGGAAACTAGAGGAGTTCTCCGCTGTCAATCAGGACGAAAAAGAGTACAGTTTAGAAGACATAAAAGGGAATGTTACTATTGCATCTTTTATCTTTACAAGCTGCACGACAGTTTGTTCCCCGATGACAGCAAATATGTCTAAACTGCAAAAGAAAACAGAAGAAGAAGGCTTGGATGTCCAATATCTCTCGTTTTCAGTAGATCCTGAGGTAGATACTCCAGAAGTGCTGAAAGAGTTTGGCAGCCGTTTTGATATCAATTATTCGAATTGGAATTTTGTTACGGGCTACACACAACAAGAAATAGAAGCATTTGGCCAGAAGAATTTTAAAACAATAGTAGCCAAGCCTAAAGGGGGAGGAGAAGTTGTACATGGTACGAGCTTCTATCTCATTAACCAGGAGGGAGTTATTATCAAGAGTTTTGACGGTTTAGATGTGCCTTTTGAGGAAGTCATCGAGCATGTAAAGATTGTGAATGAGAACTAGTTACATTAAGAAAGACACTTGCCAAAATGCTGCAAGTGTCTCTCTTAGTCTTCCTTTATTTTTGTTTCCTTTGTTTCATACTCAATAGAGTGAGTAAAAGAATAATTAATGAAAAGGCCGTTAATGCAAGGAATGGTATCGTAACGAATCCAAACCAATTAATATATTGTGCGTTACAGGGAACACCATTGACACACGGTTTAATCTCCGCAAATCCAGGAACCTTTTGAATTAAATAGTGATACAGCGAAATGCACCAACCTATTATTGCCATCGGAAGAGCAAATTTCTTGCCGGAGCTATCATTCTGGAAGGTTGAAATTCCAAGGATAAGGGCCATTGGATACATCAGAATACGCTGGTACCAGCATAATTCACATGGTATAAAGCCTCGTATTTCACTGAAATACAGGCTTCCTAGCGTAGCGACGGTGGCAACAAGCCAAGCCAAATATAGATAGATCTGGCCAGATGCCTCTTCGACCTTTTTCATTATTCATCACCTTCAAGCTCAGACTCAATTAATGACTTGATTTTCTCATAGTCAAATGGGTCAGCCAACACTTTATCATTCACCATGATGGTTGGAGTCTGACTGATTTTAAACTCCTCGGTGAGATCATTATCATGAGTTACAGCATCTATAATTTCCTGGCTTTTCAGATCAGTTTTAAATTGTTCCATATCAATGCCAGGTAGTTCACTAGCCACTTCCATCACCTTATCTGTTGTAATCCATAATCCGTCGTGATTAGCTGATGGCTGTGCATTGAAAAGCTTTTTATGAAACTCCCAATATTCATCCGGGTTCTGTTTTCTAATTGCTTCAGCAGCTGCTGCTCCTAAAGCGGACTCTTCGCCATGAAAAAGAACATTAATATAAACGAATTTAACTTTTCCGGAATCTACATAATCCTTGATAAGTTGAGGGTAAATATTTTCCCCCCATGCTTTGCAAGCAGGGCATTTAAAGTCCCCGAACTCTACAATCGTTACTGGTGCATCCTCTTGGCCAAGAACAGGTTGCCCTTCAATGGAAGGGGTGTTTTCCACGTATTTTTCTTCATTGTCATTATCTTGGTTTGTAATGATTACAAGAGCCGCAATAATTCCAATGATAAGTAGCGTTACGATAACCATTAACTTGAATGGTGATTTATTGTTTTTGGACATGTTAATTTCTCCTTTTCCTACTGAATACTAACTAAAATGGTAAGATAACTGGATATAATTAAAAACACTCCCAGTATAAACGTCAGTAATGGACCAGCCTTTTTCATGAATGAGTATATCATTAAGATGAAAAAAGTCGTCGCACAAATTAACAACAAGACACTTGTTAAGGACATTTCTAAACCTAGTACCATGTTCTCCGTGTACTTACCTTGATAAAAATAAGTAAACAATGTTGAAACTGTATCCTTTGTAATATCTGTTTCGTGGGGTGGAGATTGTTGTCCTAATGCGGCAGTTGCAGCAAAAATAAAGCCGATAATAATTCCCTCCACTTTTGTCCATGGTCTTGGATCAAAAGATGAATCTTTTCTTAAGATATTTTTTATTAAAATTCCATTAATAAAAGCGTAAGCTAACAATGGTAAGACCAAAATGTGCTTTAAAAGTAGGGTTTGTCCATATGTCAGCATCCAGGAGTTCGTATAGAACTCGTAATCTATTACATAGTTCATTAGATAAAGCCCAGAGAGAATTGTCACACTTAAACAAAGGATTGATAATGGAGTGTACCATTTTAAGAATGAAAGCCAGTTTGCATAATTAGTGGACTTCCAACCTACAACAAACAATATACCTACCCAAACCGTTACAGTTGTAAAATGGGTGGAGTGGGTGAGAAAACCAGTTATGGGATCATAGGAACTGGCATGACTTGCATAACCCAGAGCAAGTATCAATACAAGGGTAAGAGCAATTCCAATAAAAGCAAAGAGTGCACGCTTTCGAATATCGAACCACACAATAAAGATAAAGAGAAAGGTAGCTATAAAATAAGTGATGACCCAGGCTTTCCCTACTTCAAAAGTAAATAGAACATTCTGTAAGGTGTTCCAAATTCCAATATCTTTATAGAGATAGAGAACCAGAATTGCCACTGGGGTAAAAGATAGAATCGCAATCCCACCTGTAGCAAGTAGCATGACGTTTCTTGGAACGTAAATAGATGGACGGTATCGTTCAGGCACCGCATAAAGAATGAAACTTCCCATTAGGATCGAGAAGCACAAATAAAGAATGGTTTCACTTATTACTCCTAAGAAAAACATTGATTATTTTTTCCTCCTCAATAACCACCAGAGGCTAACAAGTATCGATATGGAGAATATACCAACGATAGATGGGAGGATATAGGAAGGCAAAGTATTATGCTCAATCCCTTCAATATTGCGATCCACTTCTTCAGTATGATTATCTTCCTGTTGCTCAGTTATTGTTTCGTCATTACTTACAGAAAAAGTAACCTCTCCTTCAATCGGATGTCCGTCAGCTCCAATTATTTTCCACAGTACTTGATAGTCGCCAGCTTCCAATGGCTGAGTCAATATCCCCTTCATTTGCTGCCCGCTAATTTCCACTTCTACAGGAACTTCTGTTTCTTTTGGATCGAGGACTGTCAATGTGCTATTCGCTTCTACTTTTGTTTCAAAATTAAGGATGACCTCTTCCAACTCATCACTTACTGTGTCTCCTTGAACAGGATCGGAACTTTCCAGACCTGTATGAGCTGAAACTTGATTAAAGGAAAAAATCGATAAGATGATCGTCAGGATAATTGCTTTGTTCATAAGGATGCCTCCAATATTATTCTTTATCGGATTCATTCTAACAAAGTAAGAACATTTATTCAAAAGGGTATTTGAATAAAGTTTTGACAATATTAAAAACATGGCATAACATAATCTTAGAACTAATAATCAAATGAACGTTTGAATAGGAGTGGGGAAACACATGTCAGAAAAATTGATTCAAACTGCTGAAAAGGACACTTGTGAAACTTTTTGCTTTGATGAACCAAAGGTTAATACCCTAAAAAATAGAATAGAAGAAGTAAACGGAGTGGAGTTGATTTTTAAAGCACTCTCCGATTCCACCAGAATAAAGATTGCTTATGCTTTAACTTTGGAGAAAGAATTGTGTGTTTGTGATGTGGCGAATATCATTGGATCTTCCACTGCCACTGCGTCCCATCATCTGAGATTGTTAAGGAGTATGAACCTGGCGAAGTATCGTAAAGAAGGAAAATTAGTGTTTTATTCATTGGCTGATGATCATATTCACCAATTAGTATCTATTGCATTAATACATTCCAAAGAAGAAGTGGTCAAGGAATAGAGAGTATTCCATACTTAGATATGGATGACAACAGGAATACCGGACGAAGGGTGAGAATTATGTCAACAGATCAACCAAAATCAAATAGTTGTTGTTCCAAGAATGATAGTATGCAAGATTCCTCCTCTTCCATTCCTCTTTTTCAGGGGAATTTGGAAAAGGACTCATGCTGCAATAATACAACACATCACAATGAAAATGTCCATCCTGCCTCATGCTGTAAGGAGGAAAAAAGGGATGATAAAAAGGTTTCAGCTTGTTGTAGCGGAAAATCAGATAATTCCCTAGTCGAACATCTTTCAGCTACACCAAATGTAGTCGAGAAACTGCAGTATGAAGTCAAAGGGATGGACTGTCCCTCTTGTGCAGCCACAATCGAGAAAAGTATTTCCAAAATAGAAGGCGTGAACAAGGTAAATGTCAACTACAGTGCAGGTAAGATGCAGGTGGAAACCGGGGTATCTTCTCTAAACGGGAAAATTGAAAAACAAGTAAAAAACCTGGGTTTTCATGTTGTATCGTATCAAGCTTCCAAACAAGTTCATACCTTTCAAGTAGAAGGGATGGATTGCGGTGCTTGTGCAGCAACCATCGAAAAACACCTTAGCTTGAATCCAGCGATTAAAGATGTTCGAGTGAATTTTTCAACTGGGAAAATGCATGTTGTACACGAGACAAATAATCAAGAGATTATGAAAGAGGTAAAAAGGGCTGGATTCGTTGCTTCCCCTATTTCCAAAGATGGTTCCACTCCAAATAAAAAGAGAAAAGAAGTGCCTTTAACAGCCATTTCAGGTGGATTCTTAGCAGTTGGTTTTTTTGGTGCCTATGCAGGATTCTATCCCATTCTTGTCACTCTTTTATATGCAGCGGCAATTGTTGTAGGTGGATTCAAACCGATCAGAAGTGCTTACTATGCAATCAAAAGTCGTTCCCTTGATATGAATGTTCTCATGTCAGCTGCGGCAATCGGAGCTGCTCTAATTGGAGAGTGGTTCGAAGGGGCTACAGTAGTGTGGCTATTCGCATTAGGGAATACACTTCAAAATAAGTCCATTGAGCGTACTAGAGAATCCATTCGTAGTTTAATGGATTTGGCACCATCAGAAGCAGTAGTGAAAAAAGGAAATCAATTGTTAAAAGTTCCTGTTGAAGACGTTTCAGTAGGAGACATAATTATCGTTAAACCTGGCGAAAAAATCCCATTGGATGGAGACGTTGTATCAGGTATTTCCACTGTTAATCAGGCTCCGATTACTGGCGAGTCCATTCCGGTTGATAAAGAAGTTGGAGACTCCGTTTTTGCTGGAACGGTAAACGAAAATGGATCGTTGGAAGTCCGAATAACTAAGCTTGTGGAAGATACAGCAATCGCTAAAATCATTCATCTTGTGGAAGAGGCACAGGAAAAGAAAGCCCCTACCCAAGCTTTTGTAGACCGGTTTGCAAGCATCTATACCCCGATAGTTTTTGTAATAGCATTACTAATCATAATAGGACCACCTTCACTTGGAATCGGAACATGGTCTGAATGGGCCTATAAAGGATTAGCATTGCTTGTTGTTGCATGTCCTTGTGCTCTCGTGATTTCTACACCTGTTGCGATTGTTTCGGCAATTGGAAATGCTGCTAAAAATGGTGTTTTAATTAAAGGAGGTACCTTCCTTGAAAAAGCTGGAGCCATTAATGCTATAGCCTTTGATAAAACAGGTACGTTAACAGAAGGGAAACCAAAAGTTTCTCAGGTCATCCCTTTAAACAGTACAGAGGAAAATCTGCTTGCAATAGCACGTACAATTGAAGAGCATTCTAACCACCCTATTGCGAAAGCCATCACCACTTATGCTGCCGAGAAAGAAATTCAAGTATTAAATGGGGAAACTTTCAAAACAATCGTAGGAAAAGGTGCTCAAGCTACCATTAATGGTCAAGAGTATTTTGTGGGGAATCCAAAATTGTACGAAGAATTTAATTTATCCCTTTCCGAACTAGAAAAACAAATCAAGCAATTACAGCATGAAGGAAACACGCTGATTCTTATTGGTACACGTACCGAAGTGCTCGGTATTATCGCGGTTTCAGATGCAATCAGAACCATCACTGTTCAAGCTATCGATAAGCTAAAACAAGTTGGAATTGATGAAATGGTGATGCTAACAGGGGATAATGAAGGAACCGCAAAGAAAATCGCATCCCAAACAGGGGTGAATCGCTATTTTGCAGAATTGATGCCTGAAGATAAAGTGGAAGCTGTGAAGAAACTTCAGCTTGAAGGGAAACGAGTAGCCATGGTGGGAGATGGAATCAATGATGCTCCCGCCCTAGCAACTGCTGATTTGGGAATTGCGATGGGTGGAGCAGGTACGGATACTGCCATGGAAACAGCGGATATTGTGTTAATGGCCGATAACCTTGAGAAACTTCCTCATACCATACGACTGAGTAGAAAAGCGTTAACCATCATCAAACAAAATGTGTGGTTTTCTCTTCTTACAAAGCTTGCGGCATTATTACTGATCTTCACAGGTGATCTTACTTTATGGATGGCCGTTCTAAGTGATACAGGAGCAGCATTGATTGTAATATTAAATAGTATGAGGTTGTTAAGACAAAAATAAGGAAGGTAATTCACCCTTATTTTCAATATATTCATACCATTATTGTAACAGTGAAAGAGGAACTGGCTGTGGAGTCAAATTACAAGTTCTAAGTTATTAATTTTCTCTACTCGCTTATAAGTCATAGACCTATTGCATTATGAAACAGATTTTTCACTCTGACGACGGATGCTTTTTTACTAAAAGCCCAATTAGCAATCGGGAACTTTCGTGGAACAAATTAACGCTCGTTTTTAAATTGGCCGAGGAAAATATCTTATTAAAGGAATTTTTAGATTATGAAATAATTAGAATTAATGCATTAAGGTAATCCAATTTGAAAGCACACATCATTAAAATAAATTGATGTGTGCTTTTTAGTTGTTTATGCACTTTTATTTTTTGAAATAAATAATAAAATCTGTGTAATGATAGCCAGAATAGGTAATTCCAATAATGGTCCAATAACTAATGTTAAAGCTATTAAAGGTTGGTCTGGAAATGCAGTCATAGCGATTGCTAAAGCGATTGGCGAGTTTCTTGCTAAAGTCGTTAAGCTTAAACTTGTTCTGTCGGAGTTCGAAAAGTTCATAAGCTGTCCAATTTTCTGACCAACTAAGAAATTTACAATAAAGTACAAAAGAATAGGGATGGTAATTTGCCACATTAAATCTAGATTATTAAAAAGTATTTGGCCTTGTGAAGCAAACATAGCAACAATTGCAAGGCTGAGAAAAATTATCGGCATCACGCTGAGATTGGATATAAGATTTTTTCTTAACTGTTGTTTACTTCTCAAGAACAATTTTGTTAGAAAAGCTAAAATCAATGGTATGAATAGTACAATTAAGATACTTTCGACTAGAAACGAAAGCTCTATAACACCTGTTGTTCCGCCAAAAACCAGAAGGTAGATAGGTAGCAAAATGACTTGTAAGATTAAGTTTAATGGTAAGATTGCAGTTGATAATGCAACATTTCCTTTTGCTATCCCTGTAAATATCAAGTACCAATCAGTGCAGGGTGTAACCATCAGCATAATAAATCCAATATACAAGGCTGGGTTATCACCTAAAAATGCCATCGCTAGCAGCCACGCTAGGATAGGTGTCCAAATGAAGTTTATGATGACTGAAATGTATGTAAACTTGATGTTTTTAAAAGCTTTTTTTATTTGCTCAATAGGAATTTGTAAGAAAGTAATATAAAGCATTGCTACTAATAAAGGAAAGATAAACCTTTCTGCATTTTCACTTATTAGTTCTACTTGTCCTAAACCTATATCAATAATCACTGCTAAGAAAATAATAAGAGTATATAGTTTTTCAAGTAAGTTCATTCTGTATCACAACCTAAAGAATAATAAAATGCACATTAGTCATAGCATAGCATGACTGTTTTGCTTATCAAAGTAGAGGGGCGTTTACTGATCAAGTAGCGGCTCTGCATTTATTTCGTCAGAGAATCTTCGGCTAACTGTGCAGGTTAATTCACTAGGAAATGATATAGTCAAGTAAAAAGTAGGTGTTGAAATGGTAATACAGTCGAATATGTCCCCTGAAGCAATTGCAGATGCTTGGGTAGAAACAGAAGAGATATTTATAAAAAATAATATACCTCTTACAAAGCAACCGTTTACCTTCATTACTGCAAGAATTAAATGCAACTGTTGGAAGTTCAAGTCTCACTTGTATAGAAGGTGGCTGACAAATGCCAGCTAAAAAGGAGTAGGTTACTCCTTAATTGTATATCTTCAACAGTTGGGAGCATTTGCGGGAATGGCAATCGCCCTTTGTTCAAGTTATGGGAGGTTACTTAAAGAAGATACGTCGGAAGATGGGAGGGGAATATAATAAATAAATCGTTAATTGCAGTGTTATTTATAACTACTTTAGCAATATATATGTTTACTAGTTGCGGTGTAGCTGACGGGGGAAGAGTGACTGCCAGAGATGTATTGAAACAAAACAAAGATGCAGACATTATTGAGTATGACGGCAAAATTTTTAGCAATGTGACAAATTTGGGTTGGTTCGAAAATGATAGGGAGAATATATCTTTTTCTAAAGATAACTACGTTGGTAAAATTCAAAAACAGACTACCAGTAGCTTGTTGTTTAATAATCTTAGTGCAACTAAATTACCAAAAGGGACAAAAGTTTATTCAATAGATGAAGAAGGTAGTGGAATGTTACTTGTTGAGTTTCAAGGAGAAGAACTTTATTATAGGGAACTTCTTGAAGGATAGTGAGGACTATTCAACTATTTGGGAGCTTTAATTGAAGGTCATAATACAAGTTATGTTGAATTCAATTCTTCCGCAATCGGGCGCCATTCTTGAAGAAGAATTGGCGCTCACTTTTTATTTTAGGGCCAGATTCTGGAATAAGGTAGGAATCGTAAGGCCACATCTGGAATTATAAGTTAAGTCAGTATACAGGTAGGATTTTGAAGCGAAAATGAAAGGGGTCGATTTTTTGAAGCTAAGACAATTGGCCGTCACTTTTATTATAAACAAAGAAAATGAAGTGTGGGGGGAATGTTGTAGGCCAAGCAATGAAAATGAAGGCTCAATAAAGGTAAATTTGATTATAAGAATAAAGGATAAAGTGCTTCTTTACGCACCAGTGGTTAAACAATTTCCCAAACTTCCACGAGAATGTGAAGTAACTAGTCTTGCAATGTTACTTCAATACAATGATATTGATGTGGATAAAATGGAATTAGCTTCAGGCATTAAGAAGAATCCGGTGTTGCTCGAGAAAAGAGAGGGTGTACCTAACTGGGGACATCCAAACGATGGCTATATTGGGGATATGTATACCTATAAGAAACCCGGATTTGGTGTTTATCATAGACCAATAGCTGAGCTGGCAGAAAAATACTTACCTGGTAAAGTAAAGGATATAACGGGAGCTGACTTTTCCGAAATTAAAACCTATTTATCCTTGGACCTTCCCATATGGGTGATCATTAATACAACCTATAAAAAGCTGCCGGCATCTTATTTTGAGGAATGGATAACGCCATTAGGACCTGAATCAATCACTTACAAAGAACATTCCGTGCTAATTACTGGATACAACGATGACCATATATATTTTAACGATCCTATCACTGGTATAAAAAACAGGAAAGAATCATACAGAAGTTTTAAGAAGAACTGGGAGCAAATGGGCAAGCAGGTCATAGTCCAGGTTCTCACTATCTTCATCATCAATTATAAATAGACCAGCAAGTCCTTTATATACATGTTCGCCAGTTTCATGGAGCAGATGGGGATGATACCATAATGTAGCAGCATTTTGTTCAATTTTGAATTGCGGATTCCACGTGGTTCCAGGCTGGATACCGGAATGAGGGCCTTCATCCTGGTCGCCGTCAACTTCTAGTCCATGCCAATGGACAGTGGTTGCTTCATCAATCTCATTTTTCACCTTGATCGAAACATCATCTCCAGTTTTTACACGAATCACGGGTCCTAGGTAATCGCCATTATATCCAAACGTATCTGTTGGTTTGCCTTCTATAAACTCCATGGTTCCTTTTTGGGCAACAAGAGTGAACTCTGCTTTTCCTGGGTCCGGATTCTCATCTTTTAGGATGGGGGGAATGGGAAGAGAGGTTCCTCCATCAGCGAATGAGTCATTCTTCATATCTTCAACCTCTCCGTTATCGTTACCTATCATACCATCATCCATCATTCCTCCCCCTTGTCCAGGCATGTTGCCGTTCATGCCGCCAAAAACCCTCATAAAAAACCAGCCGCCCACAATGAGCAGAATCAATAAGATAAGTGCGGGCATAACAATTTTTTTCACCATTTTTACCTCCTTTAATTCTTATCTAGCTTTTACATGACATTATTTTTAAATACACAATTCCTCGCTGTGTATTTTATAAGCGCCGGTTTATAATTACAAACAATACTGCTCACTGTAGTCAAATATGCATTTTCTATGGAGTTTAGTTCAAGAAACCTGGGGTAGAAACTAGTAAAGCCAAAGAAATTAGGGAGGAATAAAAATATGCTATTACCTGCATCTGACTTAGGGTTACTAGCAACTCACCTACCTAACCATGACGGCATGATATTGAAAGTAAAGCTTATGGCAAGAGAAGTAAAAGAAGAAAAATTACTTGAATTGCTAAATACTAAGGTAGGGATTTTAAGAAGCCATGTGCGTATCATGATGGATATGCTCGATCCTGACAAAAGTGATTTTGAGAAGCTTCCGGATTTCGATGAGCTTCCGGAGGGTCAGCTCGAAACTACATCTAGAGGGTCACAGCTGATGGACAAGCATATCGCATTAGAGATTAAGGTTTCAACAGAGGCAATGGCGAAGGAGAACTTCTTCTCAGCTCTTAAAATGAAGGACCATCAGGTCAAACAGACTCATATTGAATAGGCACTTCAGCAAGGGCAACTGCTAAATATGGTTACTGAATTCCTGAAAGAGATTGAAGCAGATGTAACGCCTATGGGTACGCCAGATGAACAAAAGAAAGTCATGAATCATTTCAGTTATATGATGGAAGAATAGATTTTGATTGGAGGTCGGGAGATGAATCCTAAAAATGATCATAGTACTGTAAACAATCATGACAACAGGCAGACCGCAAGAATGACAAGAGATAGTAGCCAGACTAGTCGAGCACCACATGTCAGTTATGAACATCATCAAGGACATAGCATGGTGGATTCCTATCAAGACCACACCGACCATCACGAGAACAAACCTAAAGGTGGGGCAACGTCATCAAAAATACAGGTTGATTGGACCTCGAACCCTCTTACGGTCAAAGTTGGTCAAGAAACAGAAATTCTTATTAACATCAAAGATTTCTCCGGGGAGGTTATCGAGGCTTTTTTAGCTGTGCATGAAAAAGAAATGCACCTACTGGCAATCAAAAAGGATTTGTCTGTTTTTCAGCATCTTCATCCGCATTATCGTGGGAAAGGCAAATTTCAGGTAAAGACAACCTTCCCAAAGGCAGGGGAATATAAATTATATGCAGATTTCCTGCCGGAGGGGGCAAATCAGCAGCTTGCGTCTCATGAGCTTGTCGTAAACGGTTCGGAAACAATGGAAGAGGTGGTTCCTGATAAGCTTTTGAAAAAGGAGATAGACGACCTGACAATCGAGCTGATTCTCCCAGAAGCGCAAGTAGATGAGCATATAAGTTTGATTTTCACCCTAAATGATAAGGAAGGAAACCCAATTACTGAACTTGAACCCTATCTTGGTTCTGCAGGACATGTCGTGATTGTCAGTGAGGATATGAATGAATTTCTCCATGTTCACCCAGTAGATGAAAACGAAAAAGGACCAAATGTCGAGTATATGACCAGCTTTCCCCAAGGTGGATTGTATAAAATTTGGGGGCAGTTCAAGTACAAACAAAAACTTTATACGGTGCCTTTTGTGATTGAAGTCAAGTAATAGGCATCAGTTTCAGCAATGGCACACAGGATTGTGTGCTATTGTTCAATTTTCTAGAAAGGAGGTACAAACGTGAAGGAGATTGAAGGGAAAATTGACAGGCCGCAAACGAACAAAGGACGACTGAAAATCATTACGATACTGGCTATTCCAGCAGTCATCGAAAATTTTTTCCAGACGGTCCTCGGCTTTGTCGATACATACTTTGTATCAAAAATCGGTCTGGCAGAAGTTTCGGCGGTAGGGGTCACCAATGCAGTTCTTGCGATATATTTTGCGTTATTTATGGCAATTGGGGTAGCAGCCAATGTAAGGATTGCAAACTTCCTTGGTGCTAACCTTCCGGAAAAAGCAAGGCATATTTCACAGCAATCAATCGTTCTTGCTGCCATATTTGGCATCTTAACAGGAATTATTACCTGGATTTTCGCTGAACCGCTGCTAAAACTGATGGGGATAGAAGCGGAAGTTTTAGAGGCAGGGGCTCTATATTTTAGGATTGTTGGAATCCCGTCGATTGTGATGAGTTTCATGTTTGTATTAAGCGCTATTCTTAGAGGAGCAGGCGATACAAAATCCCCAATGAAGGTCAGTATTGTCATCAATATTGTGAATGCCGTTCTGGATTATGTCCTCATATTCGGATTTTTGTTCATACCTGAAATGGGCATCGTTGGAGCAGGGATCGCAACCGTCATTTCTAGATTAATCGGCAGCATTGCATTATTTTACTATGTCAATAGAACAGCAACTCTTACCTTCAGAAGAGATTACTGGCGTATTGACAGGACACATCTGATGGAACTGACTACCCTTGGAGCACCGGCTGCAGGCGAGAGACTGGTCATGCGTGCCGGCCAAATTGTTTATTTCGGTTTCGTTGTTGCCCTTGGTACCAATGCATTTGCCGCCCACCAGATTGCCGGCAATGTCGAAGTATTTTCCTATATGATTGCATATGGATTTGCTACAGCAGCCACAATTTTGGTTGGCCAGCAAATCGGTGCGGGCAATCTTGAAGAAGCCAGGCATTATGCCAAACTATCCACCTATCTCACAGTAGGAGCGATGACCCTGCTCGGTGCCTTGCTCTTCTTCCTCGGTGACTGGGCTGGCAGATTTTTTACCGACGAACAGCAAGTTATTGATGATATAGGTACCGCACTAAAGATTTCGGGTATGTTCCAGCCATTCCTCGCTGTATTAATGGTGCTTACAGGAGCATTCCAGGGGGCAAACAACACGAAATTCCCGATGTACCTTACTGGATTCGGGATGTGGGCGGTACGAACCGTACTTGTCTATCTTCTTGGAATCAAGCTGGGCTGGGGACTCGCGGGAGTTTGGATAGCGATAGGAGCAGATATAGCATTTCGTGCAATAGTATTGGCAATACAATTTAAACGGGGAAAATGGATGGCACTCGAAAAGGCACCAGAACCAGAATCGCACTGTCACCCTCAAACAACAAAAGAAACCATGTCAGCTTGCGCAAATAACTATTAACAAGCATACAGTCTTCTTAATAGTTGGATTCTGGTTCATTCCTGCATATGGAATTGTCGGGGCAGCTTTTGCAAGTGTTTTTGCACTTGGAACTAATACTTTTGCTGTTCACCAAATTGCAGGAAATATTAACAGGTGCATATCAAGGTGCAAACAACACAAAGTATCCTATGTATCTGACCATCATAGGCATGTGGCTTATAAGAACTGGGACAGTCTACCTTCTTGCGATAGTGCTAGAAATGGGCTTGGCAGGCGTTTGGATAGCTATTGGAATTGATATAGTCTTTAGAGCAATTGTTCTATGGACTCGTTTTAACAAAGACCGCTGGGTATCTAGCACAAAAGATAAAGTTGCAGATTGCGATCCGAGAACCCGTAATGCTCAACTTTCTAAGTCAGTTAATAATTATTAATAGTTCTCAACTTGTCATGAATAAATATCAGGATGATACGATTAAAGGTAAAGATACTTTAATCGTATCATCCTTTTCAGTATATAGTAACTATTTTCCTAAGCATACATTATCTCCTTCTATTTTAACTGCTTCATTCATAGGATAAATACTAGAATGAGGAGGGAGCTAAAATGAATTCTACTAAACGTTCATCTAATAATATTTTGGTCTTCTATTTAAATAGTACTTTTTTGTCTATCATCATATCGCTTTTATTGGTAACTGTAATAAGTACTGCTTTTACAAATAAGCTTTCTTCAGAAATTATTGGCACTTGGTTATACAAGATAAATAATACAAATATTTTTTTAAGTGCACTTCAAAGCCAAAATCATTATATGATTGGAAAAGGAGTAGAGGTAGATAAAATACCGATTCAAAGTATGATATTTCAATTAGCCACTAATATTAAACCTAATGATGTCAGGAGTTTGTTAGGAAATGAAATTCCAGGCTTTTATGCATTTGACTACAGGATACATATTGCAGGAGAAGGGACGAACTATACTACTCTTCCACATGAATCCTCTCCTCCCATGGAAGTATTATTGAAGGAGAGGGAAATTGCACATGAACAATTAGAAGAAATAGAAGAAGAAATATCTCCACCTCCTGCACCAGAAAAAACGAATGAAAAGGAATTAGTTTACATTTATCAATCGCATAGTTGGGAATCATTTTTACCTTTGTTAAAGGGTGCCAAAACACCTGATGAGGCAACAAGTAATAATTCTAAAGTTAACGTTATAGCTGTAGGAAATATGCTAAAAGGGAAGTTATTAAGTCATGGAATAGTCGCCAAACATAACACTACTAATGTAACTGAACAATTACTTTCACGGGGCTGGAATTATTATAACTCATATCAGTACTCAAGAGAGGTGGTTGAAGAAGTATTAAGTTCCAATAATGAACTCAAATATTTGATTGATATTCACAGAGATTCTGTAAGAAAAGATAAAACTCATATTAAAATAAATGGTAAAGATTACGCTAAACTATTGTTTATTGTTGGAGAAGAGAATAAAAATTTCAAGGAGAATCTGGATTTCGCAAGTAATCTCCACTATGCTATAGAAGAACACTTTCCGGGTTTAAGTAGAGGTGTAGTTATAAAGAATAAATCCGAAGGTGACGGGATTTATAACCAAGATTTATCCGATAGATCTATTCTACTAGAAGTAGGGGGAGTAGATAATACTATGGTGGAGTTAGATAATTCTGTGGAAGTATTTGCTAAGTATTTTAGTGAACTGGTTTGGGAAGATAAAGATGTTGGTGATTTTTAACATACGAAGGTATACCAAGAATTGAGTATAGTATATGTTTGCTGATAATGTATTCTAATATATACTAGTTTAAACTGAGAAAATATATATAGGAAATTTATGATAGAGACAACAGTTTTTTAGCCTGCGCTAAGAGACTGTTTTTTTCTGCACAAAAAATGCTAGAAAATGTTACTAGCATGAGAAGAATTTGTAAGACAACGGTTATCTACTAAGCACTAGACAGTGTTAAGATAAGGAAGTTCGATAATAGATTCTGTTTTTCGACACAAAATGCATTCGAATCCTCATTAATTTGCTATCCATACATAGGAAGAGGAAATAATTATAACAGGAGTTTTCAAATGAATAAAAATAAAAGGTTTCTTGGATATTTTGTAGTTGCATTATTGTCAGTTAGTAATGCTTTTTTTCCTCACTCCACTTCAGCTGAAGAGATTGATAGTTTAAAGCAGAAAAAACAGGATGTTCAGCAAGAACGTCAGTCAATTGATAGAAGTATCGAGAACAATAATAAAAAAATTGATAGTATTATAGCTCAACAGAATGACTTGACAGCCCAAATTAAAAAGTTAGACATGGAAATATCCAATACGGATAAAGAAATAAAATCCGTAAATGGAAATATTAAAGAAACGAATGAAAATATTTTAAAGTTGACAAAAGACATAGAGGTACTGAAAGAAAAGCTGGAAAAGAGGGCAGCGTTATTAGAAGATCGGGCTCGTGCCTTTCAAACAAACGGAGGATATAATAACTATCTAGAAGTTATTTTGAATTCTGAGAACTTTGCTGACCTCATAAATCGATTAACAGCAGTAAGTACACTCGTACAGGCAGACCGCGATATAATTGACGAACAAAAGAAAGAACAGGATTCATTAACACAAAAAGAAAAAGAAGTACGGGAAGAATTAGTAAATTTGGAAACTCAAAAGAAAGAACTAGATAAGTTTATTGCAAGTTTAGGTTCACAAAAGGAACAAAAAAATGAACTTATCAACAGTCTTACAGCTCAACAGAAAAAAATAGAACAAATGCAGGTTGACCTTGAAGAAAAGAGCAATGAATTGTACGAGTTAGAGAAAGGTATTGAAGAGAGCATTATAGCTGAGCAGGAGCGATTAGTTGAATTAGCAAGGCAAAAGGAACGAGAAAGGAAAGCTGCAGAAGAACAAAAGCAAAAAGTAGCAACTTCTAAACCACAACAGGTAAATAGCCCAGTTCATATTCCTGTCAGTGAAGGAGTATGGACTGCCCCTACAAATGGGGTATTTACTACTGAATTTGGATATGATGTATTAAATGGTCAACCCCGTTACCATTATGGAATAGATATTGCTGCACCAAGAGGAACTTCAATTGTAGCTGTTGCTGATGGCTATGTAACAAATGCATCTTATAGTAGTTCTTATGGAAATTGGGTAATCATTACACATAGTGTTAATGGACAGACTTATACTTCCGTGTATGCTCATATGGATAATCTTTCTGTCAGTCAAGGACAATATGTGGAAAAAGGGGAGTATCTAGGAGGAATGGGCAACACAGGTTATTCTTTTGGAAACCACCTTCACTTCGAGCTGCATGAAGGTAATTGGAATAATGCCAAATCGAATGCGGTGAACCCGAGGAAATACATTTCTTTCTAAGTTTATGGAAGAAGTTAAAGGTTGCTTAACTGGATCTTTAATTTTTTGTGAAATATAGAATGAAATCGAGTAAGTCCATAATTTCTGCAAATTTTCTGGGTATAATAATTATATTAATTTTGGAGGAGGAAACAAAAATGAGTTGGAAAAAGCTAATATTGTTTGGTGCTCTTGCTGGATTGCTAGTATTATCTGCATGCTCGAATAACGGAAACGATACAGCTTCAAACGAAAATGAAGAGAAAAATTCAGAAGGTGAACACTCCGGAATGGACCATTCCGGAATGGATATGTCCGGTTCCGGTGAAGTCCCTGAAGGACTGGAGGAAGCAGAAAGTCCTGCATTCCCAGTTGGAAGTACAGCGGTTATTACTGAGGCTCACATGCCAGGTATGGAAGGTGCAGAAGCTACGATTGTTGGAGCATATGATACAACGGTATATACCATATCTTATGACCCAACCGATGGTGGAGAAAGAGTCGAAGATCATAAATGGATCATCCACGAAGAGATAGCGGATAGACAGGAAGAACCTTATGAAGCTGGTGCTGAAGTAAAGGTAGAAGCTGAACATATGGAAGGTATGGAGGGTGCAACTGCAGTTATTGATTCAGCGGAACAAACCACCGTTTATATGGTAGACTTCACTTTGAAAGACAGTGGAGAGGAAGTAACCAATCATAAGTGGGTAACAGAAAGTGAATTATCATCAGAAGAATAAAGCCATAAAAATAGCTTGTAGCGTTATACTACAAGCTATTTTTTATGGAAAAAGTTATTTTCTGTAATCATTAAGATAAAGAATTTTTGCATAGCCACTTTTTCTTCTGAACCAAATTAGAAAAATGGCAAGAAGAATGATTAATAAGGAAAGAATCTGGGCTGTCCTTAGGACCTCTCCTATCATAAGGCTATCTGTCCTTAAACCCTCAACAAAGAATCTTCCGAATGAGTACCAAATCAAGTAAGAGAGAAAAATTTCACCTCTTTTGATGGGGAGTCTTCTCAAAAATAACAAAACACCAAATCCAGCTAAATTCCAAAGTGATTCATACAAAAATGTGGGATGGTAGTAGGCTCCCGCAATAAACATTTGATTCGTGATGACATTAGGGAGATATAACCCCTCCAAAAAGGATCGTGAAACTTCAGTACCGTGTGCTTCTTGGTTAATAAAGTTCCCCCACCTTCCAATTGCTTGACCTAAAATGATGCTAGGGGCTGCTATATCTGCTAATTGCCAAAAGGAAACACGCTTTTTTCGGGTGTATATATAAGCAACTATGACACCTCCAAGCAGAGCACCATGTATGGCGATACCACCTTGCCATATCGCAAAGATATCTCCTGGATTATCTAAATAATAATCCAAATTGAATGCGACATAATATAATCTTGCACTGACAATTGCGATAGGAATTGCCCAAATTAGTAGATCTGAAAATATTTCCTTACTCAACCCTAATTTCTTTGCCTCTTGGGTTGCAAGGTACCAACCTAGAAGTACTCCAATCCCAATAATTATTCCGTACCAATAGATTGTAAATGGTCCAATTTCGAATGCTACTCTATCTATAGCCTGTAAAGAATTCATATCTGGAAGCTCCTATTCTATCAAGATTTAATCAATTAAGTTTAGCGAAAACTTGTCCAGAATTTGTGCATTATTTGTAACAGAAATTCAACGAATATTTATCTGCTTAAATTTATTTATAAGCAGGGTTATAATCGGGAGGTGAAATGGAATCGTGAAAATGCTTTTATACATTATTCTTATTTTTATAGCTGGTTTCATGGTAATAGATAGTCAATATAGGGAATCCATGGATGAAAAGGATAAGTTATTATCTACTATTAACATACTTAAAAATCAGGGAGTAATAATACATGAGTGGACGATTTATTCCCGTGAGGAACTTAATGTAAATAATTTGGATGTAATCAAGGAAATAGAAGCGAAGTTAAAGAAAGATTACACAAAATTCGAATGGTCCACCGACATGGAACAGGATCATCATTATTTAATTGTAGGAACTAATATGAAGAGTGACATCGAAAGGGAAAGAATAACGGTTACGGCTTATAAGGAGGATCATTCATATCAAGTAGTACAGACTTACAGTTATACAAGAGGAGGATGGTCAGAAAAGGATTATAGAAGCTTCGTTAATGATATTGAATTGAAGAACAGTATATACTTTACAGTGAAGGGAAGTTTATTAGATGTTGATATCAACTCGGATTTAAATGTAAAAGCAAATTTACTTTTGGAAAACCTATCTGCTGATAAAGTGGAAGGGCTTGAAGAAAAAAACCTTGTTTCGGTGTCAGCCTTTAACAAGGATTGGGCTTTCAGTTTACCTTCCACCAACAATAAGCGATTTAATCTTCAAGTGGCTTTAAGAAGGGAACCGTCCAATTCAAACTTACAAATTACAATCGGAATTCCTATCATTACAGAAGAATACTAGGAGAAAAATATATTTTTACATCTAGTTTTCCGCCAGACAGGCATAACCAAAGCCTCTTTCGTGGTGAAAGAGGCTTTGGTATCCTTATGAGTTGTGGTAATTTTACTCTGGTTTATTATTCGCTTCTGGATCTGGATTGAAATCAGGTTTAAAACCCTCATATTTTACTTGAGTCACCATTCCAGCTGCGGCATGGTGCAAATCATGGCAATGGAAGAGCCAGTTTCCTGGATTATCTGCTTTAAATGCGATTTCATATTCTTCACCGGGTTTTACATTGATGGTGTCTTTAATGACTGGAGATCCTTCTATTGGTTTTCCGTTTTTGCTTAGTACTTGGAAAAATTGGCCATGAAGGTGCATAGGATGGTCATCTGTGGCTGAATTGTTGACCAATTTCACTTTGACATTGTCTCCTTCTTTTACTATGATATTCTCTGTTTCAGGAAAAGTTTTTCCGTTGATGGTATACACCATCTCCTTCTTTTCCATCTCGGTATCTAAATTCATCGTGTACTCCAGATCGTACTGTTGGTTCATCTCAAAAAATCCACTTTTTGCTTCACCATAGTCATTAAAGTTAAACTCAGGTAGTTTTTCTTTTGGATTTGGCTTATCTTTGGATTCCGTATATCCTTCGTATTGTATTTTTGTTTTCATTCCTTCTGTTCCTGTCATTTCCCCATGGCATTCAAGGTACCAAACACCTGGATTGTCAGCAATGAATTCAATATCGTACCTCTCACCAGGTGCAATAGACAATAATTGATTTTCTAGTTCTTGTGGAGCGTTCAGTTCCTGACCATCAATTGCTACTACTTTAAATTGATGCCCATGAAGGTGTATTTTATGTGACATGAACCCTATGTTCGCAAGCCGTATTCGAACTTTTTCCCCTTCTTTCACTTTTAACGGCTCAATCAAATCTTCGCTTTTTCCGTTAATGGTGAAGATGTCGTAGCCGTCCATGTTATGGCCCATGCCCTCCATGGACATTGAACTGTCCTGATTTTCTTTTTCTTTATCATTCATTTTTCCATGGTCCATGTCTTCCATATCACTCATGGAAGAGCCTTTAGGGTCACTCATCCACTCGTCCAACATTAATGAGTAATCTCTGTCATATGTCTTATTAGCAGGTTCTACAATGAAAGAACCGTATAGGCCCTTATCAAGTTGATTGACACCGTCTTGATGTGTATGGTACATGTATGTCCCGGTAACTGTGGCAGTAAAGTTATAGGTAAAGGTCTCGCCAGGCTGAACAGCGTTTTGGGTCACACCGGGAATTCCATCCATTGCATTTGGGATAGGAAGGCCATGCCAATGAATGGAAACAGGATCTTTAAGTTCGTTTTTTAGATGAATTGTTATATCTTCGCCCTCCTGAACACGTATTTGAGAACCAGGAACAGAACCATTAAAGGTCCAGGCGTTTACCACTGTACTATTGTTTAATTGATGAGCTGCCTCTTTTGCAACCAATGTTATTTCATTCTCAGAGAATACTTCAGTTGAGGTAGTTTTTGTTTCAGGGAGTTTTTCTTTCTCTTGTTCAGTTGAAGAATCACTCATATTCATTTCACCATGATCCATGTTACTCATATCCGAACATGCCGCCAAAAATATTACCGTAAAAGATAGTAAAGCTATCAGCTTTAGTTTCATGATTATTCCTCCTTAAGTAGTTTCAAGGAGAATGTTATCAAAAATGATTGCAGAAATTATGGAATTCCATTATTAGAAAAAGTAACAATTTGTGACAGTCCAATAAAAAAAGTAAACAAGTTTTATTTGTTTACTTTTTTTTTGATTCTATTTCGAATGGTCCATGCAAATCCTGCTATTTGAAATAAGAAAATCAAAACAATAATGGCTATAAAAGGACCTTTCATCCAGTTAGGATTTTCCGGTTTGTGAAAATACAAAAAATAAAGAGTATGCAACAAAACCAAAAGATAAAGAGTGCTTGTTTTACTCTGTAAATAATTCCAGGCTGAATTACCTAATACTTTAATACTCAGATTGTTCGATGTAATCATTAGTATAAGGTAGTATAGCACCGCAATTATTCCGATTGCATTAGCGAGTGCGAAACCAGGATGCAATACCCATTCTTGACCAAATGGAGTGAAAATGAAAAACAATCGTGTAAAATCCCATTCAACCCATCCATCTAGAATGATAATCGTATGAATAAGCGCAAGAATTCCAGACCATACCCCTAACGATCTTCGCCATGCAACCAGCCCCTTCAAGACTGGGAGGATACGTACGATTGGCCCTATAACCATGACAAGTCCAAGCATGAATAAGGATACATCTGCGAATGCACGGTTCCAAGCATGCAGGGGAGCCCATTCATTTCTGGTTTGTACGATCAGATAACTTAGCAAAAAGGAACAGACTCCGATAACAATATGCTTACGGCTTCTATTCATTAGAGACGTTACCTTTTTCAACTAATGTATTCCAGCTTTCTCCAGTATTGTTGGACTGATAAATGTCATTATTCAAGGAGATGGCTGTTATTTCTGACCTATTCTCTGGATTAGTGGCAATGAACATAATGGGATTTTTACTGGAAATCCCTTCAGGTAGGGACAACTCGTCAGTTATTTCATTTTTAAAATTGTACTTTACTAATTTGGTTTCATTATTTTCTAGGATAAAGTAAATCAGACTGTCCTCCTGATATTCCACTGTTGTCACAGAATTTGAGCTGGTTAGCAACTTGAATTCATTACCAAAGTTAGAAGAAATAAATAATCCTTTATTGGTGGAGATAGCAACATCCTCTGAAGAAGTAGGGTGTGCAGCTATATTTCCGATGGCATTGGCAGATATTCCTTTCATGGAACTAGCTTCCCATGTTTCCCCTTGATCTACCGAATAATGAAGACCTTGTTTCAGGGAATTTTCGTGCTCATTAAAAACGTACAATGTTTGACTCTTATATCCGGCCGCAAGATAGTGGAAGTCAATTTCCCCATAAAAAGCAATTCTTTCTAAGGTAGCACCTTGATCACTACTTTTAATAAGCCCTAAGGGATTTTTTAAGTCGGAATCTAGCTCAGGGTGGCCGCTGGAAAAAAATTGCTCATCTGTTGCTTGGAATCCCATATAATCATGATTATTTTTACTAGTCTTGTACCATTTTCCTTCAGAAAAGCGTAAAAGGCCATGATGGGTTGCTAGAATTAAGTCTTTCTCATCACCCAAGTAACCAATCCCGTGGATATGATTTATGGTTTCTTCCTTTGCCTCTATAAAGTAGTCATTATTTTTATTTTGCTCTTTAGTTGAACATCCAACAACTAGCATACTTATAACTGTTATCATAATAAAATTCTTTATCTTGTTCATCTCTAAACCTCCATGGATTTACTAATTCGATTCAAATTTATCATTCCACCTATACCCAACTCCCCAAATGGTTTTTAAATGCCTGTCCACATTAAAACCAACTTGTCGCAGTTTTTCTCTAAGATTCCGAATATGGGAGTCAATGGTGCGGTTTTCCGTCTCTGCTTTCAATTCCCAAAGTGTAGAAAGTAAATGGTCCCGTGAAAAGACCTTATCCGGATACTTTAAAAATAGCTCCAGTAAGGCAAATTCTTTTGGTGTAATGGAAATAGGCTGTCCATTATATGATAATTTGTAAGAAAGAGAGTCAAGTGATAAACCTTTGAAGTGTAATGGCTTTTCCGTTGGCCCTTCTGTGGCCGATCGACGGAGCACAGCTCCAATCCTTGCTACAAGCACATCTTCATTAAATGGCTTGGAAATGTAATCGTCTGCACCGTTCTTTAAGCCCTTTATCATATCGGTGTCATCATTTCTAGCTGTGAGCATGATTATAGGTGTTTTACTAAAGTCTCGGATTGCAGCTAATGCTTCCCAACCGTCCATGGTTGGCATCATGACATCAAGAATAATGAGGTCCACTTCATGATCACTCAGAAACAGAATCCCCTCCAAAGCAGTAGTCTTTTTGATGCAGGTAAACCCGTGCGGGGTTAAATAGAGGGATAAAAGGTCTAGCATTCTTTGTTCGTCATCTATCAGTAGTATTTGTTTCATCTATTTTGCCTCCTTTAATAGAATCGATACAGTTGTACCTACACCAATTTCACTGTTCACCTTCAGCTCCCCATCATGGGCATCTACAATTTCCTTTACGATGGATAACCCAAGACCAACTCCACCTGTAAGGCGAGATCGGGATTTTTCCACTCGGAATAAGCGATCAAATATATATGGGATTTGATCATCAGGAATTCCTTTACCTTCGTCAGAGATGGAGAGTATGCAGATATTATCCTTTTTGCTTAATTCGATGGTTGTGGTCCCTCTGTCTGAATACTTCAGTGCATTGTCCAATATATTCTGTACTACTTGTTCAAATCGCAAAGGATCTATATTCACGAAGCAGTTCTGTTTGCAGTTAAACTTTAGACCAATGCCGGAATTGGAGAATACGGGATAAGTCTTCTCAAAAATAGTCTGCAAGAATTTCCCTAGTTGGATTTCTTCCTTTGCAATCGAAAAAGAATTCTGATCCATATTGGCTAATTCGAACAAATCCTCAAGTAGGTTTGATACTCGAATCGATTCTTCATGAATAATCTTCAGATATTCATTCCTTTGAGTATCCGTTAAATTATGCTTTTGACCAATATCAGCATAACCGATGATATAGGTGAGTGGAGTCCGTAGCTCATGGGATATACTTGCCAAAAATTCTTTTCGCTCCTGTTGCAAGTAGTTTAGGTTACTTGCCAATGTTTTAATGGATTTCGCCAACTCTCCAATTTCATCTTTGGATTTCACAGGAAGGGTTACCGTGAAGTCTCCTTCATTGATTCGCTTTGTTGCTTCTTTCATGGATACTAAGGGTTTGGTTAAAAGCTTCACTAAGATGAGGTTCGTAATTACCAGGAAAAATAAAATAATGATAACAGCAATCCCGAAATGGTGGTTTAAGTTGGTAATCAAGCTTTTCATTTGGTTAGTGCTTTTTAGCATAAAGACAGTTCCCCTAACCCCACTATTCGAACTGAATGGGGATGCAGTGGCTATATAGGATTGTGACTCCCAATCTGCTTCAATGATCATATCTTCATGCGTACTTGGCAAAATAATGGAGGTGATTTCGTCATTGATGGCAATGGAAGATTCGATAACATTTCCACTTTGGTCTGTTATCACCACTTCCGTATCGGTTTTCGATTCCATTAATACGATATGTTGAAGTGTATTGTCGATAAAAGATTCTTCCAGAACATCTCGATGGCTATCTCCTCTTGCCGATAATGACTTCAATTCATTATCAACGAGGGATTGAACGACATTTTGATGAAGGAAAAGCATGGAACCAGTTTCAATAATTAAAATACAAAAGAAGAACCAAAGCCCTAGCTTGGTTGAGAACTTCAAGTACATCACCTACTTTGTAATAGTTTTAGAATATCCGGAAATTATCGAGAAAGTTTGCAGATTGACAGAAAGCAACAAAAAAATTGTCATTATTAACTGAATTGGATGTATGTATTATAGGGGTAGTGAGTGGAAAAAACAAAATTAAAAACACGCCAATAAGTGGCGTGTCTTAAAAAGTACATTATGCAGTAATCATTCTTCTGCAAGCTTCTGCACATCGAAAACATGCGTCCGCACAAATTTGGCAATGTTCGTGTGTGTGTTTACTACATTCTTCTCCACAGGCAGCACAGATTTCGGCACATAATCTGCAGATTTCTTCCTTGAATGGGCTATCTGATTGAATAGCTGTCGCTGCAAGACTACAAGTATCTGCACATAAGCGATCTAGTCGGATACAGGCAGCCATCATTTTTACATCATTCTCGTTTAAACAAGCATTAAAACAAAAATTACAGGCTTCCATACAGGCCAAGCAGGCGTCCAAACATTCTTGATATTCATTTTTAATTAACAATGGAAAAACTCCTTTCAAGATTTATTAAACATTAATGGTGTACCCCTCCAGCTAACTTCCTAATACTTAAAAATAAAAATCCTTATTATCTGCACAGTATTGTAAAACTACAGCATACATGTCCCACCATCATTTGCATAGATATGTTAGAGGGGAGGGGTACGCGATGCATGTATTTTATTGGTATATTTTATTAACATTGATTATGGAAATAGGTATAATCCTAGTACTTTCAAGAATATTGAAGAAACGATTGCCTTCCATGGCGGGAATGATTTTATCCATGACTTATGCAATGACCATAAGTTTGATAGTTGGATTGACATTTGGCGTAATGTACCAAGGGGACTTATTCAGCTCCACAATAATTGCACTATTTTTAGGTATGGTTGCTGGTATACTCGCGGGTGTAGGACTCGGATTACTTACGTCTATTGAAGGAGCCATGTCAGGTTTAATGGGTGGTATGATGGGTGCTATGCTGGGAGAAATGATTTCAACTAAGGATGTATTCTTCTTGATAATCCTATTGTTAACGATAAGTGTTTGTTCGTTATTATTGTTTTTTGTGTTTTGTCAATCTAACCAAGATCAAAATAAGTTTAATAAATCGTGGTATTTAAAGCCACTTTTCTCAATGGTAGGAATTAGTGCATACCTGATTCTTGGTTTTCAATTAAGTCATGGTGCAGTAAAACCATCAGCAGATCATGGACATCAGCATCGTGCTACTGGCACAAAAGATCCAAAGGTAGTTTCTGTTCAGGCGGTAAACAATGCTTACACACCTGCATCTTTTGTGGCAAAAGTAGGAGAGGAAATCATTCTTCAATTAAACAACATGGATGGAGTGGAACATGATATAGAGATAAAAGGCTTATCAGTAAAAACAATGGAAAGTAGTCATCATAATTTAAAGGGACCTTTGCATCTGCACGCTCTTGCAAATAGTAAAAATGAGATTCGTTTCACCCCTCTTGAGATAGGGGAATATGAATTTTATTGCACGGTTCCAGGTCATAAGAAAGCTGGGATGGTAGGAAAGGTAATAGTTACAAATAAATGAATAAGTGTGTTTCTTCATAATATCTGCACATTTTTATCTTACAATTAAGATAAAAACAGTATGAAATGGTGTGGTTTAATGTACGAAATTATGAATGGGATTACAAACTCCATTACAGTCCCACTTTCGAATGTTGCGATTTCATTTAAAGAGGTTACACTTTTATATGCCTTTTTGTTAGGTATTGTGGGATCGATGGTTCCTTGCCAATTGACTGGGAATATTGGGGCAATAACCCTTTTTGGAAAAAAGTCGCTTGATAAACAAGTGGCTTGGGGGGATGTCATATTATTCACTTTAGGTAAAATTGTAGCCTTTACATCTCTTGGGCTTTTAATTTGGTTATTTGGTCGAGAAATTCAGTCTTCACTGACCCTTTATTTTCCCTGGATACGGAAATTGACTGGACCGCTGTTGATTGCGGTAGGACTATTTTTATTAGGATATCTAAAAATGAATTGGCACCTCCCTATACTCAATATTGCTGGTGAAAATATTAAATCAAAAAAATGGGGATCTTTTTTGTTAGGCTTCAGTTTTTCCTTAGGATTTTGTCCGACCATGTTCGTCCTATTCTTTTTAAGCCTTATGCCGGTTGCATTAACGGAATCATATGGTATGGTTCTTCCTTCCGTATTCGCGATAGGAACTACGGTGCCAATACTTATATTAATGTTTCTAATATGGTTTTTCGAAGCTGGTGGCATGGTAATGAAGAAAGGAAAACGTGTGGGAAGTATAATACAAAAAGTTGCCGGTGCATTTTTAGTTGTTTTAGGGATATGGGATACTTTAACTTATTGGACCATATAAATATTAAGTTTATGGTTAAGTAGAAATAATTTATAAATCGTAATGATTACTTATGGAAATACATCATTTAGAGGAGTAATGTCATGTATAAGAGAATAAAATTTTTGATGATATCTTTTATCATTATCAGTTTAATTAGTGGGTGTATTGCAGATCAATCAATAAATGAAGATAAGGAATACAAACAACTTACAATATTTACAACAATTTATCCATTAGAGTATTTTACAAAAAGGATTGGTGGCAGTTTGGTTTCCATTGAGAATATAGTACCTCCTGGCTCCGATGCACACTCCATTGATTTATCGCCTAGTGAGATGGTGAAAGTGGCAAAAGGAGATGCCTTTATTTATTCAGGTACAGGTTTAGAAGGTTTTGCCATGTCTATTATTGAATCTTTAGAGGATGAGCAGGTAATGATTGTAAATGCAACTGAAAATATTACGCTATTAAAAAGCTCAGCAAAAGATCAACATAGCGATGATGAAAAAAAACATGAAAATGAAAAGAGTGAAGTGGACCCTCATTTTTGGCTAGACCCTATACGTTCAATAGAAGTAGCTGACAATATCAAAAAATCACTAGTAGAATTATATCCAGAAGAAAAAGAGATTTTTGAGGCAAACTTTATTTCTTTGAAAAGGGATTTAGAAAAGCTGGATGCAGAATTCAATGAAATGATAAAAAGTGCCGAAAAAAAGAAATTTATTGTATCCCATTCTGCTTACGGATATTGGGAAGAAAGATATGGTCTTGAGCAAATAGGCATCAGTGGAATATCACCAAGTGATGAACCTTCACAACAACAGTTGATTGAAATCATTAACTTAATGGGAGAAGAAGGACTTACGCATTTATTCTTCGAGGAAAATTTGAACAATAAAGTTGCCAAAACTGTCCAAAATGAAACTGGAACAAGTCCGCTTTTCTTGCACAATTTAGAGTCACTTTCTGAAGACAGACGTGAAGCAAAAGAGGATTATCTTTCAATAATGAAAAATAATATTAAGGTGTTAGGTGAAGGTTTGGATTGAATAGAAGTACACAAATTTAAAATTCATATTTAAACCCGAAATAATGTTATTATGAAAATATTTCGATCAAAGCATATATAAATAACAATTAGAGAGAGAATGCATTTAATAATTAAAACTAGCAAAATGTAGATATTTACTGTCGAATGAATCTACAATTGCTAGTTTTTCATTAAATATTCAGAATTTTATGGTAATCACGAAAAAAATCTACTAGTAGGATTCAAATAATAAGCTGCTGAAAATTTAGGAGTATTGTAGATTAATACCTTTACAATCCATAACTTTCTGAGAAGAAAGGTAGTCCATAAACCTGGCTGACTGTTTGAAATAATGACCCACCGTTACATCGGAATATTCTTTGTCTATACAGTGTTGTTTAAAACGATTACTGAACCCTCTATGTCGCTCGCTCACACATGACAAAGAATGCGCTCAAAAATGCACAGATAAAAGTAAGACAAACAATCAAAGAGATTCAGAAACACCAATCGGTTGAGAATGTTTGGCGCTTTAATACAGTTATAATGGGAATCCAAAATTATTATTCAGCAGCTTCACACATCACTGATGATTTAACCGAGCTGAACTATCGTCTTCATAAAGCATTGTTTAATCGTTTAAAAGAATTGAGAAAAGAAGCTACGTTTCAGGACTTTCCAAAATCCTTACAGAAACGGTACAAGGGATATGAGTGTAAGCTCTTCAAAATAAAAGAAATGGTACTTATCCCAATTCATGCCCAACGTTGCAAGGTAAATCTGAACTTCTCTCAAACTATTTGTAACTACACTACCGTAGGTAGGGACAAAATTCATAAAAACTTGCGAGCAATCAATAAACAAACGCTTACTCGTGTGATGAAACAGTTCATACCGAGCCGTTCCATCGAATACAACGATAACCGAATTAGTAGATTTATTGCACAATATGGGAAATGTGCTGTTACAGGGGTTGAATTAGGACTCGATGAATGGCATTGCCACCATAAGACACCGTACCATCTCACCAAAGATGATTCATACGGAAACTTAATGATATTGCATAAATCTGTACATCTCCTTATACATTTGAGAGATTTAGAGAAAATACAAGTGCTTTTAAACTCACTTAAGTTAAATGAAAAGCAACTCATAGAAGTCAATAAATTGCGAAAGCAATGTCTGAACGAAGCAATCTGATTCTCCTTTGCATAATCATAAAAATCTTGAATGAATTGGATTAGTTGGAACGCCGTATGCTGGGAAACTCGCCTGTACGGTGTGAAGTGGGGGAAAAGCTGGAGATAACGTCAAAAGCTTACCTATCACTATAACAACTCATTATATGCGGAGTAGACGTAATACTGTGCAACACAACACTATATTTCTAAAGTGCTTGTGAAAAAATGTTCTAATGCTACCAGCCTCATACTGTAAGAGGGCTTATAAACTTTGTTATAATTAAATATATTTAAAAGCATAAAATTGGGAGGATTTCATGACTAAACAAGAAGGACCACCAAGTACCCCACGGTGGGTAAAAGTCTTTGGGATAATTGTTATTGTTTTAGTTTTATTATTTGTAATTATGAAAGTTACAGGTATCGGTGGAGAACATGGACCCAATCGCCACTTTTCACTTAATGGAGTTGGCAACGATGTTTCGATAATAAAACAAGGTATTATCGAATCGTGATGATGACACCACGCATCCGAAAGTTTGCACTTTTGATACATATCGTTTCTACTCTTGGCTGGATTGGAGCTATTGCTTGTTTTCTTGTTCTTTCTATTGTCGGTTTGAATAGTGAGAATGAACAGGTGGTTAGAGCATCTTACCTATCGCTGGAATTAATTACGTTGCTTGTCATTGTTCCGTTGAGTATATTCTCTTTGTTAAGCGGTCTCATTCAATCGTTAGGCACAAAGTGGGGATTGTTCCGTCATTATTGGGTTTTAATAAAATTATTGTTAACGCTGGTTGCAACTATCGTCTTGTACTTACAACTGGAGCCAATTAGTTATATTGCAAATGTAGCAGCAGAGACGATATTATTCAGCACCGACCTCCGTGAGTTAAGACTGTCCCTTGTTATACACGCTGTTGGTGGATTATTGGTATTACTTGTGGTCACAGGGTTATCGGTATACAAACCTCGTGGAATGACTCACTATGGTTGGCGAAAGCAGAACATAGTAAGAATGGATAAGTAGGTAAAGAAAACTCAATTACAATTATCATGTTTATAAGGTTAGAAATTCATTTAAAACAACAAAGAATCCAAAACCAAAACAACAGGAACAGTCATAGATGTGGTTGTTCTTGTTTAATTTATTCAACTATTCTGCTCCTTATCTACAGGATAGTGGAATACATTAAAGAGACTTTAGAATATAGATTTCCAAAAACACCTCGATACTCAGGAAATACCTGATCCAATAGAATTTGTGATTGTAATTTTGTTTGAGATGAAACACTTACAATTGCTTCCTGCTGTCTGGTGAGGTTTCTCAGTTTTAATAACTGATTTCCTCTTTTTCTATGAGGCTTCTCAGTTTTAATAACTGATTTCCTCTTTTTCTATGAGGCTTCAACTCTTCAGTGTAGAATAGCTCGCAAAGTTGATACGCATCTACAGTTCCCCCCATAATATACACATAGTCTTGTTCATCTAAAAAATGGACAGCGATCGTTTTATATGGGCCAGATGGTTGATGAACGCATGGCTATAAGATTTTGTAAGTATCAAGATTGTGAAAATTCCACCGAAACTGAGGGCATGTTTAAGAAGGAATCTATACTATTTAGTTGAAATAGTAATACTGGAGTTTGCTTTGTTTTATTCTCAGAAGTGAAGTGTTTTATCAGTTGTCATATTCTTGAAGTATGGAGGGGTTTCATTGCAAACATTTCAATATAACTGGATGGTCAGAGAAGAATGGTATCGGTGGTGTGAGGAGTTAAGTGAAGAAGATCTTTTACGCAACCGAACTGGCGGTGTAGGTAGTATACTACATACACTCTTCCATATAGTTTATGTAGAATGGAGTTGGATACGCCTTTTACAAGGTAAAACAGACTTTGAGGAGAGTTTCAATGATTATAAGAGCTTGAATCAGGTACGAAAATTGGACGCTGAATTTCGAACGGAAGTGGAGAACTTTGTGAACATCTGGGATGATAGTAGGAAAATCAATTATTTTACGATACCTTACAAGATGGAAGAATTGTAACGGATACCTGGGGTGAGGTTATACGCCATTTCATTGCTCATGAAATTCACCATATAGGACAATTATCAATTTGGGCAAGGGAAGTAGGGAAAAAGCCTGTGTCTGCAAACCTTATTGGACGGGGTCTTTCATCTCATTTGAATAATTAATGTAAAATAGATCATTTGGTATTAACTGGTGTTAGTTTAATAAGAATTAAGTGATTTTATGAATAAGGTCAGATTTTAGTTATTCCATTAAAGGGCGCTTATCCGGAAAAAGGATAAGTGTTTTTTTTATCAAAAAAAAGTGAAGATATTGAACTGAAATTGAGTTTTGAAAGAAATGAAACCTATTTCTAACTAAATCGTCTTAGCATTATACGGCAAATGGGGTGAGAAGCGTGTGAAAAAGATTAGGGATCAAGGTTCTTTAGAAGACAGAGATGCATGGTTGGAGTTTATTATGGATGAGTACGGAGAACGGCTCACAAAGTTAGCTTATAACTATGTGAAGGACTGGAGGTTAGCTGAAGATATTGTTCAGGATGTATTCATAGCGTGCTACAAGAAATATGAAAAAATAGATGAAATTATCTCATTTAAATCGTGGATTTTTCGATTGACTATTAACAAATCAAAGGATGTTTTGAAGAGTTCTGCATTTAGAAAAGTGGTCATTAATTCAAGCCTATTTACTCTTTTTTCATCAAAGGAATTGTCACCAGAAAAGAATCTATTGAAGCGCAACGAGGAAGAATTCCTTTCCTTGAGTGTATTATCTTTGCCTGTTAAGTATCGGGAAATTATTATTCTTTATTATTATGAGGAATGTTCAATTGAAGAAATTAAAGGAATATTAGGTGTGAACCCAAATACGATAAAAACGAGATTGAGCAGAGCCAGGGTAAGGCTGAAAAAAATGATGGAGAGGTGGGGATATGATGGAGAACAAGCTTAAACAGTTGCGGAAAGCGATGGATTCAACGACGCACAAAGGTATTCACTTTACGGAATTTAAAAAAAATAATATTAGAAAAGCAATCCTTACAGATGGAAAAGGGAAGCCAAACAGTCCCAATAAATTAGCCGTATTCCTCATTTCCACTTTTGCCATCTGTTTATTAGCCTTCTTCGTTTCAACAGAGTTTTTAATCAGGCAAAATAATGAAAAGATAAATGGCGGTCCAGGTGCTCCTGATATGTGGGAAATACGACATGAATATAAGGAGAATCAGAATATACTATTTAGCATATTCCCTGATCCTGAATTGGAAGCAGGAAAGCCTTATGGATATATCTTTAACTTCGCAGAGCCTTTTAAAACTTATAAAGGAAAAGAACTTTCCATTTCTGCGTTGAATAAGGAAACTGGTGAAAGAGTCCAAGTTTTATCTCCTCAAAAAATAATTGAACCTTCATCTGGGTACTCAAGTTTACAGCGTTTCACGGTTACATTTCAAGTACCCTATGGAGGCATATGGAAGTATCAGGTGTACTTGGATGGCAAAGCCTACGGTGATGTAGCTGTCAGTGTAGATGAAAAAGCAAAAGACGGCTCTATTATTTTACCTGAAGAAATACCAAACTTTGTTGAAGTAAGTAATTTTGAAAAAGTTGATTGGGATAAAAAAGCTGTGACGTTCAATGACAATATTATTGGAAATGAAAATAAATCAGGTGTTATTGGTGCTGATATGCCAAGCATAAACATCAATCAAAAGTGGATGTGGCACCTATGGGGTGTTGAAAACCCCCGAGAAACCGAACTAACGGTCGTTGGTTTTCACAGATATACAGGAACTGTCCATCAAATCATAACAACAGGTTGGACTATAGGTCTTGGAGGAGGGAATAATGGAGCAAATGCACACGCACCTTCAAGCGTGAACATTCCAAAGTCAGGAGAATGGGCAATATTGCTTTATACTGATGGAAAATTATTCGATATATTAGTTTACGAAATAAATGAATAATACGTATTCTTCTTTAACAAAAGTGGGCTTTTCTTTATAGTCTGTGCAAAACAGACTTATACCTTACATTTCAATCTTCAGCAAACGGGTGCGATCCTGTAACAAGGATTAGCGCTCTTTTTTTTTGCGAGGATGAAAAATAACTTATTGTAGGAATTTTTAGAATATGAAATAATTGGTATTAAAACAATATGGCAGCTCTTTGTTGAAAGAGGAGTTTTCCGGAGTGTAAACAGGGAGGGGATTTTTTTGAAATACTACTTTGAAAAAATAACGGATCATGTGTATGGCTTTCTCTTATGGGATGAATCGTGGAATTCCTATAATAACTGTTATTTAGTGATGGGAGATAATGGCTACACACTTATTGATTCTGGTAAAGAGGAGCACTTTGATTACCTAGAAGCCTCCTTGACAGAAATTAATCTAAATAAAGACGAGATTTTCGCATTCATAGCTACGCACGGTCATAAAGACCACATCGGTGGACTTTCCTTTTTAGAAAACATAAAAAGTTATATTCATAGTGAAGATCTCAGCCTGGTGCCGGAAAATCTGAAAACCACTCTTACAGGAACGCTCCCTGATAATGGTGCGGCTATCAACGGGTTGGAGTGTATCCTCCTAGGTCATCATACTCCAGGCTCTGTTGCTCTTTTTCATCAAGAAAGTGGTGTTTTGTTTTGTGGGGACCACCTTTGTTTCTTTGGTGACCCTTTGCCAAATGAAAAAATTGCGGGCAATGGGAAAGAAATGAAGGATAAATATGTAAAGTTCATCTCGGAGTGGGCAAAAAACGAGGAGATGAGAAGTAAGCACCATTTTGAGTTGTTTATGGAAGGACTTAAGAAACTTAGGGAGATTAGGCCAAGTATCCTTTGTACAGGGCATGGGGTTGTGATTAGGGATGATGTGGATTCTTTCTTATCAGACCTCATCCAGGGCAGTTTGTATAGTTAAAGAAATGTATAATTTTCTTGAAATCGAGTCTTCAACAATCGGGCGCCATTCTTGAAGAAGAATAGGTGCTCATTTTGTATTTTAGGACAATTAAATTGAAAAAGGATTAATTAGGTAACGAAGCAGGTTGAAGAAGCAAATATGATAAAATATAAATTCAGTGACTTCTAGGTGGGAGAGGAAATTATGATAATTACGCAACAATGGAATCAAGAAGATAGTGAATACATTCGAAAAAAAGTAATAGAACATAATCTTTCTAAACTACCTGACGATGTAAAACATCCTGTTAAGAATATTAGCTTTATTATAAAGGATGAGGGAGGAAAAATTTTAGGAGGAATAACAGGAACAATTTTTTGGTACACCTTACATATTGATTTCTTATGGGTTGATGAATCGCTGAGGGGTAAAGGGTATGGGAAAGAGTTATTACTAAAGATAGAGGATTTTGCAAGAGAAAATAATTGCAGACTAATTCAGCTTGATACATTTAGCTTCCAAGCACCTAATTTTTATCAAAAGTATGGTTATGAAGTAGTTGGTGTGATAGAAGAACATCCAACTAAAGAAAATCAGCAGTATTATCTTTCAAAGAGAATGATATATTAAGTATCTTAATCAATGAAAGGGCGCGATCCAGGAACAAGGATCAGCGTCCATTTTTATTATGGCCGCAAGAAATATCTAATTGAAGGAATTATTAGAATATGAAATAATTGGTATTAAGTAATAGGGCAGGATTGTGTAAGAAAACATACGAATAACGTAACTTTTGTTTTCTAAAAACGTATAGTTATTAAAGTATATAAAGTGGGGGTAGAGATTTGAAATCTAATTATCATACGGCTCAAAAAGAGGAAGTAGTGACACAAAAAGAAGTGAGTATCAGAAAATTACTGAACATAATAGGTCTTTTTATTTTTTCTGGAATAGCACTTACTAACTTAACAACTCCACTCCCTACAACCGATTACAGCGAAGAATATTTGTATTTTTTGGTCGGAAGTACCATTATTTATTATCTTTTAGTCAATATCTACTACATAGGAAATACAGGTAGAAAGGGTGTCCTTATAACTCTATTTCTATTAGGTTGTTTTAGCATATTTATGGCTTTTTATAATGAAACAAAAAATGAAACGAGCTTAACAGAAAGCATTCCTATTTTCGTAGAGGAAAGTAATTTTGAGATTATCGATTGGGAAAACAAAGCAGTTTTATTTCATGACAATATAATGGGAAATAAAAATAAGTCAGGTGTAATAGGTGCAGATATGCCAAGTTTAGAGCCACAAAAATGGATGTGGCATTTATGGGGGGTTAACGACCCCACTAACACAAAACTTACAGTTGTTGGCTTCCATAAAGAATCACAAACAATTCATCAAATAACAACAAACGGGTGGAGCATTCCACTTGCAGGACCCAATAATGGAGCTGATGCACACGCACCATCAACCGTTAAAATACCGAAGCCTGGTGAATGGGCGATGTTCCTTTATGTTGATAAAGAATTATTCGATATACTGGTTTACGATATTAAAAAGTAAATCGTAAATCTTCAACAATCTAGGAGCTATAATGGAATAACGCCTAACAAAATCTAATGCATATATACCCAGCTCATTAATGAGCTGGTTTATTTTTTACAAACAAAAAGCCCTCGGAACCCGCGAATGAAATTTGGGAAAGAATTGTATTGTAAACTTAAATATAAAACTTTATAATTATAGTATATTACTTCTCTCTTTTTTTATTTAGCAACCTTTTAAGGTTAGCGGGACCTTATATTACATAAACGTATGCATCCTTTGGGGTGATTGATCAACCATTACTGGTTAAACCAATCATTTCTAAGGGTGCTTTTTTGCGTTTAAAAAAACTTTTAGAAAGGGTGTTCATATTGGCACAGACAACACTTGTTGAATTAATTGGAGGAAAGAAAGACGTAGTTGCGGAATACCTGGCAAATCGTCCAGCGTTGCAAGTAATTACTAGACAAAAGCGCATTAAAGCGGAGGTTATTTTTAAGGACGGTGAACGTCGAATTTTCCCTTGTAGGGCTGAAACTAGAGAAAAGGCCGTAGCTGAAGTACTTCACTTTGTGGATTGTATGGAGCGTCAAACTGGTCAATCTGTTATTTGGAGCCTCTTAGGAGAAAAAGAATACTATATTGGTAGTTCACGTCCTGTAAAGAAGAAACAATCTATCGGTTCTAAACTCTTTGATTATTTCTTTGGTTTAGAGGATTAATATTTTCGGTTGTTAATTCGAGAAGAGAGAGTAATAAATATAAATTTTTAGGAGGAATTATTCAATGTCGATTAATAACGTCACCTTAGTAGGTAGAGTCTGTAAAGAGCTCAAACTTTCAGAGACGGGGAATGGGAAGCCAGTTACAAACATGACACTTGCATGTAAACGTGTTGGAGCTAAACCAGATCAATCCGGCAAGGTACCTTCTGATTTTCCTACAGTTGTTATCTGGGGAGAGCAAGCGAAGAATAGTTGTAAATACTTGGCTGAAGGAGATCTTGCTGGTGTAGTAGGAAGAGTGCAAACTCGAACATATGAAGATACTGCAGGTAAGACTCAATTTATTACTGAAATAGTAGCGGAAAAAGTACAATTTCTCGGTAAAAGTAAGAAAAACCTAGAAGCCTCTACTACTAATTCTAATGAGCACCAAGCTAACAGTCACTTTCAACACCAGGAGACTAATAATAACAATAACAGTTGGGGAGGATGGGGAGATTCATCAAATAATGATGATGATTATCCTTTCTAAACCGGAGTACCCAAGAGTATTTGACCTTATGGTTGAATACTCTTTTTATTTTTCTATTCAGAGAGGAGTTCATAGATTATGAGTAATATTGGGAATAAGATACGTGCAGGTTTTTTTGCCTCGCCCCCTAGACAAGGTGAATATTTAAAACAACTACTTAATTTTAAAGGTGATTGTTCTATCTTTGATCCTACTTGTGGGGAAGGTGCTATTTTACAGCAGCTTGCAAGTGGTCAAGAACATCAAATTACTACGTATGGAGTAGAGTTGGATAAACGACGTGCAGAAAAAGCTAATGATGCGTTGGACCACGGTATTCAGGCGCCGATTGAAAGCATGGTCATTAGTAATGATGTGTTCAGTATGGTGTACTGCAACCCACCTTACGACTATGCGATGAAGGGCGAGGGAGATGAAGAAGCGGATAGAAAAGAATATCTGGAGTTAGTTAGGAACACAAGGTACCTTGCACCAGAGGGTATTATGATTTTTGTTATTCCTTCCTACCGCTATTCAGATAAAAAAATCAGCCGCTTTCTTGCTACTCAATTTGATAACGTGGGTATCTTACGATTTTCCGATGAAGACTATGAGGATTTTAAGCAGTGCATCTTTATTGGAAGAAAGAAAAAAGAGAAATTTAAGGAGTATAACGAAAAATTGAACTCTTTTCTACAAAACATGGAGTTTGAGGAATTTGTAATGAAATCTGTTACTCCAATCAACGTAATGGTAGGAAAGAATGTATGGGATATCCCAAGTGGTCCTAATGAGATTCGTACATTTTATTCAAAAATAGAAAATAAGGCGAATTTCGTGGAAGCAATAAAAAATAATAAGGGGTTTCAAGCATTCAAAGAAAGAACAAAGCCTAAGAAGCTTGAAATTGGAGGAAATCCTATCATTAACATTGCTCAAGGACAAATGGCTCTGTTATTAGCTTCTGGAGCGGTTAATGGACTTATTGGTACAGGTGATAAATTACACGCTGTACAAGGTCTTGAGATTGTAAAGAAGGTAAAGACAGAGGATACACAACATTATGAGAGTGGTATGACTAAAATGACTAAAATTCGAACTGTACGGGAAGTTTCAGTTAAGGCAATAACGCCTACTGGACTTATCAAAAAGTTCGTTTGATTTTTTAGTGACATTTTAGTTGGTTACCGAGTGAGAGATGAGCATATGCTTGTCTCTCTTTAAATTTACTAAATTTTAAGGAGTGACCATATTTGAGTCAACTTAGCTTTTTTGATATTAGCCAGGAGAAATTAGCAGAAAATCGTTCTGAAGCTCAGCTGAATAATAAGGTTTCTTATGACGTAGGTGAGACTATTCAGGGGTCCAGAAAGCAACAAGCAGCATTAAAAAGATTATTTTCTGAGAGGAAAACTGAATCACTACTACTTGAGATAGAAAATGAGTCTCCTGTACTTGCTGCAGAATTAATTACGAAGCAAGAACTCTTCTCACAATTTTCTTTACAAGAGGAAAAAGAGAAAGGGACTGAGCCAGAGGTAGCAAGATTAAAACAATTAATTATTAATAGAGTAGATACGTCCCCTAAAGACACTTCTGATTGTAGGCTTATGTATCTCCATGCTGCACAAGAATTGTTAAAACGTTTTAATTCCCTTGTGAGTTGGAATGATGTGCAGAAATTCATTAGTGAAATTGGAACATTAATTAACAACGAGCATTATAGTATGAATGATATTGAGGAGAAAATAGACAGTGTTACTAATACCTTCGCTATAATGGAGGAATCTAGGAATACAAAAGTGCGTACCTATTTCAATTTATGTCGCCGTTTAGCTAGATATAAAGCTGTGAAAGAACATTTGGATAATGTTGGTGAAATGAAAATCTCTATCCTGGGAGACAAATTTACGAATCTCTTTATCAAGCAAACAAGTTTGAACAGCGCTATTAGATCCGCTCAAAAAGCGAATAATTGGGCAGACTTGTTAGATAAAAAAGCAACTGGTTCAAAAAAAGTTGGAAAATCAGCAAACAAACCAGTTTGGGAGCGAGCTTTACCAGACCGACCTGATCGCGTTGATGGTAGATTAAGCACTATAAATAAACCAGAGGAACTAGCATCCTTTTTTGGGTTTCCGGCCATCCAATTTGGTCATTATGTTGAAGATAAAAGTGCCTCTGAACACATATTCCGTTGCTCTGAAGCACTTATGGACTTAGCTGATATTTTAGCTGTCGCTGATACATCAATGTCTTTAAAAAACAGATTGAAGTTATCATTTGGAGCCCGTGGTCGAGGTAAAGCGTTGGCCAGTTACGAAAGAGGGCAGAAGGTTATTAACTTCACTAAGAATAAAGGAACTCTTGGTGTGTTAGCTCATGAGTTTGGGCATAGTCTTGATAATTTCTTGTATGACTTATCCCATGACTTCAAAAACGGGAAATCACACTATTTATCAGAGTTAGATAACTTAGGAGATAATCTTCCACAGCCAGTCATTGATGCAATGAAGGAATTAATGACAGCTATCAAAGAAGGAAACTCTACTGCTTATTTCCTTAATGAAAATCAGCCAGGAGTTAAGCCTAGGGAAACGTTGTCCGTTGGGCGCATTTATAGACAAGCGGATAATTTAGCTCATGCTGTAGAACTATTAAAAGCAGAGCAAGATCAGGAATTAAAAGAAGAGATAGAACTTCTAGAGTACTACAATCCATCTTCGACACAAAAAGAAGTAGAAAAAATAGAGAACAAATACTTTAAGGAGTTTAAAAAGCTTGTTCAAGCCCTTGCTTGGCTAGATCAACAAGTACATGGTAAAAGGCCAGATAAAATTCCTTATCCATCAAATACTTCAACATTCTATCAAAATGCCTTGGCATTAGATGGAGGGAAGGTAAAGTACTGGGCTGCTGATTGTGAACTATTTGCTAGAGCCTTTGAATCATATATAGAAAGCAAGCTCAAGCAAGAAGGTAGAAAATCTGATTACTTGGTTGTCGGTACAACAGATATAAGAGCATATCCTTGTGGCGAAGAGAGAAAAAATATTCATGAGAAGGTTGAAATTCTTATTAAGGAAGTTTCGACCTTACTATAAATACATTTATAGAGAAAACTTCGATCACACGAGGTTTTCTCTTTTTTAAGGAGGATATTATGCGGTTATTATTAAACAAAATCTATTCTGTAAGAGAAAAAGCTAATAAGCCAGGTATTTGGTTGCAATCATTGGTTTGTGAAACAGCGAATCTGAAATACGCGGATCATTTATACATTTTTATGGATGAAGATAAAAATGAAATTACTTTACGAAATTATTCAATAGAGGAGTATGACCATTCTATAAAAGTGAGTGGTAGGAATAACAAAAAGACCGGCTTAAAAAGACCAGTCGTAGATACAGCTGGAGAAAGATATGCAAGTATTTTGAATGTTAAACAGAAAATTGAAGTAAGGGTGTTTCGAGAAGGGGAAAGGAGTGAGATTGTCATTCGCCCGCTCCAATATCATTTAACAGAAACAGTTACCATTCCTAGTACACCTGACCAACGCTTTAGAGTATTGAGTGTGTGTGCTGGTGCAGGAATAGGGACCGAAGCATTGGTATCTACAGGGCTATATTCGTCTGTACAGGAGATTGAAATGGAAGAGGATGCTGCAGAGGTACTAAAATTTAATCATCCTTATTCATACTTGGTAAATGCTGATATGAAGGATGTTCATGAAGTGGTAGAAGCGGATCTAGCGTTCTTGACGATGCCATGCAATGAGCACAGTTCCCTTGGCGATCAGTCTGCAGGAGTCATGAACAATTTAGCAATTGCAGCTGCCAAGATAATAAAGAGTAGCCGAGCTAAAGTTCTCTTCTTTGAGAATGTCCCACAATATTTTAAGAGTGACACTTGGAGACTTCTCAAGGAATTGATTATGGATGAATATCCATATTTCAGCGAAAAACAAATTGAGGCATATGACTTTGGCAGTATAGCCCTCAGGAAAAGAGTATATTGTCTAGCGTTTCGTAACGAAAAGATGTTTGAGGACTTCCAATTTCCTAACGCACCAAAAGTAAAGAGAAAAAAGTTAAAAGACTTCATGGATTCCAAACATGTAACACATGAATGGAAATCTGTTGATGAATGGATGGGAAAGTTTAAAAGTAGAGCATCCTCTTGGAAGGATAGAAGTTTAGAGCGTACTTTTGTTAATAGAGAAGCTAAAAAGATAAATTCTATTCCGAAAAGATACCGCGCCCAATGTGCCTCGTCTAGCTATGTGTTAAGCGAAGATCAGAAAAGTTGGAGATTCCTTACTATTGATGAAATACGTAGGATTTTGGCTGTTCCAGAATCTCTTGTTTTTCCTAGCCATATTCCTATGACTAGGATTGCAGAATTCCTCGGACAATCTGTAGATTGTAGAGTGATCCAAGCAATCGGGAATGTCATAGGCAAAACATTGTATAAATTCGCAACCAGGAGCAGTGATGTTGTTCAAAGTATCAGTAAGAAGGCTGTCCAACCGTTAAGTGAAACGACAAATGGCCAGCTAGAACTAGTCATATAAAATATTTGATGAGGTGAGATAATGGATTTTGATGTTAATACAATGAAAAGATTAGCAGCAGAAGATAAATATATCGAGTTTGTCTTTAATGATTTAAAAAAGCGCAGCTCAGATATACCAGAAAAGGATATTTGGAGAATAGTATTTGATACTAATGTGATTGATGATAACTTATACATGGATACTTATACTAAGTATATTTAAGCAAAGTGATAAATAAAAGGAGCGAAAGCCAATTTAAATGGCTTTCGCTTTTTCTTTTCTCGTACATTTTTAGAAGAGAGTGAGCTTAATTCTGTTAAACGTAGTCTTTAACTAATTGATCTATAAATTGAAAATGCCAATCCTTCTTTAACAACCTAAAGACGAATTGTGCATCACTTAAATACTGCATCACTTCGTTTTTGTCATAGTCTAGATTGATCATACCTCTTGCAGCCTGTAAGTATAAATTGCCCAACATGGACATATCTTCAAGGGTAATAGATAGATCTATTCCTTCCTTTGCAACAAGAATTGTTTTTATATAATCTTCCTTATAGAAGTGCAGCTTTGCTAAATTAAAATAGACTTTTAATTTAAATTTTTGATAAGATTCAAGGGGAATATTTTCATTTAGTATTTCTTCATAAATTCTTTGGGCGGCATCATCCTCTTCATTTTCAGCTAAAACATTTGCTATTACATTTTTTATTTTCAAGACTTGAAATTGGGTGGAGTGAAGAGCCTTGCTTTTGACTAATTGACCTAATTTTTCTACACATTCTTCCCAGCCTATGTCTCCATTTAGTTGAGCAGCTCTATAATGATGCCAATCTATGAATTGATTAAATTGCTCACCTAGGTCCCGAACTTTTCTTAATCTCCGCTCAAAAGAGGTCAGTTCTAAAATATCCGAATACTTCTTTTGTCTTAGCAACATTTCTATGTTATCTTTCGTCTCAGTTATATACACTGTATTGTGACTAGCAATGTTTTGAAAAAAGTAGTCCATAGAAACATTTAAACGATTAGATAGATGATAGAGTATGTCTACGCTAGGGTATGCTCTGCCTACCTCTATACTACTAATGGTAGTTTGTGAACAAATTCCTTCCGCTAGTTCACTTTGAGAGAGTGAACGTTTCTTTCTTAATCGTTTTATTTCCAAACCAATCTCTTTACTAGTTATATTCATCCGACCACCTCCAAAATTACGACAAATGTATTAATTTGGGTATAAATGCTCAAAAACAAGAGAAAAACTCATATCTTTTTTGAAAAACAGGGTGCCATCCGGATTACATCAAAATTTTTTATATATTATAATTATACTAGAGCTTGGTAGTAATTAGGAGGATTATCATGAAGAAGTTGTTTTCTATTTTATTACTTTGTATAGTCTTGCTTTTTGTTAATCAAGACCTTGTATCCAAGGCCGAAGCATCTGGTTCACATGGCAGTGAAATGGGTTCGAATTCTAGAACTCAACCAGATATACCTTCTGAAGACTAAGAATTTATTTTCCCCTTCTGTTCTCAATTTCCATATCCCAAAAAGAACTGAGACAGATAGTGAAATAAAGCCTACCGAAACATTCAGGTAGGCTATTTATTTTTCAATTTATTTAGTTCTTGTCGAAAAAAAGAATAGTGAGTATAATATACTTATAAATTCTTTTTCCTTCTATATTTTTAGCAGCACCACGGTGTTAGCGGTTTTTAATAAATTAAGTAGCCTTTGGGCATTTAGGAAGAGTACATTAGTACTTTTTACTGGGTGTCCAAGGGCTTTTTTGCGTTTTGGCGAGTGCTAATAAGGAGGCTAGCATAGCTATACTCTTTTTTATATAGATATCAAACAATGAAGGAGGATTAGTATATTAATTTCAAAATAATCCAGAAGAGAGGTGAAGTCTAGCAAACAAGCTAGGCTATTTTTTATGAAAACAATCAACTATCATGCGATTGAAGAGACGAATGACAATCCCAAAATGGTGGAAGTGTACCTGGAACAAGCATGGCAAAATGCTTTTTGTTACGCATTAGCTTGTGAAATTCCTGAACACCATTGGCAACAGCCTAGAATTCTTATGACAATAATTGCTGGAAATGACTCCACGCTACAAAGTATGAAGGGTGCAATGGATATAGGAAGTAATGGAATTCACTTTGGCCACGGGAAGAAAACGTTGACCGGTTATGATTTTGAGCGAGAATTTCAGATTTCAGCTGAAAAGGGAGCATATGAAAAGTTTCCAATTACGATCAATCAAAACCGTAAAGCATTGGCTATTGTGCATAGCAAAGTCTTAGCAAATGAAGAGTATGTATTATCTTTTGATGGAGAACCAGAAGAGGATATAGCGAATTTGCTTGGTGGAAGTAAATATGGATTGCATATTTTAAATGAGTGGAAAAGTGTGGTTTACCACGAATTGTTAAGGTGCAAGCATATTGAAAAAATCCCCCTATACTTTGATGGCTCGCTATTTTCCAACGGATTATCTCTACTTAAGATTAATCTAACAGAAGAAGAGGCAGATAACTTAATTTCACGTATGATTAAAAACAAAATGTTATCTTTTCCTGTTGAAGGTTCAGGAGGCATGGTAGGTGCCATAGACGATTTAACTAATTACATGGTCGAGTTTTCTGATGATATGGTTAATAAATTGTCGCAAGAAGTAACACCTACACATGATCCGCTCCAGGATAGCAGCTTAGATCATTTTAAAAGCTATCCAAGGGAATTGTTTCCTGTTCAAGCTCATGTTGCTACAGCTGTATCTAAACGTTTGCATGAACAGAAAGCGGTTATTATCCAAGGGGAGATGAGCACCGGAAAAAGCTCCATGATGACAAGTATTGCTGATGGATTTAATCACATGAAAGAAAAGAAAGGTTATTTTGCTTGCTTGATGGTTCCACCATCCTTGACAGCTAAGTGGCCAGATGAAATAAGGGAGATTGTTCCTCATGCTGAGGTTCATGTAATAGAGAAAACGGAACAACTTATTCGCTTTCATAATCAATGGACTGCAAATGGTAGACCTAAACCTAGTAAACCTACATTCTTTGTCATTAGTTTTACGACGATGAGGGGAGATAGTAGGTTAATGCCTGCCGTTACTTTCCAAGAAAAAAAGACTCTTCTTCAAAAAACGAATGAGAGGACTCCTTATCGGTATGGTTATTATTGTCCAAGCTGCGGTCAAGCTCACCAAGTAATAGAGTCTACGAATGTAGTAGTTACTGAGGATGGTCAAGAAGTGGATGAACATACTAAACGCACAATGACAGCGGACGAGTTTGGTACTTCTAGAAGGTTAAAAAACAGCACCAAGCCACAAAATGCTTTTTGCAGTGAATGTGGAGAGAATTTTTGGAGCAAAAGGGTACCCACCCGTTATCAGTGCTTCAGCGAATGGAAAGAGCATGAAAAGAAATTAGTACATGCGATTGAGCAAAACAATAGAAAGCTAGTAGAGAACATCCAACAAACCCAAAAGGAACCTAACAAAGTGGTAGGGATGCCTAGAAAACTTGCAACTATTGAATATATCAGAAGAAGAATGAAAAACTTCTTTGATATATCTTTATGCGATGAAGTGCATGAATTAAAAGCCGGTATGACAGCTCAAGGTGTTAGCCTCGGTTCCCTCGCTGCTGTTTCTAAGAAAGTAATTGCTGGTACAGGAACCTTGTTTGGGGGGCGTGCCGAAGATGTCTATTACTTGCTCTGGCGTTTGTTCCCGCGTGATATGGTGGCTAGCGGTTATCAATACAGCGAAGTAAGAAGGTTTAATGAGGAATTCGGAAACATCGAAGAAACCATTTATGAAAGAATGGAATCTTCGGAGTTTAGTAACACGAATTCTAGAGGTGGCATTAGACGAACAGAAAAAATACTGCCTGGTATTTCGCCTTTCATCTATGGAAAATTCATGGTCCATAATGTAATCAATGTGAGGCTGAAAGATGTATGGCCGGATCCTGTAGAACTTGTTGATACTCCTACTATTTTTGTAGATATGGATGAGGAAACAAAAGAACACTACAAAGAGATGATTAGTACTTTTGAGCACGAAATTGATCAAAGAGATGATGGATTTAAGCTTTACCTTCCTATGACTGATTATGGTATTGCCTATCCAGATAACCCTTTCACTTTTCCAGATTGCACAATGAAGCAAGAGGAAGGGGACAGGGCGTTAATTTGGAAAGCTAAGCATTTATCCACGGATAGATTGCTTAATAAAGAGAAAAAGTTACAAGAGATCATCGAATCCGAAATGTCGGAAGGCAGAAAGAGCATTGTATATGTACGAGATACAGGTTCTTCTAGTCCAGGACGAGATTTGCGACCTCGATTAAAAGAGGTATTAGAAAAGGTTGGAGCAAAGGTGTGTGTTCTAGATACTGGAACAGTTAAAGGAAACCAACGTTCTAATTGGCTGAAAAAGAAAATGGAAGATGAGGACTATGATGTATGTATTGTTTCTCAAGAGTTAGTAAAAGTGGGGTTAGATCTTTTATGCACACCTACACTCATATACTATCAGTTCAGCTGGTCGCTCTTTACTATTAATCAAAGCGCTAGAAGAGCATGGAGAATTGGACAAGACCAGGAATGCCGCTTGTTCTATATTCAGTATAGAGAAACATTCCAAGAAACAATGGCTACCTTAATTGCTCAAAAAAATCGAGCTACAGCAGCTATTAATGGGGAAGTTTCAAGTGACGGACTATCCGCTATGTTAGGTGATGAAGGAGATCTCCAATCCATGCTAATCGAATCTGTTAAGAAAGGAAATAAAGTACTTAAAGGTTCGACAGAAGATTGGGTGAGTCAACACTCTGACCGGGCTAGAGAAATCTTATCTGGGATTGGTAAGAAAAAGAAGCAAAAGCCACTTTCTACCCGAGAGCAATTGCTCAATTGGGTGAGTCAGCATGTTGATACAGAATCAACTAAGAATGTCATTATTCGTAATGGCACTACGATAGCTGAAAATGTAAAGAGAGGGCTTATCTTAGGGTTTACAGTAAAAAACCAAGTTTTAGAGGTTGATATGACTACTGCATTCGGAATGGATTTTGTAGATGATGTAGCACTGCTGGACCATTTAACAGATCCACAACGTCAACATGACAACAGCATCGTCTCAAAAATAGTTGAAACCGAATCTGTTAGCAAGCGAAAAAAGGCACCGGTAGTGGATGGGCAGTTAGCATTCGACCTATTTTAAAAGGAGAGAGGATAACAAGTGAGTATGTTAATTATTGGGACACAAATTTTAATAATCTTATTCGCAGAGCTTTATTTAACAGAGAAATTTCTATATTGCCACTATAAGCAGAAACTTTTAGATTGTCCGTACTATCTTCCTCAAGAGAACTTTGTATTTGAAGAGGTCTATAACAATCCAATCTCGCAGAATACAACATTGGGAGCAGCACCAATCATGGAACATTCTGTTATTGAAGGGACACAAGCCGAAGAATTATTTCATGAATTGGTTCTGGATTTAGATGTAGATTTAAACATTACGAATGATAGTGACGAATTATCGTTGAAAGATTGGGTGCTAGAAGATGAAATAGACATTCTACCTTCTATGAATAGTAAAGGAACATCTAAAATTTCCGATGATAAAGAAGGCATTCATCTTTGGATGGTAAGTGTCTGTGGAATTGAAAGAGAGTTTATTCACGTTACCGATGGTAGTCGAATCTGGTTGAATATTGGAGATCTTGCAAAAGAGATTCGTCACGGTGACATATTATCATTACGTATAAAAAAGGAAAACAATTGTGTTGAGGTGTTAGAAGTTTTAGATATACAAAGGCTTCAACATGAGGATTATTGTATTCCAGATGAAGCAGAGTATTACTGTTATAAAGATGAAATTGAGATAGCAGAGGCAGTCTAATTTCAAAAAGAAGAGCGACTTTAATATGGGTATTACATCCCAGGTCGCCTCTTTCCCCAAATACATACAAAAACTTGTGTATTTGGGGAAGGATACTATTATTAGTTCTTTTGTACTAAAAAATAAGTTATATAGGAATATTTGTCGAAAATTGATGGACTTATATGCCCAAAAAAAATAAAATTAATTAGGGATATGGAAAGGGGAATAACCATGTTTTTACAAACGGAAAGTATAATGAACTATGTTGAACACTTGAAAGAAGAGTCATTGGCCGTAGAAATGATAGAATTAAAGTATAATGCACGCGAGAAACAAATTTCCATTGAAAGTTATGGTAGTCCTGATATTGTGCCAGCTGAGGACTACTATGAAAATGTACTGGATCACCTAGAATTCACTTACTTGAGCTGGCTGGCGCCTTTTATTCAAAAAATGAGAAGAGGTATCACTGTCACAATTCAAGTTGAACGTGACGGAAGCTTTAATGTAGATGATATTAAAGTTAATATCAATATGGAAATAGGAAAAGGAGTCTATGATGTGTTGGCAGCGGTATATCGCCCTTATCAGAGTCTTTCTCAATTCCATAAATTTGTTGAAAGTGTAGAATTTAAGGGTTATAAAAACAAATTGGTGAACATTATTTTTACGATTAATATTAACGCCAAAGAGTTTGCTATGGTGCTACAAAAAGGGAAGCCTAACGCTAAAATGGCAGAAAACTGGGCATCTATTACAGATATTGCCGAAGAAAAGAGTATGAAGCAATATGGTTTAAATGCTAAAGTTCCTGTAGTTAATGGAAAAATGGTTTGGGAAGTAAGAAAAGAAAAGATGAAGAAACTTTTCAAGGTTGCTGCTGAATGAAAAAATTTTTAATTTTCTTCATTATTTTATTGGGGTTCCAAGCAAGCTTTTCTAATAATAAGGTATCTGCTGTAAATAAGATATTGCCAGCCAAAAGGGACCCGAATACCATGCCAATAACACCTACAGATTCTTCTGGATTTTTTCAATCTATGATGACATCGCTTGATAGTTCGCTGCCTGCTGTTTATGAAGTTGGAATGAATGTAATCACCATTATCTTTATAGTTGCAGTAATTGGCTATGCTATGGCATTATTATTTAAAAATGGTCAGTGGATGAAATGGTCAGCGGGAATAATGCTATCCTCATTAGTAGTAATACTATTACTAAGAGGTGGGCCAATATTGTTTTATTCCACTACGGTAATGGGTGTACCAACTCTTATAAAAGATATAATGAGTTTTTTAACCGCTACTGGAGTATTTATAGCAGTCGGTATGCTCTTGACAAGCTTATTGTTTCGGTTCAACTACAAATTATTAAGACATCCGGACTACCACAGGTGGAGTAGAAGGCTGTTAGTTGGATCTATTTTAGTCGCTACGCTTTCTACCGTTATACCAGTAGTATTTATGGCAACATAAGTTTAAGTATGGGAGGTGCTATATGTTAAGTTTAGTAGTTAATAACGCAAAGAGAAATACGTCCACTTGCCAGACGGACTGTATGATGTACGATGGTTTTACAAACCAATGTGGTTATTGGAAGAATATTGAGGTAGATAATCCTAAAGTGTTCTTTTCTTGTGAAAAGAAGGTATTAACAAAGAGTGCCCAAAATTCTAAAGAACACTACTGGAAAGAGCATATGGAATCCTCCTTTTCCAACCACTTCAATATTGAAGGATACCCATTTGCACCTTCAAAGAGTATTGATAGGGAAGATGCATATTGGTATGTTTCTGAAGATAAAACGTTTGGATGTTGGGTAATCAACATCAACAAGTCCAAAAACATTGTTTCCTTAATTAACCACAACTCTATTGTGTCTTCAAGACAATATCCATCACCAATTCCGCTCCATGATCATGAGGCACCGGAGCCCATAGCATCTTTAATGTGTTGGTACGTTAATGAATATGGGATTGGAGAATATACAATGATAAAAGGAAACAAATTAGTGAATTTGAGTTAAATTATGTTGTTTTCAAGCACCTGGAAGCTCTATAATATAAATAGAGCTTTTTGTTTTTTCTAAAAATTACATAACAAGGGATAACCCTCTATATAAGGCTGCCTTTATTTGGCGTGTCTGTATAGGGGGTTTTTTTGTTCGAAAGGAGCACATTATTGAAAGTAAGTTTATTAATGGAAGGGCATGAGGGTGAGGGGCTTAAAACTCTTCTGCAGATAAATTTTCCTAGCTACGAAATACATACTTTAAAGCTTTCAACCTGGGTGGAAGATAGAGAGTTTATATTAAATTCAAGTCTAGTGATTATAGATTCCTCTCTAGATACGCGAATTAGTGAGTTGAGTATGGTAGAAAAAATAGCGAAGTTATCTAACAATGTCCTGTTGCTGTCGGAGAAAAATGAAGAGGAAGTTATTTTGGATTACTTTTATCTAGGGGTAAAGGGAGTTTTATTAAAGAATAATCAAGTTACCACTCTATTAGATGCCATCTCTTATGTCATACAAGGTGAGATTTATGTAGATCAAAGAATCAATCGTCACATTATAGCGAATCTATTTAAAAAAGAAAAACAACAAGTTAAAAGTACACAAAGCATAAGACCGCAGGATCTGCTTACAAAAAGAGAATGGGAGATATTAGAGGCGATGGCCTTAGACATATCTAATAAAGAAATCGCAAAAACATTATATGTTTCTGAGCCAACCATTCACAATTACTCTGCAAGTATACAAAAGAAGCTCAATGTGAATAGTCGTGTAGGGGCTGTAGTGAAAAGCATAAAGGAAGGTTGGATTAACGCTTACTAATATAAATGTCAGAAAAATAAAAAATAATTTACAAATTTACTATCCCTATTGTATTATATAAAGTAATACAAAATGAATTATTTAAAAAGGGGGACTAGTAATGAAAAAGACAATTGCTATTTTTGGAGGGAGCCAGGAAAAAACTTACAAACAAGTAGGAAGTAAATTCGGTTGTGAGGTATTGTTTCACTCAGGGAAAACACGTAACGGGGGGAATAAAAAAGAGTTTCGCAGCATTATTAAAAAGGCAGATGTTGTGGTTGTTTTGCTAGGAGCATGTGGGCATGTGTCAATGGACATAGTGAAGGAATTATGTAAAAAGAGCGGGAAACCAATTCAGTATGTAAATGGATTTGGTGCTAGCGGCGCAATTCAAAAAGGTCTAGAAACGGTTACCGCTGCATAGGAAAGGAGATGTATTAAAATAAGTGGTTTACAGAAATGCCCGTTAATAATTTTCGAAAAGCCTGCCCAGGCACGAAAAGTTTGTGCAGCCTTTCCTACGAAAGATTGTCGAACACATTTAGAAGTTGCACCAAACAAATATTTACCATCTGGAGCTATCGCGGTGTGGTGTGTAGGGCACGTCTTGCAACTTGTAGATGCAGACAAATATTCAGATGAATACCGAAAATGGGATCTTAAACATTTGCCTATTATACCGGCTGCATTCAAATATCAGGTTGATTCAAAGAAAAGTGGAATCTTTACTAACATTAAAAAGTGGGTTAACAACCCTAAAATAGATTACATCATTCATGCTGGAGATATTGAAAGAGAAGGTCAACTTATTGTTACAGAAATTCTTCGATACATTAATAACAGGAAGCCCGTTAAACGGTTATGGTCCTCCTCGTTAACTAAATCGGCAGTTCAGAATGCTTTTCTTCAATTAAAAAACGACGAACATTATCATAATCTTTTTGTTGAAGCTCAAACTCGGCAGAAAAGCGACTGGGTCATTGGGATAAATTTGAGTAGGTGTGTAAGTATTCTGATGAAAGAGAAAGGTGTTCACGACTCGCTTTTTAGTTTAGGAAGAGTGCAAACAAGTTTGGTTTCTATAATTAATAAGAGAGAAAAAGAAATTGAAGATTTTAAGAGTGTTCCATTCTGGAATATAAAAGGGAAATTCATTGCATCTGGTACTCCTTATTATGGGAAGTGGTGCATTGATAATCTCGAAAATATCTTTGACAAGGAGAGAGCTGAAGCTTTAAGTCTCTATTGTACATCTAAAGAAGCCCGTATACATAAAGTGGACGGTGATCATATAGAAGTGCCTCCACCTCAGTTTTATAATTTAACAGCAATTCAAGAAGAGGCTAATAAACTATATAAATATTCTCCCGATAAAGTCCTGGATATTGCACAAGAGTTATATTTGAAGGGAGCTATTAGTTATCCGAGAGCTCAACCCAGAGTCGTGTCAGACAACGAGGCTCAAGAATTCCCCGAGATATTGTCCACTCTTGAACAAATTACTTTCTTTCAATCATACTTCCCTACACCAATGAAAGACATTAGCAAAAATAAACGTTTTGTCGATGGTAGTAAAGTAAACGATCATTACGCCATTATCCCTACTGTAGAGGTTCCGAATATTTCTAAGTTAAGTATTGATGAACAGCGCGTATATAAAATGATCACCCTACGATTTATATCTGCCCATTATCCTGCAGCTGTATATAAACAGACATCAATAACTACATTGATTGATGAGCAATTCACTTTTTCTACTAAAGGAAAGCAAGTGGTGGTACATGGCTGGAAAGCTATTTTAGGCGAAGGGGAACAACCTGCCAAAGGGGATGAAGATGATTTTCTCCCATCATTGGAAGTTGGAGCTACAGTAGAGCTAGATAACCTAGAAGTTACCGAAGGGAGAACAACTGCTCCACCTAGATATACACAAGGACAATTAGTAAAGGTAATGGAGCAAGCAGGAAGAACCATAGAAAAAGACGCCAGGGCCGATTATACTACCAAAGAATTGAGTTTGGGTACAGTAGCAACCAGGGCTTCTATTATTAAGCAGATCACATCCAAAGCTTATATCGAAGTTAAGGACAATCTTGTTTTTATGACACCAAAGGGGAGACAACTAATTAGCATACTGGGTGAAGGTTGCTGGATTTCCTCTCCCATCACTTCAGGTAATATGGAACGCTCTCTAGAGGAAATTGGAGCAGGAAAAAGGAAACCTGACCCTTTTCTCCATCGTATAAACGAACTAGTCATGCAATTAATCAAAGAGCTCCAAGATAAATCTCCTAAATGGGAAATCCAAGAATCGCTACAACTGGCACCTGAGAACAAGGGTGCGGATATAGGTGAGCCAATAGGAGTTTGCAAATTATGTGGTGAAACTGTTATCGACAAAGGGACTTTTTATGGATGTTCAAGTTTTCATGAGACAGGCTGCGACTTCAGTATTCCTAAAACATTTCTTTCTAAAGAAATCAAACCCCACATTGCAACTAAGATTCTTGAGTCAGGGAACAGTGGCTTGTTGACAGGGTTTAAAAAGAAGAATAAGACCGATGAATATTATGATGCTTTTATTGTATGGGACGAGAATAAAAAAAGACTTTCTTTGACATTCCCACCAGGTAAGGTTAGTTCTTGAATTGGAGGTAAAAGACTATGCAATCTGCTGTATTAACTAGTGGAAAAATTGTCACCGCTGATGAGTACAATCCAGACATCCATGGGAATAGCCTGTACTGTTATGATGTGTCTTGCAAAGCTCCTGTTATTTTTGTAAAAGGCGGCGACAACGTTGCTTCACATTTTAAAACCACAGGAAAGTCAGACGAAAATAAGCATCATACGCAATGTGGATTTTACAGGCCACTCTCATTCTTTGAGTCCGTTAATAAAGTGCAGGAGTATCAAGACGGAATGCTAGAAGGTGGTATAAAGCAAAACATTGTGAAGATAAATTTTAATCAGTTAGACCCTGATTACGAACCTAAGCAAATTAATCGTGAAGAGAAGGAGAAAAAAACTGTAGATCCGACAGATATTAAAATAAAGAAAGAATCAAAAACCACGAAAAGCATTAACTCTCTTAAATCTATAGTTACTCTTTTAACCTCATACGACCCAGGGATTTTATCTAGTATTGTTGTTCAAGTGAAAGATGAGAAGATTCCCATCTCTAAATTAATCTTACATTCCGATACGGCTTACTCCTTGCATTGGAATGAAGAATTATTAGAAATACCTTATTTCGTTTTCGGGAAAGTCGTGAGGGTGATTAGGAGAGAAAAAGTGTATTATATTTTACTTGAATCTCATAACAATTCTCGATTCTCATTAGTGATATTTGATAAATACTTTAAACATTTTACATTAAGAGACGAGCAGCTAGTTGGGAAGGAAATCATCACGTACGGCCACCTAAGGAAAAATGACTATAACCAGGATATGAAACGAAGTGAATTGTGCATTAAATCGGATAAGTTTCTTCAAATATTAACTAGAAGAGGTGATTAAATGAATCAATTAGAGTGGCAAAAGAAGGTAATCAAAGAGGAGTTTGTAAATTCATCTTTAGAAAAGGAAGAGAAGGTGCAGGACCCAAATAGAAGCTTCCGCTTCCGGAAAGCAAAAAGGTTTCCAAGTTCATTAACAAATCCTCTATACAGTAAAAACAAATAAGGGTGAATCTTAGGAGTAGAAATGACAATAAATGATATATTTTCCCTAGTATAGAATCCTTAACTGATGCAATAGGAGCTAGAGGCAATCGAATTGATGCATTGTGTAGGGGAAAGTTTTGTGATATGTTGCCTAAGCATCGACTTGAGAGAGATTAAAAATTGCTAAACGATATGATGAAAGAAAAAAGGAGCTGTCTGAGTTCTCAGAATGCTCCTTTTTAATTACTTGGCTGGGCACTACTTTTCTCACTGAGGGTTTTTATTTTCTCTAAAATGATATTATCATACAAGTGATTTTTATACAGATGAAATATCGTCTTAGCCTCTTCATAATATTCAATAGCTTTCGGCCAATTCCCCATTAATTCGTAATTATAGCCTATCTGATAATGCAGCTCACCGAAGAACTTTTGAGTTTGTTCGGAGATACAGTATTCTATCCCTTCTTCACAAAGCTTAATAGATTCACGGTAATCTTGTAAACGCGTATAAGCTCTAGCTCTAAAATAGCAGTAGCGTAAATGAATGCGACTGTCATGAATAAGTGGTTTCTTTTCTATTTCTATTTTTATTCGATCATATAAGTGTAAAGCTCTATTTAGTTCGTTTAATTGATTGTAAGCTGAACCCAAACTAAGTGCTATTTCAATTTGTTGATCACTCCAATATTTATCCACAGGTGTTAAATTGAATGCTTGATTATATGTATCAACCGCTTCTTTAAATTCCTTAAAATATTCAAATTCTACAATGCCTTTATGCCAAAGCAGGAATTGAAAGTTTAGTTTATCTTCTCTAAATAATGGATTCGTAAATTCCCTATTAATTATTTTTAGAATATCCGGATATTTAAAAGCATTTTTTAGATCATTTATCTTCTTTTTAACAGCTGTTACATAATCCAAATTAGGGGTGGTGCCAATATCAAAGAAATAATTTGGATCTACACCTAATTTTTGAGAAATATAGAATAGGGTATTAGCTTGAGGATATCCGGCTCCTCTTTCTATTTTACTAATCTGCGCCTGGGTGCATATTTCTGATGCCAACTCTTCTTGAGAATACCCAGCTTTTAATCGAAGTTCTCTAATTTTATTTCCTATTAATTTCGGATCCATAGCATCAATCAACCCCTTATTGGGGTCCTACCAACAAAACGCGGAAAACATACGCTAAGCAAATTTCGACATGAAAAAAGCCGATTTTTCCTACGCTAAGGAATCATCGGCTTGATATTAAAAGATAGTTATCCTGCACAACAAGATAGTTTGGATACATCTTTGTCAAACGTTAGAGCAGCCAGCTTCAGTCCTTCTGCCATTGTCAAATATGGTGCAAGGGTTTCGCGAAGATCCTCTACGGTTAAACCGAATTTGACAGCTAATGTCGCTGCATAAATCACGTCTCCTGCGTTTTCTGCAACCACATGAGCCCCTAATATTTTTAACGTTTTCGCGTCCGCGACCAGTTTAAACACACCTGTTGTTTCCCGATTAACCAGTGCTCTTGGAACGGCATCTAACGGCAAAACGGATGTTTTCACTTCATATCCTTTCTCTTTCGCCTGTTGCTCCGTTAAACCAACCGTTGCAATTGCTGGAGCTGTAAATGTAACCCCCGGAACCACTTCTAAATTCAGCTTTTTGTTCAGTCCACCGATAGCATTTCCTGCCGCAACTCCACCTTGATAAGCTGCTACATATACAAATTGAGGACCAAGCGTGACATCTCCTGCTGCATAGATGCGTGAATTCGTTGTTTTTGAATACTCATCGATTACGATTTCACCACGGGGGCCTACTTCAACGCCTGCATCCTGTAAATTCAAGGTTGCCGTGTTTGGTGTTCTTCCTGTGGCAACCAGTAATTGATCTGCCTCAATGATTCGCTTCTTGCCATTTACCTCAACATGGACCTTTTTAATGTCTCCATCTTGTTCGATTCGTTCAAAAGATGCTCCCGTCACTAAGTTGACCCCTTGTTCTGTCAAGGCTTGCGTGATTGCTTCTGAAACCTCAGGATCGTATTCCTTTAACAAACGCGGGCTTCTTTGCATCAATGTGACTTCTGAGCCTAGATTATGGAAGAGTTGTCCCAATTCCATCCCGATATAGCCAGAACCGATGACCGTAAGACGCTTAGGAACCTTCTTTAATTCAAGCAGAGTTGTGCTTGTTAAATAATCGACTTCATCCAGTCCAGGAATGTTTGGCACTGCTGGTGAAGCACCTGTCGCGATTAAGAATCGTTTGGCTGACAACTGAATGCTATTGACTTCAACGGTTTTTTCATCTACGAATTTCGCTTCGCCTTTGATTAATTCAAAGCCGTAGTCATCAATCAAATCCACATATTTTGAGTTTCGAAGATCCGTCACCAGTTCATTTTTCTGCTTGATCAATGGTGCCAAATCAACGTCACCAGCTGACGTGTGCAATCCGATGAATGGATTATTTTTTGCCAGATGATTGATTTCGCCAGCCCGAAGCAAAGTCTTTGAAGGAACACAGCCGATGTTCACGCATGTTCCACCAACCGTACCACGTTCAATGATTGCCACTTTTGCTCCGTATTTCACGGCTTCGATGGCAGATGAAAAGGCAGCCCCACCAGAACCGATGATGATGTAGTCATAATCACCTTCATCACCTAACTGCATCATTTCTTGCGATTGTACTTCTTCTGCTTCGCCTGGTTGATATTTCGCTTCAGCAATCGCTTTTTTCGCTGTTTCAACCTCTAAGCCATTTGGTAGCTCAAATACAGCTTCGCCACGGCGAAAATCTACTTCAATCCCTCTTGCACCCATGTTTTCAAGAGCAACAGCTACATGCTCTTCACAACCCGTACAAGTCATTCCTTGAACGTTCACTCGATATTTTTTCATGTTAACTCCCTCCTTTTATTCGACTCCAAGCCCGAAATCCGAAACTGCCGTCTTAATTGCCTGTAAATCCGTTTTCTTATCATTAAAGGAAACCGTTACTTCGCCCTTGCTTCCACTGACTTTAATGGCTGTTTTGCTAACGCCATCTATCTCTTCCAGGACGCTTTCTACAACAGACGGCGGACAACAATCCATCCCCAAAACCGTGAATGTCCCTGTTTTAGTTGTTTCAATGGTAGCTTTTACTTCCTTCTTAGCATCTATAGTATTTTGTGCTTCTTTTTCGTTGCTACACGCACTAACCACTAACAGAAGGGATAATAGCATCATAATCCTAATTATTTTTACGCTCATATAAAGCACCTCATTTTTTATAGTCCACCTTCAACTAGAAATAAAAAAAGAAACATGCAGAAAACGAAAAACGTCGTGATCCATAAGCCGATGATAGAACTCTTCCTTTTGCCTTTTCTCCCGTAAACCATGTAAAAGGAGTATGCAAGAAGGATGATGGTAACGATGCTGAACAATAACCGATACTTCAATGAGTAGAAGGCGATTGCTCCTGCAAATCCAGTTAATCCAAGAGGAATAAAAATCAGTGGACCCAAGCAGCATGCAGCCATACCAAAAGCTGAAAATATAGTGGCTAACTGTGACACTTTTTCCTTCATGATTTAAACCTCTTCATACTGCAACAATCATGCGTTGTTGTTTCTTTCGTTGTTTCATTTTTAATTTCTGGGTTCAGTTTTCTCCATCCTTTGAAAAGGGTGAAAACAAATAACAGACCCATCACGATGAAAATAACATCTTTAAATTCCGTGAAGTATGAGCCCAGTGCCGTTCCCGCAAACAACGGAAGCAGTAAAAACAAATGGCACGGACATGTGATTAGTGCGACAAGAAACCAACCTGAACTTTTTATTGTGTTTTTCATCCTGTTTCACCTCTTATTTCTTCATCAGTGTTTCAATAATGGGACATTCGTAAATATCTTTGTTTTCGGGACATCTTTCTTTAAGATCCATCAGCATTTGTTCAATTCTTTTGAGATCTTCAATTTTACGCTGGATGTCCTCTATCTTAAGAACGGTGAAATCATACATATCACGGCACTTTGCTTCATCGCGATCAACGACTCCTAGCAACTTATCAATTTCATTTAGCGTAAAGCCTAGTTCCTGCATCCTCTTTATGAAATTCAATCGATCGACCGTTTGTTGTGAATACATTCGGTATCCCTTTTCGGTACGATTAGGCTCTGGAATTAACCCTAAACGTTCATAATATCGAATGGTCTCTTTATTAACGCCGCACTTTTCAGCCAGTTCTCCAATACGAAATTGCATTTATCTCACCTCATATAAAGTATAAACCCTGTACCATAGTACATAGTCAATATATATATTACTCCCTTCAATTAAATGATTCCAATGCCGAAAACGACCGTTTTTGGTTAAAAACAGAGAACTTCTCTAAAACCTCAAAAACTACTTAAAATGCATAACCAAAAATATGACCAAAATCTAAATACCAATATATCTATTACAAACCCCTTTTTGGTATAGTTAGGACATTAAAAAAGGGGGAATTCTTGTTGAAATTTGGATATGCACGTGTCAGTACACAAGATCAGTCATTATCGTTACAACTCGATGCATTGACTCACTACGGAGTGGACCAGACTTTTGAAGAAAAGGAGTCAGGCAAGAGAAAAAACCGTCCGCAGCTTGACGAGCTTCTTAAAGTTTTGCGTAAAGGCGACACGGTAGTTGTCTATAAATTAGACCGTATCAGTCGTAGTACCAAACATTTAATTGAGCTTATGGAACATTTTGAATCAAAGGGTATTCATTTTGTCTCCATACAAGACAAGATTGACACGACAACTGCTATGGGACGATTCTTTTTTAGAATGTTGGCCAGCATAGCAGAATTAGAACGAGATATTATTAGTGAACGAACGAAAGATGGATTGACGGCTGCTAGAGCTAGAGGAAGAAACGGAGGCAGACCGAAGGTTGATTTAAAGAAAATAGAACTTGCTATAAAAATGTACGAAAGCAAAGATTACTCTTTATCTCAAATTAAGACGGCAACAGGGATTGGAGCGACAACCTTATATCGTTATCTAGAAAAGAAAAAGATATCTAGCAAGGAGTTGTAGCATGAGAGGGAAAGAATTACTAACAGAAGATCAAAGAACGGAATTTGTACGAATTCCAGCTGATATGAGCGAAAGTGAACTAGAAACTTATTATACTTTTTCACAATATGACCTTGAAATTATTAAACGACACAGAAGAGATCATAATCGTTTAGGCTTTGCTGTTCAATTATGTGTTCTACGCTACCCAGGATGGTCCCTTTCAGATGTTGGACCTATACCAGATTACATAATCCAATACATAGCTGGACAAATAAATGTTAATCCTAATTCATTTTCTTTATATGCCCAACGAGAGCCAACTAAACATGAGCATATGGAAGAAATCCGTCAAGTTTATGGTTATCAAAATTTTTCCCTAGGGAACTACCGCAAGGTAGCTCAGTTTCTGTTGAATCATGCCCTTCAAAATGGAAATTCAATGTATCTTCTTCGTACAGCACAAGAAGAACTACGGAATCAGAAAATTATTCTCCCTGGTATGACTACTATAGAAAGACTTGTTTGGGAAACTCGTCAACGAGCAGAGGAAAGAATTTTTAAATCATTAACTTGTACTCTATCTAAATGGCAAAAACAAAAGTTAGATAAACTTATAGATCCATTTGTAGACAATAGAAAAACCCCCTTAGCATGGCTTAGAGAACTTCCCGGACACTCTTCACCTGAAGCCTTTTTAAAAGTAATAAAGCGCTTAGAATATATTCGAGATTTAAAATTAGAAATAAATTCAGAACATATCCATCCCAATCGTTTACTTCAATTATCTCGTATTGGAGCAAGGTATGAACCACACTCATTTCGAAGGTTTAAAGAAAAAAAGAAATATGCAATTCTCGTGGCATATCTTGTGACTCATAGTCAGGATTTAATTGACCAAGCAATTGAAATTCATGATCGACAAATGATGATCTTGCAATCAAAAGGACGTAAAACACAAGAAGAAATGCAAAAAGAAAATGGAAAAGCAGTGAATGAAAAAGTCGTACATTTTGCAGATATTGGTTCAGCACTTATCCAAGCACGAAATGAAGGGCTTGATCCATTTAATGCTATTGAAAAGATTATGCCGTGGGATAAAATTGTTTCTTCCGTCGAAGAAGCTCAAAAATTAGCCCGACCGATGGATTACGATTATCTAGATTTGTTAGAAAATCGTTTTTCTTATCTAAGAAAATATACTCCTACTTTTCTTAAGTCTTTTGAATTTCGTTCTACACAAGGTACAGAGCCACTATTGCAAGCCTTAAAGACGCTAAATGAAATGAATGAATCTGGTAAAAGAAAAATTCCAAATGATGCCCCGGTAGATTTTATTCCTAAACGTTGGAAGAAGCATGTTTATGGTGATGATGGAATAATTAACCGACACTATTACGAGATGGCTGCACTAACAGAGTTGAAAAATCATATTCGTTCAGGCGACATATCCGTAGTCGGTAGTAGACTTCATAAAGATTTTGAAGAGTATCTTGTTCCTAAAGAAGATTGGACAACAACTCGTCTTACGGATACTAAACTAGCCGTTCGTTCATCGGCAGATGAATATCTTGAGGAAAGAAGAAAGTCACTAGCTCAACGCCTTACATGGGTTTCAAATAATCTTGATTCTTTAGAAGGAGTAACTATCGAAAAGGCTAAGATCCGATTGGACCGTTTGGAGAAGAATACACCCGAAGAAGCGAGAGCTTTTAGCCTGTCTTTATATAATATGTTGCCAAGAATAAAGCTCACTGATCTTTTAATGGAGGTAGCACACTGGACAGGATTTGACGAAATGTTGATACATGCCTCAACCAATCGCCCGCCAAAGGGAGAGGAAAAAGTTGTTCTCATGGCTGCTCTCATGGCGATGGGAACTAACATAGGACTTACTAAAATGGCAGAAGCGACACCAGGAGTTACTTATCATCAAATGGCTAATGCAGCACAATGGCGTTTATTTGATGATGCTATAAGTCGTGCACAAGCGACATTAGTAAATTTTCAACATAAGCTTAAACTAGCTTCCTATTGGGGAGATGGAAGTACCTCTTCTTCTGATGGAATGCGCGTACAGGTTGGTGTTTCATCGTTACATGCCGATGCCAATCCACACTATGGGTCTGGAAAAGGGGCAACCATTTATCGATTTACCAGTGATCAATTTTCAAGTTTTTATACGAAAGTCATTAATACTAATGCTCGTGATGCTGTCCACGTTATTGATGGATTACTTCATCATGAGACAGATTTAAATATTGAAGAGCATTTTACAGATACAGCTGGCTACGCCGACTCAGTATTTGGATTGAGTCATTTACTAGGATTTCGTTTTGCACCAAGGCTACGTGATTTAGCTGACTCTAAGCTATTCACGATCCAAACGCCAAGTGAATTCCATAAATTAGAAAATATACTCCGTGGTCGTATTAATACAAAAATTATTCAAGAGAATTTCGATGACGTATTACGTGTAGCTCATTCTATTCGAGAAGGAAAAGTGTCCGGTTCACTTATGATGGGGAAATTAGGGTCGTATGCGAGACAAAATAAACTTGCAACTACTTTGCGAGAAATGGGGAGAATCGAAAAGACCATTTTTATTTTGGATTACATATCTAACGAAACACTACGCCGTCGAATTCAACGGGGACTAAATAAAGGAGAAGCGATGAATGGGTTAGCGAGAGCCTTATTCTTTGGAAAACGAGGTGAGTTGCGGGAACGAGGAATACAAGACCAGCTACAACGTGCAAGTGCTTTAAACATTCTAATTAATGCCATTAGTGTATGGAATACCGTTTATCTTACAGAAGCAACAAAACTATTGAAGGAAAAAGGGAATTTGAGAGAAGACTTACTTAAACATATTTCTCCATTAGGATGGGAACACATTAATTTTCTTGGTGAATACAACTTTGATGCAAGAAAAGTAACAAGTCTACATTCCCTACGCCCTCTTCTTCAATAATATTAAAGGCCGATGATTCCTTAGCGTAGGAAAAATCGGCCTTTTTACCTCGGAATTTCTCTTAGCGTATGTTTTCCGCGTTTTGTTGGTAGGACCCCTTATTTAAATGATTATAAGAGAAATATTCTAAAACTGTAAAACATATAAGCTTGAGTATATTACTACAAATGTATTATTTTATACGATTTTCACTGATATATATAGATAAAAGAATATATACTTTTAAAGATGAGGAAATATAAGAATATTCGTGATTTTTAAACTATTTAAATAGATGTTAATATTAGGAAGAATTAACAGTTACGCTAATGCTGGTACTATAGGGTACAGGTATTGTTAATATCTCTTCTATATTTGGTTGAAAAGACATATTGTGCTTAGTTTTATAAGTATTATAATAGAATTTAAATTTGAATAAGAGGTGATTTTAGTGATAACTGTAGTCTTTTTTGTATTATCTTTAATGTTTATTTTTGGAGGTATTTACCTTGCTAAAAGGAGTAAAATTAGTAAGTATAATACAGTTACTAGCATTATATTTTTTGGTGTAGGTCTTTCACTAATAGCGTTTAATATTACTAGACTCCTTTCCAACTAAATGTAATAGAAAACATCTTTGTGTATTAAGGTGGTGTAGTACCTGTTAGGTATAGGAATTAGGAATTATCAAAATCCAAGAGAGAGGAGGCAAATGTATATTAATCTTAATTCCTAAATAAAATATAAAGGTGACTAAAAAATGTTTAAAATTTGTTTTAAAAGTACTCTTCTATCTATTGCTGCAGTTCTAGTATTTTCACTTATCGGACCTAACGCAAGTAACGCTATGAATTCAGGCTCCAATATTGCACTTAGCACACAGGATTTTAAATCCACAGTAGGCTTAGATCCAATTGAAGACAAAGAGACAATTGATATAATACAAGGTATAGAGACTAAAATAATCAAAGACAATAAAAATTTTAGAGTAGTAGAAACCATTGAAAATGGTGTAGTATCCATAGGAACATTTGATAAAAAGAGAAATATCATAACTACTGAAATTAAGGGAGATAAATCTTCAAAGGTTGAAATTGATTTAAATGAATTAGAAGCCTTAGCTTCGGAGTTAAATGATACTACTGCAGAAGGTGGGTTTGTAACTCTTGCATCAACACTTCAAGAGAATACATTCTCAAACATGGAGTACACTATTACCTATTCATCCCCTCAAAAATGGCAACTAAGAAGACCTCAACCAGGATCCCTTTACAAGACTTACTATAAGAATGTAACAAGAACTTCAAGTAACTCAAAAAACCTAGATAATTTCAAAAAAGAAGTAGATTTATTGAATGATTACGAAATCAAATTTATAGGTGCTGCTGTTGGTTCAGGAATTGCGTGGCTTGCAGCATTAGTTATTGCCTCACTAAGTGGAGGAGCAGGAGTTGCTGTTGGTTTAGCCGCAGCGGGGGTAACAGGAGCCGCATATAATTATGCCATAGCTGTTGAGAGACACGCTAAAAATGCTCTCCATTACTATTGGTCTGTATAATTATCATTAATTGTAATCTTCTATCCCATTCAATTAATAAAAATATTATACAAGATTAATATAAAACACCAAGCCAAAAGTAATTGAAGGCTTGGTGTTTTATATTTTATTAAATAAAATCTTTTAATACACTGTTTGTCCATTGATGGACTGCATTCCGCTCTTGTGCAAATACTTTTGCTAAATAGAGTTGAGTCGTTTGAATGTGCTCATGCCCAAGACTTCTACTAATATCTAGGATATTTGCGCCACTATAATGTGATGCTATTACAAAAGCATGTCTAAATGTGTGGGGTCCAATTGGATTATCCCTGTTTTTCAAGATTTCTAAAGGTATTCTAGAAACCGCATTTTTAAGATAGGTAGAAAGATAGGAGTTCGTATATGGTCTTCCCGTATTGGTAGTAAATATGTAGCTATCATCAGAATTACTTAATTTTGTTTCAAGGAATCTCACCTTTCTAAATTCGATGATACTTTGATATACTTTAGGTTTTATTACACATATTCTATTTTTATTTCCCTTACCATTTACCTCAATATAATAGTCTCCAGTAGAAAAATTACGCTTGAGATCTCTCACCTTTAATTGACAAAACTCACTATTTCTTATTCCTGTAGTAACTAGAACATGTATAATTCCAAAAAGAATAGGGTGATTTTCATTTTTAAGAAACTTCAGCAACTCTAGAACTTCATTAGGGCTAAGATCTCTATTTGGTAAATCCTCTTTCTTTACTGTCGCTGCCTTTAACCCAACAGTTATATTCTTATCAATATATCCTACATCGTATAAAAATTTTATAAACCCCTTAATTATTGTGGTCTTTTTGGCCAGGGTTGTGGCAGTAAATTTTTTCTTTCTGTATAGAAGCATAGGAGCTTCATCCACCAGCCATTTTTGATATTTTTCTAAGTGATACTCTTCTAGAGCTTTAAATAAAGAACCTTCTTTAATTTGAATATTAAGTGGAATTTTAAGATTGAAATCCACTAAGTGTTTTGAGAAGTGTATAAGCTCTCTTAAATATTCTACTTTGGTTCTTTCGCTTTTGTTTTTTGCTTCATCAATATTTTTCTGGTTGTGTACATAGTAGTAAATCATCTCTATATCATTGAAGTCTTGGAATTTTTCATAGCCAGTCTCACTGTTATGTTGTCGTTTTAACACTAGTTTTTCTAAGTATCGTTTATCTTTTAAATTTGAAACTAAAATTGGAACTGGCAGCGGATTATTTTTTTCTATGAGTAAAGAGGTGGGGATAAGACTACTCATATAAATCTCTCCTTTACAAAAATAGTGAAGAACTACTAAAACAAACATTGTTATAGAACTACTACAAACAGTCTTATCATAAAAACTAAGTAATTATTGGTAAATATAATTTAATAATAATTTATAACTTACCAAAATTCCATACATATAAAATAATACAATATTAGTTTAGTGGTTTGTATATTACATAATATATTAACTTATAACTTTATATATATAATTTACTTTTAATATTGTAATTTAATGAACATTAACTTATAATGAAATATATAGATAAAATGGTAAATTTATCTATGAGTAAAAACCTTAGAAAAAACTTTTAGAAAGGGTGTTCATTGAAGATGAGCAAAAAAGTACAGAAAACGGTACGGCTAGATTTTAAGCCAGTACAAGTTACCTTGGAGGTTAACAACGATATTCCAACCGAACAGCTGCTTCTATTAGCGGAAGAAGCAGTTATTCAACAGATTAAGCAAAAGAGAACTGGATATTCTTACAGTGTAGAAGAAGGAGCATCATTATCTCTAAATGAAGCAAGACCGGGTTTATTGGTTAGACGAAAAGATACTGGAGAACTTGCTGTTATCTACGATGTGAAACCTCGAAATAAATATCCGATAGGAATCGTTATGAAAGGCATAAGAAAATTAAAAGTAATGCCCATAGCGCTTGAAAAAGTTAATGAGGAGATATTATTGGAGGATGCAGTGTTTGGAAGGGAAAGTACTGGAATAAAGGATACCGATAATTGGTATGAGGGACATACTGGGTACTTAAAGAACCAAAAAGATTTCATTCCGGTTGTTGTAGGTAAAAGAACAAACTCAAAAATGGATGTTTACCCTTTAACCATTCATACTGACCAAAATGTTAATTACTATCCATTACGGCCAAATAATTATCCTTTATTGAAAGATCATAAGGAGGATTAAAATTTATGACAACTTATGATGAAAAGAGTATATTAGCGACCATAAAATACAAAGGGAAAGATATACCCATCTATCAGGCAATCGTAAGTAAACACTGGTCGTTACAAGGAGCCTATATTGAATGGAAGGCCATAGGTGCTTCCAAACCTGAACGCCGACAATTAATAGGAATTGGATATGCACGCCTAGAGAAACTCAGTAAAATAGTCGTTACAAAAAGAGCTGAAAAAGAGATAAAGAGTGCATTGAACCTAGCACTACACTTAAAAGATAAGTACCAACATGAAGTAGATATATCAAATTTGGAACAACCCTTCTGCTTAGATATAAATTCACATGATTTTGAATATGTGAAATTTACCAGACCAAACGGCAGAGAGGTAACTGTAGTAATATAAAATGATATATAATAGAAGAAACTCGTCTTTAAATTAAAAATAGATAAAAAATCAACGATATAAATAAAGGGATGAAGACTGGTCTAATTAAAAAGAGTGAACGACTTATATCAATATTTTTCATATATGGTGGGAGAATAGAAGGATTCTGTTCTCCTTTTCCAATGGAGCTTTTATGGCTAAAATAGTAACTAAGCGGCAGTCATTAAATGATAATGCAAGGGAGTGAAAAGCAAAATGAAGTGGATACAAACCAATAGTCTAGCTTATACGCATGAATTTGAATTAGAAGGTGATGAAACTATAACTATAAAAATTATAGGTGATATAGAAAAAGCCAAGCTTAAATTACGTTCACTATTCGGTTCTGATATTGAAATCATTACATTTGATGATTTGGATTGATGAAATTGTACGTTCAATAGTGCTAATCAGGAGGTAATGACTTGATAAATCAAGAATATGAAATAATTCAAAATAATTTATTAGAACTACTTAAAGAACAAAAGATCTCCTTAAGGACCTATAGGTATTATTCGCGTTTATTATTGTTGGAGAACAATGCTAGAATGCAAGGGAGTGATAACATTGACCTCCGGCAGATTGGATATTCTCTAGGGAATGGAATCTAAAACATCTATTAATTAATAATTCTCTATGGTATTAATAATAAAATTTATATAAAAAGGAGTGAGGATTTTTAATGGTAGACCAGATACATAAAGACAAGAATTTCCTCACAACAGCAGAGGTTGCAGAAAGACTTAATGTTACTCCTAATACTATTTACAAGTATGTTCGAGAAGGGAAACTTGTTCCACTTTATGATCATAAATGGAGAATGCGAAAATCAAAAGTTTTCTCTTTAGAACAGGTTGAGAAATTAGAAAAGGAATATAAGAAACCAGGACTTACTACTGGAGAAGTATCAGCGGAATTAGGAATACACGTAGTAACCATTAACTCTTATATTCAAGCTAACACTCTGAAAGCAGAGAAACATCTATATAAAGGTCGGGAGATTTACTTTATTGAACCAGAGGAATTAGAACGTTTTCGAAAAGAAAACTATACATCTGGTGAGCAAAAGCTCGATAAGAAAGATTTTTATTTAAAAGAAAAAGGATTTTTACTTTTCCAATTGTTTGTTAATAAGTATACGCACGAACTTGCACGACTAATGACTATTAAAAATCAATCTGGAAAATTGTTAACAGAAGGAGGAGAAGAGTATTCGTTAGAAATTGGGACTAGTAGAGGCTTTGAACCTTATCAAAGAATTGAAAATAAAGAATATAGCACTAAAAGAGGATATGTTAAGTTTAATTTTCCTAGGCCACAACAAATTAAAAATAATGTATATACAGCCATTGAACTATTATATGTTGCGGCAGGTCCACAAAACATACGGTATAACTTCCAAGCACAGTCTTTGGAAATTGAGATTAAGCCGGTATTAATAAAGACTGAAGACAAGAATATAAAAGAACTATTGCAACAACATCTTATAGAGGGCAAAATTTTGGTTCAGCCAGATGGGATATATCTTGACAGTGACCTGGAGTCATTAATAATTACTGTTCCAAGTCAATTAAAAGAGTATATTCGAGAGAGAGCAAAGAAAGAGAATAAGTCTATGGAGCAATTGGCTATAGAAGCATTTAAAAAAGCATGGGATATAAATATTAACACCTGAACAGATGACGAAATAAGAATTGATTTGTTCCAGAGTACGGAACTACAGACTAAAACAGGGAAGTAATATGATTAGTAAAACGAATGGATAGCTAGACGAAGAACAGACATTGATGAGTTTAGGATCACTTAATTATAAAGAAACTTCCAAGCTGTATGAATACACATTCAAGTTTAATTAACAGTCGGATATATTATAATCTATTCTAATGGGGGGAACCTATGCTAATGACAAAATTACAGAAGTTCAGCGTTTATATTAAACCTATCGTACTTTCTTTAGTACTTTCCATGATAATTTCAATAGTATTTTACCTTTCTTATTGCTTTTATCATTTTGGCTTAGGTAAAGTTTCAGTTCCTGAATGGTATACAGGATACGATGCTAAAGGTCTACCTATTCCATTTCCTCAAGAGTCTGTAATTGAGCATTGGAAAATTGAAGGCAAAACCTTCGCAACTCAACTTGGTGGTGTTTTATTAATTGTATTTTTTACCCTTATAACTATAAAGCCTAATTTTAGGAAGCCAGAGATGTAAACTAAGGAACAATTTAATTTAATAAGCTTATATAAAGGAGTTTTTGAAATTGAAAGGTGTTTTACTACTTATATTAGGTTTTTCTATAGTAGCAGTTTGTCTAGCTATTTGTATGTTCATGATATCACTTGCAAGGAAGTGATTGATTTGTATTTGTCGCTTACTTAGAGGTTTTAGAAAAATTCGAGTCTGACATTTACATATTTTGAAGCATTTAGAGAAGTTTATTTATAATCATTACAGTCATGAGAATGAACGAAAACATTTAGGGAGCAGCTTACTTATGAAGAAAATCGACATCCAAAGCGCTTTTCTTAATGAAATACGCCGAAAAAAGATTCCAATATCCCTTACATTAAAAAATGGAAAAATAATAAAAGGTCAGCTGACCAACTTCGATGAGTATACAATTGTATTAAACACAAAAAACTATCAACAAATGTATTATAAATCTCAGATCATGACCATCGTACCGCTTGGCCAAATGAATTTTTAAATTTTTTTTCAAAAATACGGAATGCCCCATGCTATCACTTGGATACAATGGGGCTTTTTCTTGTTGTCTCCAAGTGATAGCAAGGTATGCTCAAAAAAGTGAATATATGAATCCAAAAGTCCTATATGTATTTTGTCTAATAAAGGAACAGAATCATAGATTACTAGCTAACCTCTTTTGGCCTCTGCAATTCATCCTGTCGAATTATCTGTCCTCATTAAAGATTTCTTTAAATAATTAAAGAGGTTAAAGATATGTTTAAACACCTAGAAAAAAGACCATACTTCTTACTAATTCGACTTTAGGGAGGGTGAATTATGGCTGGAGTAAAAGCAAAGAAAAATAAAAAGAGAAAAACTCCATTTGGTAAATATCTAGAAGCACATGGGATAAAGCAAGTATGGTTAGCTGAAAGTGCCAAAGTAAGTGAAGGGTTAATCAGTCAGCTTGCTAATGATAAAGAGAGGGTTCCAACCATACAAACTGCAAAACTTATTATAAATGTCTTAAAGAAGAGTGATAGATTTATTAGTCCTAATGATTTTTGGTGAACTTACATCGAATATTATTTATGGAGCTGCATATCTTGTATTAATACAAATATAGGGAGCGTTGATTATGTTTATTAATGCAGAAGTAGAGCAGCACTTGAATATTTATGATGAAGTATTGGTGGTTAAAGGAACCTTAATCGCAGATGAGAATAGGGAGTTATATCCCTCAAGAATTACTATTAAAAAAAATAATATAGATTTCCAATTAATTGATCTTTGTATACAAGAAAAAGAAAATGGTCCCTTCCAATCTATTAAAGGCATGTATCATCCCATTATCGAAGCTACTATCATGGATGCAGCTATAGAATTATTAGGAATCAAAAATTTAAACTCACCATTAGTTTAAGAAGTGGTATAATATAGATAACTATTAAATGTATGGGAAGCCCCCAGTGTAATCGAAGTAATATTCGATGTTGCACTGGGGGTTTTTTGCGTTAAAGCGGAGAAGGAGTGAAAAGAAAAGGTGAATAATATGGAACAAGAAAAGAAAAAGAAAAAAATTGAGCGCATCTTAAACCGCCAATACACCGGGGAAGGTTATATTAACGGCTCACCAATCGTATGGAAGAAAGTTGTTCTGTATCATTTTAATCAAATTTCACGTAACCAAATGACAGTTGATGAACTCATAATGAAGATGAAAAATGTTGGTATTACCTTTAACCAAACAGAGAAACTAATAAGATACCCTGTCATTGACTGCCTTGAATATATTTCAAAGTTATCTAGAGTAGAAATTGAATTAGGAGTGGAAGAAAAATGAAAAAGTTTTATGCTATCGCTATACTAACTTGTATTTTATTAGTGGGATATGGAATTGGGATCATTACTGTAGAGGTAGAACAATACGATGAAGTACCGAAGTACCCCGTGAGAATAGAAATGGCTCCTGGTGCTGAATGGGAAGATGAAGAATGAATATATATTTATATACCAGCTTAGATGAAGCAAAAAGAATTAGACTACTAAGACTTCAAAAAGCTATGTTGTGTACGGATAACAGGGCTGACATGATTTATTATAAGCATGAGATAAATAAAATCCTTGAACATAATAAAATTGAACGTTTTACAAAACCTGCAGATCATACAGGTTTTTCTTTTTGATATTTAACCAACGAATATCTGAACGTACCACACCTGAAAAGACGGCTCTAACTATAGCAACCTAATAAAATTGTTGATATAATATACACATAACATTTTTTCTTTTTTCTTTTTTTGCAACCTTTACGGTTTGCGGTACTCTTAATAGGCTTTGTGACCTTTGGGTCGTCGTTTAAAATACATGCTTTGCATGTATTTTTTATTCGTCGTCCCGGAGGTCTTTTTTATTTTACTTAAAGGGAGTGAGTGTATGTTACAAACAGTATTAATTGCTATTTTAGCAGGCGGGGTTACGGGTTTAATTGCACATTTAATTAGACACGATAAAAGTTTGATTTTCCCAAGAAAAATTAAACGTCCCAAAAGCATTCAATTAGGATTTTTTGCAGATGTTCTAATTAGTGCATTAGCAGCAGTTTTTGCTACCCATTATTTGTTTAACCCAAGTGATATTCGCGAGTTACTTGGAATAGCTGTAATGGCTGGTATGGCAGCAGAGAATGTATTATTGTATCGTGAATTAAGTACTGAGAGAACTAAAACTGATGAGCTGAACAAATTAAATGATCGCCTAGGTCAATGATTATCAGCTCATTCCCCTTTATGGGAAGTACTACATACTAGGAGGAATAATATATGTTTGGTTTAACGAAACAGGAGAAGCAGCTTATTAATGAACTAAAAATAGAATTAATTAATTCTAATTCTCAGAGAGAAGTTAAAGCAATTGCTAATGAAATACACAGCATTTTAAATAGAGCCGAACGTAGGGTAGCCACAATTAAAACTGCACCTATAAAGTTTACCGGGAGACAGATCATAAAAAAGCAGCAAAGGGCTTAACTTAGCCTTTTGTTGCTTTTTTTTATAGTAAAAATATGTAATAATATATTTACCTATTGAATACTCATTTATAGGAATAATACTATTTCTACGAGGTGAGATTATGAGTAAATTATGGTCTTATATGACAGAAGAAGACAAGAAAAAGTATCATGAATTAAAAAATGAACTAGTTAATGCGGCTACTAAAAATGAAGTGCGTTATTATGCTAGTCAGATTCATGAACTTTTAGATAAGGCAGAATTAAAAATGCCTAAAATTGAGGATCAATGAGCAGAAAACATTTCTTAAAAGTAGTGCTGCTTCTTTTTTACATACCTCAAACTATTGATATTACATGTCTTAATTGCTATTATTAAATTAATAAATTTTTACCTTTTTCTACTAAAAGCAGCTTTTAAGCTAGCAGTTATCCCATATCATAAACAAGGTCTTTGGATCTGATTAAGCAGATTATTTCTGCCCCATCAGTCCAAAGGCCTTTTTGTGTTTGTAAATGGCGTCATCTACTGTTTTTTCTGCTTTAAGAACAAATAGGTAAGATTATAATAAATCCCTATGTTAACCGTATTCATCAGAAGATGGAGCGGTTTTAATTATGGGAAGAAGGAGAAACTAATGGAATTTTTTAAGGGGAGAGAAATAAAAATAGGAGACGTTGTCCACGTTTACCGCAATCTTAATACTGGGAACTTTTCTATCCGTTGCGCCAAAACTCAAAGAGTGCTTGCTCATGCTACTACCGTACAGTTACAAGATTGTACATGCAAAGTAAGTAAGTCAGGGAGAGAGAAAACGCTTCTAGAACGGAGAAAACGTGTGCATGCGTGGATTAAAGGTACATTTATCAGTGCAAACAAGGAAAAAACAGAAGAGTTTAATCGAGTAATATACTACAATCCGTACAAAACAGAGCATTTTATGGATATTGCGGGTAATAAACCTGTTTATCATTTAGATGTTGCTCATTTTGAGGGTTCAGTAGTTTATTCAAAGGAGAATTATTAATCATTTAACCAATGTTGGATTTGTCAGAGATAGGACAAAGAATACTTCAATCGAGAGGGTTAATTTTAGATTACTAAACTATTGCAAGGGAGGATAGCTCATTGGTATAGAGATAATCATTCTTGATACCATTTGGGCGATAAAATGAAGAACAATAAAGAACTAATGGAATTTGCTGAAACGTTGGCTATTCCTCTTCCAGGAGAAATGGATATTAACTCATACGAATTTTTGGACATTAACTTCAGTGGGGGTAAGGATTCTATAGCAATGGCATTAATTTTACTTCATGGCTACAAATTACCTAGAGAAAAAATGAGACTAATTCACATGCGCATTGATGGATCGAATCAAGAGGCATACTTTGATTACCCTGAAACGGATGAATATTTGAAGTATTGTAGTGAAAAGTTGGGAATAAAACTGATCACGATTGCTAGTGAGAAAGGACTTAAAGAAAGGATAGAGGAAAGAGGTAAATGGCCAGCTCCTGCCCAGCAATTCTGCACTTCCTATCAAAAAAGGGACTGCTATGCAAAATGGGTGAGGTCTAGAGGACCCGGAAAATACCTATGTTTAAGTGGAGAGAGAAGTCAGGAAAGTTCTCGAAGAGCATCCAATCTTTCAGTCTCTAATTTCCGTGTCTATAAGGCTGCTAATGCACCTACAAAAAAGCGTTTTGTAGATTGGTATAGGCCGATACATCATTTACACGTTGATGAGGTTTGGAAACTATTAAAGCTTGCTGATATAGAACCGCATCCTTGTTACACAAAGTATAACGTAAGCCGCTGTTCTTGTAAATTCTGTATCTTTCTATCACCTACAGAAATGAATAATATTGCAAAGGCATTTCCAGAAGATTTTCAAGAGCTAGTGGAAATGGAAAAGCGGTTAGGTCATACCATGAAATATATTAAGGGACAATCCGTATCTTTAGTAGATTTTATCCAGCGTGACAAAAGCGAGGATCAATTATCACTTGATATGTTTTTGCCATGCAAATGGTAAGGGGGAGAGGTTGAAATGAGCATTGAAACAAGAGAACGAGCAGGCTTTACAAAATTGGGGTTCACAAAAGCATCCTTTTCATGCTGTGGGCATTTTTCCTTTTGTAACATGGGGAAAGGAGATTGTTTTTGGGGGACATTAGATCCAGAAGCCAAAGAGTATTGTAATTGCTATCAGCGTAACCGAAGAATTAAATCTGCAAATTATAACGCTACTGCAGAGGATAGCTTAATCGTGGACAGTCTTCCATTTAACTCACATGACATTGTAGAAGAAGAGGAGAATGAAGTGGCTGATATGGAGCAACTAAGTTTATTTTGAGGGAGATTCAAGATTTCTAATACAAATCTTTTAAGTAGTAATAGTCAATGCTAGACACATTTGATATAATATAGTTATTCAATTGTTTCTTTTACATTTTCTTTTGCGACTTATTTAGTCAGCTGATACTTAAAATATTTTAGAGCCTATGGGTTCAAGTGCGGTTATCCGTTCTTGCTACTCATGGGCTCTTTTTGCGTTTAAACGAGCTCCGAACAAACATTTTGCGCTTTTAAAGACGACTCAGGCTAATACCCTCAACCGTCTTTTTAATATAGATAAAACCTTTTAGGAGAGTGATTTTTAATGAAACTTACAGCGGAAAATCAGGCAGAGGAGATAGTCGAATTGTTGACTACTTCCACACAAATTCCTAATCAGTATTTTGAGTATGGTAGTCTTTTCATTTTGAACGTTTCTAGTTCTGAAGATGCTATACAGGAGTATGCTTTATACAAAAAAGATGAAGAAACTGCTTGCTACTACAAATTTGAAAGTATCACAGTAACTTGGTATGAAAAAGAGAAATTATTGAGCTATCTAATAGAGTCAGATCTCCAAGATATTAACTCAATGACTGCTGCAGCTAGTGATACATGTTTAAAAGCATCGAACCGACCATACCTAGATGATATTATGTCATTTGAGAAAATGGGACGATTTAAAAAAGCTTTTGAACGATTCAAAGAAGTTTATTAAATACTAGGAGGAGAAGTTATTATGAAGAAATTGTACGAGTTGGATTGTAGACATGGAGATTTTTTTCTTGTTGGCTCTTTAGAAAAAATACGCGAAGCGCTCCAGGAAGTGTTTGATGATAAAACGGGAATTTTCGTAATGCTTCAAGAAGATGATGAAGATGGGGAAGTTGCTTTTTCATTTCATTCTGAGAACTATGCGGATCTTTCTGAGAATGCACTTGAAGAATTTGAAAAAAGAGGGTGGTTAACGGATGACTGGACGGATATTATTCTGTCAGAAACTCAGTCCACCATTATTTTGTATTCAAAACTACCTTTAACATCATAAGTTTATAGTTTGTATATGAACAGCGGCACAGAACAGATGGGACACCACGGTGTATCCTCTGTTCTTTTATATTATTCAAAGGTGTGAAGAGTAGTGAAATTATTAAAATTAATGGAAGTTTTTATAATGAGACATTTCCGTTCTAAGAACAAGTACCTTGCTATTCGCCCAGAATTAAAAGTGATCAAGAGAAGAATGAAACAAGCAGCTTCTGAAATGGATGTAGCTTGGATTGAAGAGTTGAAGGAAGAGTATTATAATACAATAAGGAGCATATAGGAAAATGTTGTAAGAGGCTAAAACACCCGCAGAGTGGATAAAGAAGTCGGATTGTTCAAAGTTATTCTCTGTTGAAGGTGCCAAGAAGACCAAAATAGTTCACTATCAAAGGGAGGAATACCGGTGGATGTAATTTTTACGTACCTTGAAGAGAGTGATTTTTTCATAAAAAGCAAGTACGAATTTATCAAGCATGACTTTAATTTCAAAGCTCTTGGGAACTTAACATCAAACGATTTTGCTGAAAAGATTGAGGATGAAATTAGTACGTTGTATATTAAGAAATTTGCGTATCAAGAAGGGGACCATCACTATTTCTTAGAGTTTTACGCTGAAGATGGTATTGGAGAAGGTAGGTTCTTAGTAATTCACGCTTACCATAATAAAAAAGAGTACTTCTCAATAAATAAAATTGATTATAGAACGTTCCAACGGTTGGACTTAGAAATTTCTATAAATCACATTCCGAATGAAGTGAATAAATAATAATGAGAGTAGAAAGCAGTGATTCACACTGCTTTTTTCTTTTGTTTAAAGGAGCGGAGCCCAGCGTGTTTACTAAAAATGCTAGACAAATTGAGAGAGCTTTTATCAGAAAAGCAATTAAGACAGATAAGGTTATCACCTTAAAAGGAAAGGATAATTACATTTTTGCTATCAATTCTTCATACGTAACATTACAAACCGAGAATGGCAGAAAACCGTTCGGGATAGCTAGAAAGGCAATACGGAAAGCGATTAATTTCCTTCTGGATTGTAAGACAATTACCCGGCGTCAGTTACAACGATTCAGTAACTTCACCTCAGCCTTATTAGCTATTCTTATGACTGCATTTCAAGGAAAGGTAATTGTTAAGGGGGGAAAGAATGGCGAAGCACGAATAAGCTTAACTGTAATTCGTCTATACGCCTCTGGTTTGGAACGCGATCCCTACATCAGAAATGTGCTCAAGAAGCTTGGTGGAAAACACTTGTTATTAAATTACTATCATATTAGAGGTAATAAAAATTGGAAAAGAATATTGGATGATTTCCACTGCATCATAGATAGCGGAGCCTTCTCCATATTTAAAACGAAGCAAAAACAGAAGAAAGAAGTTTCTAATCAATTAGAGCTTTTTGATTTTGAAGAGGTAGAAATGATTTCATTAGAAGAATATGCTTCCTTTATTAATAATGAGTGTCACGATACTAGAATAAAGGCTTTTATTAATTTGGATGTAATAGGGGATCCAATACAAACAAAAACCAATTATGAAAGGTTAAAGCATCTTTGTCCAGCTGCTACGATATGGCCCGTATGGCAATTCAGTGATAGTTTTGAAAGCCTGCAAGAGTTAGTAGAACAAGAGCCAGATGTTATATGTATTGGCGGTATTGTACCGGAGATGAACAAAAACAAAGGCACTGTAAAAGAAAAACTAGACCGCTTATTTAATCAATTCCCCGGTGTAAACTTTCATTGTCTAGGACTTGCTAATAGATGGTTATGGGAATACAAATTTTTTTCCTTTGATACCACAGCATTTCTAAACTCGAGAAAATCAAAAAAACAAAGAAAAATTTATAATGATAAAACAGGAGAAAGATTGATGGCACCTGCTATGATGAGTACTCTTTCTATTATTACTCAAAACCTTGAGAGTCTATTAAAACTAGAAAATTTACAAGAAAAGCTTTTACAAATCTAACATATATTGTATAATATAGGTAACTTAATATGTATGGGATGAGCCCACTGATATTGGCATTTGCTGCCTTTATTTTTGGGTTTTTTTGTTTGTTTACATAAACAATAAAATAAATAGAGGTGATATCTTATGTTTTCTAAACTAGAAGAGAAAAGGCTAGAACTATTAGATACAGCCAAGAAATATGGTATGCATAGCGCCAATACACTAGAGGTATCAAAAGAATTAGATGAGTTAATTCTCCTTATACAAAAAGAAAAACAATGTACTTAAGGGAGAGGATATTTATGCGAAAAGCAAAAGTTGGCGAGATTATTACATTTTCTAGAGGTGAGCAAGAATTTACTGGGAGAGTTTCCATAATAAATTCCAATTCTGTCATTGTAGAAATATCAAAACATGATGCCAAGGTCCTTAATTATGACACAAACTATACAGTAGTGAACCACAAACGTTATAAAGTAAAAAAACAAGCTTTATAACATATAAATTGCCTTCTTGCATACAATGATTTTAAGTATGTAAGGAGGTTTTTATATGGCCAATCCAAAGGTTAAAACTATTAAATTCAACTTAGATAATCCAGAGGAAAAGAGGAGCTATAAGTTTGCCTTACAACAAGAAAATTTTTCAGGTTGGATAAAGAGTCTAATCAAAAAAGAAGAGCAAAAGAGCATGCTTCCTAAGTACAAAAGCGACAAGGACGGGGTAATTAGAATTAATTTATAAAAAAAGAAAGTAAGGGGCTTACTCTCTTTTCTTTAGTTAAATTCTATTAATATTTTTAGTACAGATGAGGATATTTTCAGTTCTGGTTTTATTAAAAGCAGCTTTTGCACTTTCTCCAAGGAAAGGAACTACTTACTTGTTCTGCTTTTTCTATCAAAACTTCCAAATCATTGGAACAATATTTTCTATAGGTTTTCGTATACGTCCCTTTCCGAGAGCTTACATTTAAATGCCAACAAGAAACTCTGTGTAATACATTTCCTGTTGCGCCTCCAGCATGATTAAAGACATAACTATCTTTATTTTCAGTACACCATTTTTCATAGTCTTCTTCTTGTTGAAGAAAAGAAATCACCATATGTCTTTTCGCCTCACTCTTTATAGTTAATTAACATTCTGTCTTCAGTTTTACCTCTAGTTCTTCAACCAATAGTTTTAGTAATCTAACTTTCTCTTTATCACTTACAACCAATTCATCGTCCTCATTAATTGATTTCTCGGATTGTGGTACAGCGTCCCAGTAATAGTGCTGGTATCCAACCATGTCCGCAATTGCTAAAAGTAGACTATCTGTAATTTGAGAGAATAACGTTTGATCCTCATTGCACATATGTTTTGCATCTATTGAACCAATTAACTGTTCAATCCCCTTAACTACCAAATCCACTCTACTTTCTGCCTCCCCCTTAAGAGAAACCTCCACTTCCCGTTTTTCTCCAGAAAAACTTGTCGTATTAAACTCTTGCATGATTTTTCCTCCTTCATATTCTTGAATCATATAGTTGTATATATTGAATTTTTAGATTCTTTATTTACTAACAATTTCTGTATATTTATTCTAAAAAATTGTTTTTTCAAATAATCACCTTCTTAGCAATATATTGTTATAAAATTAAGCTATGACATTACAAGTATTGGAGTGAAAAGTTTGAAGGGTAGTTTGTCGGAAAAAAAATGGTTCACATGGTTGATGCTTTTCCTAGTATCACCGTATGGTATTTATCTTTTATTGAAAAACAGAGAGCAATTTCCTAATACTTTACCTTATGTAGTGGGGTGCATTTTTGCAATTCCTTATTTAGGAATATTATTTACAGAGGGAGGAGTGTGGGTCCTATTAACCTACTCTGCTGCGTTACTTTTGTTTGCCGGTATTGTAGGAATCATAAAAGGTAGCGTATCTAGCCTTAAAATTTCTAATAGAAAAGTAGCTGGAATTACATTTGTTGTAGGATTCGTTGCTTTTCTATCCTTTGGTAACGGTCTTCCAGAAGCGAAACAGACCCAAGCAATTATTGATGAGGAAACACAAGTAAATGGAGATTCAAGCACCGATGCAAAACCTGTGACAAACATAGATGAAACTGTAGCTAAGCCACCTTCATCTTCAAAACAACAAGAGACAAAGAAAAACGAAGACGAGGATATGTCTTCTACCTCTTCAATAGAAGAAAAAGAAGAACCGGAGAAAGACACAACAGTCACAGTTGCATCGGAACCGAATGGTGAAATGAGCGTTCACTTTGTAGATGTTGGTCAGGGTTCTGCGCAGGTTATTATTACCCCAAGCGGAAAAACGATGGTTATTGATTCTGGTAACAATGACGATGAGGATGATATGGTAGCATATTTAGCAAATCTTGGTGTTAAACGTGTAGATTACTTAATTGGTAGCCATCCTGATGCAGATCACATTGGTGGAATGGATGCAGTAATTGATTCATACGATATTGGCGAAATTTATATGCCTAAAATTTCTGCAAACACCCAAACTTTTGAGTCTGTCTTACAATCCATAAAGAACAAAGGGCTTAAAGTGAAAACAGGTACCCAGGGTATATCTCTTGATATAGGGGACGGTATCACAGCAGATTTTCTTGCTCCGATAGGTTCTTCGTCTGATCGTAATGAAATGAGTATTGTAGTAAAAGTAACATATGGAGAAAATAGCTTCCTCTTCACAGGTGACGCAGATGAGCGTTCAGAGAGCGAAATGATTACTCAGTATGGTACTAAGCTTGATTCGACTGTATTAGCTGTAGGGCATCACGGATCCAACGGAAGCTCTACATCGGATTTTCTAGAACGTGTGAAACCTAGTTATGCTGTTATCCAGGTAGGGAAGAATTCATATGGACATCCTACTCCGGAGGTCTTAGAACGTCTTAATAATGTTGGGGCCGAGATTTATAGAAATGATGAACAGGGAACCATAATTTTTACATCCAACGGTTACAACGTTAAGGTAAATACAAATGCTTGGGAGTATAAAGCACCTAAGACTAAGCCAAAAACAGAGGAAACAACTAAAGAGGATAGTGAAACAGCTCCTGCTGCAACACCTACACCACCTCCTGTTGAAGAAAAACCGAAAGCAAAACAGTCTTTATCCGCCGCAGCTACAATTAGTAATGCGACGCCTACACAAAATTCTAATTTAATCGTGAGCGTTACAGTTAAAGATGGTCAAGGAAATGCAGTTTCAGGTGCAGAAGTAACATTGACCCTCCATTATAAATCAACCGAAACAATCTATACCGGGGTAACTGGTGCTAATGGTGTAGCAGACATAAGCTTCAGAATAGGGAGAGCGGCAAAAGGCTTTACAGTAGATGGAGATATTAATGTGACTGCTAATGGATTGACAACACATACCTCAACAGCCTTTACACCACAATAAAAAGGAGAGAAATACATGGAAGGCATTATTGATCGCTTCGAAGGAGATATAGTTGTTATTGAAATTGATGGAGAAACAAAAGATTTTACAAAATCCGAAGTGGATCCAGCCTGCAAGATAAATGATGTAGTTTTACTAGTTGGCGGAATATGGATACCTAATATCAGTAAAACAAAGAAGAGGCAGGAACACATTCAAAATCTTATGAACGATGTATGGGAAGACTAACCAATCAAAAAACTACCACAGTAGCGCGTTGCGCGTGTGTACAGAGATAAAAAAGTTGTTTAATGAACACATTGGAATATACTTTTGTATAAGTCAAGATATGAGATTGTTTATTTTGATAACAATACTTGCTAAAAGAAGATAATTTGTTAACCTGGGAAAATAAAGGAGAGATGAACTCGTGCGGACCTTTGTTAAACCTATATTTAAGAAGAATAATGAACAAGGTGGATTCATTGAAGTCAGTTTCTATGTAATGGGTTGCTTTCAATAATTTTAGTTGTGAGGTGAACAAAATGGGATATAAAAAATCAGCAAAAGAAAGATTTTTAGATAGATTCTTAGGTGGAGTTGTAGATTGGGATAAACATTTGGCAGAATCAACAACTGAGGACGAAACTGCTCACCTCTTTGAAACCTCAAAGAAAATACTAAAAATACAAGAAGACTTTGGAAATAGAACTAATTCAGAGTTAGGGCGAGAAATGTGGTACAGTAATGACTTTTTTATTAATAGTCTAATTCTGAATTTTATTACAGATGCAGAAGATGATCTGGTTAATGAGCTAAAACAAATATTTGTTGGAATACTAGGCATTCCGGGAGTCGATGCAGAAGCACTGGACATGGATGAGGAATTTGACGGCTATTTAATTAAAATGCATTTTGAAGTAGATCTTCAAATGACTTTTATTTCTGATTTAGTTTCATATCATATTTATGGTATGCAAATTAGAGATGAGAGAGAAAGGGCAAATTTATTACCAAAGATGTGGGAGGCTTTATCGGACTTGGTAGACAAGGAAGCCCTACTGAAAAAAATTTCAGAAAATAAACAGGTTGATAAACAGGTTGATCTTGAATCCCCTAGATTACATATAGCAACAGATTTGTTTGTAGCAGGCATGTCTTTTGTATTGGGACATGAAATTGGTCATCATTTCTTAAAACATACAGAGTCGAATGAAAGAAACATTGTATCAAAATTCATACCGAAGAATGTTACCTCTAATCAATTGCATCTAGATGAATTTGCTGCAGATAATTTTAGCTTTGATCTATTAATTAGAGGGATGAAAGAAAGAAACGATAATACTTTGTTTGCTCCGTTAATAGTAATATTAATGCTGGCCCTATATGATAAAACTCCTGAGGAACCTAGTCAAACACACCCTTCATTGAGGGATAGGTATCTAAACCTATTAAGTAGGGTGTCTGAACACAATGAAGTAGTAGCATTGACACTTCAACGAATCTTTAATGATGTAGCTACTTGGATTAATGGTACTTTGCGTGGTTACTGGAAAACAGAATGGTGGAAATAAATAAGAAATGGGAACACAAACGGGTGATTTAATAAGAATTAAACAACTTTATTATCCTTTTAAGTAACAAAATTCTTTTAGATAAATTCGATTTTAAACAACTTTTAAAAGCCTTATTACATATTAATGTAGTAAGGCTTTTGTTTATTATAGCGACATTAAACAACTTTATCTACAGCGTAGTTGTTTTTTCATTTGAAGTATGCCTTTGCAGTACGTCTTCGTAAGTATTTTTAATGAAATTGTCTTGGAATTCACTTGTGTCTCTAAATCCTTGGTCACTATCTTGAAGTCGTTGTATGTCTTGTTCTACAAGCTCTACAATACTCTCATATACAATATTAGTCTCATTTTTAGAAAGTTTGGCCAGTCTCTCCTTAAGGCCTTTTACGGATAGACAATGCGCTTCAAACTTAGCTGTATCACCATATTCTTTTATGTAAAGTGTATCTTTTTCATTTAGGTTTGATTGGGCAAACATATCTTGTTGTTCATATTTTTCATGATCACTAACAAAGCGGGACGTACGTACAGAAGACTTTTTAGCTTTAGCATAATCCATCTTTATAGCATTAAATAAGTAGCCACCTAGGTTATCAATATTCTTTTTCTGTTGTTGGAGTTTTACATATTCAATATTTCTCTCAAGCTGTTCCTTTGGGTATGTATTTAAAAGATACTTAGTTTTCTCTTTTTCAATACCTAAGTCTAGCATACTTAGACTTATTTCTTGAAGCTCTTCTGGCCACTCAATGCCAGAGGGTTCTTCTCCTGCAGGAACTTCCTCTTCTGCATTCACCTCTGCATTAAGCAAGTTTCCTTTCTCTTTCCTGCGATCTTTTATATAGAAAGTAATAGACGTAACTTTTCTACCCGTCTTATGCTCTTCAAATGTGAACGAGAGATCCGTTTTTACCTTTAATTCTTCCATTGCAACATTCAGAACTTTACTTTTAAAATGCCCGTACTGTTTATATTTCCCTTCCTCTATAGCCAAGTAAGTTCTAAGCTCTTCTATAGTGAAGTGGCGTTTTCCTATGCTTAGATATTGCTTAAGAAGTTCATAGATACGAATGGAATATATCGACTGTAACTTAATTACATTCTCAAGCTGATAGGACGTGAATTTTTCTTTTAAATTTAAAAACAGATGCTTTAGGTCTGGATTGAATTTTAAAAGGATGCTGCCTTCGTTATCTTCATAAATAGCCGTTATCAGCCAGTTAGCAACCATTGTCTTTGTACCTTGCTTGATGGTTAAAGTTTTGGTTTGTAAATCACTTACCACTTGCCTAATGTGAGAGTAGTAGCCTGTACCTGGTTTCGTTCCTACAATGTCCATAAAGTCCTGCACACGGAATTTGTAAGCCTTTAGTTCTTCATCGCTTGGCTGGACCTTACTTGCTAAAACCAATAGTATTCGCTGTTCTTGTAAAGAAAGCTTGTATGTAGCTTCAATTAACTGGTTAGACTTTGTAACCCAGTTTTTGATATCCAATTCATATGGAGCGGCTTGTACTTCTGTCGTCTTTCCCAAAACCATACCTCCTCACAATCTATCACTAGTATAATTGAAAAGTGATAATTTAATAAAGAGAAAAGAGCGATTATTTTCATAAAATCGTTAACTATCACTTATTTTGCGTCACAACAAGGTTTTTACCGTATAGCATCCAGATACTACCTTTAAGACACGCAAGATTGGTGATATTAATACTTCATTAATATCCACCGATCAGAAACATAGATAAATAGGGGTAATTCAACGCAAAATTAGTGACAGTTACTCCTCCTAAGTAAAGTGAACACGCAAGATTAGTGATAGTTAATATTTTGACGCAAGAAAGGTGATACTTCACTCAAAATTAGTGATAGTTAAACGCAAAATTAGTGAGGGTTACACTCAATAAAGGTGAGGATTAACGCAAAATTAGTGATGATTCACGCAATAAAAGTGAGGGTTTACGCAAAAATAGTGATAGTTTACTAGATTTAACCTTTATATATCAAGGCTTTTCGACACCTTAAAACAATAAAACAATTAAATCATTAAAACATATTAAAATAGTGTATAAAACAACAAAATAGTTGTTGCATTCTCTCTTATAAATTTTCATTAATTTACAACACTGTATTCAAATAGAATATCAATAGCAAATTAAGCTCGAAATTACATTCCAATGTTATATAATGTAACTAAAGGGAGTGATTTACATGAAATCTACTGGTATTACACGTAAGGTTGATATGTTAGGAAGAGTTGTCCTTCCTATGGAGCTTAGAAGGATACTAGAAATAAACATTGGAGATCCAATAGAGATATTTGTTAATGACGATAAGATAATTCTCAAAAAATATCAGGCAAACAATGAGTGCTTTGTGTCAGGTAAAGTTGATAAAACCAACATTTCCTTAGCTGGGGGAAAAATCATTTTAAGTAGAGAAAGCGCAATGGAAATAGTAGGAGAACTGAAAGAGTTAATAAAGGAGCCAGTTAAAGCATAGAAAAAAGGATTGTGCATTAGTAATGATTTCCATATAATAAAAGTATAGTTATTTCCTTTCTTTTTTCTATGCAACCTACTATAGGTTAGCAGCCATTTTAATACTACTAATTAGCGTCCTTTGGGGCGAACTTCTTATACTTCTTGTTTCTATTTTGATAGATGCACGAAAGTATAAATCAAAGTTCACTCCTAGGGCGTTTTTTGTTGTCTTAAAATATCTGCAATAAAAAGAAAGCCAGTATATTTTAGGAGGTGAAAATAGTGTTAGAACAATTTATGTTACAAGCGGTAGATGTTTTACTACAGCCATTGGTAGGTGGATTTTTTGGAGGGTTTATTGGACTGTATTTGCATGCAAGAAAGTACAAAGCCATTAAACGACCAAGAAAGTTAAGAAAGTCTTGGGATTTAGGATTCCTTTATGATTGTATGGACTCTGCATTTGGGGCATTTGCACTTGTGTTAGCGTTAAATCCAGGAGATCCATTTAGGGTATTCCTTGTTGCTCTATTAGGTGCTCTTAATGCGGAGAAAGTGATGAAATATCTTTCTGGTATGTTTAATCAAATCACTAATGACAATATCACGAAGTCATTAGAAAAAGAGATTACCATGCCAGAGAAAGACAATAATAAAAAATCATCGTAAATATCTCTATTTATGAATGGAAGGAGAAATATTAACTATGGCACATAAGGTCGCAGTTAAAAATATTCTAACAGAGGAAGAAATTAATCATATCAACGTGCTGAGGGAATCAATGGAATCTTCAAGAAGTTTGATCGGGTTAATATTTACCTGGATGAAAGTCAAGAAAATAATCCGATTGGCAGAGGACCGGTATCAAAGAGGGGTAAGAACAAATAATTTACTGCAGAGGGTAAGATATTTTAGTTAAGAATGACATGCAGCTGAAGAGGAAATTCCTCTTTAGCTTTTTTTATTTGCTCATACGTCTATATAGACGTATAATTAGTATGTAAATTTATGTAAGGGTGATTAAGATGAACAAGTTTTCTCTCGCTGAAATATATACAGCAGCAACCGCTTCAGCTAAAAGAAATATACCTTACAGTACGTTGAAAGACGATATAGTGCGGTATGGTAAATTTGAAAATCAAATGGAGCGGGGACTAATAAAAAAAGAAGGTAGAGTCTGGTTACTATCGGAACAAGCGTTAGATGAGGTTTATGGGAGCCAGGATACCGAAAACAAGGAGGGATAAAAATGGCAAAGTGGAAGAGCATCCTAAACCCTAGAGAGTTAGACATGATAAAGCATTACCAAAGTCAGATCCTAGAATTGGATATTGAGAATGCTGAAGACAAAGACCATTATAATCGAGAGATTACACATCTCATGGAATCTGCAGCCAAACGTCATTACAAGGAAAACCCTTCATTAATTCCACTCCACAAGAATACGGACGGTTATGATTATGATTCACCTACCGTTCGGGACCTCTTAACCAAAGAAGAGGAAGAAGAACTTGAGTTTCTTAAGTGGCGAATGACAAGGGCTCTTACTCCTTGGGGAAAAAAGGGTCTAAAAAAGAAGATAAACAGTATCGTCTTGGAAGCAGAGAAACGAAATCATTATAGCTAACAGGTTAAGAGAATTAATTTTAAGTGTGTGATTTTTCTTTTCTCAATGATAAGTATATGTGAAGGAATTTTTGGTGATTTGCTTGATTTTAATATCCCATCTATTTCTATCTTATGCTAGAGAAGAGGAGAAAAATATGTGCTATTTGAATGAAGATGATTTCTTTGATCACAATGAATTGCAAATGCGAGAAGAAGAGGATATTTATGGCGAACATAGAGAAGAGATAGAAGAGATTACAAGAATATACTTTGAAAGACAATATAATAGCTTACCAGCAAGATTATCTGAAATTAATAGTAAGAGAGCCAATAATAAAGTTTCTAAAACGAAAGTTGTTTTTCTAGGGATTATTGATGACTCATTGGGAGCTGCTCCTATTGCAAGAAATAATGTAAAAGTAAAAACTGATTATTATTACCGAGATCAACATAAAAGCAATAAATTAAAAGCACTCTACAATCATACATGTCAAATCTGCTCAAAAAAAGGAATTGAAATAAAGCCTGGAGAATACTTTACAGAAACTCATCATCTTCGACCAATGGGGGAACAGGGTCCAGATGTTGAAGGTAATATGCTTGTGGTTTGTCAAAATTGTCATAAGTGCTTAGATCATGGAAGCATTTTCATTAACCCAGATTCACTAGAAATCACTCACTTCAAGGGTGAGATCCAAGGTTGTAGCCTGATGTTAAAACATGAAATTTATTTAAGCTTTCTTTCATATCAAAACAATAAATACATATATGATAAATAAGAATGTTAGAGGTGCATTTAAATGGCAGAAAATTTAGATTGGTTTAATAGAGTATTTACCCAACTAGAAGACGATAGTACTTTTGAAGTTGATGGAGGTTATCGCTTATATGAAGTATTAAATGACAGTGTCATATTTAAAAAAGATATAGGACATAAACACCCTATCATTGAACTATACGATTTGGACGAAGCATTTACAATAGCTCATATTTGTTTCGATCCTTACAATCAAGAATTTTATTTGCAAATTGATGAGGAAGAATTAGGGGGGAAAGTACATCTTATTTTTGATTCGTTTGAAGATATAAAAGGTTTCTTTATCGGTGCCTGGAATAAAATTATTTCACATGAAGATGAAGAAGAATTAGAAGAATATGACTTTTTCGATGAAGAGCACGAATCAGAGGATTTTCTAGATAATGATTATGGGAATCTGGATCCGGAAAACAAAATATATAATCATCTTACTGCTATGTTTTTACAACATAATAACAATGTCGATATGGATAAAGATAAGTTTAAAAACATAGAATGGCTGGACGAGGAAGAATTAATTTCTAGTCTCAAACTTGACATACCTGTTTCTATAGAACAACAAATTGTATTAAAACTTGGTATTATTCCTGAAACGAACGAGAGGGTTCTTTGTAAGGAAACTAGATTCTTATATAAAACGAAGGTAACTCATGGATCTTCCCAGCTATTTTTAATAAATAAAGAGGAACTCGGCCCTTTATTAGAAATGGTAAAAAAACATTGGCTGTGAATTTTAAGTTAGGTATTTCAATGAAATTTTGAATAGTAATAGGGGGCAGTAAGAAGTGAAGAAAGTACTTTCACAGAAAGAACGTGATGAATTATTGGGATCAGTTACTGATTCTCAAAGAGAGTACCTATTAAAATTTCTTAAGAGAGGAAAGAAAACTCTATTTTCCAACCTTATCGCGAACTGGAAAGCCAGTTCTGTAGAGGATGAAGAAGTAGAAGTAGCTGCTGCTAGTTGGGAATTAATAGATTATATAGATGCTGGCCCTAATTGGCACAATGATTCACTCTATTGTGCATGTGGTAGACAACTTCGTAGACAATATAAAGTGTCTAATACCTTAACTGGAGAAGTGAAAGCATTTGGTATTCAACACTTCCAAGAACATACTCAGATTGAACCAGAGCTAGTAAGAGACATAATAAAAGGCTTTGAAAGAATTGATTATGAATTGGATGAGGTTCTTCTTAAAATGGTAGATGGTTGGACGCTTGAAGCGGAATGGTTACCTGACATACCTATGGACTTTGTTTTTCCGACTGATATTGCAGAGCACCTAAATCAAGGTATACCCCTACTTGAGCGGCAGGTTGAGAGGCTTCGACTTGAAATTAGGCAGCATCTGAAAGAGAGAGATAAACAAATATTGGAGCGGGCTTATAAGAAGCAGGAGGAGGGTAAAAAAAGGTCCCAGGCTTTGCAAAAAGCAGTCCAGATAGAATCTTCTATGAAAACCGAATTGGAACAGCTGGAGCAAGCCAAACAAGCAGAAAAGGAAAAAAAAGCTGCAACAGAGACACTGTTGGCCGAACGTCAAAAAAATAGAATTCAAATAGATATTAGTAAAATTAGGTTATCTCTAAATAAGAAGTACCAGGAAGCTATCATAGAAATTATTAATCAACATCCATCTGTAGAAGTAGATACATTGAATGTTTGCTGGGAATTAATTAATAGATATGGAGCCGATAGTCAGTTATATTCATCTAGTCACGGTGTTCAATTATTCATGAAAATGTTAGAAGCAGAAGGTGTGTTGAAATTACAAACATATAATCATGAGAATTGTTTCTATTTTATATTGACAGGCGCTAAGTTGGAAGAGGATCAGCAAATGTACTTATTCTAATAACAGATATAGGGGATGAATAGGATGGGATTGCAAGAAGAAGCAGCCATTATTTTGAGTAATGGATTTGAGGAAATAATGGATAATTATAATCAGACGGCCTTATTGTTAAACTCTTGTGACAAGGCAGCGTCTTATTATCATTCCAAGACATCTAGAATCACAATTGATACTACAGCAAATATACCAACTGACCTTAAACTGCAAACGGATATTGGAACAATTTTTGCAAAAAAGCAGTTAATCGAACAATACGAGCATAAGCTAGGGTTGAAGCTTGCAAAAGATTATTTGGTGGCTACAATTGCTACTCTAGACGGATTAATGGAAGATTTGTATGAACTGTCTATAGCTCACCAAGAACCCGAAAAAACTGAAGAACAAATTAAAAGAATGATTAGGTGGGGGGATAAGGGGATACCAGTTGATCTGATCGTTAGGCTGCCTTTTTTGAAAGAACATAAAAATCCAAAAGGGTTTAAGTTTGAGGATTTCCTTAATACATATGAGCATTTAAGACAAATCAGGCATGCTACAGTGCATACAAAAGGACAATTAAGAAAGCGACATCTTTCCAAAATTCACAGCCTTGAAGAGAAAATGGAAGCAAAACAAAGAGATTCCGTCCAACAATTTTATAGGGAAGATAAAGTAGTTTTGTCTCCTTTAACCACTTTTGTGTTAAGACATTGGTGCCTAACATTTATTTCATTTATAACAATTGCAATAGAAGAAGCAACGGACAATCAAAATCTGTAATTTTAAAATTGGAAGGTAAGGACAACTATAATGGGAAGAAAAGAATTGATTAAAATTATTGCAGAAACCTACTTTAAATACCTCCAATCCCTAGATTTTAATAACGAGTATTTCATGGCAGGCGCTAGGGAGGGGAAAAGAAAATTTTTAGCTAACCTTCATATATATTTAATTAATATGACTCAGCCTAGAGGTTGGAAAGACCGGCGTTATTCAACTGATTATATTACGATAAACGCCCTAGAAATTTTAAGGAACAAATCTTGCGCAGGCTTGGTTTACGAACACATTGTTCCTAAGACGAAGTACATCCAAGAGGTTTGCGAGCACAGAGCTAGAGAAAAGACATTGACCATTGAATTTATTATCACCCAGTTAGACAGATACTTATGGACTGCTACAATAACTGAAAAAGAAAATGAGCGGTTAAACAATTTTGCAATGCCAGATGATTGGGATCTTAAAAATATAATGGCCCGGTATGAAGAGGCTGGAATAGAGTTAGTGATTCATAATAAAGATTATATGTTAAAAAAGGGCGTAATCCTCTAACAAGGATCAGCGCCTATTTTATTTGTAGTCAGGTTAGTGATACTTAAACTAGCCGTAAGCTTTTCTCTGAAAAAATATTAAATTTAACCATAGAACTATGGCGAGCTATAAAAAGGATTTATGAGCTAGATTGTGGGAGTAGTAAGTAGGTGTATTAGAACTAGTAAATTATTTTTTAAAGGAGTTGCAATATATATCCCACATATATATAATTGTGTTAACACTAAAAACACAAAAAGGAGAAGAACTGTGAAAAAAGAGAGCAAAACAGTAAGAATGGCTGCAGAAACAAAAGAATGGATTGATGAGTTAATACTGGATGAACAAACTACATTAAAGGAAAAAATTAGACAAGGTTTAATTGATAACTTGGAAGAAAAACTGATTCAATATTTTTATGAAGAATTAGCAGGAACTAGTTTGAGTTTAACTTTAAATATTACTGTTGGAAGTGTGTTAGAGAAGGCTTACTTGGCTACAACACACTATTCGAAATCTGAATGGGAAACTCTAGCGAAGACTATGAAAGAATTAGAGACTAAATACGATACTAATAAAAAGGGTGTAACTCCAAGAATAGCTCTTGATATAGATGTCCTGAGAGGACTAGAAGCATATCAAAGGGAATTCATGGATTTAAACACCTATGCCGGAGCAAAAAGGGCAGTGAATTTGGGCTACGTAATAAAATTGGTTGTATATGCTTATTGGACAAAATATAAAGAAATGAGGGTAGGAACTTGAAACTACAAAAATTTATTAGGTTAAGTGAAGAAGAAGTTGTTAATTATGATTTTAAAAATGAATCACCAACAAGCGCAGTTCAAATGGAATCACACCCTGTAAAGAAATTCTTTCTTTACAGAAAGGATTATCAAGAAAAAGCAAAAAAAGCAAAGTTCGACTGTGACGGATGCAATCTTATTTTAGAGATACATGCTAATGTATACTCTAACAAAAAATTAGAGTATTTAGATTCAGATACGATGAACTCTTTTTATAGCACATACAGGCTTTTATTAAGATCTTTTGATAAGTCCTTCTGGGATAATGATATTATTACCTTTTGTAATAAGCGCGGTATAGATTTTAATAACGTCAACAACAAAAATAAAAAATATTTATTAAGGTATGACTGGCTTTTATCGGAAAGAGTATTTAATCACTATACCGAAATTAACAACCTCCCCGAAGTAAAGCGCTTTGCTACATTAACACATACACTAGGAAATATGACGTTATTGCCAAAAGGATACAACGTAGGCCGTGCTACACCAACTAAAGATTATTGGGATTTAACATTAATATCATTACAAAATTTTCTAGGGAGTACTTTTGATAACTTTGTAACTGATTATCACATGCAAGATTTTACTGCTGATGCAATAGAATTTTGGGAAGGCCATTCATTAGAATACCCTTTACCCGACTCGTTTGATAGAAATAATGTTAACAAACTTAATCAAGCCCAAAAAGATGAGATTGTATATAAGCGAATTTTGGAGTTTATGCAGAAGGTTAATGTTAGGATTGAAAAACGCTCTAAAAGATTGTTTATCGCTCTAAAGGAAAAGGAGAGATGTTTATGTTAACGTATAAAAATTATCTTCAGGAAAAAGATAGTTTACCTCTTCAAGAAGCAGAAGAAATCCATTCTCAAATCTTGGAGTCTGCAAAGATTACGGATAGTGAGTTCCAGGAGTATTGGGAAGAGATGATCCATTCTGCTATCATTTATGCAAATACTCGTGCTCTATGGAGTGTGAAGTCATTGGAAGAGCGTAGAGATATTGATAATAGTAGAACCCACCAACACAATGATTTTATGATAAACCTAAAAATAATTGCAACGTATATGAAGCAACAAGACTGGAGTGCAGAATGGTTTGATAAGTTGGGAACTATAGAAAAAGATAGAAAGAGATTTGGAGATTTTGCTTGCTATCTTGTTTATATCAATTCCTTAAATGCAAGATAAAACGGGATGACCTAGCAAACCCTCAAACTCACTCAGTGCAGTGGAGAACATTAAATCAAAAAAGTTTGACATTCTAAAGTACGTCAATCCCTTACAAAATCAATACTGGCAGAATTTCTATTCGAATAAATATGTAATAGTTTAAATACGTTCCTAAAGGAGATTAATTATGAGTAATATTACCGCTCTACTTTTTGATTTTACTACAGATAATTTGGATGCACATGAAATCTGGAAAGAAAACATGACCTCTGGGAGAAATGTTTTAAATGATATCATTCAATTTGAAAATGGAGAATTTAGTGATACTCCATTTGTTCGGTCAATTGAAATAGCGTGCTATGATTGTTTTAACCATATTAAGGATGAGCAAATGAGTAATATTCTTAAAATAGATAAAGAGAATCTTTGTAATTATGAAATGTATAATACTACTTATCGAAAATCTCGATCATTTACGAGAAATATGCAAAGCTTGGGAGACAAAATTATCATTTTGGCTAATAAATCAATGGTTGAACAAACTAAGCATATTTTTGAGATACGTTATAAAGAAAATGAAGAAAAATGGTCCTCTTGGCAAGCAATCGCCGGAAAATTTATAGTTACACAGGAGTATCGATTTGGCCCTGGAGGAGTAGCACAGGTTTATAGTCCATTAGCTGCAAAGCAAATAGCAAATTTTAAACAAAAATTTGAAATTAGGTATAGTGGTTCCATCTTGTTAGATATGGGGGAGCCAAACACACTAACTAGAATTATTAATGATCCTTTTAATAACGGTATTAGAAAAATTATAGATCCAACTACCTTTCAAATATTATTTGATTCACAAATAATTCAAGAAGTTCCAAGTGAAAAGAGTGACGAAATTTGGAGAAACTTTGAAGAACGTTATAGATAATTTAAATTATAAATATCCTATTATATGGAATTACTAGCCAAGAGCAATTCCTACATACTTAAAGCTGCCAACAGGCATTGTCAATAGCACTGCAATTATAGCAAGAGGCATAATCTTATTTTTAAAAGCTTTTTTCTGCTTAATTGAAGTATTTTCATAGGCGCAGGATAATGAATCACAAAGAGATCAGAAGGTTGAGGAAGGAGACAGATTAAACATGAAGGTACTGATAAAGATCGGAGAGGATGCTGGGACGATACTGGTGGACCAAGGAAAGAAGAAGGTTGAGAAGGTCGAGGTTTTCAAACCAAACTACATGAAAATAACTTTCCCGATTCTGTTCGAGGATTCATTCAACTACTTGAAACTTGAGAACATCTGAATCACCACATGAGATTTAAAGAGCACGAGAAGAAGAGTTTGTCTGAAATTCTACACATCACAATGAATGATGGGTTCTTCCACCCCATTAAACCTCTGATCATAGAGGTTGAAGAGGTTCGGAAATTAGATTGGTAACAAGAATAGAACATCAACATCATAGTGGCCTTATATAATTAGAACATAACTCCATTAACAATTGAAAATTTAAGGGGAAATAGTGTAATAAAAGACAATATTTGGTGCAATTAATTTGCCTCTTATGAATTTTACTAAGTCAAATTAATATTTTTTAATCCATGGAAACGAGGTAATTTATGTCCAACCATATAGAAAATTTCTTTCAAATAAAATTAGATCAACTAGAAAAACAATATAAAACTGAAAAAGCTATTATGTATAAAGGCTTTTACAGTTCTGTGTTTTCTAATTCTCAGCAACTTTCAATTCTTTCGATATTTCATAGTACAATTAATGATTTGTTTTCATTTATGAACCATAAAAATAATCCAGGTTATGGTGGCCATTATAATGCAGATGAAAGTAGAATGCTATTAGACATAATTGAACAAATACAAATTTTTCAGGCTACCACAAATGAATTTATAGAATATAGATTTAAATTAGATGACTATTACTCTAATCTAATAATGAAATGTAGGGATTTTCTTACAAAAAGCGGTGGTAGTTCTATACCAGATGATTTTCAAAGAATAGATATTATTGAAGGTAAACCTATCTTTACTAAACTAGATGTCACTGAAATAGAAAGAGTATCTACTTTTAACTCGTTAGCTATTCAGAAAATAGGTGGAGGTTCATATGCTACGGTTTTTAAATACACCGACCCCCATTATGAAACCGAGTTTGCTTTAAAAAGAGCGAAACCTAATCTCAGAGAAGATGAATTAAAAAGGTTTGAGCTTGAATATAAACTATTAAAGTCTTTTGACTCTCCTTTTATTATCAAGGCTTATAAATATAATACCCACAAACATGAGTACACTATGGAAATTGCTGATAAAACTTTAGAAAAATTTTATAAATATAATAACGCTTCTATTTCTTTTGAAACAAGGAGAATGTTAGTTAATCAGTTGATGTTAGCTTTTGAATACATTCATTCAAAAGCAATATTACACCGCGATATTAGCTATCAAAATATACTAATTAAACAGTACGAAGATCGAATTATGTTGAAAGTTTGTGATTTTGGATTAGTAAAACGTCCTGAAAGTAAATTAACAAGAGTAGGTACGGAAGTAAAAGGGGCTATTAATGACTATTCTGATTTAGATTTTATAGGTTTTGAAAATTATGAAATAAGACATGAAACTTATGCATTATCTAAAGTTGTTTATTTTTTACTTACTGGCCGCACCTCAAATTATAATAAAGAAAAAAATATTGAGTTGAAAAAATTTATATTAAGAGGTATTGGAGCTAAAGAAGGAAGATTTGTAAGTGTTGGTGAAATAAGAGGTGTTTTGATGGAAAAAGTTTTCCCTTCGCTAAAAAAAGATATTTTAACAATGCAGAAGTGAGCTAATTATAGAGATAAAATTTTTTACCGAAAAAAATGAAAACCTATTTAATACAAGGTAAGAGGCCTCTCTTAATCTTTGCGTGAAATTCTAATTTAACGAAAAGATGTGTAGACCAAGAGAATGTATGTTTGTTATAATAAAAGGACTAGAAATAATTTCTAGTCCTTTTACTTGGGTATTAGCGCTACGCACCGTTAATTAATTGGCACAGTGAGTAGTACACCAAAGCAATAAATAACGTGTCGCTAATTATAGGGCGCAACAAGTTATGTATTACTATACCCTAATATATTACTTCGTAATATTAATAATACCATTATCCACTATAAAAATAAAGGTGTAAAGAGGCGTCTATATGCAGCAACCATTTTCTAACCATTCTATAAAAGTTTTCTTTGACGAAAGCGGTAAAAATCAAAAACATCCTCACTTGATGGCGGGCTTACTCATTCCATCACAATATTACAGTTCATCGGCTATTCAGGAACTCAATGAGATCATTAAAACTTCAAAACTTCATTGGACCGATTATAACGGTGACAGTAAAAAAAGGAATCAAATTTGGAAGATATTACGTACTATTCTTAAAGACGAAAGACTTTTGACAATGAACGTAATCTCATACAATCAATCTAAAATTGAGCAAAACTCAAAAAAATTAGCCAATATGTATCCAGATATTGCTGATCAAACAATTTTCATGAAGTTTCCTGAACGAATAATTTATGGCTTGTTACGTGGATACGGCTCTCATGTTCATCTTGATACTCAAATTTTTATTGAGGATGATTCACAATATCATAATAATAAATATGACTTAAGGACTCAGCTTTTTCAGCAGTTAAATATACAATCAATTTATCGAGGTGAAAGATTCACGATCAAAGAAGTTGATTATTACCCAAAACAAACTGAAGTTGGAATAGAAATTACGGATATATTATTAGGGATTGTTCGCACTATCATCCGTAATGAAGAATCGACTACCCGTTCAACAAGAGAAAAGAATAAATTTATTATTTCTTTGCTTAAGGCTGAACCAGCTTTCAGCACCTTTCTTAGTCGGATTAAATATTATGAATGGGGCAGTGCTCACGAGCTAGTTGAAGTCAATTTTGATAGCTACTTAAAAATCTTTATAAATTCAAACATAGAAAACTTTTAACTTTCTTATTGACCTAAATACAGATTATAAAAATATTGAGGATAAAATATGAAAAACAAAACAATCTTGGTGTATCTTATTCTTTTCGTATATATATTGATACTCCTTCCAATTATTCTGCAGATAGTAGGTATGAATATTATGGCCTCTGTAATAATTGGTATATTGGCCGGCAGCTCTATTACCTACTTAACCTTGAAATCAGCACATAACCCTAACAAAGAGGTTGTAGGGAAATGGGACAATTTCAGGTCTTATATAAACGATAAAGTATCGTTTATCGCTACTTACTCAATTCTAATAGGAGTAATAGTATATATTTTTTATTATGGGTTTTGTATTAAACTGATCCCACTTTTATACAGATTAGATAAACAATCTTTATCAACTTCAGAACAAATCTTGTACATACTTAATAATGGACAATTTTACGTTGAATTCGCCACAGCTGCTACCTTATTGGGGCTATATCATTTATTAAGCGAAGGAAGAGCAAAGCTAAAAGCAAAGAATCTTAAAAACAAAACGGCACGAAGCTAACAACAAGAAAGAACATGTGTTCGTTAAAATTGTATTATACGCATACTACTTACATCCATTCATCGTACATATCTTTTCGTGCTTGATGATAAAGCCGTGTATATAAATGGGTTTGATGAGGACTATTATGCCCTAGCAGTGTTTGAATGGCCATAAAGGGCATCCCTCTTCTTGATAAATGTGCTGCGAATGTATGACGTAACGTATGTGGAGAAACATGTCTTCCCAGCTTTTTGGAATAACTATCAAATCTGGATTGAATGGTACGAGGGCACATCTCACCTGTTCTCGAATAGTTTACAAAGACAAATGGAAGCTCATCCTCACGTACATCTAAATAGGCTTTTAAATGTTCTCCGGCCTCTCTTGTAAATAAGACGATTCTTTCTTTTTTACGTTTCCCTTTAGGAATGGTAATCATGCGATCTGGCCAATAAATTTCTTCCTTTTTCATTGAAACTAACTCCTTTAATCGTACACCCGTTGCAAAAAATATCTCAATAACTGCCCTTTCCTCTATTCGTCCCTTCAAGATTGTTCGTAACAGCGCTAATTCACTCATTTGTAAGTAATGTGGCAATGTATCATTTACTTCTGGATAAGGTATGGATTCAACTGGATTCTTGGAAAGGATTCCTTCTTCCACACAGAACTTGAAAAATAACTTAATGCCAGCTAGTTTTGTTTTTAAGGTGACCGGTTTATATCCACGTGCATCTAAAAAAGACATCCACCTTCTAATATCACTAGACATGACTTCCTCAAGTGGTTTATTACCATATTCGATGAGTTGATTAACCGCTAGCAGATAACAATATAAGGTGGTTTCTTCCAATCGAAACATATACTCATCTCTAAACTGCGTCAAACATGTTTGTAGTGTCATCAAGGAAGCCCCTCCTATCCCATATATTTTCGATATAGTACCATGATTTCTCTTTTCGGAAGACGAGCGTAGATTTGGGTGGTCCTAATATCCCGATGACCTAGTTCATCTCCAATAAATGACAACTCTGCTCCTTTGGCTAATAATTCTGTAGCAAATGTATGGCGCAAACGATGTGGGTTCAAACTGGAGGACAAGCCCGCATCCTCTCCTATCTTCCTGATAATATCTTGGATAGTTCGAACACTTAAACGTTTTCCTTTCCAAGAAATAAAAAGGCTATTCGGGAACGTAGGTCTAACAGAGAAATACCGTTCCAATAGATAGGCACATTTTTCGGTAAAATGAACATAGCGAATTTTCTTCCCTTTCCCGACTACACGTGCTATACGGTTTTCTAAATCTACATCCTCTTTATTTAACTCACTAACTTCACTTACTCGACATCCCGTCGTAAGCATAAATTCAACTAACACCTGATTTCTTAGGGACATTAACTCACTTTGGCTTCGCATTTTGGCAATTTCCCCCTTTTCTAGATACTTCGGGATGGATTGAGGAAGGCGAGGAAACCATCTACTCTTAACAGGAGATACTTCCACCAACTCTTCTGCTACACAAAAGTTATAAAAGGAAGAAAGGATACTTAATCGTAGTCTTAGTGTTGCCTGACTATGATGTGCTTCATTATGTTGGAACCATTCAAGGATTGTATGGGAGGATAACAACGTAAATGGCTCCTTCATTTCTCCAAAAAATCTTTCTAGAAAAAAGCGATAGACCTTAATCGTGTTTTTACTTCTGTTTAATATTTTTAAACTCATTAAAAACTCTCCTACGATTTCTTGATTGACTTTTATGGGTAATGTTTTCGTTAATTCCCAGTAATTACTCATTCTTTCACCTCTTTAATTGTAAAGATCATATTGTTTTTTTCGTGCATGTTCCATCAGTCTTGTATAAATGCGGGTACTATTAATATCAACATGGCCTAGAAGTTCCTGAATGTAACTTTGTGGCATATTCTTCTCCGCTAAATGGGCAGCAAAGGTATGACGCAAGGTATGTGGGGTGATTTTAAAACCAAGTGTTTTGGAGAAGCTACGAAAGTTTTTTTGAATATATTCCCGGTGTAGCGGCATCCCTCTTCGATTACAAAATAAATACTCGCTATAAACTTCCCGCTTGTCGAGATACCACTTTAGCCGTTCTGCACAATCATGGGTAAAAAGGACAAAACGTTCTTTATTTCCTTTTCCTTTATGTATCCATATTTGGCGCGTATCCCATTTTATTTCTTTTAGTTTGATGTGTAATAGCTCACTAACCCTCACTCCTGTGGCATATAGGGTTTCAATAATGGGACGGAATTGATAATCCCCCTTTGTTAATTCTTGAAGTTGTGCAACTTGGCGCTTACTTAGATAGTATGGTAGAGAATCATCTTTTTTAAGGGCTTTTACAGTTAACGTAGGGGGGTTTTTCAAGATATTCTCTTCTATACAATACTGGTAAAAGGATTTTAAGCCTGCTAGCTTAATATGAATAGTATTTTTACTCAGACCTTCTTCCACCATGGAAGCAAGCCATGCCCTTATATCTGTCGCTTTCACTTCATCGTAATTTTTCCTGCAAAATGAAAAGAATTGATGGAGGGAAAGTTTATAACTTCTTAATGTCTCCGCGCTATAGCGAGAGCGGTTATCTTCCAAAAACGATTGGATTACATCTGTTTTCATAATTCACTACCCCATTTTATTTTGATAAGCGGAAATAATATCTTCCGATAAAATACGTGCATAAATACGTGTCGTATTCAAGTTTACATGTCCCAATTCATCCGCTATTAATTCAAGGGTTGCTCCCCTTGCTAACATGTTCGTTGCAAACGTATGACGACAACAATGCGGATGTAACGTTTTTGGTAGTCCAGCCTTAGTACCAATTTTTCTAGTAATGGAATAAATAGTGTAGGTGGTTAAAGGTTGACCTGAATGAGATATAAATAGCGGTTCCTCCTTCTTATAGGGTCTGGAGTGAAGATATTCGTTCAGGGCAATGGAACACTCCTCAGAATAGTGTACATTTCGAATTCTCTTTCCTTTCCCAGTTACCTCTGCTGTTCTTTTTTCTAGATTGACGTCTTGGATTAAAAGGGTAGAAACTTCTGAACTCCTGCAACCAGACGAAAATAAAAATAGAATTAACGCACGATCACGAGGAGCCAAATTCTCCGCCACAATTTTCACCTTAGAGTATTCCATTTCATTTAAATACTTGGGCAAGGACTGTGGGATTTTAGGTCTCCATCTTTTTTTAATTACTACATTTTCTAGGTACTCTTCAGCTAGACAAAATTGAAAAAATGAAGTCAGTGCGGATAAGTAAGCGTCTACTGTCCGTTCCTTTTTTCCCTGAGTAAACTGTTTCAAATGCTTTCTCACTTCTTCAGCTGTTAATAGTTTTAAAGGAACTGTACACTCTGCGAAAAATCGTTCTAAAAACCAACGATAATTTCTGATAGTCTTTTCTGATTTGTTGGCCAGTTTTAAACCTAGCAAATATTCATTCATAATCGTCCTCGTTGATTCTTCCTTAATCTCACTCTTCCAATACTCTCTCATCAATGAACCTCCTTCTCTATCAAGTGCTTACGTATGATAATCTTTAACTAATAATCTCTTTTTTATACTCTGAATCCATGCAGACCTTGGCTTGGAAATTAAACACTAATCATATCTCCATGTCGATTAAGATAAAGAATATATAGGCTTATTTAATAAATTTCGTCCGAAAATGAAAAATGAGCGCTAATCCTTGTTTGAGGATAGCGCTCTTTAATTGAATGTTGAATACTGTTCTAATTATTCATCTCTATATCTAAAAAATGATCATTCTGTTTTATTACCAAGTTTTAAAAAGGTAACTTGGAGGCTGTTCGCATACTTAAAACATTAAGAGATTTGAACAACAAACCTGGCAACTAGTTAGCCCAGTATGTTAGCTGAAAAAAATCGGCGTCCTCTAAACCTCTTCCATTTTAAACCTGGTGTTAATCCTGATATTTCTTCCATTTACTCGAGATGAAGATATATAGTGTTTATCCTCAAGAGCCTGAACAAATTTTCGGTGCACTTCATTATTCCTAATTTGAGGACGCTTTCCGTTTTCAGCTATCTCCGCATAGGGATCACCCAATTTTGTTAACAATTCTGTAATAGTAACAAAATCAAACTCTTCTATTCGCTTACTGATTAGAATGAGCTTATTATCAACACGCATATCAACAGCCATTAGCCAGTCAAAAACTTCCTTGGATACTTGCACATGATTTTCGAGGATAAAGTCAGCCAATCCCTCAAAAAATGCTGTATCTTCTTTTAATAAGCCAGCTACGTCAAGTCCCTCAATCAAACGGATTTTATACTTTTCCGGGACGCGCTCTGAATGAAATAGCTGCACCACACTATCATGTTCCAACGGATAGTTATCCATATTTTCAATAAATTGATCTATATTTTCCTCCAGGTATAAGCAAACAAGGTTGTTGTAATTTGCTTTCAATGATTGAAAGTTCTCATTACTCAGTTTTAGCACACCCTGAATTATCATTGTTTCTACTCTTTTCATAGGTATGGAATCAACTGGAAAGTAGCTGAATTTTGAGATGCTGCTTGTTAATACCTCAAAGGACTCTTCTGTAATCTCCTGATTTTTTATAATTGCTTCAGATACTTTTTCCACAGTATCTATATCAAACTTCTCTGCATCCCCTATATAATGTTTAGATAGCTCGCTTGCAACTTCTGGGTTATTAAGAAAGTTAACTAAATCCTCATCAAAGCTTTCCCCCTCTTGGAAATAAGCTACCACATTTGACCAGGTTACCTTAATTTTTTTGAAACTAACAAGCACTGGCCAAATTTCATGATTTATATTGGCGATATTGGAAATTACTACAGGTTGCTCTACAATAACTTTTTCTTTTAGATTCATTGAGACATCTTTACGATTCAATAAATCAATCAGCGCATGCTCTGTTTCCTCCTTGATCGCCACTTTTAAAAGTACTTGATCTACGTATATTTCTATATTTGAATCAATATAATTTTGGACATCTTGTCGATCCGTTTGCTTAATGAAAGAATAAGATAATTGTTCCATAGTTACTCCAAGGATGGTTGCTAATGTACTTGGATTAATTTTATATAACTCCTTTTCAACCACATTATCGATAAGATCCTGATCGCTCGATAGTTTTTCCAAGCCCAGAAATTTCACATCCAGTTCTAGTAATATCTGCATCCGTTTGTTGTTATCTGTTGGTGCTATTGTTAGAAAATCATGATGTCGCGCGATAAAATCTGATAGTTTCTCTCCTTTGTTAATCTTTTTAATATCGTCTATGTTGGCAAAGGCTAGGATGTCAGATACATAACTATCCTTTTCTTCCGCTGAGAAATTAGATTCCTTCTCGATAAAATGCCATATATTGTCCCATTTTCTACAGATGGATTGGATAAACCGTTTCTTTTGCGTCGCTGTTCGCCTGAACCCGTCAATAAAATCGATGGATTCTTTCTTTTCGTTGGCTAGCTGGGTAATAATGGTGTCGTAAAAAGTTTGGTAAGTTTCACGATGACTATTTTCCATCAGATGGTTAAGTAAATAATAATTGAGGATTTCCACCTGTTTAAATTCATTACCATTCAAACGTTCAATAATTTTATCGATATTGTTCAGAGAATGATGTGCTTCTAACGGTTCATGATTTTTGACACTAAAGATGAATTTCATATCTGTTTCAGTTAAGCTACCTGGATGGAAGTAAGTGAGATAGTGGTTATACATCTCATCAATATATCCATGACGTAGCAGGTAAATTAACAGCTTTTTATCATAAATACCCTCCGAGAAAACATCTTTAGGGTCGCTTTCTTCGATTAATTCTTTCAAGGATTTGGCGCTAGTTTCTGTTTTTTGTTGTTTTAGCTCGGCTAATTCTTCCTTGAGGAGATCTATTCTGTCTTCTTCACGTATCTTTATATATTCCTCTCGCTCAAAGTAGTTTTGCTTGGTGTCGAAGACAGTCGCGATTTGCTCGGCTTTGGTCTGACCGCTACCACGGTTGGGCAAGTTATAGTTAACTCTGTCTGTCTGTTTCAGATTATCGAAAAAATTTTGTTCGTTATAGCTATTGTTATTGTTATAGCTTGTTGCCCCAATGTTAATAGCATAGTTCTGGTATCTATTCGGTTTATAAATCCCTAACTCATCTAAATAACTCACTTGCAATTCTCTTAATGAAGTCAGTGTTTCTTGCTCTGTCCCTTTAATCTTTAACTCTAGCGTTTCAATTTCCGTTTCTAGCGTGTGCGTTCGAGTGCGAATAATCACGGATTTATTTTGTAAAACATCGTAGACAAGTCCCTTCTTATATTGCAATTGCGAGAAGTCAAACGGATAGATATTTTTATAGATGACCATAGCTAAGAGTTTATTCAAATCAAGGTCGATGCCCCCAAGCTTGTCCTTGTAAATAATAAATTCGTTAAAAACATTTTTTAAAATCCGCATATCATCTATGTAAATCGTCACATCGTTTAAGAAACTCCTGTCTATTTTGTCTGTGTACGTTAATTTGTCAATTTTCTCCGTTAATTTATCTATCGAATTTGAGGAGTTAATAATCGGGATGACAGGAATGATAAAATCAAAAAATTTCGTGCGATTTTTGCTGAAGTCAATCGTATCTTGCATCTTGCTGCTGTCCTTATCGACGACACCGAAGATTTCATCCTTAACGGCATATATAAACACAACCCTCCGTTTGATTTGCTCGGAGTTGTTGATAAGCGCATTCAACTCTCGTAAGCTCTCAAATATAACTAAGTTATCAAATCGGTCCAAATCCTCGAAAATTACAACATCATACTTAGTAGCTTCAAAGAAATAAAGAATTTCATCGAGGTATTTATCAAAGATGGATTGAGCATCCACGTTATTTTTTTCAATCGTCGCATTGGCAATTGTCACTTTATTAAAGTTTAGATTGCCGCGGATCAAGCTGTAAATATTTTTTAAAAAGACAAATGGAAACAACAAGGTGACTGTAATCAGAAAAAAGGTCCATAAGATGTTTAAAGGTTGTCCACTAATGAAATTTTGTTGAAGTAGAGTCCCCTGAAAGTTGTCTTTTAGGTATGTTGGTTGAAATAGATAGATACTAGCTGTCACTGAGGCTACCAATAATGTGAGAAAAAGAATAATACTGCGATTTTTCACATGCTTAATGCGCTTGAATCGCGAAAAGGGAATGGTACGATCCTTGACTCGATATATCATTTGTTGGAGGATGCTTTTCTCTAGGTCATCCTCTTCGTTTTTCCCTTCTTGTGGCTGAAAAGTTGCTAACGAGATATTTAAAAAATGGTACGTATTTCCATGCTTTTTTTCATACGTCTTAAGTACACTACTCTTTCCTGAACCGTATGGCCCAGTCAATGCAATGTTCTTCACATTGTCATTCTCCAAGCCCCAAGATATTGCCTCTGCATATTTACCATTTTCATCAATGTCAGTGCTTGGCGTTAAGTCCTCGAACAAACTTTTAGGCTTGTTTTCACCGGTAGCTAGTTTGGTCTGGAGCTTGGTAAGGCTGTTGGTTAGTTTCGTTAACGCTTGGATAATCCATTTTTTCATTAGTACACCTACTATACTATAAATTTATTAGGTTCGCTGTACGACGCTTTGCATACAGAGTCATCATTTTTATTAATTTAATAATAACATTTGTAAAAATTTAGTGTGATTAATAAATATATTTACTCAATCAAATGGTCCAAAAATGAAAACAAGCACATATCCTTATATGGATTGCGCTCGAGCGTATTATTAGGTCAGCCTCTTCTCCTCTTATTCTGGTTGACCTTTTTTGAAAGGTCTTATGATAGCGGTAGTCGGGGTAGAGCGTAGCGCTTGTGGGATTTGACGTCAGTAAAACTGTTCGCCCCCTACTTGTATAAACATGTTTTAGCTGGTTGAGACATGGATCCCATTAACCAAGCGAACTTATGGCATTACAAGGAGCTTAGGGGTTACCGACTAATTAAATTATTATAGGAGCAGATTGGTAGATGAACCCAGTGATTGTTCTGGATGTTTCAAAAGGAGACAGTCGGGTACAAGCCTTTTTCACGATGAGCTCTATTTTATCTTAATTAAGCTCCCAGATTGTTGAAGATCTTATAATATTATCTTATTAAAGAAAAGCTCCTAGATTGCGGAATATACTAAAATAAATTGTTTGGTTTTATTCAATTATTTTATTTCAGTTTCGCTTTATATTTTTCTAATATCTCGAACGTTAATTCTCCAGGATAACTGTCTACTATCTTTCCATTTGAATCAATAAAGTATGTGGTAGGTAAATTCAAGACTTGATAATGCCTAAAAACACCTTCTGTATCTAATAAAATCGGAAATGATATATCTAAATCATTTACAAAATTTCGGACACTTTGCTCACTTATTTCTTGACTGGTAATATTAACACCCATTACAACAACCTCTTCGCTATATTCCGTATGGAATTTTTCTAACTCAGGCATTTCATTTTCACAAGGCTCACACCAAGAAGCCCAAAAATTAAGTATGATTGGTTTCCCTTTATAACTTGATAGACTTGTTTGTGTACTATCTAATGCTTGTAATTCAAAATCAGTTGCAGAATCACCGGGGCTATTACCTGCTACACTATTTTGTTTATCAGTAAAATGTAGATAGACTGCCGTAATAACTAATGAAACAATAATCAAAATACCTATCATTTTTTTCATTTTCAATCCCCTATCTTCCTCTTGATATGGTCCTCCTCTAATTTTAATAACAAATAAGTTTGTACTCAATCTCTCCATTACTTATTATTAATATATTTAAAAATATTACATTGATAACAATAAATAGTTTTAACCGAACGAAGCATTTCTTATATGCTCTAAAAGGTGGAATATAAAATTATCAAAGTTATGTTTTATTTCCTGTAAGCCAAGCAAGTAGGTATCCGGTAAATACTATTAAAACTTATTTAAGGAGCGAACCGCTACTTGGGTAATCGCTCCTAGATTGTTGAAGACCTTTTATTCCATTTCAATTTATTTAAGGAAAACAACATTGCTAAACGTAAACTTATTAAATAGTCTTGAAAGGGCAATAAAAAAAGAAACACAAAGTCTTTAATAACTTACAATATTGCGAACATCAACAAGTAATTGCTCTTATCAATTCAATATTAATAGGTTGTGTATAGTGAGAAATAATACATATGATGCTCTTTATCTAATTTTGACAATATATTCTGAAGCGATTATTTGTAACAAATCGGTCAACTCATTTTTATTAACATTAAAAAACAAACTCGAGCCACTATTAAAAGAGTGTAACAGTAGCTCATTTCCTTTTAGTAATTGAAAATCAAATACTTCCGTAGGAATACTAGGTGATTTGGATTTTAATAAAATATCCTCTACCCCAGCGTCAACTCTATAAAAGCTAGCACGCATACCTTGTTCAATTGGTTTTTCATTTAATTTGTATGGCTCTAATAACTTATATGCTTTCGTACTTACCTGAAATTCTTCTGAAACATTTAAATCTCCCGCCCAGTACTTAACTATTAAACAATCTGCTTTTCTTAGACAATAACTTACTACGTTATTCCAATTTTTCTTATTTAAATTAAAGCGGTAACTTTCTTTGCTTGTATTTATTGATGGATTAGTTAAATCTAAATAATGTGAAAATCCTTCCATTTTATCACCCCGTTTTTTTTTGCAATACCAAAAAATCATCAAACGATTAGTTTTTCATTCTTTAATTTAAAGTTTAGAGTCCACTGCCTTCTTTTTAAGTTAGAAACGACTGCTGCAATCGCTCCTAGTTTGTTGAGTTAAAAATCCATATAACGATAATGGAAACTCCGAATTTCTAAGTTGGTCAAATAGTAATAATCTAATTGTCCCTTAATCTATCCTCTCTAAAAAGCTCACCTTTGGTCTTACATACTGGAAAAGAGCTGCGATAAGACAAAGTGCACTACAAGATAGTAAGACATAGGATATAATCTGAGCCCCTTCAGTAACAGAGGAGACCATTTTCAACCCTAATACAAACAGTACCACTGCTATAAATGATAGGAAAATCGCAAAAACATTTTTCTTGCTTCTTAAAGTATAGTACCCGACAGTGATAATTAGATATATACTACTTAACGCCATCACGACTGGGAAGGTCGGTTTATACTTTACGGCATAAACAAAGTAATCAAGTCTTGAAATATCACTAGCTTTTTGTACCGAACCAGAGAAAGGAGTTGAATACTTCCATTCAAAGGGTCTATCCACAATTTCGGCACCTTCATACCAGGTTGCTAAGGTTGAAAAAAGAAAGAAAACTAAACCAATTCCTAATAGAACTATTAACCTATTCACATTAAAACCTCCATACATAATTTCCAATTCCCCTATAATACTTAGACGTTTTTTAAGTACGTAAAGTTTTAACCGTATTCCATTAAACTCCCTCTATAAAGAAAGAGATAACTCTTGTTTTCTCGCTTATTCTCAATATTTCTATAAGGTTTAATTTTTCATAACATTTGAAGTGTGGTTAGATGTTGAAAATAAGGATGATTTTGGGCA